>NZ_JBIBBZ010000051.1:0-1049 GCF_042900925.1 Streptomyces sp. NPDC012825 | reverse complement strand
CTCGTGACTGCGTGCCTTTTGAAGAATGAGCCTGCGAGTTTGCGGTGTGTTGCGAGGTTAACCCGTGTGGGGAAGCCGTAGCGAAAGCGAGTCCGAACAGGGCGCTTTTAGTAGCACGCTCAAGACCCGAAGCGGAGTGATCTAGCCATGGGCAGGTTGAAGCGGAGGTAAGACTTCGTGGAGGACCGAACCCACCAGGGTTGAAAACCTGGGGGATGACCTGTGGTTAGGGGTGAAAGGCCAATCAAACTCCGTGATAGCTGGTTCTCCCCGAAATGCATTTAGGTGCAGCGTCGTGTGTTTCTTGCCGGAGGTAGAGCACTGGATAGGCGATGGGCCCTACCGGGTTACTGACCTTAGCCAAACTCCGAATGCCGGTAAGTGAGAGCACGGCAGTGAGACTGTGGGGGATAAGCTCCATGGTCGAGAGGGAAACAGCCCAGAGCATCGACTAAGGCCCCTAAGCGTACGCTAAGTGGGAAAGGATGTGGAGTCGCAGAGACAACCAGGAGGTTGGCTTAGAAGCAGCCACCCTTGAAAGAGTGCGTAATAGCTCACTGGTCAAGTGATTCCGCGCCGACAATGTAGCGGGGCTCAAGCGTACCGCCGAAGTCGTGTCATTGCAGCACATACTCCCAACGGAGGCTGTGATGGGTAGGGGAGCGTCGTGTGCCGGGTGAAGCAGCCGCGGAAGCGAGTTGTGGACGGTTCACGAGTGAGAATGCAGGCATGAGTAGCGATACACACGTGAGAAACGTGTGCGCCGATTGACTAAGGGTTCCTGGGTCAAGCTGATCTGCCCAGGGTAAGTCGGGACCTAAGGCGAGGCCGACAGGCGTAGTCGATGGACAACCGGTTGATATTCCGGTACCCGCTTTGAAACGCCCAATATCGAGCCCATTAATGCTAAGCCCGTGAAGCCGTTCCGGACCCTTCGGGGAAAGGAAAGTGGTGGAGCCGGCGAACCAAGGTGGTAGTAGGTAAGCGATGGGGTGACGCAGGAAGGTAGTCCAGCCCGGGCGGTGGTTGTCCCGGGGTAAGGGTGTAGG
>NZ_JBIBBZ010000050.1:0-1139 GCF_042900925.1 Streptomyces sp. NPDC012825 | reverse complement strand
TACGGGAGGTTGCGGGCCATGACGATGCGCTGGATCTGGTTGGTGCCTTCGTAGATCTGGGTGATCTTGGCGTCGCGCATCATACGTTCGACGGGGTAGTCGCGGGTGTAGCCGTAGCCGCCCAGGAGCTGGACGGCGTCGGTGGTGACCTCCATGGCGACGTCGGAGGCGAAGCACTTGGCGGCGGCGCCGAAGAAGGTCAGGTCACCGTCGACGCGCTCGGACCTGGCGGCGGCGGCGTAGGTGAGCTGGCGGGCGGCCTCGAGCTTCATGGCCATGTCGGCGAGCATGAACTGCACGCCCTGGAAGTCGGCGATGGGCTTGCCGAACTGCTTGCGCTCGGTGACGTAGCCCTTGGCGTAGTCCAGGGCGCCCTGGGCGATGCCGAGGGCCTGGGCGGCGATCGTGATGCGGGTGTGGTCCAGGGTCTTCATCGCGGTGGCGAACCCGGTGCCCTCCGCCCCGATCATCCGGTCCGCGGGGATGCGGACGTTGTCGAGGTAGACCTCACGGGTGGGTGAGCCCTTGATGCCGAGCTTCTTCTCCGGCGCGCCGAAGGAGACCCCCTCGTCGTCCTTGTCGACCACGAAGGCGCTGATGCCCCTGGAGCGCTTGTCGGGGTCGGTGACGGCCATCACCGTGTAGTACTGCGAGACCCCGGCGTTGGTGATCCAGCGCTTGACGCCGTCGAGGACCCAGAAGTCGCCGTCGCGCACCGCGCGGGTCTTCATCCCCGCCGCGTCCGAACCCGCGTCCGGCTCCGACAGGGCGTAGGAGAACATCGCGTCGCCCTTGGCCAGCGGACCGAGGAACTTCGCCTTCAGCTCCTCCGAACCGGACAGGACCACCGGCAGCGAGCCCAGCTTGTTGACCGCCGGGATCAGCGAGGACGACCCGCACACCCGGGCCACCTCCTCGATCACGATCACCGTCGCCAGCGCGTCCGCGCCCGCGCCGCCGTACGCCTCGGGCACGTGCACCGCGTGCAGGTCGTTGGCGACCAGGGCGTCCAGGGCCTCCTGCGGGAACCGCCCCTCCTCGTCCACCGCCGCCGCGAACGGCGCGATCTTCGCCTCCGCCAGCGCACGCACCGACTCCCGGAGCATGTCGTGCTCCTCGGAAGGCCGATACAGGTCGAA
>NZ_JBIBBZ010000049.1:0-1164 GCF_042900925.1 Streptomyces sp. NPDC012825 | reverse complement strand
AATGGACAGATTCGTCGCGATCGAGCGCGCCCTGCGCTCTGCCACGCCCGACGCCCTCCTCCGTTCCCTGGAGGAAGGGCTGGTCGCGCACTACGGTGCCGCGGACGTCACCCTGCTCATGGCCGACTACGCGATGACCATACTGCAACCGGTCACGGCACTCCCCTATACGAAGGAAGCCGTCCCCGTCCACGACAGCGCCCCGGGCCGGGCCTTCAACTGGCAGCTGCCCCACGCCGAGGGTGCCGGAGGGGACGGGCCGGTCACCGTGCACCTGCCGGTGAGCGTGCGCGGCGACCGCATCGGGGTCCTGAGCCTGTGCCTGCCGGACTGGCGCGAGGACTCCGCCACCGCCCGGGAGCTGGCGGAGATCGCCGAGGTCCTCGGGCACGAGATCGTCGTCGGCGAGCGCGACACCGACCTCTACCTCCAGGCCCGCCGGGCCGACCGCCTCACGCTCGCCGCCGAGATGCAGTGGCAGCTCCTCCCCGGGCGCTCGTGCAGCCGTCCCGAGTACGACATCGGCGCGCAGCTCGAACCCGCCTACGCGATCTACGGGGACAACTTCGACTGGTCGACGTCGACCCACGACCTCACCCTGACCGTGACCAACGGCATGGGCGAGGGGATCGACGCGGCCCTGCTGACCAACCTCGCGGTCAACGCCCTGCGCAACGCCCGGCGGGCCGGCCTGTCCCTGACCGACCAGGCCTACCTCGCCGACCAGGCGGTCTACGGCCAGCACCGGGGGGCCCAGCACCTCGCGGTCCTGCTGCTGCGCTTCGACCTGGACAGCGGGGCGACGGAGATCGTGGACGCCGGATCGCCGAAGATGTGGCGCGTGCGGCGCGGCAGGGCCGAGCAGATCGAGCTGAGCGCCCAGCTCCCCCTCGGCATGTTCGAGGACACCGTCTACACTGCCGAGCACTTGCGGACCGAGCCGGGCGACCGCCTCGTCTTCGTCAGCGACGGCGTCTACGACGTCGCCTCCCCGTCCGGGGAGCGCTACAGCGAGCGGGCCCTGGCCCGGGCCCTGACCAGCACCCGGCTCCTGCCCGCCTCCCAGGTCCCCCGCGCCGTGCTCCAGGAACTGGCCGGCCACCGCGGCGTCATCGACCCCGACGACGACGCCATGGTGGTCTGCCTCGACTGGCGCGGACGGCC
>NZ_JBIBBZ010000048.1:0-1294 GCF_042900925.1 Streptomyces sp. NPDC012825 | reverse complement strand
TCGGGTGAAGTGACCCCTCAGGTCCCGACACTTCCGTTTTATGCCGCGAGGTCCAGCCGTTGATGGCAGCGGACCCTCGCCTGGTACGGCGTGATGTAGCCGATGGTCGAGTGGATCCGCTCCCGGTTGTAATGTTCCGCGATCCACCGGAAAACGTCCTGCCGAGCCTGCATCCGGGTCTCCCAGACGGTCGTGCCGATCTCTGCTTTCAGGACGGCGAAGAAGCTCTCCTCGGCGGCGTTGTCGAAGCACGAACCGGTGCGTCCGGCGCTCTGCCGAATGTCCAACTCGCCCAGCAGGGAACGGAATTGATGAGACGTGTATTGCGATCCGCGATCGGAGTGAAAGATCGCGTTTCCTGCCGTGTGTCCGCCCGCATGGGCCATCCGGATGGCGTCTGCGACCAGTTCCGTGCGCATGTGATCGGCCATCGACCAGCCCACGACCTCCCGCGTGCACAGGTCGATCACGGTCGCCAGATACAGCCAGCCCTCTGCCGTCGGCAGGCAGGTGATGTCCCCGGCGAATTTCAGACCCGGCAGCGGCGCGGTGAAGTCCCGCAGAATCAGATCCGGCGCCGGCGGCGCCGTACGGTCCTGCCTCGTCAGCGACCTCGACTTCCGTCGCGTTATCCCGGCGATCTCGCGCTCCCGCATGATCCGGGCGACACGCTTGCGGTTCACCACGTGCCCCTGGTCCCGGAGTTTCCGGGTGATCCGCAGGGCCCCGTAGGATCCCCGGGAATCGGTGTGGATCTCCCGGATGCGGCGGGCCAGGCCCTCTTCCTCATCGGCCTTCTCCTGCCGTGCCTCCTTGTTCTGGTGCCAGGTGTAGTAGCCGGAGCGGTCCCAGCCGAGAACGTCGCACATCCGCTTCACTCTGTGGGCGTTCCGGTGCTCGTCGACGAAACGGAAGCGGATCACCGTGTCGTCTCCCGCGCGAAATAGGCGGCGGCCTTCCGGAGGATCTCGTTGTCCCCCTTCAGCCGGGCGTTCTCCCGCCGCAGGCGCTTGAGCTCTTCCTTCTCGTCAGGGGTCACGCCGGCGTCACCTCCGCCGTCCGCGGCCTGGATACGGGTCCGGTCCTCGCGGACCCACTTGCGCAGGGTCTCCAGATGGATCCCCAGCCCGTGGGCGATGTCTGTGAGGGATCGGTCCGGCGAGGAACGCACGAGGTCCACCGCGTCCCGCTTGAACTCTTCGGGGTAGTTCTTCCGCTTTGCCACCTTGGATCACTTCCTCTGGATGACCAAACATCCAGCGTCCAGGTGTCGGAATTTCGGGGGTCACTCCAC
>NZ_JBIBBZ010000047.1:0-1366 GCF_042900925.1 Streptomyces sp. NPDC012825 | reverse complement strand
CTGACCGAGGCCATCCAGCAGCACCGCTTCGACGCCGTCTTCGGCGGCGGGCGCCGCGACGAGGAGAAAGCCCGCGCCAAGGAACGCGTCTTCTCCCTGCGCGACGAGTTCTCCCAGTGGGACCCGCGCCGCCAGCGCCCCGAACTGTGGCAGCTCTACAACGGCCGCCACGCCCCCGGCGAACACGTCCGCGTCTTCCCGCTGTCCAACTGGACCGAACTGGACGTGTGGCAGTACATCCAGCGCGAGAACATCGAACTGCCCGACATCTACTTCGCCCACGAGCGCGAGGTGTTCGCCCGCAACGGCATGTGGCTGACGGCCGGCGAATGGGGCGGCCCGAAGGAGACCGAGACGGTCCAGACCCGCCTGATCCGCTACCGCACCGTCGGCGACATGTCCTGCACCGGCGCCGTCGACTCCGACGCCACCACCCTGGACGCGGTGATCGCCGAGATCGCCGCCTCCCGGCTCACCGAGCGCGGCGCCACCCGCGCCGACGACAAGATGTCCGAAGCCGCGATGGAAGACCGCAAGCGCGAAGGGTACTTCTAATGAGCACCTCCACCCAGCAGCCGGCCGACCTGCCGGCGGCCACCACCCTGCTGCGCTTCGCGACCGCCGGCTCCGTCGACGACGGCAAGTCCACCCTGGTGGGCCGGCTCCTGCACGACTCCAAATCGGTCCTCACCGACCAGCTGGAAGCCGTCGAACACGCCTCACGCTCCCGCGGCCAGGAAACACCCGACCTGGCCCTGCTCACCGACGGCCTGCGCGCCGAACGCGAACAGGGCATCACCATCGACGTCGCCTACCGCTACTTCGCCACCCCCCGGCGCCGCTTCATCCTCGCCGACACCCCCGGACACGTGCAGTACACCCGCAACATGGTCACCGGCGCCTCCACCGCCGAACTGGCCGTGGTCCTGGTCGACGCCCGCAACGGCGTCGTCGAGCAGACCCGCCGGCACGCCGCCGTCGCCGCCCTGCTCCGCGTCCCCCACGTCGTCCTGGCCGTGAACAAGATGGACCTCGTCGACCACGCCGAACCCGTCTTCGCCGCCATCGCCGAGGAATTCACCACATACGCCAAGGAGCTGGGCGTCCCGGAGATCACCGCCATCCCCATCTCCGCACTCGCCGGCGACAACGTCGTGGAACCCTCCGCCAACATGGACTGGTACGGCGGCCCCACCGTCCTGGAACACCTGGAAACCGTCCCCGTCAGCCACGACCTGACCACCTGCCACGCCCGCTTCCCCGTCCAGTACGTCATCCGCCCCCAGACCGCCGAACACCCCGACTACCGCGGCTACGCCGGACAGATCGCCGCCGGAACCTTCCACGTCGGCGAAGAAGTCACCGT
>NZ_JBIBBZ010000046.1:0-1433 GCF_042900925.1 Streptomyces sp. NPDC012825 | reverse complement strand
TGTTCGTTGCTTCAGAACTAACACAGTGGACGCGAGCAACTGAGGACAAGCCCTCGGCCTATTAGTACCGGTCAGCTCCACCCCTTACAGGGCTTCCACATCCGGCCTATCAACCCAGTCGTCTACTGGGAGCCTTACCCTCTCAAGGAGGTGGGAATACTCATCTCGAAGCAGGCTTCCCGCTTAGATGCTTTCAGCGGTTATCCCTCCCGAACGTAGCCAACCAGCCATGCCCTTGGCAGGACAACTGGCACACCAGAGGTTCGTCCGTCCCGGTCCTCTCGTACTAGGGACAGCCCTTCTCAATATTCCTACGCGCACAGCGGATAGGGACCGAACTGTCTCACGACGTTCTAAACCCAGCTCGCGTACCGCTTTAATGGGCGAACAGCCCAACCCTTGGGACCGACTCCAGCCCCAGGATGCGACGAGCCGACATCGAGGTGCCAAACCATCCCGTCGATATGGACTCTTGGGGAAGATCAGCCTGTTATCCCCGGGGTACCTTTTATCCGTTGAGCGACGGCGCTTCCACAAGCCACCGCCGGATCACTAGTCCCGACTTTCGTCCCTGCTCGACCCGTCGGTCTCACAGTCAAGCTCCCTTGTGCACTTACACTCAACACCTGATTGCCAACCAGGCTGAGGGAACCTTTGGGCGCCTCCGTTACCCTTTGGGAGGCAACCGCCCCAGTTAAACTACCCATCAGACACTGTCCCTGATCCGGATCACGGACCGAGGTTAGACATCCAGCACGACCAGAGTGGTATTTCAACGGCGACTCCACCATGACTGGCGTCACGGCTTCAAAGTCTCCCACCTATCCTACACAAGCCGAACCGAACACCAATATCAAACTGTAGTAAAGGTCCCGGGGTCTTTCCGTCCTGCTGCGCGAAACGAGCATCTTTACTCGTAGTGCAATTTCACCGGGCCTATGGTTGAGACAGTCGAGAAGTCGTTACGCCATTCGTGCAGGTCGGAACTTACCCGACAAGGAATTTCGCTACCTTAGGATGGTTATAGTTACCACCGCCGTTTACTGGCGCTTAAGTTCTCAGCTTCGCAACCCCGAAAGGTCACTAACCGGTCCCCTTAACGTTCCAGCACCGGGCAGGCGTCAGTCCGTATACATCGCCTTACGGCTTCGCACGGACCTGTGTTTTTAGTAAACAGTCGCTTCTCGCTGGTCTCTGCGGCCACCCCCAGCTCAGGAGGAAAACTCCATCACCAGGCGTGGCCCCCCTTCTCCCGAAGTTACGGGGGCATTTTGCCGAGTTCCTTAACCATAGTTCACCCGAACGCCTCGGTATTCTCTACCTGACCACCTGAGTCGGTTTAGGGTACGGGCCGCCATGAAACTCGCTAGAGGCTTTTCTCGACAGCATAGGATCATCCACTTCACCACAATCGGCTCGGCATCAGGTCTCAG
>NZ_JBIBBZ010000045.1:0-1457 GCF_042900925.1 Streptomyces sp. NPDC012825 | reverse complement strand
TAGGTCGTGTCTGATAATTGATCTTGTGATGGGTCGAGGGGAATTGACGGATGCGGCATGGGAGCGGATAGCGCCGCTGCTCCCGGGCACGGATGGGCGTGGTCGCCCCTGGCGAGATCACCGTCAGGTAGTCAACGGAGTGCTGTGGCGGCTGCGGACCGGGGCGCCGTGGCGGGATCTGCCAGAGCGATACGGGCCGTGGCAGACCGTCTATGAGCGGTTTGCTCGCTGGGAGGCGGACGGCATCTGGGCCAACCTGCTGGAGCAGGTCCTGGTCCGCGACGACGCGGTGGGGCGGGTGGACTGGACCGTGTCGGTGGACTCCACCATCAACCGTGCCCACCAGCACGCCGCCGGGGCCCGCAAAAGGGGGAGCCGGACGGGGACAAACTGGAGGATCCGCAACGCTCGGCGGCGCGGCAGGCCCTCGGTCGCTCCCGAGGCGGGCTGACCACCAAGGTTCACTTGGCGGTAGATGGCCGGGGCCTGCCGCTGTCGATGGTGCTCACCCCAGGCAACGCGAGCGATTCCACGATGCTCGTGCCCATACTGGAGGCAGTTCGCGTTCCTCGGTCCGGGCGCGGGCGGCCCCGCACCCGCCCCGACCGAGTCCTGGGTGACAAGGCGTATTCGTCGAGGGCGATCCGCGCCTGGTGCAGGCAGCGCGGCATCGCCGTCACGATTCCGGAGCGAGCCGACCAGGTTGCCAATCGACTTCGCCGCGGCTCACGAGGTGGGCGCCCTCCGGCCTTCGACGCTGAGTTGTACAAGCACCGCAATGTGGTCGAGCGCTGCTTCAACCGGCTCAAGCAGTTCCGCGCCGTCGCGACCCGGTTCGACAAGCTCGCCACCCGATACCAGGCCGGCCTGCACCTCGCCTCGCTCGTTCTCTGGCTCCGCATCGGGTGATCATTTGGGGCGCACGGCCAAGTCAGGCTCGCGCACCATAAACACATCCACCGAATCCTCGGCCTCCAGCGTGAATCCGTGCCGTTCGTACAGCCGCCGTGCCGGACTGTCCCGCAGGACGTTCAGTCGGGCCAGGACGCCCTCACGGTCGCACTGTTCCATCAGCCCGCGCAGCACGGCCGTACCGATGCCGCTGCCCTGCAGGTGCGGGGCCAGGTAGAAGTGCTCCAGCCAATGGGCGTCCTCGGCCGGCCGCAGCGACACGCAACCAGCGAACGCGCCACCCACCTCGATCACCCACGTGTGCGCCGGAGCGAACGCATCCCGCAGCCGCTGCCGCACCCGTTGTTCGTCGTACCGCCCAAGCCGCTGCAGATCTGCCCGCAGCACAACGGCCCGCAACTCAGCCACCGCCTCGACGTCCAAAGCCGTGGCCGGTCGAATATCCCAGTCCGCCATGATCGTCAGACTAGCTCGCCAAGAGCCTCTCTTGCCGATCTCGTGGCATCGCGAACCCGCAAGGTGATCATTTGTCAGACACGGCCTAG
>NZ_JBIBBZ010000043.1:0-5622 GCF_042900925.1 Streptomyces sp. NPDC012825 | reverse complement strand
CCCGTTCGCCACGTCATCCGGCTCTGCCAGTGACAACTATCATGCTTCGGCACACCGCTGTGACTGAGCGCTTCAGTTGGCGAGCGAGCGTACGAGTTGGTGAGTTGAGCGGGCGGCGTCGATAGCTTGGGCGAGCTGGGCGGTGTAGGCGTCGAGAAGTGGCTTCATCTGTTGGTAGAGGGGCACCTTGTTCTGCCGGAGCCAGTGACCGATGGTGAACCGGTCCTGGCCCCATGCATTGTCGAGCCTCGCTGGCCGGGGAAGTGGTGTGTTCCGTGCACCATGGGAAGAGCCCCCACGCCTCAGTACTCCTGCCAGCGGCCGACAACAGGGTTCCGCCCGGGACAGGCTTGATCCATGCTGGCCAGATGCATGATCGAGGACTGAAGAGGCTGGGGGCGGTTGCCTATGTCGCACTGTTGGTGGGTGCGCTCATCTACTTCCAGAACACGACTTTGGATTTGGCAGATCAGAGCGCCAGTGTGATCGGTGCGTTAGTTGCGCTTCTGGGCGTCCCTCCGGTTCTCCGCTCCCTGTGGCGGATGTGGCGCGGAGAGGGTGCGGCTGAGGGGTCGAACCCTGTCCTGGAAGAGGCGGCGGGGCAGCTCGCGGTGGCAGTGCGCAATCAGTGGGATGCCGAGGCTGCGCTGCGGCGGGTCCATGACCCCTATCCGCTGTCGGTTTCCTGGCAGGCCGTGAATGAGGACCTGGCCATTCCGTGGTCGGAGTTGGTGGAGTTGGCCTGTGCCTGGCCGGGCGGGCCGCCCGGGGACCCGGCGCGCTGGCCGCGTGACACAGCAGGGCTGAATGGCCAGGACGGTGCGATCGGGGAGGTGTTCACCGACCGAATCCCCACCCGTCGGCTGGTGATCCTGGGCGAGCCCGGCTCGGGCAAGAGCGTGCTGCTGATCCGGCTGCTGCAGGACCTCCTGGCCCGCCGCACAGAGGACGAGCCCGTGCCTGTCCTCTTTTCCCTCGCCTCTTGGGATCCGCACCAGCCGCTGAAGGGGTGGCTGGCCGACCAGCTGCGCCGCCACTATCCCGGATTGCGCGCCACCGTCATGACCTCCACCAGCGGCACAGCTAGTGATCTCGCCGAGGCGCTGCTGGAGAGTGGACGCATCCTTCCGCTGCTGGACGGCTTCGACGAACTGCCTGAGCATCTGCACCCCCTGGCCTTGGATGCTCTCAATCGTGCTTTACTCGCCGGCCGGGCGCTGGTGCTAGCCGCCCGTTCCGCCGCCTATCGGGCTGCAGTGAGTGGCCTGGGGCCCACGCTCCGCCTCAACGGGGCCGCAGCTGTCCAGCTCCTACCCCTGAATCCCGAGCGTGCCGCCGCATATCTGCGCCGCGACGCGGGCGGCCCACACACTTTTGGCGCCACCCGATGGGACGCAGTTGTCGGCCAGTTGGGCACCGACAACCCGGTCGGGCAGGCCCTGAGCACTCCGCTGGGACTCTTCCTGGCCCGCACCATCTACAACCCCCGCCCCGGCACCGACGGTAACGACGCTGCGCCGCACCCAGATGAGCTTTGCGACCGCCAGATCCTGCCTGACCGCACCGCTGTGGATCAGCACTTGTTCCGGTCCTTCATCCCCGCCGCCTATGCCCCCGACGGGCCGCAACCGCCCCGCTGGAACGCCGCCCAAGCCCAGCATGTCTTCACCTTCCTCGCCCGTTTCCAGGAAACCCGTGGCCACGGCAGCCCCGATCTGGCCTGGTGGGAACTGCCCCGGGCCGTCCCAGCGGGCCTCCAGTGCCTGATGGGCGGGCTCGTGTTCAGCCTCGTGTGGGTGCTCGCGGGTACGGTCGGAGGCTTCTACACGGTCGAAGTGTTGAGCGTCGTCGCAGGCGGAGTCGGGGGCGCAGCCATCGGCAGGCGCACATACCAACGCCCCATCATCACCTTTCTCTTCGGAATGAGTGGTGTCGCCGTCAGCGGGCTCGCGGTTCTGCTCGTCCTCTCGCCGGTGGAACACGCCCTACCCTCGACCTACCCCCCAAACGGGTTCCTTACTGGGATGACACTGGGCTGCCTAATATTCCATCTCTCCAGGCGTTCCGCTGCCCCGAGCGGCGGTCGTCAGCAGCTGCGCGAAGGGCTCGCAAGTGGCCTCTGGGGGCTCACGGTCATCGTGGCCGCGGCCGTCGGCTGGATCCTCACCAGCGGCAATCTGCCCGTGGTGATCCTCGGGGCGCTGGCGAGCGTAGGCGTTATGTACAGGACCAGGTGCAGACTCACACCCAGGACACCTGATGTGACGTCCAGCACCGGGGCGTCGAGACTCTTCGCCTCGGACCGACGTGCCTTCCTCCTGGTAGGCATCATCTTCGCACCGGTGGCCGGAGCTGTTTTCGGGCTCGTATTCACAACCTGGATCGGAGACGCACTCGGCCTGGGTTTCAGTGGCACCGCGGACGAGTTCGGTCTTCGCTCCAGGATTGCACTGGGAATTGCAACCGGGGCAGCGACCGCCCTCGTGCTTGGGATGGCATCAGCAGCCTGGCCCCATTTCGTGATTGCACGCACTTACCTGGCAATGCGCCGTCACGTCCCCCGAGAACTGATGACGTTCCTGCAAGACGCCCACGAACACCGTGGTGTTCTGCGCCAAGTCGGCCCTGTCTACCAATTCCGGCACATCGACCTGCAACGGCACCTCGCCCACAACGCGGAAGGCTGACTGGCTGGAGACGTCTTGCACCGCCCAGCGCACCGTCGCTCCGAAAGCCACCGGATTTCAACCGGCCAAGCACGACGCTCAACTGGACAGCTAAAACGCTCAGTCACACCCGCCCATCGACCGCGACAAGAGCCACCTGACCGCCGTGGGCGAAGAAGCCGTGCACCTGGCCGACGTCCTGGAGGCCCACCCAAGCACCAGCGACGTCACCGACTCCGGCGTCCAGGGCGACATCGTCTTCACCGCAGCCGGGGGCACCTGGGTGCTCGACTTCCAGTCCGGCCTCGACGGCGAGGTCTCCCAGAACCCGAGCGGCGCCCCGACCCCAGCCGACAGCCCCGCCGTCGTGCTGCGCGACGTCGTCGTCCCCGAGCTCCTGACCCACCCCGCCTACCGGGCCGCCGCCGCCGACGGCGACACCCTCACGGTCCACCTGGCCACCGGCCGCCACTACACCCTGACCCTCACCCCAGCCGCCTGACCTCCGTCGGCACACCACGGGCCTGGCCCCGGCATCGCAACTGCCGAAGCAGGCCCTCATGCCGCCCGCTCACCCCGTAGGAGGGATCTGCCCATGACCGCATCCACAGCCACCCGGCGCGCGTACCGTGAGGGGAGGACCCGCCGGGAGGACCAGATGAGCGCACAGCCCGACCACGCACCCCTCACTACCTACGCCCCCGCGCCCGGAGCGCCGGCCGAACTCCTCGCCCAGCTCCGCGCCGACAAACGCGCGACGACGTGGGTGCCGGCCTTCGAGCGCGACTACGCGGCCGCCCTCGAGGAGTCCCGGCGCACGTTCTCCCTGGCCGGGCTCTACGAGGTCGTCCAGGACTGGCAAGGCCGCATCGCGCACGCCCCGGCCGTCGACGCGTTCGTCGCCTCCGGCTACGACGACAGCGACGCCGTCGACCTGGCGGAGCTCCGCCGCCGTCGCGGGTGAGCCCGTCGCCGTACGCGGTCCGTGTCTCTGCCGCGGCCGCCAAGGTCCTCGACGCGCTGCCCGAGCACGCGGCGGACACCGTGTGGGACATCCTCGCTGCGGCCGCGGGCGATCCGTTCGGCTTCCGGCAGTTCGACACCGACGACGATGAGGGCGAAGACGTCCGCTACGCGGCTGTCGGACAGCTCTCCCTCACCTTCTGGATCAACCGGCCTCTGCGCAGCCTGACGGTCCTGAACATCGTCTGGTTCGGGTAGCCGCCAGATGGCGACCCCGCAGCCATCGGCTGCAATCGTCGACGTCCGTCCCCTGGGGCCTAGCCGGGCTCATGACAGTTTTTCGGTCAACTCATCAAGGCCCTCTGGTGCGACGATTCGACATCGATCAGGATGTTTCTGACCGATAGCTTGTGTTTGATCCTCTAGAGGAGACAAATATGCGCGTTTATCGCCGTATTGGTGCTGTCGCGGCATCCTTCGCACTGGCGAGCGGGGGACTGCTGGGACTGACCTCGCAGGCCGTAGCGTCCCCGTCAGCGCTTTCCTGCGGCTCACCCAGTTATTTGGTCGGAAGCGGAGGACACCACGGCGCCTCCATCCGCTGTACCGGTTCGGCGTTCACCGAGTTCATCGACTGCTACAAGTCCGGGTACGGCACCTACCGGCACTTCGGCAACCGCGCGGTATCTGGAGGGACGTCCACCGCCTGGTGTGATGTGAACGCGACCGTCACCCACGTGGGGGTCACTCCCTCCTGATCAGGGCCCAGTCAACCGCGCCCCGTACAACTCCTGCGTCCTGAAAATCGTTTGGTTCGGGTAATCACCCCTGCGACAACGGCCCGGCATCGGCATCGCAACTGCCGGGGCGGGCCGTTTTCGACCGTAGCCACGCCGTATCCACCCGAACAGAGGTCAGATCGCGCGTACCTGCTGGGCCTGCGGTCCCCTGGAGCCCTGGCCGATCTCGAACTCGCCCTGCTGGCCCTCCTCCAGTTGCCGGTACCCGTTGCCCTCGATTTCGGAGTAACGCACGAAGAGGTCCGGGCCGCCGTCGCTCTGCTCGATGAACCCGTAGCCCTTCTCCACGTTGAACCAATTCACGCTGCCCTGAGCCATCGCCCGCCCTTCGTCTCACGATCTGCGGCCACATCGCCGCGGTACGCGCCGATCCTGCACGTCCACTTCCTCCGGCAATGCGTCCGGCACCGGACATTGACCCGATCGAAGGAACCCGATCCGGCCGGACCGGCACGTCTATCAGCAGGTCGACGGCGCTCCTTCGCCCTGTTCACCGACGCGGCGGCGGCAGATAGGGTTCAACCCGCTTCAGACCGCGTTTCACGGCCTCGCACCAGATCTCGCCCGTGGTGAGCACCTTGGCGGCGATCCTGGTGATGGTCCCCAAAGCGCAGCACGACGATGTCGCGGGTGCAGCGCAGCGCAGTATTTGCATGGGCCAGGCGCGACACGGGTGCTGCACCAGCAGCAGGCCTGCCCCGGCCGGGCCAGTGCAGCCAGTTCCTGCACGCTGCTCGGATACTGCTGCAGGCAGCAGCCGTGGGTCAGAGCCTGCTGACCGACGGTGCCGTTCGGCGACACCACTGCAACTACACGGTGGCAGCAGCATCGTGCGAGACGACTTCCGGGATTTTCCCGTAAAGGGGAACGACGCGCGCACGGGTTGGAGCAGCCGCCGGTTGTTCTGGAGAACCAGAACACCATGGCTCTTCTGATGATACCGACCGCCCGGCACACCGCTGACCTGGCACTTTATCTTCCCGAGGAACGGTGTTACAGGTCGCGCACAGCTTCTGGTGGGTCGGACGCCCGTGCTTATCGCTCTCCGGCATTACCGCGCTCACGATGAAGCCGTTTCCGCAGCGTGAACGCCCCGTCAGACGAACCGAACGCCTGACGTGTACCATGTCAGACTCCCTTCACTGTGAACATGGTCTTCTACCCAAGACCTCCCGCCCTCCAGCACCAATAGT
>NZ_JBIBBZ010000042.1:0-8749 GCF_042900925.1 Streptomyces sp. NPDC012825 | reverse complement strand
CCGCCGAACAATCATTGTGGGAAAGCCCCGCACCATCTGGTGCGGGGCTTTTCTGCGTTCCGGGGGAGCCGGTGCGACCCCGTGCGCGGAGGCTCTGGAAATGCCTTGTCAGGGGGGTGTGCTCGTCGTCAGGATCGGAGCCATGGACCATCTGATACGTGCCCTCCGTGCCGACGAGTGGGAGAAGGCCCGCGAGATCCGTCTCGCCGCCCTCCGGGACCCGATCGCGCACCTGGCGTTCCTCGACACGTACGAGGCCGCCGTCGAACGGCCCGACGCGTTCTGGCGGGAGCGGGCGGAGGACTCGTCCGAGAGCGGTGAGGGGAAGGTGCGGCAGTTCGTGGCCGAGGGGCCGGACGGCACCTGGGCGGGCACGATCACGCTGCTCGTGGAGCGGCCCTCGGACGAGGTGCGGTTCGGCGAGCCGGCGAAGGTCGACCAGACCCACGTCGTGGGGGTGTACGTGCGTCCCGGGGCGCGCGGGACGGGCGTGATCGACGCCCTGTTCCGGGCGGGCGTGGAGTGGTCCTGGTCGTCGGTGGAGCCGGCGGTCGAGCGGGTGCGACTGTACGTGCACGAGGACAACGCGCGGGCGGCGGCCTTCTACCGGCGGTTCGGGTTCACGGCGACGGGCGAGCGGGTGGCGGTGCCGGGGAGCGGATCGGCGGAGGAGGTGGAGTACGAGCTGCGGCGGCCGGTGGGACGGTCCGCTCGTTGAGGGTGTGTCAGGCTCTGGGGATCAGGGCGTCGTTCAGCCAGCGGGTTCTGGCCTGTTCGCGGGAGCGCATCAGGGCCAGGGTGGGCAGGCCCCGGGAGCTGCCCTCGGCCAGGAGGGCCGGGAGTGCGGGGAACGGGGCGACGGCGGCGACGTCGTCGAGCACCAGGGTCAGTGGTGGGTCGAGCCGACCGTCGGATGACCGTGCGGCCATGCGGCGGCCGCGCTCGACCACGCTTGCGGCGAGCGCCGTCAGGAGCGGCATCGCGCCGGGGTGGGTGCGGGGGTCCTCGATCGATTCACCCACCACGTAGAGGGTGCCCCCTTCGGAGAGGAAAGATGCCAGCGCCAGCGAATCCGTTCGATTCGGGGTGCACGCCTCCCTGATGTGGACCGTGGAGAACGCGGAGAACGCACGGGCCGTCAGCTCCTGTGCCAGGCGGCGGCTTTCCGGGTGCGCGGTCAGGGCCGATTCGAGGAGTCCGGCCAGGCCCGATACGGCCTTGGGGTGGCTGCGGAGGATCCGTACCGGCTCGTGGGCGTCGGAGCCCTGGGCCCAGCGGTGCACCTGGCGGAAGGGACGGCCGTCGACGGCCGCCGCGTGCAGCCAGCAGCGCAGGAGCGTTTCCGCGGTGTCGGCGGTCGCCGCGTCGAGCCGGGAGTGCGGGCGGACCGGGGCGAGCAGGGCTGCTGCCCTGGCCTGCGCGGTCTCCGGGTCCCCGCAGCCCTCGGCGGGCGACCAGTGGAGTCGGCCCGGGGTGTCGCAGAGGTGCCCGGGGTCGTAGACGAGGACCGGGCCGAGCTTGCCCCGCGCGTCCTTGGTGTCCGACCAGACGGCGGGGTCGGAGGTGACGACGAGGGCCGGTCCCTCGGCGTCCCGCACCGCCTGGACGGCGGCGGGGCGGCGGACGTCGGGCGGGCCGAAGAGGGTGCCGTCCCCTACGGGGGCGGGATTCCCTGGGGCGGGGTGGCCGGGGGCCGCGGGGCCGGGCTGCGGGGGGATCTGCGGCTCGGTAGGGGAGAGGGGCGGCCTCGGGGTCTCCCGTACGGGGCTCGGGGGGGTGGGGACGGGGTCCCTGGTGTGCTCGGGCGGGGTGGGGGAAAGGAGGGTCGGTTCGGTGGTGGGCGGGTCGGTGGACGCCGGGGTCGGGGCCGGTGGGTCGCTCGCCGGGTGGGGGGACGCGTGGTCCCGTACGGCGTTCCGTGCCGGGCGCGGTCGTTCGTCCCGTACGGGCTCGGGGTCTTCCCGTACCGCCTCGGGGTTCTCCCGTACCGGCTTCCGGAGGTTCGGGGCCGACTCCCGCAGGGGAGTCCCGTACGCGCCCGTCCTGCGGTGGGCGCGGACCGCGCGCCAGCGGGTCACCGTGCCCAGGGCGAAGATCGCGAGGACCATCAGGATCATCGCCTCGCCGATCAGGAGGCCCCAGAAGAGGCCGTATCCGGAGAGCTGGGCCGGCGGGGCGGCCGGCCAGGCCGCAGGGAGGTCCGTCGGGGCCGTCGCCAGGGAGCGCAGGGCCGGTGGCGTGCCGGTGAAGGCGACGCCGTCCGGCCAGGAGCCGTGGGCGAACAGGCCCGACAGGCCGGTCGCCGTCCACACCAGGACCGTGAGGCAGAGGAGGAGGCCGAACAGGCTGAGCAGCAGCCCGTCCGAGATCCCTCCGCCGCCCTTCCGCGCCGCGTCCGTCTGTCCCATCCGCCCCACCTGCCTCGCTGCTCCGCCTCGTCGGGCCCCGCTCGTCCCGCCTACGCCACCGTGGACTGCGAGGAGCCGTTCATCTGCTGCTCGATGAGCATGGCCCGCTGTTCCGTCTCCCACTCCAGTTCCGGGTCGGTGACCGAGGACTCGGTCATGGCGCGGTCGGTGTAGACGAGCGGGCGTTCCTTCTCGGTGATGAGGTGTTTGACCACCTGCACGTTGCCGTTGACGTCCCAGACCGCGATGCCGGGGGTGAGGGTCGGGATGATCTCGACCGCCCAGCGGGGCAGGCCGAGGACCCGGCCGGTGTTGCGCGCCTCGTCGGCCTTCTGGGCGTATACGGTCCTGGTGGAGGCCATTTTGAGGATCGCCGCGGCCTCCTTCGCCGCCGCTCCGTCGACCACGTCGGAGAGGTGGTGGACGACGGCGACGAAGGACAGGCCGAGGCGGCGGCCGAACTTCAGGAGACGCTGGAACAGCTGGGCCACGAAGGGGCTGTTGATGATGTGCCAGGCCTCCTCGACCAGGAAGATGCGCTTCTTCCGGTCGGGGCGGATCCAGGTGTGCTCCAGCCAGACGCCGACGATCGCCATGAGGATGGGCATGGCGATGGAGTTGCGGTCGATGTGGGAGAGGTCGAAGACGATCAGGGGCGCGTCGAGGTCGATGCCGACGGTCGTCGGGCCGTCGAACATGCCGCGCAGGTCGCCGTCGACCAGGCGGTCCAGGACGAGGGCGACGTCCAGGCCCCAGGCGCGTACGTCCTCTATGGCGACGTTCATCGCCTCCGCCGACTCGGCCTTGGGGTGGCGGAGTTGCTCGACGATGTCGGTGAGGATCGGCTGGCGTTCGGTGACGTGGTTGTTCACGTAGGCGTGGGCGACCTTGAGTGCGAAGCCGGAGCGCTCGTCGAGGCCGTGGCCCATCGCCACCTCGATGATCGTGCGGAGCAGGGCGAGCTGGCCCGTGGTGGTGATCGACGGGTCGAGCGGGTTGAGGCGGATCCCGGCGTCGTTGGCGACCATCGGGTCCAGGCGGATGGGGGTTATCCCCAGCTCCTGGGCGATGAGGTTCCACTCGCCGACGCCGTCCTCGCCCTGGGCGTCGAGGACGACGACCTGCCGGTCGCGGAAGCGGAGCTGGCGGAGCACGTACGTCTTCTCCAGGGCCGACTTGCCGTTGCCGGACTCGCCGAGGACCAGCCAGTGGGGGGCGGGGAGCTGCTGCCCGTACAGCTGGAAGGGGTCGTAGATGTAACCCTTTCCGCTGTAGACCTCGCGGCCGATGATGACGCCGGAGTCGCCGAGGCCGGGGGCGGCGGTCGGCAGGTAGACGGCCTGGGCCTGTCCGGTGGAGGTGCGGACGGGCAGGCGGGTCGTCTCCACCTTCCCGAAGAGGAAGGAGGTGAAGGCGTCGGTGAGGACGGACAGCGGATCTCGCATGGGTCTGTGCCCCTTCGGCCCTAGCGGCGGATGCCGGTCGCGAACGGCAAGGTGTTCACAAAGGCCCGGTGGTGCTCGCGGTCGCACCACTCCAGTTTCAGGTACGACTTGCCGGCCGAGGCCCTGATCGTGCGCTTGTCCCGGGCGAGGGCCTCGGGGGAACGCGACGACACCGTGATGTACCCGACGAGGTTGACCCCGGCAGCGCCGCTGGCGAGATCTTCACCCCGCTGGTCGAGCCGGCCGTGGGCGGCGATGTCGCGCGGGTCGACCGTGCGGTTCATCTTGGCGGCGCGGCTGGCGTCGGCCTCGTCGTTGGTCTTCTCGGTGAGCATGCGCTCGATGGCGACCTCGGTGGGTTCCAGGTCCATGGTGACGGCGACCGTGCGGATGACGTCGGGGGTGTGGACGAGGAGCGGGGCGAGGAAGTTGACGCCGACGGGGGTCATCGGCCACTCCTTGACCCAGGCGGTGGCGTGGCACCAGGGGGCGCGGGTGGAGGACTCGCGGGTCTTGGCCTGGAGGTACGTCGGTTCCATCGCGTCCAGCTCGGCCGGCCAGGCGTTTCGTTTCGTCATGGCCTGGATGTGGTCGATGGGGTGGTCCGGGTCGTACATGGAGTGCACGAGCGAGGAGAGCCGGGACTGGCCGAGGGGCTGGCGGACGCGGATGTCGGCCTCGGCGAGGCGGGCGCAGATGTCGGTGAGCTCGCGGGCCATGACGACGGCGAGGCCGGCGTCGCGGTCGAGGCGGCGGGCGCCGGAGGCGTGGCGGGCGGCGCGGGCCATGGCGTTGGCCTCGGCGGCGAGTTCGCGGGTGTAGTGCATGCAGGCGACGAGGTAGGCGCGGTGCTGCTCGCTGGAGGTGGAGACCATGGACTGGAGCTGGTCGTAGGACTCCTGGAGCCACGGGGGCGCGTGCGGGTCGCCGCGCTGGCCGACGTCCTTGGCGTGCGCGTCGGGGTCGGCGGGGAGGGTGCGGGCCAGCATCTGGAGGCGGGTGACGAAGCCGTCGCCGTTGGCGACGTGCTTGAGGAGGGTGCCGAAGCGGTCGACGAGGGCCTCCTGGTCCTCGCTGTCGCGCAGGCCGACGCCGGGGCCCTCGATCTCGATGGCGGCGGTGACGGTGCGGCGGTCGGCGTGGAGGAGCACGGCGATCTCGTCGGGGCCGAAGGGGGCGGAGAGCCAGCCGATGCGGCCGATGCCGGGGGGCGGGCCGACCTCGACCTCGCGGCCGTCGAGGCGGGTGCCGGCCTCGACGGTGACGGAGCGGTAGGCGGTGCCGCGCTTGAGCATCCGCTTGTAGCTGCGGTTGATCTCGAACCACTTGTAGAACGTGCGGCCCTTGTAAGGGAGGTACACGGCGGCGATCGCGAGCATGGGCAGGCCGGCGAGGAGCGCGATCCGCAGGGGGAGGGAGGGGACGAGGAGTCCGCTCATCATGCCGAGGAAGGCGCCGACGATGATCAGGGCGATCTCGCCGGTCTCGCGGTTCTTGCCGACGATCGCGTTCGGCCGGGCGCGGCCGATGAGATACGTGCGGCGGGGCGCGACCGGATGGGACTGGGTCGTCAACGCCCTGCACCTCCAGAGTTCTTGCGGTTGCCGTGCGGGGTTCCCGCGGTGGGACTGCTGCTGCGGGGGGCCGGGGGCGGTGTCGCGCCCCCGCCTCCGGCGCCGCCGCGGCTGCTGTGGGCGGCCATGCCGCCGGAGAGCTGGTTGGCGGGGCGGGGGGCCGCGGAGGCCTGGCCGCCACCGCCGCCGTCGCCGCGGCTGCTGTGGGTCTTGATGCCCTGGGAGACGAGGGAGGCGGGGGAGGAGATGACGGCGGCCGCGGTGTTCTCGCCGGCGCGGTGGAGGCGGTTGTTGCGGGAGGCGGCGATCTCGTCGCCGAAGCCGGGGACGAAGCGGTAGATCATCGCGGAGGCGAAGATGGCGAGCAGGATGATCGCGAGGCCGGAGACGACGGCGGAGAAGGAGTCCGGGCCGGTGCCGGAGGAGAGCGCGCCGGCGAGGCCGAGGACGATGACGATGACCGGCTTGACCATGATGATCGCGATCATGATGCCGGCCCAGCGGCGGACGTGGCCCCACATGTTCTTGTCGACGAGGCCGGAGTAGACGACGACGCCGAGGAGGGCGCCGACGTACAGCATGACGGCGCGGAGGAACAGCTCCAGGTAGAGGACGCCGGCGGCGATCACGGTCACCAGGGACACGATGATCAGCATGATCGGGCCGCCGCCGATGCTGTCGCCCTTCTGGAGGGCCTGCTTGAAGCTGCCGAAGAAGACGTCGGTCTGCTGTCCGGTGCCGGAGGCGATGACCTCGGTGACGGCGTCGGTGGCGTTGACGACGGTGTAGAGGATCAGGGGGGTGAAGGCGGAGGCGAGGACCGTCAGCCAGAGGAAGCCGATGGCCTCGGAGAGGGCGGTGGTGAGGGGAACGCCGCGGATGGCCCGCTTGGCGACGGCGAGGAGCCAGAGGAGGAGGGTGAGGACGGTGGAGGCGGCGAAGACGACGGCGTAGCGGCCGAGGAACTCCATGTTGGTGAAGTCCACGTCGGCGGTCTCTTTGACGGCCTTGGAGAGGTAGTCGACGGTGGTGACGGCGGCGTCGGCGAAGCCGCGGGAGAGGGAGGCCAGGGGGTCCAGGGCCGTGGTGGGATCGTTGAGCGGGCCCTGACCGCCACCGCCCCCGCTGCCGCCGGTCTCCCCCTTCGCGCAGTGCTCCCTGGCCTGCCCCGAGAGCAGGTCGCAGCCCCTGCTGGTCGCGCTCGGGGAGGGCGTCGCCGTGGGGGTGGACGGTGGCGTGGGGTCCGCGAAGGCGCGGCCCGCGAAGAGGACGGCGGCCGTCTGGACCGCGCCGAACGCGGTGAGGAAGCCGGCGCCGCGGGCGAGGGGCCGCCCGGCCGGAAGAGGGGCCAAGGGCTTACCGGGCATAAGTGAAGCCTCCGAACTGGCCGACGGCGTCCGCCATGTCCTGGGCGCCGGACGCGCGCTGGTCGCGGGCGACGGGCACGGGGCCGTCCTTCTGGGTGGTCCTGGTGACCTTCCAGTCGCCGTCGGCCCACCGCAGTTCGAACGTGTCGGTGTACCAGGCCTCGGAGACGGGGTTCCGCGAGGCCTCGCCCGCGAGGCCGAACAGGGTCGAGTACCAGACCGACACCGTCGCCCGGTCGGTGCCGTAGCTCTCCGTCCTGGCGCCCACGGGGATGACCCGGGAGATGAACGTCGTGCCCGGCGGGGCCGTGCCGTCGTCCTGGAGGCCGATGCGGGTCAGGAGTTCCTCGGAGCCGTACGCCTTGTCGAGGTCGTTCCTGCGGGCGGCCGCGGCGTCGGGGGTGTAGACCGTGGTGACGATCTCGTCGCGCCCGGCGGTGGTGAACATGGCGGCCGAGCCCAGTGCCACCGCGTAGTTCGTCGCCGCGCTCTGCGCCCCCTGTTCGTCCCGGGCGTAGCCCGTGGGGACCGGGCCGTTCCGGCCCTTGACCGGGGGGACGCCCGTGGCCGCCGTGGGGGCCGCCTCGCCGGGGGTGCCGGAGCGGGGGGCGGACGGGTCCGCCGGGTCGCCCCCGCCGCGGTTGGCGAGGGCGATGGCGCCGACGAGGAGGACCACCACGCCCACGACCGTGACGAGGGAGCGGGAGGAGCGGGCGGGGCGGCGCCCGGCGCCGTACACGTCGCCGCTGTTGCCCTCGGGCAGGCGGGTCCGGGTCTGGCCCGAGCCGCCCACGCCGCCGAAGCTGTCGTGCTCGTCGCCGGGACTCATGCCGGGTACGCCCCCTCACTCGTTCGCGGGTACGGCCGTGCTTCAACAGGACTGGGCATCGGGTTCAGGTGGACAATCCGGGTGGGCGGTCTCGGGGCGGTCGGTCCGACGGGACGTCAGACCGCCATCCCGTACACGATCGTGAAGAGCGTGCCCAGCGAGCCGATGATGAAGACGCCGGTCAGGCCGGCCACGATCAGGCCCTTGCCCTGTTCCGCGCTGAACGTGTCGCGGAGGGCGGTCGCGCCGATGCGCTGCTTGGCCGCGCCCCAGATGGCGATGCCCAGGCAGAGCAGGATGGCCACGGCCATCACGACCTCGATCATCACCTTGGCCTCGTTGCCCAGGCTCCCGAAGGGCCCCCAGTTCGGGGCGATTCCACCGATAATGGTGGTGATGTCGCCCTTTTCGGCCGCCAGGTACATGTAACTCACCGCCCCTGTGTGGGTTGTTGGCCGTCCTTCCCGGACGGCACGGGTCATCGCTCTATCTTCGCCGAAGAAATCGCTCGCATGTGACTGCTTGACGGCTCTCTTTACCCGATCCCCGCACACTTGACCGGTCTGACCGCCTTGACCTGCGGTGGTGTGGCCGGTTTCCGTGTGAAGAAGCGTATGGTCACTCTGTGTATCACGGAGGGTGACTCCGGGCAATGATCGTCGTTGTTCCACTCTTGGGGCGGCGCACGGTCGGCGCGCGGGAGCACGCGGGCGGCGCGTGCGACGAGGTCGTCGCGCACCGGTCCCCGGGGAGCCTCCCGCCGCCTAGACTGACCGACGGGGCGTACTGCCATGGGCCGAGGGGTGGTTGACGGTGCGTAGGGCGGGCCGTAGGGCGGGCAGGGCGTGGCTGGTGGCCGGCGGGTCCTTCGGGATCTGTCTCGCCTTCGTGGCCATGCTCGTCGTCGGCACGTACTCCGCGGCCTCGGGGCTCGTCGCCGGCGCGGGCAGCGGCAGGAACGGCACCGTGGGGCTCGCCAAGGGCGCCGTCCCGGCCCTCTACCAGGGCCTCGTGCAGCGGTGGGGGAACCTCTGTCCCGCCATCAACCCGGCCCTGCTCGCCGCACAGCTCTACCAGGAGAGCGGCTGGAACCCGCGGGCCGTCTCGCCGGCCGACGCCCGGGGCA
>NZ_JBIBBZ010000041.1:0-9373 GCF_042900925.1 Streptomyces sp. NPDC012825 | reverse complement strand
CCCTTGGTCCGCAGCGGCAGCGTGTAGGAGAAGCCGTCGGTGGCGGGCCTGGCCTTGAGGTCGACGAACTGCTCGAACCCGGTACGAGTGGCCTCGACCACCACGTCCGCGCCCGGCACCGCGTCCACGTAGGTGGCACGGGTGCCGTCCAGCCGGGGTGCGGGCAGTCCGCCCCTCCACTGCAGCGTAACCTGCTCCTCACCCTCACCGAAGGTGACCAGATCGGTGGCCGGGGCCGCCTGCGCGGCGCGCAGCGAGGACGCCCTGGCGCCCTTCCTCCCCGACAACCTCAGCCCAGCCGGATGGGCCTTGGCGACGACCGAACCGTTGCTCAGGGCAGCCAGATTGACATCGACGTCGCGCCAGGCGCCCGTGACGGAGTCCTGGAAGCGCAGCGGCCCGGCGGCCAGCTCGGTAGTGAGCGAGCCGTCTTTGTTGGCCCAAGTCGTCGACGTCTCGGTCCGCTCGGAAAGCGCCTCTACCCGCTTGCCCGACAGCTTCGCGGCCACGCGCGCCGACGGGATGTCCGCCGCCTGCGTCACCGTCGGCTTCTTCGGTTCGACCGCAGGTTCCTGCCGCGGCTGGGCCTCTGCTGAACTGGCGCCGTCCAGCAGGGTGATGGCCATGGTCAGGGCTATACCGCTTGCTATGAAGCGGATTTTCCCCCTGGACCAAGGCCGTCCGCGCCCGACTGGCGCGGGCGTGTGAATCGTCATGATTCCCCGGTCTCTTGGTTTCTGACGCATCGTTTTGCGATGCACTCGTGAACGCATCGAAGGAGGAAGGAATGAAAAGGCCATGAATGTCACGCGAACTCAAAGCAACGGTTTTCGTTCTTCGAGGGGGCTTTGCCTTGCTTACATTAAAGATAAGCCCCGTTGAAGCAGGTTTTTCCGTTTTGTCGACAGTATCCGGCATGCCGCTCCGTCCCATGCGGTCACGTGGCAGGGACCTCACGTGAGACGGTCTTGCCCAGTTTCACCCGATTGGATTGAATAGCACCAGAAGTCGACGGTGATCACGGGTCGCGTACCGGAGGGCGGCTGCAATGACCACCTGGCCGCCTTACCCATGGAGAGACGATGTCCATGTTCCGGAGGCTGGTCATCGTACGCGGCAGTTGAGCAGCGTCCTTGCTCCGCCACCGCTCCAAAGACACAAGCTTTCCGGGTCGCACGCACATCAACTTTTGGGAGTCCGGAGCTGAAGCCCCCAAAGTCCCCTCGGGACAAAAGTCGGAACTTATTGAGCCTTTTTCATCCTGAATAGCTGCAGGTCAGCAGAGTGAGCCGTTTTCATCCTGAATAGTTGCAGGTCAGGAGTGTGTGGATGGCTTGGACGATGGTGCCGATGCGGCGGGTGGAGCATCGGGCTCGGCGGAGGATCCGCCAGGACTTCAGCTGTGCGAAGGCGCGTTCGCCGGGAGCTCTGAGTCGTGCGTGGTCGCGGTTGAACTGCTGGTAGTGCTCGGGTTGTTCGCGGTGGTTCTTGTAGGGGGTGCGGAAGGTGGAGCCGGCGCCCTGGTAGGCACGGTCGGCGAGAACGAGGATCTCTCTGGTGAGGCAGGCCTGGACGATGCCGTGGACCCGGGCCGCGGTCAGGTCGTGGGTGCGGCCCGGTCTTGCACGCGAGAACCACAGAGGTGTGCCGTCGGGACGGGTGATGACCTGCACGTTCATCCCATGCTTGCGATGTTTCATGGAGTAGTACGGCTCGTCGGCTGCGATGCGGTCGATGGGGATCAGTGTGCCGTCGATGATCACGTGGTCGCCCTCACCCAGGCCGGTCAGGGCCTCGTGCAAGCCCGGCGCCCACGCTGCGAGGATGCCGAGGGTCTCGTCGACGTAGCGCCAGGCTGTGGCTGTCGAGACGCCGAAGCCAGCCGCCAAGGCGGGCAGCGTCTCGTTCTTGCGCAGGTGCACCAGTACGAGCAGGGCCTGGTGGAAGCAGCCGAGCTTCCGCCACCGCGAGCGGCGTTCACACCTTCGTGCGTAGATGAGCCAGGAAACGTGCTCGACCAGCTCATGCGGGACGTCGACCGTGGCACGATACGGGACCAAGCGAGGCTCCTCGGACGATGCGTGGTGCGTAGAGAACACCACCGCAACGACCAGGAGCCTCGCCTCGTTACACACCCCCGCTGACCTGCCACTTCACCCCACAGGGACAGGATGAAAACGGCTCAGTGTGAACGGCTTGGACGATAGTGCTGATGCGTCGGGTGGAGCATCGGGCTCGGCGGAGGATGCGCCAGGACTTCAGCTGCGCAAAAGCCCGTTCGCCGGGAGCTCTGAGTCGTGCGTGGTTGAGGCTGATCCTTTGGAGTGGACACCCTGACAATGGATCTTGATGGTCCAGGGAGGGATGTCCACGTGGGACGCAAGTCTCCGTATCCAGAGGAGTTCAGGAAGGACGCGGTCGCGCTCTACCGTGCCGCGGCCGGGAAGCGGACGTACGCGGCGGTGGCCGCAGATCTCGGCATCACCGCGGAGCCGCTGCGGACGTGGGTACGCAAGGACGAGAACCAGGCCGTGCCCGGACGCCGTGACACGGGCGGCGAGGTGGATGAGCTGGCCCGGCTGCGGGCGGAGAACGCCCGGCTGCTGAAGGCCGAGAAGGAGTGGCACCTCGAGCGCGAGATCCTGCGCCGGGCGGCCGCGTATTTCGCTCGGGAGGTGAAGTGAGCCCTTGCCGCTGGGACTTCACCTCCGACCACCGTGCCGACTTCGGCGTCAAGCGGATCTGCCGGGTGCTCGGTGTCTCCCGCGCCGGCTACTACCGCCATCTGGCCGCCGGGCAGGCCCGCGCCGAGCGCCAGGCCGAGGAGAAGCGGACCGTGAGCGAGATCCGCGCCATCCACGCCGAGCACGACGGCGCCTATGGCGCCCCGCGCGTCCACGCCGAACTGCGGGCGAGAGGACGGCAGATCAACCGCAAACGCGTGACCCGGCTGATGCGGGTCAACCACATCGTCGGCCGGCACCTGCGGAAGAAGAAGCGGACAACGATCGCGGACAAGGCCGCGCCACCCGTGCCGGACCTGGCGATGCGCGACTTCACCGCGGACACCCTCAACACCAGGTGGTGCGGCGACATCACCTCCATAGCCGTCGGCACCAGCCGGCTCTACCTCGCCACGGTGATCGACATCTGCTCGCGGCGCGTGGTGGGCTGGTCAATCGCCGACCACATGCGGACCTCACTGGTCACCGACGCGATCGAGATGGCCGTGACCACCCGCGCCGGCCAGGTGCACGGCGTCGTGTTCCACACCGACAGGGGCGCCCAGTACACCGCGACCGCCTTCGCCGACGTCTGCCGCCGGCATGGCATCCGCCGAAGCATGGGCCGGGTCGGCTCGAGCTACGACAACGCCCTGGCCGAATCGTTCTTCCAGAGCCTGAAACGAGAACTGCTTCACGGACACCGCTGGACCTCGAAGGCACAGACCCGACTCGAGCTGTTCCGCTGGCTCTCGTACTACAACAGGCGCCGTCGGCATTCCGCCCTTGGCTACCTCACACCGGCCGAGTTCGAACAACGATTGATCACTTCACATACTCTGTCACTCGCCGCATGAACCCGGTGTCCACTCCCGGGGATCAACCTCATGCTCCTCATCGACCATCGACATAGATCCGCTACGCGGTCAGGGCGGGGTTGTGGAGGCGAGCGATGCCGAGCATGGCGTGGTGAACGCCGTCGGCCTTCAGACGGTAGTCACGGAGGATCTTCCAGCTCTTCATGCGGGCGAATGCGTGCTCGACACGGGCGCGGACCTGGCGGTGGGAAGCGTTGTGCTCTTCCTTCCACGCCGGTAGCTCGGTCTGGCCACGTTCTCGACGGTGTGGGATGACCAGGCCGGTGCCGCGGTAGCCGCCGTCTGCGATCACGGTGGTGTTGCCGACCAAGCTCTTGGCTCCGGACAGTTCCCACGCCTTGCAGTCGTTGCGGTTGCCAGGCAACGGCTGGCCGACCACCACGACGCGCCGGGTGTCGGCGTCGATGACGACCTGATGGTTGGTGGAGTAGCGGTAGTTCTTCGACCGCTCGGCAATGGTGTGGTCGCGGGTGGGGACCAAGGTGCCGTCCACGATGAGGACGGTGTTCTTGCGGAATCGCCTGCGGGGCTTGAGCGCGAGCAGGGGGCCGAGGTGGCTGACGATGCGGTTGGCTGCGGACTTCGAGACGCCGAACAGTGGGGCGAGCTGTCGCAATGTCAAGTTGGTACGCCAGTAGGCCGTGACCAGCAGCACCCGGTCTTCCAGCGGCAGGCTCCACGGCCGGCCTCTGCGAACCGGGTCAGCCCCCTCATGCCGCAGCTGTGCCACCAACGTGCCGAAGGAGCGGGGGCTCAACCCGGTGAACGGGGCTATCCAGGACGGCTGCGACGCCGTGATCACACCAGCCACGACGGGAGCCTCACACGGTTCACGCCGGGGCTGGTGTGTTGATCACTTGCTGGACAGGCGGAGGTCGCCGGACCAGGTCTCACACCGGACACGGCCGGAGTTGAAGGTGATTTCCAGAGCGATCCGCCCACTGTCCGAGACACTCTCCTCGCTGACTGCCAGCACCATCTCGCCGAGGTGATCCGCGAACGGGGTCTCGCCGCTGACCGGCGCCACCTCGATGCGGCCGGACTCCGCCATGTCGTATCCCGCGAAGGGAGCCGATGCCTCCACGATCAGGCACCAGTCCGAACCGGTCGTGATTCGCGTGGCGACCGCTTCGCTGTCGATCAGCCACACGTCCAGCGGGCCGGACGGAGCCTCTGAGCCGTACAGGTACCACGAGGCGACTACTTGCTCAAGACGGCGCCCGACCAGGTAGCCAGGACGCACACCGCCCCCGCGCAATGGGCACTCGCTCACCCTCTTCGACTCCACGCGTCGACCGTACCGTCAGGCAAACCCCCAGCTCACGTCCTTATACGGGACATCCCTTAGGCGGCAACGGTCTTCGACATCATCAGGGCGATGTGGCCCGCATGCTGGCAGGTGTATAACATGGCCTGGGATTCGATAGCGGCGAACCCAACGCTCGGACGATTAAGGCTGATCGACCCAGGGGGATAGATGGCAGTCAGGTTCGACCAGGACATTGCCCGCCAGACATTGAATGAGGCGTTCAGGAAAGCGATTGAAGCCACTGCGTTGCCAGAGGAATGGTTGCGCCTTTCGCGCTCACTGCGACAGGAAGAAGCCCCACGCACTTACACCCCCGCGCTGGGCACCGCACTCCTCGCTCGAACACTCGATGAGACCGTTGACCCTCGCTCCATCAAGCAGCAGACGCATAACACTCGATCCTATTCCGCCCGAACTCTATGCCACAGCGTACTTGTACCCGCTTCCATAGAATTCGGTTTCAACCTGAACGTCGCAGGTAGGGAACCTTTAAACAATCAGCCCTTTTTCCGCTACAGCCATTGGGACGAGATTCCTCGACCGGAAGCGGGTAAGGGCACGCATTTCGACAGGCTTGATGGGGCGCTGCGACTCCTCGATCAACAAAATCCGCAAGAATGCAAGTTGGCACTCATGGCCTTCCTGAAAGTCTGCTCCGAACATTCGGAGTACGACGAGAAGCCGAGATTCACTGCCCGGCATATGGCTGGCGTGCGCAAAAATTACGCATGCGATCCCATCCCTATAGATGGCGGCCAAGCTCAGGTCTTCAGAGCGAGAGACAAGTCCACGGGCTCTGTGGTAGCCCTGAAGAAGCTCCGCACACCTCTAGAGCGCCGCGTCGCCAGGATGGGGCGGGAGATCGAAGTCGGGCTGTTCCTGAGTGGCCACCCTCACGCTATGCCCATTCTGGACCATGCGCCAGATCATAGCTGGTTTGTCATGCCGTACGCGCAGGGCACGGCCCTGGACTACCGTGATGAGCTTCGGAACGACGATGCGCTGATTCTTCTGCTGCAAGCCGTATGTTCGGCCCTTGAGGTAGCGCATCAAAAGGGCTATGTACACCGTGACATCAAGCCAGCCAACATTCTTTTGCTGGACGGTCGGTGGGTGGTCGCTGACTGGGGGATTGTTAGGCGGCCACGAGGGATGACGACCGACCCTCAGCGGACGAAAGTGGGCGTAGCGTTGGGATCGGCCGGGTTTTCCGCCCCCGAGTTGGAAGACGACGCTCACAGCGCTGGGCCGCAGGCCGACATATACAGCCTGGGCCAATTCGTCGGGTGGGCAGTCACAGGAAAGCGTCCCCGGGCAAATATTCCCCTCCTCCCGGAGAGTGGCGCATGGCGGGCGATCGTAGAGACCGCCACGAGAGACGACCCCGCGATGCGGCCCGAGTCCGTCACGGAATTCCTCGACATCGTCGCCCGCGAAACACAGGCTCCTATTAGGTCGACTACTGGATCTCATGTTCCAGCAGCCGAGTAACCCTGCGGGCTGCGACCCGCCTGACCGCGTCGGGCGGCCTCTGCGATCATCGCCTCCATCAACGCGGCGAACACACCCGCGTCACGCCACTGCGCAAAGCGGTCGTAGACCGTCTGCCAGGCCCCGAACTCCGTCGGCATTACCCGCCACTGGCCGCCACTGCGGAACTTCCAGATGACGCCCTCGAACTGTTCACGAAGCCGCTGCGGATACGGGCCGCACCGGCCGATGGGCAGGAACGGCCCAATCAACTCCCACTCGCTTTCGCTCAGTTCGTGTCGCGTCACACCAGCGTTCTACCAGCCCAGCCCGGCTCGCAAGGGCGAACCGGGCAAGACTGATCACAACTCCAGACAGGGCCTAAGAACTCCTACTGAGGTTGAACTCGTGGAGTCGTAGGGGCTGACTGCTCGCCGTCCGTGCGGTATCACCGGGGCATGCGGTATCCACAAGGGGGCGGGCTGACCGCCGAACGCCAGCAGTTCCGCGAGGAGTTACGACTCAAGGCGGCAGAGCGGTTCGCTCTGGGCGAGGCGAGTTCGGTGGTTGCCAAGGACCTGCGGGTCGGCGCCCGCTCTGTGCAGCGATGGCGGCGGATGTGGGACGAAGGCGGTCCGCGGGCTCTGCGGTCGCAGGGGCCGGCGTCGCTGCCGAGGCTGAGCGAGAAGCAGTTCGCCCAGCTGGAGGCGGAGCTGGCCATGGGGCCGGCCGCGCACGGCTGGGAAGACCAGCGCTGGACTCTGAACCGCGTGAAGACGGTGATCGGCCGGCGCTTCCACCTGACCTACACCCTCCAGGGCGTGCGCAAGCTCCTGGTGCGAAACGGCTGGTCCTGCCAGGTCCCGGCCCGACGCGCGATCGAGCGGGACGACGAGGCGGTGGCCGGGTGGGTCAAGGAGGTGTGGCCTTGCGCGGAAGACTCGCGGCGGCCCGTGGGGCCTGGATCGTCTTCGAGGACGAAGCCGGATTCTCCATGACGCCGCCGCACGCGAAGACCTGGTCGCAGCGCGGCCGGACCCCGGTGGTCCGGGTGCGGGGCCGCTCCCGCAGACGAGTGTCCATTGCCGCGCTGACCTGCTACAAACCCGGCCACCGCTCCAGGCTGATCTACCGGCCCCGTCGGGACGACGGCCGGCGCGACGGACGCAAGAGCTTCTCCTGGCGCGACTACCGGGACCTGCTGATCGCCGCCCACCAGCAGCTCGGCGGGCCGATCGTGCTCGTCTGGGACAACCTCAACGTCCACAAGGCCGCCGACCTGCGGAAGTTCGCCGAAGCCCGGGACTGGCTAACCATCTACTACCTGCCGCCCTACGCACCCGACCTCAACCCCGTCGAAGGGATCTGGTCTCTCCTGCGACGCGGCTGGCTCTCCAACGTCGCTTTCAGCACCCCCGAACACCTCGTCCAGCCCGTCCGCCGCGGCTTACGGCACATTCAGTACCGCAGCGACCTCATAGACGGCTGCCTCGCCGAGACCGGGCTGGCCATCGGACCCGCCTGAGCAAGCCACGACATCACGAGTTCAACCTCAGTAACGGAATGACTGAGCCTCTTTCATCCTGAATAGCTGCAGGTCAGTATTGATCCGAAACGGTTTGGGTTCTGGGTCTTTGGTGGGGTGTGAGCGATCTGGTGGGGGACGCGCGGCATCTTTCGCCGTCGGCGCAGGAGGCCCCCTGCGGTTGCGGGCGGTGGCGGCGCTGGTGGCGGGACGGGACCGTGAGGACGTGGTGGCGGTCTTCGGTGTGTCGCTGAAGGTGGTCGATATCTGGTGGGCGAAGTGGCAGGTCGGCGGGCGGGAGGCGCTGGTGATGCGCCCGCGTGGCAAGCCGGTCGGGGTGTATCAGGTGCTCGGGGAGACCGAGCAGGCCGCGGTGCGGCAGGCGGTCCTCGATCACCGGCCCTGTGACGTGGGGCTTTCCGGGCAGTTGTGGACTCGGCGCTTGATCGGTGACCTGATCGCGAAGCTGTACCGGGTGCGGCTGACCGAGGTGGGGGTGGGCAAGTACCTGAAGCGGTGGGGACTGTCCTTCCAACGCCCGGACAAGCGGGCCGTCGAGCAAGACCCCGAGGCCGTAGCGCGCTGGCATCAGGAGACGTGGCCGGAGATCCGCGCGAAGGCGAGGAGGGACGGCGGAGAGATCCTCTTTGCCGACCAGGTCGGCATCCGCTCGGACCAGGTCACCGGCCGCACCTGGGGCGAGAAGGGCAGGACACCGGTGGTGCGGCGAAGCGGGCCCCGGTTCTCGGTCAACGCGATGTCGGCGATCAGCACCAGGGGTCGGATGCACTTCATGGTCTTCACCCAGAGCTTCACCGCCGAGGTGATGTGCCGCTTCCTGGACCGGCTGGCCGGCCACTTCAACCACAAAGTCCATCTCGTGGTCGACGGGCACTCCGCCCACCGCTCCAGGAGGGTCCGCAACTGGCTGGCCGCCCATCCCGACGACGTCGAGCTGCACTTTCTGCCGCCGTACTCACCCGAGCTGAACCCCGACGAGCTGGTCAACGCCGACCTCAAACACAGCCTGCCCAAGCAGCACCGAGCCCGGGATCAGGCCGAACTCGCAGCCGAGACCCGCCGCTTCTTCCGCAGACGCCAGCGACAGCCACACATCGTCCGCGGCTACTTCGGCGGCCCACATGTCCGCTACGTCCTGGACGAGAACCCCATGAGTTTCTGATCAATAGGGTGTGGACGGCTTGGACGATGGTGTCGATGCGGCGGGTGGAGCATCGGGCTGGGCGGAGGATCCGCCAGGACTTCAGCTGCGCGAAGGCCCGTTCGCCGGGAGCTCTCAGCCGTGCGTGGTCGCGGTTGAACTGCTGGTAGTGCTCGGGTTGTTCGCGGTGGTTCTTGTACGGGGTGCGGAAGGTGGCGCCGGCGCCCTGGTAGGCGCGGTCGGCGAGAACGAGGATCTGCCGGGTGAGGCAGGCCTGGACGATGCCGTGGGCCCGGGCCGCGGTCA
>NZ_JBIBBZ010000040.1:0-9625 GCF_042900925.1 Streptomyces sp. NPDC012825 | reverse complement strand
CCGCCCCTCGTGCTCGGCGGCCCGCCGCGCCGCCGCCCGCCCCCGTAACCGCCACCTGATCATGTGGCGACCCTAGGCGCCCGTCTGCGGCCCCGTGAGGGATTCCGGCGGACCGAGAGACGCCGGAGCGGCTGAGAGGCCGTCAGCGGGCCGTACAGGGGCGCCTAGGGCCCGTAATCCTCCGTGGCCTCCCGCGTCGGCGTCTGCGGGTGCTCCGGGGCGGGAAAGCAGGCTGGCGGCGGAGGGGTGGGGTGCCGGGGGCGCTGAGCGGCCGTCAGGCGGCCGAGGAGCGGGGCGGGCCGCCGTTCCCCCGCCGTCGACCCGGACGGCGCGTGAGGCGACCCTGAGCCCCGGGGAGGGGCTGGCGGGGAGCACCTGCTGCCGCGATCGGGTTGCGGCCGGTGTTGTCCGCATCCGCTCCGGTGCGGGCATCGCCGTGGCCCGGGAGCGTGTCGTCGGTGGGCCCGACCGCCCGTGCGCACCCGCCGCCCAAGCACCGTGGGCGGGCGCACCAGGCAGCCGCGGACTACTCGCCGTCGGCGTCGTCCCACAGCAACGGCATGGGCGACGCCGTTATCCCCGACCGGCGCCGCGACAAAGGCCGGCGGGCGACCGGTGCCCGCCACGCGTCCGGCAGCACCGAGTCCACCGGCACAGCCGGGACCGGCGGAGCAAGCAGGAAGTCCCCACCGGACCCGGGCCCCACCTGGGCGGGCACCGTTTCGTCACGTGAGGTTTCTAGGGCCCCGGTTCCCTCACGTGACGAAACGGTGCGCGCGCCGTCGACCGCCTCCGCGATCCGCCGCTGGGTGCGCCGCTCCTCGTACGCCCGCTGCTGGCACGACCGCCCGCAGTACGCCCGGCGCCGCCCGACCCCGGACTGCCGCACCTGCCCGCCGCACCACTCGCACAGCGTCGTCTCCTCGCGCCCGTCGCCGGGCCCCCGCGTCTCCATGCCGCCGACCGTACCGAGACGCCGGCGGGCAGAACGCGCCGCGCCATAACGGCCGCCGCGCGGCACACCTCTGGCACTATCGCGCCGCCCGCGATCGAGCACGACGACCAGGAGCACGAGCAGCTGCACGCCGACGAGCCCGGCCGCCGTCGCCGCGTACGTCATCGCCCGCCGCCGTACGTCTCCCGGATGACGTACCGACCCGATCGCCCACACCCTTGCATCACGATCCGACGGCCCCCACGACACCTCTTGCAGCTCGCCCGAGAGCGATGACACCGACGCGTCTACGGCCCGTCCCGGCGGAGCAAGATGTGCGCTAATGCGACAGCAACGGGGGATGCCGGCACCCGAGGGCATTCGTAATGCATGAGGTGTGCCGAGTTTCGGCACGACGAAGTCGGCGGCGGAGCCGTGCGTTTGTGCGTCGCGGGAGACTCCGCTCATGAGCACCACACGACGCGTCCTCGGCATCGGTCCGACGACGAGCACCAGGAGCACGACGACGTCCCCGCGGCTGCTGCCGATCGAGCGGGCCGAGCTGGTCGACGGCGACGAGCGCCAGGACGTCGCCGTCGAGGAGAGGGCCGTGCAAATGCTGCGCGGCCGACGCCCGCTCGGTGGTGGACCACAGGCCGGTGGAGAGCGGTAGCAAGGTAGTAGTTACTGATCCCAGTAACGGTGGACCACCGCCGCCCGCGCACGGGTTTTCGGCGGTGACCGGGCACGGTCGGGGCGGCTCGCACGCAGCCGCCCGGCACCGGATTTCCGGCGCCGGGCGGGGTCAGCGAGTTATGGGTTACTGGTACCAGTAACGCCTTCGGTTCCCCGACCGAGGGCGGTCGGGGACAGGTCGGTCACGCGGGTGTCGGCGCCGGGTCGGCCTGCTCCTGGCGGCGCCGCTCGGCCGCCGCTTCCCGCCGCTCCGCGAGCGCGGTGAGCATCCCCTCGTACACGTCGGCCACCTCCTGCGGCGTCATCAGCCGGACGGCTCCGGCGATGCTGCCGGAGCTGACCGCGAGGGCGGTGACCGCCTCGATGTCGAGCGTCTCGCCCTCGACCGCCTCGACCACCGCGAGGTCGAGCGCGCGGCCGGTGAGCTTGTGCCAGGCCCGTTCCTGGATCTGCACGCCGTCGCGGAAGTCCCCGGCGGCGTCGAGCTCGAAGAGCACGTCCAGGTCGTCCTCCTCGGCGTCGCCGCCGTCGATGCCCAGGAGCTGGCGCAGGTGGCGGGTCCACTCGATCGCCCGGCGCCCGGAGACGGCCGCCTCGTACTCGGACCACAGGCCAAGGAGCCACGGCAGCTCCCCGTGCCCGTCGGCGTCCTCGGGCGCCATGCCGCCCATCAGGTCACCGATGCGGCCCAGGACCTGGAAGGGCGTCATGCCGCCCTTGCGGCCCTGCTTGAGGTCGCCACGGGTCAGCTCGTTGGCGGGGTCGCGGCCGTCCTGCGTCTTGGCCAGGTACTCGCCCAGGTCCTCGGCGTCCTGCACGGTCTCCAGCCGCTGGAAGTCGACTCCGTGGCCCTTGCCCTCGCACTTGCAGCCGGGGATCTGGCACGTGTCGGACGGCCGGAAGCCCGGGTCGACCTGGGCGAGGTGGCGGGTCCAGACCGCCCGCCACTGCGTCTCCCACTCCTCCAGCGCTTCCGCCGGCACCTCGAAGGTCCCGCCGACGACTGCCTTCGCGACGACCTTCTTCGGGACCTCCTTGCCGTCGACCAAGGTGGCCGGGGTGACCTTGAGCCCGTCGAGCGAGGAGGCGAGCGCGCCGCCGACCAGGACGATGGCGTGGATGTGCGGGTGCCAGCCGTTGGTCTGGCTGACCGTCACCTCGGTGGCCCGGATCATGCCGACGTACCCGATGCGGCCCCGGATGCCCTCGGAGGCCCCGTGGCGGGTCTTGGCGGACGCCTTGCGGCCCGCCCACGTCGAGCCGGTGATGAGCCGCTGGTAGGCGCCGGGGCGGCGCTTGATCCCGGCGTCCGCGTCGGCGCGGGTGCCCTGGAGCGCGTCCATCAGGGCCGCGAGGCGGTCGGCGGCGACGTGCCGGGCGGTGAAGGTCACGAGGTAGGCGGTCCCGCCCGCCTTGATCCAGGAGACGACCGCCTTCGTCACCTCCTGGGCGCGGCCGTGGCGGATCTTCGCGGAGCAGACCGGGCAGAGCCAGATCCGCCCGCACTTGAGCAGGCCCAGCGCGATGGCGGCGCCCTCGGCGGTCCGGGCGAAGACGACGCCCGCCTCCGGGTCCATGACCGTCCGGCCGCAGCCCCGGCACGACTTGTCGCCGGTGATCTGCCACAGGGTGCGGCGGCCCGCGTACCGCCGGGCGCGGCGCTGCCGCGACTTCCGTTCGCGGGCGTCTTCCGCGTCCGCGACACGATTTCCCCCGGCCGACGTTTCCGCAGGTCGGAGGGGTGCGCGAAACTCTGTTGTTTCTTTCCCTAGCCGACCCTTTTTGCCGCCGGGGGTCTCGTCAGGGACCGACGGCCCGTCGGGGACACGGCCAAGACCCTTCGCGATTGCCCGCTTTGCCCGCATTTTGCAGGCGTTCGAGCAGTAGACCTTCGGGCGCTTGCCCGGGGTGTGGACCAGCGGAGTACCGCAGTGGCAGCGCGGCCCGGCGGGCCGGGATGGTGCGGAGGCACCGATCTCTCGTACGCTCGACAAAGCACGTCACCTGTCTCGCCGGTCTGACTCGGCGCGAGATGGGAGGCGGACGGCCTGGGGCTCTCACACACCCGGGCCGTCACGCATTTCTGGGCTGAACTGATCCTGGCACTTGATGGGGCGTTCGTTCCCCCTGCTCCGCAGGCGGTTCATGAGGTGGAACGTCATCCGGCGAAATCTGTGACACCTACCGCCTGGCGGGACGCGGACGCGCGCCCGCGTAGGACGGTGCCAAAAGTGCCAAAACCCCTGCTGTGGCTGGTGTGACTCGGAGGACCCAAGAGAGCCCCGCCGACCGAAAGGCCGGCGGGGCTTCGTTGTGCGGTCAGCTCTTGCCGTTGAGCGTCTTCACGGCCGCGCGGATGATCTCGGCGTGGTCGAAGGCGACCGGAGGGAGGGCGTCTAGGGGCCACCACTGGGCGCGGGTGGCGTCGTCGCCCGCCTCGATGGGCGTGCCGGGGATGACCTCCAGGTGGTAGGCGACGGTGACGTACCGGCCGCGCGGGTCGCGGCCCGGGGCGTCGAACACGCCGACCTGGTCCAGCTCCTCGGGCGTGGCGTAGACCCCGGCTTCCTCGGCCAGCTCGCGGGCGGCGGCGGCGAGGCTGGTCTCGCCCGGGTCGACGTGCCCGCCGGGCAGCGCCCACTGGCCCTTGTGCGGGTCCCATCCGCGCTCGATGAGCAGGACGTGTCCGTCGGTGGTGGTGACGACGACGTCGGCGGTGAAGCGGATCGTCTCGAAGGTCTCGGTGCTGGTCATGGTGCGGGCCTCCTGGCTGTGGTGGTGGCGAGTCGGGCGACGGGTCGTCAGCCGACCTTGCGGATCTCATGAGCGTGGACGAGGACCGGGGCGATCCAGATGCTGATCCGGTCGACGGTCCAGCGGCCCTCGGTGAGCGGGCCCGGGGGGACCTCGTCCAGGACGCGGCCGGTCTTGCCGATGGCGCGGGGGTCGTCCTCGCAGGCGACGATCAGGACCTTGTCTCCGGCGTTGAACATGGCGGTCTCCTTGGGGACGAGTCAGGCAGCGAGGAGTCGACCGGCGGCGGCCACGAGGGCGTCGGACTTGCCGATGGCGTTGGTGCGGGCGATGTCGAGGACGTCGTGGGCGAGGGCGCCCCGGAGGTCGTAGGCGGCCTGGGCGGCGGCCTGGGCGGCGGGGGCGATGCCGGGGAGGAGGATCTGGACTTGCAGGAGCGGGGCGGTGATTGCGGAGCGGGTGGCGTGCGAGGCGGCGCGGGCCTCGGTCCAGTCCTTGTTCCGCAGGCGCAGGTCTTCGCGGACCCACATCGCGCGGCGGTGGTCGGCCAACGCCTTGACCAGGTCCGTCACGGCGGCGAGGCCCTCGGCGCGCTGGGCGTCGATGCGGGCGGCGCGGGTCTGGCGGGCCTGGAAGACGCCGGTGACGGCGACGCCCGCGAGGGTTCCGAGGACTGCGATCAGGGTCTGCCACATGTCAGTTCTCCTTCGTCGTGTGCTGACATCGCAATGATGGCATAGACATCACCGTGATGGCAACACCGTCGCCCCGTCTGGTGTGGGCGGGGCGACGGTTCGTCAGGCTGCTGGTACGAGACGGGCGGCGAGCTGGGCGGCGGCCACGAGGATGACGCGGACTTCCTCGGCGGCGGCCGGGTCGAGCGGGGCTCGGGGTGCCGGCACTACCGGCGGGGTCGGGGCGGCCGGGGCCGGGCGGCGCCGGAGGGCGACCGCCAGGACCAGGACCGCGACCAGAACGGCCGCGAGATACGCGAGGCCGATCACGCCTCCACCGCCGGGGTGGTGACGCGGCGCCAGGCGGCGCGCAGGCGGGTCTCGCTGGCGGAGTGCCCGGCGGCGCGGAAGGCGCTCGCGAGGTCCCGGTAGGACATGGGCGGGACCTCGCTCGCGCGGAGCTCCGCGACGATCCGGTCCAGCTCCTCGTCGGTGAGCACGGGGGCCGACTCCAGGAGTCCGCGCGCCTCGGCGGGGCTCCAGACGGGCAGTGCCCACGAGGGCCGTGACTCGGGTGTGACGGGGCCCGTCACGCAGGTCAGGGCACGTGCGGTCCCGTCCCCCTGCCGGGCCGCCTCCAGCACCGACCAGGCTCCGGCGAGGTCTCCGGCGGTCTCGGCCTGGACGCGTGCGACGCGCGCCCCTGCCCTCGTCACGGCGACGAGGCGGGTCTCCTCGGTGGCCGCCTGGGCGCGGAGCCGGGCCCGGTCGACGGCCGCCGTGTCGCGGGCCGACTGCTGGATGTCGCGGATCTCGTCCAGGGCCCGGGGCGTGAGCGCGGTGCGCTCCCACAGGCCGTGGACGAGCCACAGTCCCTTGGCCGCGAGCGGGAGCCAGGAGACCGCCAGCCAGGCTCCCGGCGAGGCCTCGCCGAGCGCGTGGGCGACCAGGACGCCGGTCGCGACGAGACCGAAGCCCCAGCCGACCCCCGTCACAGCGTTGTTGTGGTCGCCCTGGGCGGCGAGGCGCCTCTCGTAGGCGACGGTGGCGAGCCATCCACCGTCGAGGCCGAGGCCGACGACCAGGGCGACGGTCCAGTGCATCGAGCCGCTGAGCCACATCACGACGACGACCACGGTCAGGACCATGGAGACCGCCGTCATGGCGATGGCCGGTCCGGCCGTCTTGAGCTTGGCGTCCATGGTCACTTCCCCTTCTGGATCTGGCGGACGAGCAGGTAGGAGACGCAGCCGCCGACGGTGACGGCGACGGCGACCAGGGCGACGGCGAGGAAGAGCCCGGAGAGGACGCAGACGCAGGCGGCGCCGCCCGCGATCCACGCGGCGACCGTCCCCGCGGATCGGGTGCCGGCCTTTCCGTGCGAGCAGCTGCACGCGGTGTGCGCGGCCGGGGCCGGGGCGGCGGCCTGGGCGGCCTGGACCACGGCGAGGATCTGGGCGATCTGCGCGGCCTGGGCCTCCGCCTCGCGAGCGTCGGTCACGGCCTGGGCGAGGTCGGTGCTCATCGCTCCTCCTCCGGGACGTAGTCGGGGTCGATCGAGGCGGACTCGGCGCACTTCACGCAGTCCGGGGGGCACTCCGGCTCCGGCTCAACGCCGGTCAGCGCGCCGAAGAGGCGGTCCATCCAGCTCATGCCGACACCTCCCCGGCCTGCGTCGGGGCGACGGTGATCCCGTCCTCGCCCTTGACCAGCTCCCCGGCCTCCACCAGGGACTTGACCAGCTTCGACACGCTGCCCTTGCTGACCCCGGTCGCCGTGGCGATCGCGGTCACCGTGCGGGCGCCGCCCTGGACGGCCACGATGACGCGGTCCCGGTTGGTGGCCGGGGCCGCCGTCTCGTCCGGACGCGGCGCCGGGACGGCGGGCTCGTCCTTGACCAGCCGGAGGCCGGGCTGGACCGGGGCCGGGTCGGCGGGCTGGGTGACGTCGGACCAGGTGTCCAGCCACTCGCCCGGGTCCCACGCCCGGGTCGGCGCGTACGTCGGCATCGGCGGGATGACCGGTGCGGGCGCGGGTGCCGGCACCCGGGTGCTCGTGGCGGTCGGGCTGACCCACGGGTCGGCCTTGGGCAGTCCGGCGACCATCCCGTCGGTGACGTGCCACAGCCGCAGCGGGTCGGACTTCCGCTTGCCGTACTGGAGCAGGGCCCGGCCGGGGATGCTGTCCAGCTTGGACGGGAGCCAGCCCTCCTGCTGCGCGGTCTCACCGAAGATCGCGCGCTCCGCCTCGCCCGGGTTGACCGTGAGCGAGAGGAAGGCGGACATGTTCTCCTTCACGGCCGCCGGGACGCCGACCGCCTTCGTCGGGAACTGCGTCGCCCAGATGAACTGGAAGCCGACGCTGCGGGCTTCGGCCCACAGCTCCTCCAGGAGGTCCAGAACGTCCTTGTAGCGCTTGTCCTTGGACATCCGGACGATGGCCGCGCCCTCGTCGATGATCGCGAGCAGGAACCGGTTCTCCGGCCGCCCGTCCGGCACCCACGTGGCGCCGGTCGCCATGCCCTGACGGCGGTGCATCTCCTTGGTCAGCTCCTGGACCATCGCGTAGATGCGCGCCATGCGCTCCTCGCGGTCGGTCTCCTGGCCGACGCACCGCACGCAGTGCTGCCAGCCGATCGCCTCCTGCCGCTTGGGGTCGATGACGATCACGGTCCAGTCGTCCCGGAGCACCGCCCGCATCGCCAGCGGGCGCCAGGAGACCGACTTGCCCATGCCGGTCCGCCCGGCGAGCAGGATGTGCGTGCCCGGCTTGAGCGGCAGGTCCACGAACTCGCCGGTCACCTCGTCCACGCCGATGCCGACGTGGTCGGGCGTCCAGATCATCGAGATCCCGTCCGAGGCGGAGCGGGTGCGGATCACGATCAGCGCCCGGTCTCCGTGGGAGCCACGGCTGATCTGCATGCGGATCTCGGTCTTCATGCCGAGCAGCGCGCGGACCGCGTCGGCCTCGGCCGCCAGCTTCTTTGCCGACCAGTGGCCGTCGAGCCGGACGCCGCAGACGATCCCGGCCGTCGTGATCTCGGGCCGCTCGGTGAGCGTGCCGGACAGGCCGCGCTCGCTGGCGTGCTGGACCCACCAGGACGGGTCGAGCCGCGTCATCAGCCGCTTCTCGTCGGCGGACAGTCCGTCCTCGGACGGGGCCGAGATGGTGCGGCGGCCCAGGAACAGACCGACCGCGTTGGTCGCGATGAGCGCGGCCGACGTCGCGGCCGGCCACACCGCCCAGTCCGCCTGGGTGGAGAGCAGGTAGGTGGCGGCGGCGGCCGGGAGCGTGTGCACCGCGTGCGCCTGGACCGCGACCCGGGTCAGGGTCGACGGGTACGACTTGCGCGCCGTCTTGAGCGTCGTCTTGGCCTGCGTGCGGTGCTGGCGGGCCGCCTTGTCCGCCGTCCGTGCCGCCCGGCGGCCCGTGGCGAGCGGGTTCTTGCTGGCCTTCCGCGCGGCGACGAGCTGGGTGCGCGCCGTCGCGGCGGTCGAGCGGGCGGAGTTGTGGGCGCGCTGGGCGTCCATCAGCTTCTTCAAGTTCTCCGGCGTGCGGAGCTGGCGGCGGCGGTCAGCCTCCGCGTCCCAGCGCGCGGCCAGCGGCGCGCAGGCCGGGGACATGGCGTCGAGCATCGACGCGAGTCGGACAGAATGGTTCTGCATCACGGGTTCCTTCGTCAGAGTTGGGTTCCGGGATGTTCTGGCGTCGGGCCGTTCGCGCGGTCCGGCGCCTCTTGCGTCTACAGGCGGGTCTGGCCCGGCTGTCCCTTCGCGGGCGGGAGCCGGTCGGCCTGGGCGATCGCGGCGTAGCCCGAGAGAAGCTCGCAGACGGTCACGCCGAAGTAGTCGGCCACCAGCGGCAGGTCGTCGAGCTTCCATCCGGACTTGCCCAACAGGCGCTGGGAGAGCGACGCCCGCGTGATCCCGATGACCTCCGCCACATCCACCTGGCGGCGTCCGGTGCGGGTCATCAGGAGTCTCACCGTCTCGTTGAGCTGGGACTCCAGCCCCTCCGGCTCCTTGTTGGACATGTGACCATTCCTTTCGTTGCGATGGAATTTCCGTCGCGAGATGAAGGATGGCACAACTTCCCCCGCGACGGCAACAGCATCATGGGCCCGAGTTTCCGCGTGTCCGGGTTGCCCCGGTTGCTCCCACCGGTTGCGCCCGGGAGGCGAGTTGCAAGGCGAAACCGGCCGTGACCTGCGAGTTTCCGAGTTGCAGCGGATCGGGGGAGGGGGGCCCTACGCGTGCGCGCGCGAGGCGGGCCCGAAATCGGGCGCCGGATCAGCCGTAGCCGCGCACCCGAAGACGGGCCGTCAGGACGTCCGCCGCGAGGTCCTCGGGGACGTCCAGGAGGAAGTGCTCCGCCGCCCACGCCCGGACGTCCTCCGGACCGACCCGGACCGGTCCGCCGTCCGCCCGGCGGACTGCGAGCGTGATCGCCCAGTCCGCCGCGACGACCACCCGCCGCCCCTCGTGCTCGGCGGCCCGCCGCGCCGCCGCCCGCCCCCGTAACCGCCACCTGATCATGTGGCGACCCTAGGCGCCCGTCTGCGGCCCCG
>NZ_JBIBBZ010000039.1:0-10131 GCF_042900925.1 Streptomyces sp. NPDC012825 | reverse complement strand
AGCTCCTGGCGGCCGTGTCCGGCGTTGACCACGAAGAGGCCCGCGAGACCGTCGAGGTAGCGCTTGCCCTTGTCGTCGAAGATGTAGGTGCCCTCGCCACGCACGATGGTGGGAACGGGCGAGTTCTCGTACGACGACATGCGGGTGAAGTGCATCCACAGGTGGTCGTATGCGGCCCGGCTCAGATTCTTGCCCACGACTACCGCATCCCATCCGATTCGGAGACAGGTGTCTTCTGAATACAAGTAGGGGATTTTCGCACAAAATAGCCCAATTCAGGTTATCTGTGGGCTCGGAATCTTCGCAACTTCGAGTCGATAGGAGTGGGAAGCACGGAAGGCCTTCCATGAGCGATGCTCCTCATCAGTCGGCCAGATGGCACGGAACGACACGCGGCCGTGTGCGTGGGAGCAGGACCCGTTGCCGGATAGCCTCGGCCAGGGCCGGGCCAGGACCGTGGTCAACCCGGCGCAGGCCGCTCCGGCAAGCGAGAAAGGCGTCGCAGTGTCCCGGAATCGTCGTTTGATCCTGAGCCCGCCGTCCAAGGTCTGGGAACTGCTGGCCAACGGCCACCGTTACGGAGAATGGGTCTCAGGCACGCAGCAGGTCATCGCCGCCGATCCCCACTGGCCCGACGTGGGCGCCCGGCTGCGCGTCCGGGTCGGCCTCGGTCCCCTGGTCCTGGACGACACCTGCGTCGTCCGTATCTGCCGGCCCGAGCGCCGCCTCGAACTGGAAGCGAAGGCCGACCCCTTCGGCGCCGCCCGCATCGCTATGAACCTGATCCCCTGGGGCGGGAACACTCTCTTCCTCCTGGAATGGCACCCCCTGCGAGGCCCCGGCACCCGCATGCACGGGCTCCCCGTCGACTACCTCGTCTCCATCCGCAACGGCATGATGCTGACGAAACTGGCCCGCATCGCCGTCGACGAACAGCACAACACCACCGCCACCCCCGCCCCGCCGCCCAACACCGCCTGCTGACCCCCCGGATCGTCCGCCCCACCGCGAGGACGACTCCTCGATGACCGCTTCAGCCGAACCCGGCTGCGGCGTCCGTCTGGGACTCAGGCGCCAACACCTGGGCCTCCGCCAGGCGCGAGGCGTACGCCAACGACCAGGGCGCCGCCGCCTCCCTCGTCGCGGTCACCGCGCGTATCAACCGCTTCAAGGCTGATCAGGACCCGGCCACCTGGATGCCGCCCCTACTCGACGCCCACTGCCGCTACATCGGCGAATGGACGGCTACCAAGCTGCGCTGGGGCCTCGCGATCGACCAGAGCGAAGCCGAGGCGCTGAAGGTGTACGCCGAGGCCTGCGAGACCACCGTCGTCCACTACAACCCCGCACCGTAGATCAGGAGCGGGAAGACGCCGTGCCCCGTACCGGGGGTTAACCGGGTGCGGGGCGCGACGCGAACCGCGCAAACCGCGCCGTAACGCGGTCAGAGCTGAAGTCGGGCATAAGTGTCTTGATGGATGAGCAAGGGCGCCTACGGCGGGCTTTTACACGGCAGGTGCCCTTGTTCGGCTCATGGATGAGTGCTGGTCAGTGGTGCGCTCACCGGATGCCGAGGGCGACGATCTGGGTGATCGCCTCCTTGTCGAAATTGTCGTCGCTGACGAGGATCAGGAGTCGCTCCCCGGAGGGCAGGTCCGGCCCCCAGGTCATGCCCTCGGTGTTGTCGACGGCCGACAGGCCCAGGGTGTCGAAGTCCGTGACGAGCTTCTTGCGCATCGGTGCAATGCCCTGTCCGGCCAGCGACTCCGTCTCCCGCACGTCGGTCGCCCCGCGTGTAGTGGCGTCGAAGAGGCGGATCTTGTAGCCGGCGCCGGCAACCCAGGTGCGTTCGAGCACGAGGTAGCGGTTGGGCTGGTCGGGGAAGGCGAGAATGGAGGGCACTCCGGTGTCAGGGCCCCAGGGACTGTCGGGGTCGTTCTCGGCGAAGATCTTTTCCAGTGGGTAGGCGAACTGTCCCAGCATGCGCCCTTCCCGGCTCTGCTGGGTAACGCGGACCAGCGCGCCGTGGTTCACGTCCGGTTCCGGGCCGTCCTGGAGGAGGGGCCCCTCGACCGCGCTGGTCACCACCTTGCCCCTGGAGCCGAAGGTGATCGCTTCGATCGCCTGGTTCCGGCGCGGCCCGCGCTCTTCCATCGTGATCGTGTAGTTCGCCGGCAGCCTCAGCTGGCCGAGGTAGTCGCCGGTGGGAGCGGCGTACTGGATGGAGGGCTGGATGACCGGCGGGCCGGCCGTCTTGGGACGATCGCCTTCCTGCGCCCACCAGTAGGCACAGCTGCGCGGATCGACCCGGATCTCCTCCGGATCGACGGCTTTGCCGTCCCCGGCGGTCGGGGACGGGTAGACCGAGTCGTCGGGCTGGAGGAAAGGACGGGTGCCGGTGAAGTCGACGGCGTGCACACCGCCGGCGTCCACGTCCAGCCTGGCGGTATAGAAGCGGGCGGGCTGGAGGTAGGAGCGGTCGTCGCTGATGAACACGTACTCGCCGGTGCACGGATTGCGGTCGATGCCGGAAAGGCCCCCGACCGTGGTGTCCTGGAAGGTGAGCTTGTGCGGGACGGTCCTTTCACCCAGCAGGCGGGCCTGAACAGCACGCCCCGATGCCTTGCCGGAGTCTCCCGGTTGGGCTGATGCGGTCACAGCGGGGATCAGGGCCGAGGTCAGAAGAAGGGCTACGGCGCACGCGCGGCGCGTCAGAGAAGAACTCACCGGATGATCTTGGCCTGTAGCAGGCCGAGGCACAGTCGCCCAATCGGGTACGTCTGCCCGTGCTCAACCTTGGCTCCCTGGGCCTGCCCCTTTCATGCAATGGCCGTCCGGGACCCGGCTGCCTGGATACCGCCCCTGTCCAAAGCGCACTGCCGCTGCATCGGCGAATGAACCCCCACCAAGCTGCGCTGGGGCCTAGCCGTCGACCAGACAGAGACTGAGGCACTGAAGGTACACGCTGAGGCCTGCGAGACCAGCGTCGTCCACTACAACCCAGCACCGTAGTCCGGCCGTTTCGAGAAGGCGTCGCCCTCATCCCAAGGTCACCGGGTACGAGGCACGACGCAAACCGTGAACCGAGGGTGGGCCGCGGCACGGCCGAGGCCGGAGTCGAGGAACTCCAACGTTTACGCGCGGGCGCGGACCGTCTTCGCCGACAAACCGACCTCGGCGCCGATCGCCTCCCAGGACAGACCGCGGGCGCGCAGCGTACGGATCGTGTCCGCGTCGACGTCGGGGGCCGGCCGGTTCAGCCGCTGGGCCTGAAGGTGGCCGCGGCGTTCGGTTTCGGGGATGCGGCGCAGGATCGTGCGGCAGTCCACACCCGCCGCGCGGCCGATCGCGGTCGCGGACTGCCCGGCCCGGTAGCGGACCAGGATCTCCTCGTCCGAGAGCGCCAGCACCATCCGGACCCCACCCGTCCTCGGTCCCGCAGGACAAGGCGGTGGGACGGGGGCTTCCCCGGGCGTGCGGGCGCGCCAGTCGGCGTCGGGGATCCGGGCCCGGATCGTGTGGGGGGAGACGCCGAACTCGCGGGCGAGCGCGTAGGCGCTCTCCCCCGCCGCATACCGGCGGCGGACCTCCTCGTCGGTGAACACCTGCCGGGGCCGGAGCCGGGTCTGCGGGGTGCGGCCTCGGGAGCGGATCAGGTCGTCGGGGATCCTGCGCCGGATCGTAGAGGGGTGTACTCCATAGAGCCGGCCGAGCTCGGCCACGGTCGCGCCCTGCGCGTACCGGGCGACGATCTCGTCCCGCGGCAGGAGTTCGCCCTGCTGCTCGACGGCGAGCCGGGCCGCTTCCTGCCGGGAACGGCGCTGTTTCGGTGCGAGCCGGGCCACCACCGCCTCGACCGAGATCCCCAGCGTGGCCGCCACCCGCTGCTGCGGCATCCCGGAACCGTAAAGGCGCGCCACCTGGGCCCGCAGCGCCTGTTCGTACGGCGTCTTCGCCCGGCTGCGGTGCCGCTGCCGCGCCGCGGCCTGCGCATCGCGCCGCTCCCGGGCCGGCACATGACGCCGCACGGTGCTCTTCGACACCCCCAGCTCCCGGGCCACCACCGCGAGACTCGCACCCTCGCGGTACCGGCGCCGGATCCACACCGACAGCACCTTCACATCCCGCACCACTCCGCCTCCTCCCTCCCCTGGGCCAACGAGACGCTTCCGCAGAGGATGCGCTGGCACGACGACGACTACGAGGGTGGTCCTTCTCTACGGAAGGCGGACAGCCGTACGGTCTTTGCGCTCCTGAGCACTTCCTTACTCGCTGCGTGGTGCGGAGGCGCTTCACGGAGCGCGGTGAGCTCCGGCGAAGGGCTGCAGGGCATTTTGCGTGTCTAACCGGAAGAGTTCAGTACACCGCCTGAAGTCTGTGTGCTTCTGCGGTCTTCGCCAGGGTGCTGAGACACTGGCCCTCTATAGGGGACTTATGTGTGGGCTTCAGTCGCTTCGGTCGCTCGACCGATGCTGATTGCCTCTCTGACCTGGTATTTCAGTCCAGCGGCTGAAGACTCGCGGATACTTTTCCTTTGGGTCGCTGGGGTGTTTTCTTGCGTTCTGCGCTACCGGAGGGCCTGTTGGAGCATCTGCAGGCCAGGGCGAGGATGTTGATTTCTGAGTCGCTTGAGTCGCTGAGGTGCGGGCTGTCAGAGGGGAAGGCTTATGCCGAGTTCCTGCATGGCGCTGGAGGGGGGGCCGCCTTCGCTGCGTTCTGTTTTGCGGCCTTTGGTGGCGGGCTCGAGCGTTTCGGGGTCGACGGCTTCGGCGGGTGCGGAGCTGGCGTAGAGGCCTTCGGGTTCGGTGTCGCGGTCGTGTGGTAGGAGCCAGAAGACGCGTCGGCGGAAGGTGCCAGAGGCGCGGGAGGCTTTGGCGCCGGGGCCGAGAATGGCGTAGCCGACCATGCGTCCGTCGCGGTGGTAGGCGGGTTTGCCGGAACGTGTGGGCAGGCGGTCGAGGCTCTGGCGGACGTAGTCGAGGCGGGTGATGTCCTCGAGCCAGACAAGCTCGGTCTCGTGCTTGAGATCGTTCTCGCTGATCAGGGAACTCATGCCGTCTCCTCTTGGGCGAGTAGTCCGATGCCAGGGTAGTACTTCCTCGAATTCGACAAGATCATCTCTTTCGGGGAGGACAGCCCGAGGAGTTCGCGGGCTCGGGCGGCGAAGGTTCGGTTGCTCAGGGTGAGGCAGCCTTCGCTGGAGCACCAGGCGCGGTAGGCGTCGTAGAGGGCTTTTTGTTCGGTGCGGTAGTCGGGGCCGAGGAGGCATGCTTCGTCGAAGAAGCGGCCGGTGTGGTCTTCGGTTTCGGCGTAGGCGGTGGTGGCGATGCGGACCTTGTCGGGGCCGGTGAGGTCCTTTTCGCCGGCCAGGTAGCGGCGGGCGCCGTCGATGAGCCAGTTGAGGATGCCGGGGCCTTCTTCGGCGACGAGGATGTCGGCGAGGTTGTCGATGCGCCGGTCGTCGGAGACGGTGCGTTCGAAGGGGATCAGGCGCATACGGCGCCAGAAGGCGAAGCCGCCGGTGCCGACCTCGGGGCGGTGGTTGCCCAGGAGCCAGAGCTTGTGGGTGGGGTTGAAGGAGAAGAAGTCCTGGCGCATGCGGCGGGCTTTGATGCGGTCGCCGCCGGTGAGGTGTTTGACGCGGGCTTCGTCGAACTTGTCGCCGGGTTTGACCTCGGAGCAGACGACGACGCGCCGGCCGTGGAGTTCGGCGAGGTCGGTGGGGTGGCCTTCGTAGAGGCGGGCCATGAGGAAGCCGGGCGGGGCGGCGTCGGCGTAGTCGCCCAGGAGTTTCATGGAGACGTCGAGAAGGACGGATTTGCCGTTCTTTCCGGCGCCGAAGAGGAAGGGCATGACCTGGCCGCCGACGTCGCCGGTGATGGAGTAGCCGAGGAGGAGTTGCAGGAAGGCGATCATCTCGGTGCCTTCGGTGTCGTCGCCGAAGGTGTCGGTGAGGAAGCGCAGGAACCTGGGGATCGGCGTGGCGGTGGGGCCGACGGTGGTGGAGCGGGAGTGGAAGTCCTTGTTGGGGTCGGGGGTGCGGACCAGGCCGGTGTGAAGGTCGACGATGCCGGCGGGGGTGCACAGGGCGTAGGGGTCTGCGTCGAGGTGTTCGGCTTTGAGAACCATGCCGGGGGCGGATTTGGCCTGGGTGAGCATGGCGTTGATGCCGGCGGTGCTGAGGGCGCGGCGGCGGTGCTTGCGCAGGGTTTCTGGAGTGTGTTCGCCGGTGGGGTCGGTGGTGGCGAGGTGTTCGCCGATCTCGCCGGCGGCCCACAGCACGGAGTCGTCTTCGTCGACCTGCCAGCGGGTGGTGTCCCAGCGGTACCAGCCGAGGCCAGGGACGTGCCGGAAGTCGGCCTGGTAGAGGCGGACGAAGAGCTTGGCGTTGCCGCGGTCGGTGAGGGAGTCGGGCAGGAGGCCTTGTGAGGTTGCTCCGCCTGCCGTGGGGGTGGCGACGGGGGCTTGGGGTTCGCCGGTTTGCGGGGAAGGCAGGGCGGGGTGGGACTTGGCGAGGATCTGCGCAGCCATGCCGTGGGGGTCGAAGTCGAAGAGCATGTTCGGCTCACCGCCGACGGGGGTAGTCACGAGCGGCTCCCGGGGTGAAGGGGGCGTCGGGCGCCTGCGGTCATACCGCTGCGGATGATGGCTTCGGATCGCCGTTCCTGGCCGGGACGGGCGTGCCGGGCCGTTTCGAAGAGGGCTTCGTGCGCGGCCGTCTCGGTGAGGTGGCCGGCGGCGACGAGGCCTCCGACGGTGTAGGCGGCTCGGTTGAGTTTTTCGGAGAACCCGGCGCCTTCGGTGATGCCGGCGCAGTCGGCGACCTCGGCCAGGACGGTACCAAGTGTGGTGATGACGGGACTGTCACCATGGCGGGCGGCTGCGACGGCCTGGCGAGCACGGCTGGGTACAGGGCGCGGGGCTGAAATGTGGGCGGCGGGCAGGTGGTGGGTGCGCTGGAGTTCCTGGGCGAGCCATCCCGGGAGCGCCGCGGGGGGGCGGACGGTTCCGAGCGGGGTGTAGGTACCTGCTTCGGTGGTGGTGCCGGGGGCGATGATGTAGCCGCCTTCCGCACGGACATCGACCTGCCAGGCGAGTGCGCGATTCTTGCCGGATCCTGAGGAGCACTGCCAGCGACGGGTGTCGGTGGTGCGGTATCAGATGTGCAGGCCGCCCGAGGGAGTGCGCACGCGCAGGGTGGTGTCGTCGTCGGCAGGGCTTTTCTCGCCGCGGAGGGCGGCCAGGACGGCGAGGGTGTGGAAGCCGGTGGTCATCTGCGAGACGTCGATGTCCTCGGCGATGGTGATGCCGGGAAGAAGGCGGTTTCTGTGGGGGGGAGCAGCGGGGTGGGCATCGATGTCGATGACGACGAGGTTGGCCGGCCCGCAGGCGACGGCGACGCCCATCTGGGGGCGGCGGCCCCACCACTGCTGGATGCGGTTCGTGTCCAGGGTCGCTGCGTGGAATCCGTGGCACCAGCGGCCTTCGGTCCTGCAAGGGCAGGTCTGGTGGTTGTGTCGGGGGGTGCGACAGGCCGGGCAGTTACCTGCTGGGGTCTTCTTACCCGGGGCCAGGGGGTGGACCGGCCAGCCGTGGCTGGCCGGTCCATCGGGCGAGGGTAAGCGGATCCGGCGGCGTGCTCTTCGGGGCAGCGGCTGTTGAGTCGCTAGAGGAAACCTGCAGTTCAGCAGGCATTTCGTTCCCCCCAAAGCGACTGAAGCGACTCAATAACGAACACAGCCTAGCGAAGACGCCCGTTCGATCGAGTCACCCCTGGAGACAGGCGAGTCGCAAGAGGGAGTGCGGCAGCGACCCAAGCTGTCGGAGAGCGACTCGGTCGCTTCGGTCGCTGCTCTGGATCGCTGAGGAAAACCGCAGGTCAAAGCCATGGTCCTGATCAAAAAGCGACTGAAGCGACTGTAGATGCCTATATATGACACGCACACGCGCGATCTGCACAGCCAATATGTAGAGCTTCAGTCGCTTCAGTCGCTAGCGGTGTACGGTCAGTAGCTCTGGCCTGGGGTTTTTCTCAGTGATTGAACTGAGCGACGGTGGCTCTGCTTCAGTCGCTGCCCCGTCGGGGCAGCGACTGAGCGCTGTCACGACCTTCGGTTCTGCGGTCAGAGCGACTCTGTCAGGAAGGTCTTCCGAAGCAAGACGTCGATGAGCTCAGGGACTGCTGGCCACTGACTGGAGCAGGCCTTGCCGAGATGCCACGCCACTGGCGGCATCGACCGTGCGCTCTAGAGCTTCATCGGCGCCGAGTGTCATCGCTCTCCGGATCGCGGCCGCCGACGCTGGCGACTCCGCGTCCGCGCAGCCGTGACGCTGACCGTGTTTTTCCGGCTGGGCAACGACACCACCAACCGGCAGGTGACGGCCCTGGCAACCGAGCCGGGCTACCTGCACCGCGCCCAGGGCCTTTACGGGAAGCTGCCGCGCCTATCCCGCCCCGACCTGTCCACCGCGGGGGGACAGCCCGGTCCCGAGCCCCCAGGGCGAGCACCCGCTCGCCCGCCTCATTGCCAACCTTCGCCGCCACCACGCCGCGTACACGCACAAGGGTTGTACCCGCCTCCTCATCCCACTGTCCGTCGTGCGCTTTGACCTCGGCGAGACCTAGCCCCTGACTCCGGTGGCGGATCGCGAGTTGTTTCAGGCGTTCACCGGCGCGGAGCCCACCACCCCGCAGTCTCTTGAAGCGGCCATCACCGCTTTTCGCACCGCACTCGCCCTGTCCTCCCGTTCCGAGCACATCACGCGGGCCCCCCGCGACAAGACGTTCCCGCCCCGCGCCCGCCGCGATGCTGCGTACCCGGGAAGACGGCTTCGCCCTCACCCCGGCGCGCTGGCGGCCTGTCGGCTGGTCAGTGAACGACCACGGCGTACGCCTGCACGTCGGGTCGACCGGCGGGGCCCTTGACTGGGCCGCGGTGGTCGAGCTGCAGGCGGCGCTAAGCGCGTGGCTGCGCTTCACAAAGGGCAAGGAGCGGCCCGCCCAGCAAGGCGACGGCCCCGGCATGGCCCGCCGCTGTGTCCCCTCGCATGGGACAGCGGCCGACTGACGGACACGTCTGTAAGCGAGGGCTGTGAACGAGACCGCTGGGGCCCATCAGAACCGGCGTCACCACGGTGGGCCCGGTCGTCCTCGACGAGCCGGTCATGCACGTCTCGCAGCCGGTCAGCTGACGCCCTGGAACCCTGGGCCCAGGTCACGCCGCTGCGGCCGTCCTCCGGCAGGCCGGGAAATCCCAGAAGCCTTCGCGGCCGGGACCGTCTGAGCTCCGGCGCCGATCGCCAGACCCAGACGCCTTCGCGGCCGGGACCGTCTGAGCTCCGGCGCCGATCGCCAGACCCAGACGCCGGCGGGCCTGGGCCGTCGACGCCGTCACCGTGGCCAAGGCCTCGCCGGCCTCCGGACTGATCTGGGCGAGCGCGTCGACGGGGGTGTCGACGGCGACCAGGGCGTCGTCGACGGCCGCCGCGCCAGCCGTGCCCAGCTGCCGCCTCCGCGAGCTCGCACGCCTCCGGCGCTCGGTCCGCGCACTCCTCGATCCCGGGCCCTGCCCGGTCCAGCGGCCCCGCGTCGTCCCCAACGCCGTACGCGGCGTCGGGGGCACTGCCGGCCGGAACCACTCAGGGAGTCCAGGCGGTCAGGGCCGCGGCGACGTCGCGGACATTGAGCACGCTCGCGGTTTTCTTGACCAGGTCGACGGCCTGCTTGGTGCTCACCTTCACAGGGCGGTCGCTGGCGCTCAGGAAGGCCGAGGCGACGACGGCGGCGTAGAGCTCGTTGGAGTGCTCCAGAGCAGGCAGCCGGACGAGGGACTGCAGGAGGGATGCCCGGCCGGCTGGACGAGGAGTTGACGATCCTCGCCCGCCGGTACTCCTGGCCCGGGCGCTGACCGCTCGGTGCGGGCACGACCCCAGTGTCACCCGCACCGCACCCCAAGGAGCACGTCGGCGCCGTAGGCGCCGTACTCCCGGGCTGCCGGACCGTCACCGTGGACGGGCCTCCGGTACGGCAGCCCCACTAGGTCGTGTCTGATAATTGATCTTGTGATGGGTCGAGGGGAATTGACGGATGCGGCATGGGAGCGGATAGCGCCGCTGCTCCCGGGCACGGAT
>NZ_JBIBBZ010000038.1:0-11750 GCF_042900925.1 Streptomyces sp. NPDC012825 | reverse complement strand
GCTCGCGCGCGGTCAGCTTGCCCTTCGCGTGCTGTGCCTGGGTCGCCTTCTCGCTCGGGCCCGCCAGGGCCTGCTCGCGCAGGACGTGCAGCTCGTCGCGGAGGTCGGAGACGGTGTGGTCGCTCTTGCCGTTCGAGCCGGTCGTGTTCGATCCGCTCACATTCGAGCCACTCGTGTTCGAGTCGCTCGCGCTCGGTGGTCGGCTCTCGGTTGTCGGCACGGCACACTCCCTTCTGGTGGGGGCGACTGCTCGGGTCACAGAGCGGGAACGGCGGCCCTGAGGAAGGAGGCGTCGCGTTCGCGCACCTCCGGCGGCCCCGCCTCCTGGGCGCGTACGGCCACGGCCGCCGCGTACGCGCGGTCCTCGGGGAGGTCGAGGTCCAGGACCGTCCAGCCCGGCGGCCTGCCGCGGGTGTCGGCCCCCAGGTAGTCGGAGGACGTGCCGTGCGCCAGGCCCGTGCCGATGCCCTTGAGATAGGCCTCCTTGCGGGTCCAGAGCCGGCCGAACTCGCCCGGCCGGACGCCCTCGGGCCGGCGTTCCACCTCGGCCCGCTCGGCCGGGTGGAGCGCCGGGAGGCACGCCTCGACGGTGCCGCCGCCCGGCAGGCGCTGGATATCGGCTCCCACCGGGGCGGCGGCGACGGCGACGAGCACCAGGCCATGGCTGTGGGAGAGGGAGAAGTGGACGGGCAGGGTCTCGTCGGCCAGCGCGGGACGACCGTGCGGGCCGCCGCACGCGGGGCAGGTGGACCGGGTGAACCGCAGCTCTCCCGGTGCCGTCCCGGTGTGCAGCGCCAAGACCCGGCGAAGCGCGATGTGGGCGGCGAGATAGCGGAGCCGGTCGCCCGCACCGACGAATCGTTCCGCCCGCTCGCGCTCCCGGCCGTCCAACTCCTCAAGGGCGAGAGACAGGGTGTCCGGTCGCTGCTCGTTCACCCGCACCAGCCAGACGTCGAGCCGGGCCCGCGTCACGCGGCACCGTCCGGGGCGGTGGGGACACCTCGCGTGGGGGGCACGGGCGGTCAGACGGTCGGGGCGGAACGCAACTGGACGTTCACGGCCTCGATCAGCCGACGCGGCGTGGTGGTCTCCGTGAGCGTCTCGTCCGTGAGGACGACACCGAACTCACGCTCAATCCGGGTGCCCGTCTCCAGCATGGCGAGAGATTCATATCCGAGCGCTTCGAAATCCACGTCGAGTATGTCACCTTCCAGGTCTACGCTTTCGTCCGCGCCGACCCCCTCCTTGAGAATTCGCTTCAGATCACCGAGCTCGAAGGTCCTGATTCCTGAAGACATAATCATCCTTTCACGGGATCGAATGGTCTCCCCGGCAGGGCCGTCTTCCGGCCGATGCCAACTCGTCAGGACCCCGCCCGACATGCGCCGGACATACGGGGTTCACCTGTGAGATTCTTCGAAGCAGAGGAAGCGGGCGCCCCTGCCGCCCGCATCGGACCGCGTCGCGGCCGGGGGCTGGGCACATACCTGGGGAACGTAGCCAACAGCTTCTTCGCCGGACCACCGCCCCGTCAATGGAGTTCTTTTAAGTTACCGACAAAATAACGTCAAGGGATCGTAAAATAGTCAGGATTCCGTAAGCGCCGAGAACGGCCGCGCAGTAAATCAGGTCACCCTTGACCGGGATCGCGGGGGACTTTTACGCTTCCCAGAACTCCACGATCCGACAGCTGGGCCCGAATTCACGAAGGGGAAACACGCCTTGAATTCCCGCGAGACTCGAACGGTCCGGTCGCATCCCTGCGCGGGCGCCGGCTGCCGCCGCCGGCGCGACACGGGGACCGGACGCGGCAGGAGAGCCGCCGCGGGGGCCTTCCTCTGCCCGGACTGCCGGGGCGACCTCCTCACGGACCTGCGTCGGCTGCCTCCGCTCTACCGGGCCTGCGGCCAACTGCTCGACGGCAGCAGGGCGGTGAGCGGTCCGCGCGAGCGCACCTCGGGCGGCGGACTGCCCGGACTGCCCTTCAACACGGCCGCGTCGGACGCGCGCCGGGAGGCCCTGGCGGTCCTCGGGTCCTGGGCGGGCCTGATCGCGGAGGCCCGCGGACTCCCCCGGCCCGACCGCACGGTCGAGGGCCTGACGGCCTTTCTGATACGGCACGCGGGGTGGCTGACCGCGCACAGCGCCGCCGGGGACGCCTCCCGCGAGCTGAGCGGGGTGACCCGCAGGGCGGCCCTGGTGGCCACCCCGGACGACCGGCGCCGTCTGGTGACCGTCGGCGTCTGTCCCGAGGCGGGCTGCATGGGGAGGCTCCAGTCACTGATCCGGCCGGACGCCACCGGGGAGGCACCCGACGTACGTTGTCGGGCAGAGCCGGCCCACCACTGGGCGGGTGAGGAACTGATGCTGCTCAGGCGGCGGTTGACGGCGAAGGCGCATCTCGGTCGGGGAGGCGCGGCCCCGCGGGCGGCCTCGGCCCGGTCCGGCACGCCGGAGGCGGCCACGGAGGGGACCGTGTGGTTCAGCGCCTCCGACATCACCCGGCTGTGGGGCACGCCGCCCGGCAGTGTCTACCGACTCGCCAGCCAGCGGGCATGGCGGCGCGTGAGCCGGGACGGCCGTACGTACTACCACGAGGCCGACGTCATAAGGGCGTTGAGCGAGCGGCACCCACGGACGATCGCCTGACCCCGCCCTCTGTCATGAGCGGCATCCGCCGGATGGCCGCCCGACGCTCCCGCCGCACCCCGTCCCCACCGCGAGCGGCATCCGCCGGACAGTCGCCCACCTCCCCTGCCCCGCCCCCTGCCGCGCGCCGCGCCTACCAGCGTTCGGCGAGGAGGTCGGGGCCGGGCGGACGGCACGGGAGCGGGCCGTGTCCGGCGCGCAGCCCGTCGACGGCGATGGCGATGATACGGCGACGGGCGTTGCCCGCCTCGTCGACGAGGTCGGCCCTGCCCCTCACCTCGAACTGCTCGACCAGGGAGGACTTCCCGAGCTGCTCGATGAGGAGCGAGACGTCCACGGCCGTGGCGTCCGCCCGCAGCACACCCGCCTCGTGGGCGCGCGCGACCAGGGCCCGGGTCAGCTCGTCGGACCGGGTGAACTTCTCGGCCATCTCGTCGGTGACGGGGATCGTGCCGGCGAGCGGGCCGAGCGCACCGCCGCTGAACTCGATGGCGGCGGTGATGTAGTGGACGAGCCCCTCCCAGGGGTCGTCGTGCGCGAGCCCCTCCTCCACCGCCTGGATCCACTGGTCGAGCGACAGCGCGCACAGGTGCTGGAAGAGCTCCTCCTTGGTGCGGTACCGCCGGTAGAGGCTGGCGATGCCGACCTCCGCGCGGGCCGCGATCGTCGCCACGGAGCTGTGGGCGCCGTCCACGGCGAGGACCTTCTTGGCGGCCTCCAGGAGGGCGCGGTCGTTGCGTTCCGCTTCGGCGTATCGGGGAGCTCGTCGGGCCATGGGCCCACTCTAGCCGCTTGCGAAGCGAATCGCTCCGTTATACATTTCAAACGAAGTGAAGTTATCCGTTTGGAGGGGCGCCGTGCTGTCCGTGGTGATGGAGGAGTTCGGAGGACCGGAGGTCCTGCGAGCTCGGAAGGTCGAGGACCCGGTGCCGGGCCCCGGCCAGGTGGTGGTCGACGTGGCGTACGCGAGCGTCACCTTCGTCGAGACCCAGGTGCGCTCCGGAAACGGCCCCTTCGGCCGCCCCCCGCTCCCCCGGGTGCCGGGCAACGGCGTCGGCGGCCGGGTCGTGGCCGCGGGTCCGGGCGTGGACCCCGCGCTGGTCGGCACGGTCGTGATCACCACGACCGGCGGCGAGGGCGGCTATGCCGAACGCGCCCTGGCCCACGCAGACGAGGTCGTCCCCGTCCCCCCGGGCCTCGCCCTCAAGGACGCGGTCGCCCTGCTCGCCGACGGCCGCACCGCGCTGCTGCTCTTCCGCCAGGCGGAGGTCGAGCCGGGCGAGAAGGTCCTCGTGGAGGCCGCGGCCGGCGGTGTCGGGAGCCTCCTGGTGCAGCTGGCCGTGCACGCCGGAGCCCGCGTGGTCGGCGCCGCGCGCGGCGACCGGAAGGCCGAGCTGGTCACCTCCCTCGGCGCGGCCTGCGTCGACTACTCGCGGGACGAGTGGCTCCGCCTGGTCCGGGATGCGGCCGGTGGCGGCGAACTCGACGTCGTCTTCGACGGCGTCGGCGGCGCGATCGGCACCGCGGCGGCGGGCGCGCTCCGGCCCGGAGGCCGCATCAGCCTGTACGGCATGGCGAGCGGCGCGGACGCGACGCTCGACGAGGACGACCTCGCCGCCCGGGGCATCCGCACGCTCGGCCTCTTCGCCGCACCGGGCCCCGCCGAGACCCACCCGCTCATCGGGCAGGCGTTGCGGCTCGCGGCGGAGGGCGTCCTCCGGCCGGTCGTCGGTCAGGTCTTCCCGCTCGCCGCGGCCGCCGAGGCGCACGCCGCCATCGAGGCGCGGGCCACCATGGGGAAGACCCTGCTGTTCGCCGGCGCCCCCGAGGACGCCACGAGCGAGGCCGCACACGGTGTCGCCGGCGACACGGCGAACGGCGACCGATGAGCGCCGGGGCCCGCACACCACCCGAGCGGGCGGGCGCCCGCGAGTGGACCGCTCTCGCGGTCCTGGGCGTTCCGGCCGTCCTGGTCATGATGAACATGTCCGTGCTCTACCTGGCCCTCCCGACGCTCAGCCGCGACCTGGACCCCAGTGGCCCTCAGCTGCTGTGGATCACGGACATCTACGGCTTCATGGTCGCCGGCGCCCTCATCACCATGGGCACTCTCGGGGACCGGATCGGCCACCGCCGCATCCTGCTCGTGGGAGCCGTCGCCTTCACCGCCGCCTCGATCCTCGCGGCGTACGCGAACAGCGCGGAGATGCTCGTCGTCGCGCGCGCCGTCCAGGGCGTCGCGGCCGCCTCGCTGGCGCCGTCCTCGCTCTCCGTGATCCGCAACCTCTTCCGCGACCCCGCGCAGCGGACCCTCGCCATCACCATCTGGATGATGAGCTTCATGGGCGGCGGGGCGCTCGGCCCGCTCGTGGGCGGTGTGCTCCTCCAGTACTTCTGGTGGGGTTCGGTCTTCCTCGTCGCGGTGCCGACGATGCTGGTGCTGCTGCTCACCGCGCCGTTCCTGGTGCCTGAGTTCCGCACGACGGGGACCGGGCGTCTCGACCTCGTGAGCGTCGCCATGTCCCTGGTGACCCCGCTCGCGATCGTGTACGGGATCAAGGACCTCGCTGCGGACGGGGTCGGGCTCCCCCCGCTGGGCTTCATCGTCCTCGGCCTGCTCGTCGGCGCGGCCTTCGTGCGGCGCCAACGGCGGCTCGCCTCCCCCCTGCTCGACCTCTCTCTCTTCCGCATCCCCGCCTTCGCGGTCTCGGCCGGCGGCATGATCGTCGTCGGGATGCTCCTCTTCGGCACGAGCCTGCTCACCTCGCAGTACCTGCAACTGGTGCTGGGCTTCGAGCCGCTGGAGGCCGGCCTCTGGCAGCTGCCGACCGCCGTGGGCGGCACGGTCGTCGCCCTCTGGGTCTCCGGTCTGGCGGCCCGCTTCCAGCCCGCCGTCCTGATGAGCGCGGGAGCGGCCTTCGCCGTCCTCGGGCCGGTGATGCTCACCCTGGTCGACGGCGGCCCCGGCTTCCTGGTGGCCGGTTCGCTGCTCCTCTTCGCCGGACTGACCCCGTTCATGGCGCTGGGCACCGGCCTGGTCGTGGGCGCGGCTCCGCCCGAGCGGGCGGGCGCGGCCTCGGCCGTCTCGGAGACCGGCGCGGAGCTCGGCGGCGCGCTGGGCATCGCCACGCTGGGCAGCGTCGCCACCGCCGTCTACGGCGGCTACATGGCCGACCATCTGCCCCGGGGCCTGTCCGCGGACGTGGCCGAGCGCGCCGAGGACACCCTGCCCGCCGCGCTGGAGGCCGCCCGCGCGATGCCGGGGGAGCTGGGCTCCGCGCTGGCGGACACCGCCCGCGCCGCGTTCACCCACAGCCTCCATGTGCACGCGTTCATCCTGATGCCCCTGCTGCTCGCCCTCTCGGCCCTCACCCTCACGCTGCGGCGTCGCGGGGAGAAGGACCACGAGGACCGCCCGTCCCCCGACGACCGCGCCGCCGCTCCCGCGCCGGTCGCCGACTGAAAGGAACCGCTCATGAGGGTCGAGGTGTACTTCGACGTCCTGTGCCCCTGGTGCTACATCGGGAAGAGGAGGCTGGCGACCGCGCTCGACGGACGTGACGACGTGGACGTCGTGTGGCGCAGCATGGAGCTGGACCCGGACGGCAGCCCGACGGCCGGCCCGACGGCGGCCGAGGTCATCGCCCAGTACCGGAGCAGTCCCGAGGAGGCCGCCGCCCGGGTGCGGCAGATCCGGTCGGTCGGCGAGGCGGAGGGGCTGCAGCTCGACCTCCACAAGGCCCGACCGGTCAACTCCTTCGACGCCCACCGTCTCGTCCACCTCGGCGCCGCGCACGGGCGGGCCGACGAGGTGCTCGAACGGCTGCTGTACGGCTATCACACGGAGGGGCTCGACATCGCCGCCCCGGAGGTCCTGGAGAAACTGGGGGTCGAGGCGGGACTCGATCCGGTCGCGGTCCGCCGGGTGGTGGAGGGTACGGAGTTCACGGAGCGCGTGCGCGCCGACGAGCGGCGTGCCGCCGAGCACGGGGTGGGAGGCGTGCCGAACATGGTGGTCGACGGCGGGCCGCCGGTCTCGGCCGTCCAGAGTCCGGACGCCCTGGCCCGACTGCTGGCCCCCCGGCCGGGTGGCTGACCATGCCGCCCCGTCCCGGCGGGGACCGCGTGTCCTCACCGGGACGGGTCGGTCGCCTCACTCCTGGCGGAACCGGAATCCCACTCCTCGGACAGTCAGTATCCAGCCGCTCTCGCGGAGCTTGCTCCGCATGGAGCTGACGTGGGTGTCGATGGTCCGGCTCGCCTGCGCGCTGAGGCCCACGTCGGGCGGGTGGCCCCAGACGTCGATCATCAGGCGCTGCCGGGAGACGACGACGCCCGGCCGGCTCGCGAGGTAGTGCAGCAGGTCGAACTCCTTGCGGGTCAGTGGGATCGGCCGACCGTCGAGTACGACCTCCCGGGTCTCGCTGTCGAGACTGAGACCGCCCCGGGAGAGGGTGGACCGGCGCTGTCCGCCGATGCGGACGCCGACCCGCCGCATGACGGCGTCGATACGGGCCATCAGCTCCCGAAAAGAATAGGGCCGCTCAAGACAGTCGTCCGATCCTGCCTGCAGCCCGAGAATCCTGTCGAGCTCGGCGGACTCACCGGCGAAGGATATGATGGGCGTGTCGCCCGCCGCCCGCATGCGACGGCACACTTCGATTCCATCGATATCGGGTAGCCCCAGATCGAGCAGTACGAGGTCGGCATTCTCGAATGCGTCCAGCGCCTCGGCCCCCGAACCGGCCACAATAGTGTCGTGCCCATGCCGTCTGAGGCCGTCTATCAGCGATTCTGCCTGATCACGTTTGTCCTCGACCACAAGGACGCGCATTCGATCCCCCTCGAGTCACCGCCACCCCACCATTCGGTCGGAACTTTAACAAACCCCACAGTCGGTTTCCAGGACGCCGAAGCGAACCGGCCGGGAAAATCACCCCCGCCAGCGGCATTTGCCTTGAATCGACAATAACGTGGGCGTCGATTTACGTCACACCAAAGAGATCAATTCTGGCCATTATCGAGCCACCCGGAGAATTGATCGACCGTACCGGCGGCCGCGCCCCGGCGCCCCCGGTCACCGCCCCGTCGGCGGCCGTGATGCGATGGCCCCATGCGCATCACTCTCACCACCTGGTCCCTAGAGCAGACCTCGCCGTCCGATCTCCGCCCCTCCCCCGTCCCGGAGGGCGGCGACATCACGATCGCGCGGGCCGAAGTCCCCTCGCCGGAGTTCAGCCGCTTCCTCTACACCGCCGTCGGCGGCGACATCCGCTGGAACGACCGCCTGTCCCTGACGTACAAGCAGTGGCAGGAGATCGTCGAGAAGCCGGGGGCCGAGATCTGGGTGGCGTACGACCGGGGCACGCCGGCCGGGTACGTGGAGCTGGACGCGCAGGCCGACGGCGTGGTGGAGATCGTCTACTTCGGCCTGATCCCGGCCTTCCGGGGCCGCGGAATCGGTGGCCACCTCCTCTCCTGCGGAGTGGCGCGCGCCTGGGACCTGGCCGAGCGCTGGCCGGACCGGGAGGCCACGAAGCGGGTCTGGCTGCACACCTGCTCGCTCGACGGTCCGCACGCGATGGCCAACTACGAGCGGCGCGGCTTCCGGCTCTTCGGCACCGAGGTGGAGGAGGTCGAGGAGTCGGAGACCCCCGGCCCGTGGCCCGGTGCCCAGGCCTGAGGCACCCAACCGGTTGCGCGGCGGGTGTTCGGGCGGCTCCCGTCGCGTGACCTGGAACACAGTGTCTCATTCCGCAAGACATAGACGTCCAAATCCTGGACGATGCTGGACTGGTTCCAAAGTCCCGTGACACGCTTCCGCCATGTCTGGAACTGGAATTGCCTTGGTGAGTCGGCGGCACGTCGACCTCGGCCGCATGTCCAGCGCCATCTGTCCGGCGCGCTGAGAGAACCAGCACCGCCGCGATCACCTTTCCATCCGACTCTGCCCCATCCTGCTGCGCACTGACGCGCCACCCTCTGACCCGAGCGCGAGTGTGCAGGTCAGAGCCGCCCTCTCGCAGTCCCGAAGGACGAAACGCCATGGCCGCCACCCCGGAAAACCCCACCCCCGCCGCCGCCCGCCGCAAGGCCGGGCGTCACCGTGGCGAGGGCCAGTGGGCCGTGGGGCACTTCACCCCCCTGAACGGCAATGAGCAGTTCAAGAAGGACGACGACGGTCTCAATGTGCGGACACGCATTGAGACGGTCTACTCGAAGCGCGGCTTCGACTCCATCGACCCCAACGACCTGCGCGGACGCATGCGCTGGTGGGGCCTCTACACCCAGCGCAAGCAGGGTCTGGACGGCACCAAGACGGGCGTCCTGGAGCCGGAGGAGCTGGACGACGAGTACTTCATGCTCCGGGTCCGCATCGACGGCGGCCGGCTGACCACCGAGCAGCTGCGGGTCATCGGCGGGATCTCCGAGGAGTTCGCCCGGGGCACCGCCGACATCACGGACCGGCAGAACGTCCAGTACCACTGGATCCGCATCGAGGACGTCCCCGAGATCTGGAACCGCCTGGAGGCGGTCGGCCTGTCCACCACCGAGGCCTGCGGCGACACCCCGCGCGTCATCCTCGGCTCTCCCGTCGCGGGCATCGCCGCCGAGGAGATCATCGACGGCACGCCCGCCATCGAGGAGATCCAGCGGCGGATCATCGGCAACAAGGACTTCTCCAACCTGCCCCGCAAGTTCAAGTCGGCGATCTCCGGTTCGCCGCTGCTCGACGTGGCGCACGAGATCAACGACATCGCCTTCGTCGGCGTGCGGCATCCGGAGCACGGCCCCGGCTTCGACGTGTGGGTCGGCGGCGGACTCTCCACCAACCCCAAGCTCGGCGTCCGACTCGGCACCTGGGTCTCCCTCGACGAGGTGCCCGACGTGTACGAGGGCGTCATCTCGATCTTCCGCGACCACGGCTACCGCCGGCTGCGCAACCGCGCCCGCCTGAAGTTCCTCGTCGCCGACTGGGGCCCGGAGAAGTTCCGCCGGGTCCTGGAGGACGAGTACCTGAAGCGGAAGCTGACGGACGGTCCGGCCCCCGAGGAGCCCGCCGGCCGTTGGCGCGACCACGTCGGCGTGCACCGGCAGAAGGACGGCCGGTTCTACGTCGGCTTCGCGCCCCGCGTCGGCCGCGTCGACGGCGCCACCCTGACGAAGATCGCCGAGGTCGCCGAGGCGCACGGCTCCGGCCGGGTCCGCACCACCGCCGAGCAGAAGATGCTCGTCCTCGACGTCGAGGAGGCGCAGGTCGAGTCGCTGGTCGCCGGCCTGGAGGCGCTCGACCTGCGGGTCACCCCCTCGCCCTTCCGGCGCGGCACGATGGCCTGCACCGGCATCGAGTTCTGCAAGCTGGCGATCGTCGAGACGAAGGGCCGCGGCTCCTCGCTCATCGACGAACTGGAGCGCCGGATCCCGGAGTTCGACGAGCCGCTGACGATCAACATCAACGGCTGCCCGAACGCCTGCGCCCGCATTCAGGTCGCGGACATCGGCCTCAAGGGCCAGCTCGTCCTGGACGACGAGGGCAACCGCGTCGAGGGCTACCAGGTGCACCTGGGCGGCGCGCTCGGCCTGGAGGCCGGCTTCGGCCGCAAGGTCCGGGGCCTCAAGGTCACCGCGGCCGAGCTCCCCGACTACGTGGAGCGGGTCCTCACGCGCTTCCAGGCGGAGCGCGAGACCGGCGAGCGCTTCGCGACCTGGGCGGCCCGCGCCTCCGAGGAGGCGCTGTCATGAGCGAGCGTGCCGCACCGTTCTTCTGCCCCTACTGCGGCGACGAGGACCTGCGTCCCAACGAGCAGGGCCACGGCGCCTGGGAATGCGCCGCGTGCAACCGGGCCTTCCAGCTGAAGTTCCTGGGGCTGCTCGCCCCGGCGGCTTCGGGCACACCTTCTGGAGGGGACGACATATGACGATCGCCCAGGACGTCACCGAGGCCGACCTCAGGGCACTCGCCGAGCGGGCCGGCCGCGAGCTGGAGGACGCCTCCGCGACGGAGATCCTCCGGTGGGCCGTCGACACCTTCGGCGAGCGCTTCTGCGTCACCTCCTCCATGGAGGACGCGGTCGTCGCCCACCTCGCCTCCCGGGTCCGCCCCGGCGTGGACGTCGTCTTCCTCGACACGGGCTACCACTTCGAGGAGACCATCGGCACCCGCGACGCCGTGGACGCCGTCATGGACGTCCACGTCATCACCCTGACGCCGCGGCAGACCGTGGCCGAGCAGGACGCCGAGTACGGTCCGAAGCTGCACGACCGCGACCCCGACCGGTGCTGCGCGCTGCGCAAGGTCGCCCCCCTCGAAGAGGGCCTGACCGCGTACCGCGCGTGGGCCACCGGCCTGCGCCGCGACGAGTCCCCGACCCGGGCGAACACCCCGGTCGTCGGCTGGGACGAGAAGCGCCGCAAGGTCAAGGTCTCGCCCATCGCCCGCTGGACGCAGGACGACGTCGACGCGTACGTCGCGGAGCACGGCGTCCTCACCAACCCGCTCCTCATGGACGGGTACGCCTCCGTCGGCTGCGCCCCCTGCACCCGCCGCGTCCTGGAGGGCGAGGACGCCCGCGCCGGACGCTGGGCGGGCCGCGGCAAGACCGAGTGCGGGCTGCACGGCTGATGACCACGACCCCCCACCCCCCTTCAGAGACCTCCCGGGAGAACCACGTGACCGGTGCCACCATCTGGCTCACCGGCCTGCCGAGCGCCGGCAAGACCACGATCGCGTACGAGCTGGCCGGACGGCTGCGCGACGAGGGCCACCGCGTCGAGGTCCTCGACGGCGACGAGATCCGCGAGTTCCTCTCGGCGGGCCTCGGCTTCACCCGCGAGGACCGGTACACCAACGTGCAGCGGATCGGCTTCGTCGCCGAACTGCTCGCCTCGCACGGCGTGAAGGTCCTGGTGCCGGTCATCGCCCCGTACGCCGACAGCCGCGAGGCCGTCCGCAAGCGCCACCACGCCGAGGGCACCGCCTTCGTCGAGGTGCACGTGGCCACCCCCGTCGAGGTCTGTTCGGGACGCGACGTGAAGGGCCTGTACGCCAGGCAGGCGGCGGGCGAGATCAGCGGGCTCACCGGGGTCGACGACCCGTACGA
>NZ_JBIBBZ010000037.1:0-14054 GCF_042900925.1 Streptomyces sp. NPDC012825 | reverse complement strand
GGCCCAGCCGGGCATAAAGAATTGCGATGCAATTCTAAGCGAATCCGAATTCCTCGCGCTTCGCGCTTCGGGGCTTTAGTGCGCGGAATTCTTGACGAATTCTCGTCCCTTTATGTCGTGAATCCGAATTCTTCGCGCTTCGCGCTCAGACGCCTTTATAGGTCGAATGGGAGCGGTTCGCTTGCCTGCCTTTTGAGCGATTCCAGGCGGCATTTGTAACAAGGGTCAGGCCAATTTGCGTAATCCTCTTCGAATTCTCCTCCGCATTCCGGGCACTTCCCGCAGTGCGGATCTCCGCACATTTCTCCGCAGTTATCGCAAAGCTTTTCGTCTGCCATTCTAACCCCTTTCAGGAGGCTTTATCGAATGGTTTAGCAAGGTATCAGAAGGGCCCCCAGACATGCAAATAGGCCCCCTCCGGAGAGGGGGCCTACCGTGTTTGTGCAGGTCAGACGGCGTCGTTCTGCTCGGTCTCTTCCTGGCTTTCCTCGACCTTCTTGTATCCGCGCTGCTCGTAGTAGGCGGTGAGCTGGGCCAGGGTCCACCTTTCCTTTCCGTCTTCACCGATGATTCCGGCCGGGAATCCGTTGTCTGCACCCTTGTCCCGGCGGGACTTGTGCTGGCTGATCGTGTTGGCCTTGATGGCGTAGCCGCGGGTGGTCAGCTCGTGGGCGATCTCGGCGATCGTGAGGAGCACGGGGGCCGCCAGGGGGTCCTGCCGGGCCTCGGGGGCCTGGGCGCCGCCCTGCCCGGGGATGAGCCGGAGCGGTGTCACGCTGCCTGTCACGCCGGGTGTCACGCTCTGGGGGTGCGTGACACCGCGACCTGCGGTTTCGTCGCTCAGACCCCCCTCAGAGGCCCCGTTCGGGCCCTCGGGGGCAGTGTCACGTGACAGGCCCCGCAGGAGCGCCGGCGCGACCTCCGGGGAGGGCGCGGGCGGGGCCGTGTAGAGGGCTTCGGTGCTGTAGCCGTGCTCCTCGCGCAGCTCCTCGTAGTAGGCCGCCAGGAGCTTGTACGCCTTCTTCTGGTTCTCGTCCTTGGTGAGGGTGTCGTCCCACGGAACGTAGGGCGTCTGAATTCGGGTGACGTCTCCGGTGTCCGTCACGAGAACCATTCGGCCCGCCTTCTTCTGGATGGGCGGCATGGGGAAAGAGGCCCCCATAATCCGCTTCCACTGCTGTTCCCGGTAGCTGCCCAGAATCTTGAACGGGAAGAGGGGAACGAGCGAGACGCCGCCGAATTGCGTGTCCTTGAAGTCCTGGAATACCGCGATGATGTGGACGTTCACCTCACGGCCGAGACGGAGAATAGGGGCGACTCCATCGCGCCAGATCGGGTCACCGGCCGGGGCGCCGCTTTCCTTGGTGGCGGTGTATTCCTCCTTCAGAATGTCAGCAAGGTGGTTCGCCTCCTCCATGAACACGTAGAGCGGAGGGAAGTAGGTGCGGATTCCGCGCTTCTTCTCGTAGTTCCGTGCATCCACGACTTCCGCGACCCACAGAAGAAGTGCGCGCATGTCCTGGGGTGCCCGAGGGTTGTCGTAGATGTGGACGCCGGAGATTCCCAGGAGCGGAATCAGGCTGACGGACTTCGGGTCGATTCCGACGATGATGCCGCGCTTCATCAGCATCTGAATGGCGAGGAACTGCAGGAACGCGGACTTACCGCCACCCGATCCGACCGACAGGGCCCAGTGGGCCTGTTCGTCGCTCAGCTTCTGGATGATGGGCTGGTTGAAGGTGTCCTGTCCGAGATAGAAGTCGTCCGGGCCGAGGGAGGCCAGGATCTCCTGGACCTTGGGGTCCCAGATATCCACGGCGGCCGGGGGCTCGGGCGTGGGGGCCGGCGGCTTGGGCGGCGGCTTGTGGGTGTAGACGGCGGTGAAGTGCTCGCCGGTGAAGGAGTACCGGCCGACCCACTCCCCCGGCAGGCGGGAGTTGAGGAGGTCGGTCACCTGGGTCCGCTCGACGTCGCTGCCCCGGAAGGTCCAGGGCAGGCGCAGGGCGATCCGGGCGTCCGGGGCCGCGAGCGACTCGGGCAGGCGGAGCCAGTTCTCGCGGGGTTCCTCCTCGGGCAGGCCGAGGTCTTCGCGGAGGATCACCCAGATGCGGGGACCGTAGACGGCATCGTCGCCGGGCGGCTTGGGCTGGAAGCGGTGCGCGGCGGCGGCGACGGCTCCGAGGGCCAGGACCAGGAGGACGACGGTCATCGTGCGCCAGGCCGGGACCAGGAGGCCGAGGAGGGCGGCCGTCATGGCGAGGCGGGCCAGGCCGCGGGCGGCGTACGGCCAGCAGTGCCACATGCGGGCCACGCGGGCGAGGGTGGCGACGATGGGGGCCAGGAAGCCGTAGACGGCCCGCAGAAGGGCCCAGACGGCCTTCAGGAAGCGCCAGACCCGGCCCGCCACGCGGACGGCCCACAGGGCGGTACGGACGGCCCTGTCCAGGGCGCGGGCGCCCCGGCCGCTGTAGGTCTCGATCCAGGCCGCCGTGGCGGCTGCCCAGGGGCGCGGCTGGCGACGCGGGGCCTTGACCAGGCTCACCTTCGGCGGGGCCATGGCGATGGAGGCCATGGCGACGGCCTCGACCTGGGGGGCGCCGGCGGCCGTGGGCCTGCCCGGCCGCAGGAACGTGGCGTCCGAGCGGGGCTCGCCCCGGAGCTCCCGGCCGCCGTAGAACCGCAGGACGGCCCAGACGGCCAGGACCAGGGCCCGGACGGTGCCGTACAGCTTCTTGAAGATGCCGACGAACGCCTGGTCGGCCTTCTTCCAGTCGGTCTTGGTGCCGCCGCTGGTCTTGCGGCCGTCCGCGAGCATCGCCAGGACGATCGCGGCACCGATGACCGTGAGGTTCCCGCCGGGGACGTGGCCGGCGGTCCAGTTCCACGCCTGGCCGAACAGCTCGGTGACCCGGCCGCCCTGTTCCTGGGTGGCCGGGTCCGGAGGTGCCTTGGTGCCAGCCGCGAGGGCGGCCGTCATGCTGTGCATCGAGGTTCCCCTTGTGGTTCGGGGGACCCGGCCCGCCCGGCAGGTGGTCTCTGGCAGGAGTGGGCCTGCCGGGCGGGAGCGAATCCCCTATGGGATGGATCTTGGCTGGTGGGACTGACACCGGGGCCCATCCGGATAGGGCCCCTCATCTGCTAGAGGTGTCGATTTCGGTCGGCGTGTGACAGTCCGGCCCGGACTTTCTCGCCCGGACCGGACAGGGGCCGGATCAGCCGTTCGGCGTCGTCGTCCAGGTCCAGGGCTCGCCCTCGGCCGCCGCGCGGGCGGCCGAGTCGCCCAGGAGGCGGGCGACCTTGGCGGCCTTGGCCTTGGTGAACCGGTGGCTGGCCACGGTGTGCAGGTGGGCCGCGAGGACGTCGGCCTCCTCGGCCGGGATGGTGGTCTCGGCCTCGGTGCCGGCCGACTCCAGGAGGCGGGCCAGGGGCTCGCGGACGTCGTAGGGGAGGCAGCCGCGGGCGTACCCGGCCAGGTCCCGGACGGCCTTGGCGGTGTGGGTGTCCTGGCCGAAGAAGTCGGCGCCGTGGCTGGTCTGCACGAACGTCATGGCTGGTCTCCCGTCAGAGGTACAGGCCGTGGGCCTGGTCGTCGGCCTGGTCGTTCTTGGCCTCGCGGACGTAGCGCTTGACCGTGGCCGCGAACGTCGGGTCCTCCTTGCGGTCGAACCGCTCTCCGAGGGAGCGGACGATCGTCTCCGCGTCCGTCACCCCGTCCGCGACGGCCTTGCGGACGGCGGACGCGATGGAGATGCGGCGGGGCTTCTGCTCGGGCACCCGGTCGTCGTCGTCAGCCGAGGCGGCGGGGGGCTCGGGCGTGGTCTCCGGGGCGGGGCGGACGTCCGGGCGGATGGCGTGCACGTTGTCCGGCTCGCTGACCTGGGCGAATTCGTCGTCCGCCGGATATCCGTCGTCATCCTTGCGGATGACCGGAGCCTGGAACAGCGGGTTTCCGGGGTTCGTGACGTCACGGCGTCGCAGCGTCGCGGCGTCACCTTCCGGGGCGGACGTGAGGGCGGATGCCGTGGACGATCCGGCGGAGACGGCGGCCGGGGCGGCGGGGGCCTCCACGGCCGGGGCGGTGCTGCCGATCCACTCGGCCACCTCGGTGCGGGTCTGCTCGGCGGCCAGGAGCTCCAGGGCGGCGCGGTTCTCCGCACGGGCGACCTGGCGGCGGACACCCGCGATGGCGAGCTGGGCGTTCGAGCGGCTGATCTCCGCCTTGACCCACTGCTGGTCCGCCTCGCTCAGGTCACGGTTGATGAACCGCATGATCCCCATCCACAGGACCTTGGCGAACAGGGAGACGGCCGCGCCGACGACGCCGAGAGCGACGGACCCGGCCAGGAGGCCGTGCCAGAAGATCGCGCCCATGGTGCAGATCAGCAGGCCCCAGCCGAGCTTCTTGGAGAACGCCCGCTTCTCCGCGTCGTACCGGGCCAGGTACTCCAGGAGGACGTTGACGATCCAGGCCGCGTCGAACACGGCGGCGGCGGCGTAGCCCATGCCGCCCTCCAGGAGGGCGCCGATGGAGTAGGTGGACCAGACGACGGCCACGGTCGTCAGCAGCATGACGACGGCGACGGCGGCCTTGATGGCGCGCTGGTCCCAGTCGGCCGGCAGGACGGGCACGCGGACGTCGTACGGCTCGGTGACGTCGTGGGTGATCCCGTCGCGGGTGTGCTGGACGGTGCGGGAACGCTTCTCGGTCTTGAACCTCATGGTGAGCTGTCCTTTCGGGCCCCTGGTGACGCCGTGGCGCTGTGACGTCGTGGCGTCACCAGGGAGAGAGTCAGTGGGAGTCTTCGGGGGCGGGGACGTAGGTCCAGCGGGCCCAGTCGGCCACGGCGTCGGCGGCCTGCCAGCACGCGTCCCGCACGGCGCGGCGTCCGCCGTTGGGCAGGCGCAGGACCGGCAGGGTGCAGGCGAGCCTGACGGCCAGGAGGCCGAGGAGGGCGACCGCGGCCATGCCCAGCGGGGAGGCGCCGGCGGCGCGGGTCCCGAGGGCCAGGCCGACCCCGACGAGCGCGGCCAGGAGCTGCGGCGCGCGGGAGACGGCGTAGAACGCGGGGAGGGCGACCAGGGTCCGCACTAGAACCACCGCCGCCACTTGCCGGGCACGATCATGTCGGCGGGGCAGCCCTTGAGCATGTGGTCCACGCAGGCCGGGCAGTCCTCGCGCGGGCCGAGGTGCTTGTGCTGCTCGCGGCTGTCGTACGCGTGGAGCCAGCACTGGCGGCACTCGCCCGGCGGGGGGTTCAGGGCCTTCTCGCTCGCCATCGTCACCACCACCCCGACGACTTCTTGGCGACCTTGTCGGCGGCGGCCTGGGCGATGACCTCGGCCTTGGCCTTCTCGGCGGCGGCGATCTCGGCCACGTACGCGGACTCGGCGTTCTTCCAGATCCGCTCGATGCCGCGCTCGGCCATCGGGGAGGACTTCAGGCGGGTCGCCTTGGCGAACGCGACGCCGACGTACCCGGCCACCTTGGCCTGGTCCCCGGCGGGCAGGGCCCACAGCTCGCGGTTGCGGACGCCCTGGAGCTTGCGGCCGGTGGTCTCGATGATCCGGTCGAACTGGCGGGTGTTGGGCTTGGCCATGGTCAGCCCCTCTTCGGGTAGCGGTGGCCGGCGGGCGGCTCGGCGGACTTGTTGGCGTACAGGGCGTGCGCGACGACCTCCTCGAACTCCCGGCGGGCGGGGTCGGTCGGCACGTCCGGGGGGTTGAGGCTGGCGCCGAGGGCGGCCATCAGGCCGTGCGTGCGCTCGTAGTCCTCGTGGCGGGTCTCGCGGCGGATGCTCACGACCGCTCACCGCCCTGGGGGGTCCGGGTCGCCTCCTGGGCGGCACGCGCGGCGGCGGCCTCGGCGGCGGCACGCGCGGCTTCCTGGGCGCGGGCGAGGGCGTCGGCGGCGGCGGGGTCCTGGATCACCACGGCGATCACCCGGCCAGCGCGTACGCGCGGAGGCGACGGGCGCCCGCGTGCTTGCGCTTCCAGACGGCGGTCTCCGAGCGGCCGAGGCGGCGGGCGATCCGGCGGTCGGACAGGCCCTGGGCCTTCAGGCGCCACACGGCGGCCTGGCACTCGGTCAGCCCCTCGTAGACCAGGGCGTCCGTGTCGGCCGGCGGGGCGGTCGGGAGGGCGCGGGACGCCATGGCGTCCGTCCAGTCCTCGGGTCGCTCGTTCGCGCGGCGGGGGCGGTAGTAGTCGATCGCGGCGCGGACGGCGATCGAGCGGAGCCAGCCGTAGGCGTGCGCGTCGTCGGCCTTCAGCTGACCGAGGGCGAGCGCGGCGCGGAGCCAGGTCTCCGAGGTGACGTCCTCGGCGGCGGCGGCGTCCCGGGTGCGGGTCGCGGCGAAGCCGAGGAGGCGGGTGTTGTAGAGGCGGAACAGCCTGTCCAGGCGGTCCGCAGAAGCCGCCGTGAGCGGCTGCACGTCGATACGATCCATGGAGGATCGCTCCCTTCTGGCGCTACAGAACGGGGTCGGTCCAGGCCCTGTGTTCCGGAGGTGAGATGCCGGACCAGGGCCGTTTTCGTGCACAGGACGGTACTGCTCCCGCCGTGGCGAGCTGTACCGGTACTGATATTGCTCCCCGACTGGCGTTGTGTCAAACAGTACCGGTACTGTTTTCCGTGAGAGGATCACTCCTGTACTGAGGAAGGGAGGGCACATGCCCCGGTATGAGCAGGTCGCAGACGATCTGCGGGCGCGCATCCACGCGGGGGAGTACGCGGTCGGCTCGAAGCTGCCGACCTACGCGGAACTCACCGAGACCTACGGCGTCGGGCGCGGCGTCATCAGCTCCGCGCTCGGAGTCCTGGAGCGCGAGGGCTTGATCCGTGTCGTCAAGAAGGCCGGCATCCGGGTGCTGAACTGGCGGGTCCAGCGGCGCCGGATCGGGCGCGGCCAGATGGTCATGCGCGACCCCGCCCGCGGCTACGTCTTCCCGGCCGCCTCGCACGCCGGGGAGCCCTGGATCGTGCACGGCCGAGCGGTCCGCTCCTACGAGCCCGCGCCCAAGCGGGTGGCGTCGTTCCTCGGGGTGGAGCCCGGTATCGCCGTACTACGGCGACGTCGCGTGACCTCTCCCGCCGACGAGCCCCAGTTCCAGATCGTTGACACCTGGCTCAGCCCCGAGGCCGTCCGCGACGCGCCCAGGGTGGCCGAGGCCGACACGGGGCCCGGCGGCTACATCGACCGCCTGGAGGAGGCCGGGCACGGCCCGATCGAGTGGACCGAGCACGCCCGCGCGAGGACTCCCACCGACGAAGAGGCCGCACTGCTGGACATCAGCCCAGAGTCGACAGTCTTGGAGCTCTACCTGGTCGGGAAGTCGCCGGCGCTTGGGCGAGCGGTCGACGTCACCGTGCGCGTCATCCCCGCCGATCGGGTGGAGCTGGTGACCGAGCTGCGGCGCGATGAGTCGGCCCAGTGGCCCGTGGCCCCCGTCGTTCCACCCGAGCAGCACTGAATGAGTGGTGTCCCTACCGCGCGTAGGGGTGTCCGCAACCGGGCGTAAGCTCCCCGGAACAACCCAAGATCACAGGCCGGTCAGCACGAAACCCGCCCTCGGACCCTCTCTGGTGTCGTAACCAGGTGAGGGGTCGTAATCCGAGAAGCGGGTTCGCGTTGGCCTTGGATGTAGCCCACCTGCGAGTGTAAGGCAGGCAGGGGGAGATTTCTCCTCCCCCTGGTCTGTTGATCACTCCGTTGGGTGGGTGCGCGAGAGGAACACGTGACCCCCCAGAAGCCGCAGACCCAGGAGTCTGCCGACGTCCCCCCGCAGACGCGGGGGGGAACCGTCTCGAACCTGGAGCGGGAGGGAACCCCGGTCGGCGCCCGGCCGATCGCTGGCCTGAAGGCCGGATGGTACTTCCGCCCCGTAGACCGCATGATCCTGCACCGCGCGAAGCAGGACGCCCCCGCTCTGGCGATCGGCACCGTGCCCGTGATCCTGGGCCGGATCACCTACCGCATGTCGGACCGGCGGCACACGAAGATCGCGTACCAGATCCAGACCGAAGAGGGTCCCCGGATCGTCTCGGCCGAAGAGGTGCTGGACGGCACCTGGGCCGACAAGGCCGGACGGGACCGGCCCGTCACCGCCGACGAGCGGCACGCGTACGCCCGCGTCATGTCCGAGGAGGTCCGGGCGGCTGAGGAGGTCCCGGCCCTGCCCGTGAAGGACTCCAACGGCGGCCTGGAGCTCCCCGACGTGGACGCCCAGGAGCTCGGCTACCTCCGGGTGTGCGACCCCGACCAGGAGGCCGCCCGCAAGGGCTGGTGCCGCATCATGAACCTGGCCACCCACTCCCCCAGGACGACGCTGGTCATGTCCGCGATGTTCGCGGGCCCGCTGGTGTCCAGCCTGCACGGCGTCCCGGCGCACATCCTGAACCTCACCGGGTCCGGGCAGATCGGTAAGTCCACCACGCAGCGGATCATGTGCGCGCTGATGGGCGACCCCAGCGACGCCTACGAGCTGTTCGGCTCGATGAACAACACGGGCCTGTTCCTGCCCGAGGTGCTGATCGAGGCCCGCTACCTGCCGATGTGCCGCGAAGAGACGTCCAGCGCGGCCCTGTCCCTGCCCGAGCTGGAGAAGCTGTTCAGCCGGATCGTGGCGGGTGGCAAGCGCGGCCGGCTCGGCCAGGGCGGGAACCGCAAGCAGGGCGCCGGCACCTGGCACAGCATCTTCGTGACGTCCTCGAACGAGTCCCTGTTGCGGCAGGGCCAGGTCGAGTCCCTGGCCTCCCGCCTCCTTCAGTTGGAGGGCCCGTTCTTCACCGAGGCCGCCGCGACGGCCGAGGCGTGGGACCTGGCCGCGCGGTTCCACGGCTGGCCGCTGGTGTGGGCCCGGGAGGCCGGGTTCTTCACGGCCGAGCGGATGGCGACCTGGCGGGAGCTGCACACCGAGATCGTGGGTCGCCTGGCGACCGAGGAGGCTCGGCAGAAGGGCGGCATCCCGCTGACCCTGGCCCGGATCCTCGGCGCTTGGTGCGTCGGGGCGTACATGCTGGCCGAGCTCCTGGGCCTGCCCGAGCTCGGCGCGATGGCCGAGGAGGACGCCCGCGGGGAGCTCCCGCGTCTCCTCGGTGAGGTCGTCGAGAACCACCTGAGCCCGGGACAGATCCTGTGGGAGAAGGTGGCCGGCGCCATCGCCCAGGAGCCCGCCGCGTGGGTGCACAGCACGCAGCTCGCCCCCGAGGCGTGGGGGGCCATGGAGTTCAAGCCCCGGCGGGTGCTCGGCTACTACCACCAGGGCCAGGTGCACGTGTACGTGGCGACGCTGACCGAGATCGTGAAGGCGGCCGGGATCGACTCGCCCGTGCCGGGCCTGAAGGAGCTGGAGCGGCGCGGCGTCTTGAAGAAGACCGAGGCGGCCAAGCTGGCGTCCAAGCACCCCACGAAGGAGCTGCGGGCGGCCGTGCCCGGCCGGGCGTACATCTTCGACCCGCAGAAGGCCCAGGACGCCTTCGCGGACCGCGAGGCCCCGCCCCAGGTCACCCCGGACACGGCTCCGGTGCCGGGCGACGACTCGGCCACGGCGGCGGCCGAGAAGCGGGCGGCCGAGGCGTTCCGCAACCCTGTCGCCGCAGTACAGAACCCGAGTGCCGACGCCATGGCGTCGCGGCGTCGTGACGTCACTACGACCATTCAGGCGCCGCCCCGGCCGACGGCTCCGCCCCGGATCGTCTTCCCCGAGGCGGCCGAGCACGTGACCGACCGGTCCTTTGCCTCCCTGGAGGCCAGGGCGACCGGCCGCACGCTGTCCGCGACCCGGTTCGGCGTCCTGGGCAACGGGGTGCTGCACCTGCCCAACCGCGAGCCCGTGACCGTGCCCGTGCCCCGCTCGGTGGACGACGTGCCCGCCCTGGCGGCGGCGTACGGGCTGAAGACGCTCTGGATCCATGCCGAGGCGATGGAGGCCATGGGCCTGCCGTCGTTCGAGGAGCGGCGGGAGCTGGGCATGGCCCAGACCCGGGCGGCCGAGGGCAAGAGCGAGGAGGAGACCGTGAAGCCGCCGGGGGCGATGAACCCCGTGGCGCACCCGTGGGTGATCCCGTCCGCCGGGTCCCCCGTGGCCGAGGTCTTCCCGGCCGGACTCACGGCCTGGATGACGCTGGTCCTGGCCGACGAGACCGCGCGGGACCGGCGGGTCATCGTCGCGGTGCCCGCCTATGAGCACCGGTTCGACAAGGCCAAGCAGCCCGGCCGGGGAGGCTGGGGCGGGGCCGAGACCCCGGAAGTCCTCCTGGACGCGCTGATGGTCTACCTGCTGTCCACGCTGCACGGCACCCAGGACCGGCCCAAGGTCGTGCCCTACTACCAGGGGCCGAACCAGACGGGCGAGGACTTCGCCGGCGGGAAGGGCCGCACCGAGGTTCTGTGCCGGGCCGTCCGCGACGGCGCGGTGCCCCCGGCCGCCCTCGGTCTGCGGGTCATGCCGCTGATGGTGCCGCAGCAGTGGCACCGGGAGCCAACCGAGGCCGAGCGGGCGGCCGGGTGGCTGCACCGGTTCGACAAGACGGCGGCCTGGCTCGCCGCGTACGGACCGACCAAGCTCGGCATCGGTGAGCCGACCCACGGCGGGGAGGGCACCGCCTTCAACAAGGGCATGGCCGGGTACTGGCGGCTGGCCGACGTTCCCGGCACCGGACTGCCGGGCCTGCCCGACTTCCAGTTCCGCGAGGTCGAGGAGGGCGGCTACTGGCTGCCGACCCCGAGCGTGGAGCTCCTGATGGAGGTCTACCCGGAGTGGACGCCGAAGGTGCTGGAGTCCTGGCACTGGGAGACCTCCCGCGCGGCCCTGTCCAGCATGTACAAGCTGATGGCCGCCAGCCGGAACCGGATCGTGTCCGCGATGGACGCCGGGCGGCCGGGCGCCAAGTGGGCCAAGCAGGTGCACGGGCGGATCTACCAGTCCTTCCGCGGCTACCTCAGCCGCAAGGAGCACAAGACCGACCACGCGACCGGCGGTGACTGGGAGAAGGACGTGTACTTCCGGCCCGACTGGGCGCACATGCTGATCGCGCACGCGACGGCGAACCTCTACCGGAACCTGGCCAAGTTCGCCCAGGAGGACGGGCGCCTCCCGCTGAGCGTCTACGTGGACGCCGCGACGTACGCGAGCGACGCCGCCGACCCGATGGCCGCCAAGCCCGCGTCCATGCGGATCGGCAACGAGGGCGGCTCCTGGAGCATCGAGGGGCAGGCCCCCATGGCCGAGCTCCTTCAGCTCCTGGACGACCCGCAGCACAAGACCGGCGCCCACGGCGCGCTGGACCGGTACCTGTCCGAGCGGGGGGAGTGACCCATGGCGAAGTGGTGGAAGTTCGGACTGGGCAAGGGCAAGGACCGTGAGGAGGGTCCGCGCCCGGAGCCGACCCCGGCGCCGGCGCCTCGGCCCGAGCCGACCCCGGCCCCGGCCGAGGAGGCCCCGAAGAAGCGGGGCGGTCTGCTCGGGCGGCTGTTCGGCCGGAAGAAGAAGGAGGCCCCGGCGCCCGAGGCTCCCTCGGCCCCGGCGGCTCCGCCCTCGGCTCCGGCGGCTCCCCCGGCCCCGGCCGAGGAGGCGCCCGAAGAGGTCCCGGGCGAGGAGGGCGAGGGCGGCCCGGCCGGGCCGGGGAAGCGTCCCGAGCGGGTCTACCCGTCGTTCCTTCACGTGGAGGCGGACGGGGACTGGGTGATCTCGGACACCGAGTGGTCGGGCACCATGTCCGGCACCCTGCACGGCTCCGACGTGAAGACGTTCATCGACGCCATGGAGCAGGAGGGCGGGCCGGACTACGACACCGCCATCCCGCTGATCGCGGACGCGTACGGCATCCCCGGCGGCCTGATCAACGTGGGCGCGTCCACGATCCACAGCGTGAACTACTGACCTGTCCTGCGTGCCCTCGGCGGCCCTGCACCGGTTCTCTCCGGTGCGGGGCCGCTGTCGCGTGCCCCTGTCGCGCGGGGGTGTCGCGTAGGCCCCTGTCGCGTGCTGTGACCTGGGCGGACGGCCCTGAACCCCTGGGTCTGTTCCCGGCGCGACAGGGGGGCGCACAGGGCGTTTCATGGCGTCATGGTGCTGCGGCGTCATGGCGTCACCAACGGGCGGCCCAGGAGGCTCTACGCTGCCCTGCGACGACCACTGAAGGAGGCGACCGATGGCACGACGCGTGGCGATCGGCAACAACAAGGGCGGGGCCAAGAAGTCCACGACCGCCGTACGGCTGGCCGAGGCCCTGGCCAAGCGCGGCCGGCGCGTCGGCGTCCTGGACCTGGACCCGCAAGGGAACGCGTCCCGGCGGCTGGGCTGGAAGGACAACCCCGAGGCCCCGGCCCTCACGACGTCCGAGGCCATCGAGGCGAACGCCGAAGGGGTCGCGGCCCAGGTCTGGCAGCCGATCGGCTGGCAGGCCGAGTACGCGGACCGGATCAGCCTCATGCCCGCCCGCTTCACCCTGGAGGACCGGGCGACCGAGGCCGGGCAGCGCGGAGCCTGGCGGCGGCTGGCCAAGGCCCTGCGGGGGGCCGATGACCACCTGGACTACGTGCTGATCGACTGCCCGCCCTCGCTCGGGCACCTGACCCAGATGGGCCTGGCCGCCGCGCACTGCGCCGTGGCCAGCACCGAGCCCGAGTACGACTCTGTGGAAGCCGCGGTGCGCTACCGGGACTTCGTGGCCGCCTCTGGTGAAGACCTCGGCAACCCGGACCTGCGGTTCCTCGGGATCATCGTGTCCGGCTACGACATGCGCGTCGGCGCCCACGTCGGCCAGCTCGGCGGCGTGCGCGAGATCTTTGGGGACCAGGTGTGGGGCGTGGTCCCCCGCCGGGCCCTGATCGCCAACGCCGACGAGTACGCCGAACCGCTGTCCCAGGTGGCCGACTCGCACGAGGTGCGGGCCGTTTTCGAGCTCCTGGCCGAGCGGTTCGAGAAGGAGGTGCCGGCCGCGTGAACCCGCCGAAGGAGCGCAACATCCCTGCGGGCACGTCCCCGCTCGCGGGGCCGACCCTGAAGCCCAAGGTCGGGCCGCTGAAGGTCGGCGGCCGGATGGCCGGTGAGGACCCGGCCGAGCCCGAGGACCAGGGCCAGGTCCAAGAGGAAGGACAGGGGGGAGCGCCTTCGGCGCCCGTTCCTTCCAGGCCGGGAAGGTCTCGGGGTGGCCGGCGCCCGGCCCCGGCCGTGAAGGACGCCGTGGCGCATACCGTGCGGCTGGACCCGGAGGAGGCCACGGAGGTGGACCTGTTCGTCCTCACGCTGCGGGACGACGCCCGGCGAACCCGGCTGGACAAGGCCGAGGTCTACCGGGAGCTCCTACGGCTGGCCCGTGAGGACGACACCGTTCGGCGGAAGTTGCTCAAGCGGATCACGGCCCGCTGACCTCAAATTCCCTCCCCAATTCCCCCGCCGGGGCCCCGGCGGGGGAATTCCTTTTTCCTCCCCACTCCTCACGCATGGTGACGGATAGTCGTACCGGTTCGGGGGGCACGGTGCCCCCGAGGCCCCCCCGGAGAGCCCGTGCCCTCGCCGTGCCCCCCGGATCTGCCCCCATGCCCCCCGAACTCGGGGGCACGGCCCCGCCGGGGGGCACGGCAAAACGCCGCTTGACCTGGAGTTATACCCCCCGTGCCCCCCGTGCCCCCCGTGCCCCCCGATTTTGGGCCTCCTTCTGGGATTTGGTGCCGTTCGTCGTACCGACGCCCCCACCCTGTGACCCTCCGTGACCGTCTCCCGGGGGCGGAAAACCTCGAATTTCGCTCCGGAATTCACCCGACCGACCCCCGGAAAGGGGGCACAATTCCTTCGGAATTGTAATTCCGGTGAATTCAAATTCCGCCGAATTTCCCGCTCGGGTTTCCGATCGGAAGCGATAGAAAGCCGCTTCGCGGCTTTCGCATTCCCCGTTCCGGGGAATTTCCGCGATTTCCGCTGCGCTCCAATCACGGAATGCAATTCGCTCCGCGAATTGGGGGCCAATTCTGCTTCGCAGAATTCCCGGCCCTATTGGCGCTCCGCGCCAAATAGAGCCCGGGCAGGGCGAGCAGGACCACCACGAGCAACCC
>NZ_JBIBBZ010000036.1:0-18256 GCF_042900925.1 Streptomyces sp. NPDC012825 | reverse complement strand
GAGAAGACGCGTTCCTTGGCGCGGGCTTTCTCCTCGTCGCGGCGCCCGCCGCCGAAGACGGCGTCGAAGCGGTGCTGCTGGATGGCCTCGGTCAGGGGCACGGTCTGCAGCGGGTTGCGGGTGCCGTCGGGGCGTTCGCGGAGCTTGCCGGCGTCGATGTACTCCTGCACGGAGGCGACGTGCAGCCGCAGGCCGTGCTGGGCGACGGTGCGGTCGCGGTAGTCGATGACCTCGGGGAAGTTGTGCCCGGTGTCGACGTGGAGCAGCGTGAACGGCACCGGCGCCGGCGCGAACGCCTTCAGCGCCAGGTGCAGCATGACGATGGAGTCCTTGCCGCCGGAGAACAGGATCACCGGCCGCTCGAACTCCCCCGCCACCTCACGGAAGATGTGCACCGCCTCGGACTCCAGGGAGTCCAGGTGCGACAACGCGAACGAACCGCCGGTGGATTCCCGTACAGAAATGACCGCGGTCATGCCAACTCCTTCTCGACGAGCAGCGCCTGCAGCGCCGCGGCGGACTCCTGCACCGTCTGCCGGTGCGCCTCGATCCGCAGGTCGGGGGCTTCGGGGGCCTCGTACGGGTCGTCGACCCCGGTGAGCCCGCTGATCTCGCCCGCCGCCTGCCTGGCGTACAGGCCCTTCACGTCGCGTCCCGAACAGACCTCGACCGGAGTCGCCACGTGCACCTCCAGGTAGGAGGTCCCCGAGGTGAGGTGACGTGTGCGCACCGCCTCGCGGCTGTCCGCGTACGGTGCGATCACCGGCACGATCGCGAGGATGCCGTTCCGCGCGAGCACCTCGGCGACCAGGCCGATCCGCTGCACGTTGGCGTGCCGGTCCTCGCGGCTGAAGCCGAGGCCCGCCGAGAGGAACGCGCGGATCTCGTCGCCGTCGAGCACCTCCACACGGCGGCCCTCCGCGCGCAGCCGTCCGGCCAGCTCGTACGCGATCGTGGTCTTGCCGGCGCTCGGCAGGCCGGTCAGCCACACCGTGGCACCCGGCCAGCACGTGCAGACGTTCCGATGCGTCGTCATGGCGGTCACCGTCGTCACACCGCCAACCGGTGGGCGTGGAGCCTCTCGTAGAAGGGCAGATGGTGCTCCAGGTAGCCGCTCAGCACGGGATGCGTCTCGACGTCGACGTAATCGGTCCTCGTCCTGGCCGCGAAGCCGCTGCTCGTGCTGGCGTCGGAGTGCCATCGCTCACTCGGCCGCCATTCCTCCCGGGATTCCGGCCGCCAGTTGAGCGCGTTCTCCAGATACGGGATCGACACCGCTTCCGTGTAGGCCCTGACGGTCGCCGCCGGTTTCTCGGCGAGGTCGTTCCCGTCGATGACGACGGGCTTTCTTCCGGTGCTCCGGGAAACGGCCTCGAATATCTCGTACTGGGCCTCGAAGCCGATCTGGTGGCACTTCACCCCGGGGTTCACCGCGTAGTACGAGGCGATCGTCTCCCGCGGGTGCCTGATGATGAACGTGTGCACCGCGTCATGAGCGAGGAAACGCTCGTCGGCGAGGACCCCGGCATACCGCTCGTCCGTGGTGTCCTTGAAGAACAGGGGGCCGGCCTCGCCTGTCTCCCGCAGTGCGGCCAGCAGTTCCCGCTCGCTGCGGAGACGGGCCCCGCCCACCTCCACCTCGCCGAATTCGGCGAGGTACGAGAACGGTTCGTGCAGTACCTGGAAGTCTCCGCGTTCGCACATCATGCGGAAGAACGCGGTGGAGCGACTGCGTGGAGCGCTCCACAACGCCAGGATGTTCGGCTGGGTTTCGGGGTCGATCACAAGAAATCCCTTCACGGACTCCACGGGCTCGCGGATTTCCACGTGCCGATCGGCGGAGGCAAGTCAGTCACGCCGCGCCGATCCCTGTAAAGGAGAGCGCGGCCCGCGCGGCGAAAGAGCGACGCGGAGTCGACGTGGCGTCGACGCCACGGGGCCGGACGTCGACACGGGCCGGTCGGGCGGTGCCGCGCCGTCGACGGAGACCCGGCCCGCGTTCATCGCCGCGATGGACGCACCGGGGACCGCCGGACGGATCTACTGTCCTGCGATCCAGAGCTGATCAGAGGAAAGGAACATCGCATGGTCACCTGTCCGGAATGCGAAGGCTCCACGGCTCTCGCGGAGAAGCCCAAGGTGGGCGAGATCCTCGAGTGCGGCGACTGCGCGAGCGAGCTGGAGGTCCTCACGCTCGAACCGATGCGGGTCGCGCTCGCCCCCGAGGTCGAAGAGGACTGGGGCGAGTGACCCTCGCCACGCGCCCGGCGTCTTCCGCGACCGTCGCGGTGGTCGCCTCACGACTGCGGGCCGACGAGAAGCGCATCCTGGAAGCGCTCGAACAGCGTGGACTATCCTACGAGTTCGTCGACAGCCGGGCACTGTGGCGAGGGCTGCAAGAGAGCGGTGTGCCCTGGTCGATCGTCCTGAACCGGGAGATCGGCCAGGCGCGTGCCCTGTACGCCGCACGTGCCCTGGAGGCGGCCGGCGCCACCGTCGTCAACTCGGCCCGTGCGATCGACCTGTGCGGTGACAAGTACCGCACCTCGGTCGCGCTGCGCGACGCCGGACTGCCCACTCCGCGCACGGCGCTCGCGCTGACACCCGAAGCCGCCGTCGACGCGCTGGAGGCCATCGGCTATCCGGCCGTCGTGAAGCCGCTCACCGGTTCCTGGGGGCGCCTCGTCTCCAAACTGCCGGACGCCGAGACGGCCAGGACGGTGCTCGAGTACATCGCCGCGCTGCCCTCGCCCACGGCGCACATCGTCTACGTCCAGGAACTGGTGCGCAAACCGGACCGTGACATCAGGGTGATCGTCGTGGGCGACGAGGTGCTCGGCGCCGTGTACCGGCGCAGCGACGAGTGGCGCACCAACGTGGCCCGGGGCGCCGAGACCACGCCCTGCGAACCCACGGAGGAGATGGTCAAGCTGGCGGTGGGGGCGGCGCAGAGCGTCCACGCCGACATCGCCGGCGTCGACCTCGTCGAGGACGCCGAAGGACGACTGCTCGTCCTCGAAGTCAACCACGGCGTGGAGTTCTCCGGCTTCCAGCGGGCCGTCGGACCGGAGCGCCCGGTCGCCGACCGCATCGTCGACCACCTGTTTGTGAGGGCTCAGTCATGCTTCGAGTAGCTGTTGCGGGCGGATCGGGTTACATCGGCGGCGAACTGCTGCGCCTGCTGATCGGCCACCCGCGGGTCGAGGTCGCCCTGGCCACGTCCGACTCCCTCGCCGGCCGTCGCCTGGACAGCGCGCACCCGAACCTGCGCGGGCGCACCGACCTGACCTTCGTGCCGCACGACGCGCTGCCGGAGCGGAGGGACTCGTACGACGTGCTGTTCCTCGCCCTGCCGCACAAGCGCACCATGGGCGCCATGGCCGGCCACCTGGAACTGGCCGACACGGTCATCGACCTGTCGGGCGACTTCCGGCTGCGGGACCCCCGGGTGTTCGCCGACTACTACGAGACCCCGCACACCGCGCCCGAGCTCATCGGGACGTTCACCACCGGCCTGCCCGAGTGGCACCGCGACGAACTGCGGACCAGCGACCGGATCTCGGTGCCCGGCTGCATGGCGACCGCCGGCATCCTGGCGGTGCGGCCGCTGGCCGAGGCCGGTCTGCTCACGGGCGAGGTCGCCGTGGACGCGCGCACCGGCTCCAGCGGCTCGGGCGTCTCGGCCGGCCCGGCCAACCTGCACGCCGAACGGAGCGGAGCCATGAGGCTGTTCGCGCCGACGAGCCACCGGCACGAGGCGGAGATCGCCCAGTCCACCGGCCTGCCGGTGCGGATGACCGCGACCGGCGTGGAGGCGGTGCGCGGAGTGCAGGTGCTGTGCCGCGTACAGCTGGCCGACGGGGTGCGGGAGGCCGATCTGCGCGGCGCGTACCGCAAGGCGTACGACGGCGAACCGTTCGTACGGACGGTGGCCTACAAGCGGGGTGCCTACCGGCTGCCGGAACCGAAGATCCTGTCCGGTTCGAACTTCTGCGACGTGGGTTTCGTCGTCGACCCGCACGGCACCTGGGCCACCCTGGTCGGAGCCCTCGACAACCTGGTCAAGGGAGGCGCGGGCAATGCCGTGCAGTGCCTGAACGTGCGCTACGGCTGGCCGGACGAGACCGGCCTTGAGTTCTTCGGTCTGCACCCGAACTGACCGTTCGCGGCCCGGAAGCCACCCGGTGGCGACCCGGGAGCAAGAGTCCAATCGAGGCAGGGGACGACGAGAATGCAACAGACCATTGTGGTGAAGTGCGGCGGCCACGGTGCCGTGGATCCACAGGCCGTGTGCAAGGACATCGCCGCGCTCAGGCACGAGCGCCGGCTCCCCGTGGTGCTGGTCCACGGCGGTTCGGCCGACATCGAGTCCCTGGCCACGCGCCTGGACGTGCCCTCGCGGCGCCTGACCGCCCCGGACGGGGTGTCGGCCCGGTACACCGACGCCGCCATGCTGGAAGTGGTGCACCTGGCGCTCGCCGGGATCGCCAAGCCCCGGCTGACGAGGGCTCTCGCGGCCGAGGGCGTCAGCGCCGTCGGCCTGACCGGTCTCGACGCCGGTCTGTTGCGGGCGCGCCGCAAGAGCGGGCAGCGGGCCCTGGTCGACGGCCGCAAGGTCGTCGTCCGCGACGACCACAGCGGCCGGATCACCGGGGTGAACACGGCGCTGCTGGACCTGCTCCTGTCGCAGGAGCACGTTCCGGTCGTTTCGCCGCCCGCCGTCGCGGAGGACGGCCGGCCGGTCAACACCGACGCGGACCGGGCCGCCGCCGCCGTGGCGGCCGGCCTGCGGGCCGACACCCTGGTCCTGCTGACCGGGGCGCCCGGCGTGCTCGCCGACCCGGACGACGAGGACTCGGTGCTGTCCGTGTGCGCCGTCCCGCCCTCGGGCCCGCCGCCGTTCACGGGCGGCGGCATGGGACTCAAGCTGATCGCGGCCCGCGAGGCGCTGCAGGGCGGCGTGGGCCGGGTCCTCGTCGCCGACGGCCGGCGCCGGGATCCGGTGCGCGCGGCCCTCGCGGGCAAGGCCACCGAGATCGTCGTCGGCACCGCGCCCTCGACCGGGCCGTCCCTGGTCGGAGCCGCGCGATGACGACGGTCGACGACGCGGGCATGCGCTCCGAGGCGTACGCGATCGGGCTGCTGCGCAGCATGCTGGAGATCCCCTCGCCGTCGTACGGAGAGGCCGGACTCGCCACCCACCTGGTGAACACCATGCGGGAGCTCGGCTTCACCGCCCACATCGACGCGGCCGGCAACGCGGTCGGCGAGATCGATCGCGGACCGGGCCCGACCGTGATGCTCCTGGGCCACATGGACACGGTGCCCGGTGACATCCCCGTGCGCCTGGAGGGCCACCGGCTCTACGGCAGGGGAGCCGTGGACGCCAAGGCACCCCTGGCCACCATGATCAACGCGGCGGCCGGCGCGGTGGACTTCCGCGGCCGGATCGTGGTGGTCGGCGCCGTGGAGGAGGAGACCCCGCTGTCCCGGGGGGCCACCCACATCCGCGACACGCACGACCGTCCCGACGCGCTGATCATCGGTGAACCCAGCGGCTGGGAGACCGTCGTCCTCGGCTACAAGGGCAAGCTCGACCTGCGCTACCGCGTCGAGTGCGAGCCGACCCACCCCAGCAACCCGACCCCCAAGGCCTCGGAACTGGCCTGCGAGGCGTGGACGGTCCTGCTCGACGTGCTCGGTCCGGAGGCGAGTCACGCCGGGTTCGACACCCCCGGGCCCACCCTGGTGTCCGTTCGGGGCGACCTGACCGACGCGGAGGCCGAGTTCAGCATCCGCACGCCCCCCGGCTACGACTGGCAGGACCTCGTCGACCGGTTCGCCGCCCGGCTGCCGCACGGCGAGCTCACCGTGATCAACGAGGTGGGCGCCTGTCGCGTCGGTCGCACCGATCCCGTGGTGCGCGCCCTGACCGGGGCGATCCGGGAACTCCGGGCGCGCCCCGTGGCGAAGGTGAAGACGGGCACGTCCGACATGAACACCCTCGCGGTGAAGTGGGACGTCCCGATGGCCACGTACGGCCCGGGGGACAGCGCTCTCGACCACGCGGACAACGAGCACATCGAACTGAACGACTACCTGCGCGGCATCGAGGTCCTGACCCGCGCACTGCTCGAACTGAGCGGCCGGCTCGCCCCCCGGCGGCATCTCGCCCTCGCCCCCTCCCCGTCCGCTTCCGACACCGGCGGTGCGCCTTGATGCCCATGACGTCGTCGACCTCCTCCCCGGCCGGCCCGGACGCGCTGCGCGTCCACGCCCAGCGCGTCCGCGAACTGATCGTGGACATGTGCGCCAACCCCGAGGGCGGCCACCTGGGCGGGTCCATGTCACTGGCGGAGATCCTGGTGACGCTCTACCACTCGGTGCTGCGTCTCGACCCGGCCGATCCGCGGGCGGCCGACCGCGACCTGCTGGTCCTGAGCAAGGGACACGGCGCGATCGGCCTGTACGCGGCGCTGGCCGAGCGCGGCTTCTTCCCCCAGGAGTGGCTGGCGGACTACGGGACGCCCGACGGACCGCTCACCGCCCACCCCAACCCCGCGGTGCCCGGAGTGGAGATGCCCACCGGCTCGCTCGGCCACGGGCTCAGCCTCGGCGTGGGCTTCGCCCTCGACATGAAACTGTCCGCCGACGACCGGCGCTGTTTCGTGATCACCGGAGACGGCGAGCTGCAGGAGGGCTCGGTGTGGGAGGCGGCCATGGCCGCCTCCACCCACGGCCTGGACCGGTTGGTCGCGGTGGTGGACCGCAACGGGCTCCAGATCACCGGCTCCACGGAGAACAACGCGGGCCTCGAACCGCTCGGCGACCGATGGCGCAGTTTCGGCTGGCACGTGATCGAGGTCGACGGGCACGACACCGCCCAGCTGCTGGAAGCCCTCTCCGGCGCCCCGCACGCGCCGGGCAGGCCCACGGCCGTCATCTGCCACACGGTCAAGGGCATGGGACTGCCGTACATCGAGGGCCAGGCCCGCAGCCACTACGCCCGGCTCGCGGGCAAACAGCACAAGCGCGCGGCCGCCGTGCTGCGCGCCCAGGCCAAACGAGCGGAGACGACGGCATGACCACGGCCACCATGGAACCTCTGCCCGCGCCCATGCCGGCCCCCGCCCCGCGGCCGGCCCGCGAGGTCTACCGCGACACGCTGGCCGGGCTCCTCGCCCAGGACGAGCGGCTGACCTGCCTCGACAGCGACACCGGCCTGTTCTCGGGGGTGGACTGGGGCGCCGCGGCGGGCCGTTACATCAACCTCGGCATCGCCGAGCAGAACATGATGGGCGCCGCCGCGGGCCTGGCGCGGTCGGGCCGCATCCCCTACGTCAACACGATGGCCACCTTCGCCGCCACCCGTGCCGTCGAGGCCGTGAAGCTCGACATCGCCCTCAACAACCTCCCGGTGCGCATCGCCGCCACCCATGCCGGCCTGTCCGCCGGCCACCTGGGTTCCACCCACCACTCCCTCGAAGACCTCGCGGTGATGCGGCTGCTGCCGAACATGACCGTCCTGGTGCCCGCCGACGCGGCCGCCACCGAGGAGCTGGTGCGGGCCAGTGTCGACCTGCCGGGCCCGGTGTACCTGCGCCTCGGCCGTGGGGGCACCCCCGACCTGGGCCCGGACCTGCCGCCGCTGCGCATCGGAGAGGCGCAGCGGCTGCGCGACGGTGACGACGTCACCCTGATCGCCACCGGCCCCTACCCGGTGCTCCTCGCCCTCGAGGCCGCCGCGGAGCTGGCGGCCCACGGCATCGAGGCGGGCGTGCTCAACATGCACACCGTCAAGCCGCTGGACACCGAGGCGGTGCACGCCGCGGCCCGCGCCACCCGCCACATCGTCACCGTCGAGGAGCACTGGGCGGCCGGCGGCCTCGGCTCGGCGGTCGCCGAGACCGTCGCCGAGCGGGGACCGGGCTGCCGCGTCTCCAGGGTGGCCGTGCCCGACGCCTTCGCGGCCGGTCACGGAGGACAGACCCATCTGCTGGAGCGCAACGGCATCACCCGGGAAGCGATCGTCGACCGGGTGCGCGCCGCTCGATGAGCTCCGTCCCGAACCGGCGGTGACCCCGGAGACCCCGGCGGACGAGGCCAGAAGCACGGGAACGCCCGGAACCGCGCCGGCCCCGGGGGACCGGGGGCACCGCGTCCCGTCCGCCCCCGGTCCGCCGGTCGGGCCCCGCCGGGCGGACGAACGGGACGCGCGGTGTTCGGAACGTGCCGTGCGGGCCGCGGCCCCCGTCCGCCCTCCCGGGCCCGGGATCAGACGAAGACGCAGAACTCGTTGCCCTCCGGATCGGCCAACACGTGCCACTCGATCTCCTCGTCGCGCTCCCGGACCACGGTCGCGCCCAGGGCCACGAGCCGGTCGGGGTCCCCCCACACGTCGAAGTGCATGTGACTCTTCGCCCTCCCCTTCTCCGGCACCGGATTGATCCAGATGAGCGGCCCGTCCCCGTCCCGGTCCACGATCGGGACCGGCTCGTCGAGCGGGCGCGTGCTCCCGTCGTCCGTCGGACCGCGCTCGTACCCGATCGCCTCGCACCACCAGTCGGCCAGCGCCTGGTGGTCGGCGGCGTCGAGCGCCAGGTCCTTGAAGCGGGCGGGGGCCTCGTCGTTGTCTGCCATGCGGACATGCAACCACTGATCGCCCGGACCCACGCCCACGCCGCACGCGCCCGCCCCCGGACCGGTGGCGCGCCGGACCGGCGGCCGCACCCTTTCCCGGAACCGGGTGACGGGCATGGAACGGCCGGGAATGACGGGAGCCGTTCGTGGCATGCTCGTCCCATGACGGGTAGCCGCGACGAGCCGGACGTGCCTGAGCCGGGAAGTGGCGGCTTCGGGGGAGCCGCCGCGCTCTCCCGTACGGCCGGTGAGGGCTCCGTCTTCTCGTCGGGGCGTTACGTGGCCCGGCGGCAGTCGGCGGTGGTGGACGCGGACGCGTGTCCGCCCGTTCTCACGGCCTCCGCGGTCCAGCAGGTGCTCGACGGGCTGCCCGGCTCCGCGATCTTCCTCGTGCCGAGGCACGGGGCGGACGGCGGGGTCGAGGACTTCCGGATCGCCGCGGCCTCGCCCGACGCGCTGGACGTCGGCGGCCGCAGGGGCAAGGAGCTGGTGGGGCTCGACGTCCTGGAGACGTACCCGAGCGTGCTCGGCACGGACCTGTGGCGCGGCTATCTCGAAGCGCTCACGGACGGCGTCCGCCACGAAGGAGAGCCCTTCGAGTACGAGGAAGTGCTCGCCGGCATCCCCCGCCTCTCCCGGTTCGCCGTCCGCGCCACGCCCTGCCAGGGCGGGCTGATCGTCTCCTGGGTGCGGCTCGACGGCGGCGAGCGCGAGCAGCGCCGCCTGGAGGTGATGCAGCGCCTGGGAAACATGGGCTGGGCCAACTGGGACCTCGTCCGCGACGTCATCACCTGGTCGGAACAGGTCTACGACATCTTCGCCCGCGACCCCTCCCTCGGCCCGATGAGCCTGGAGGAGCTGCCCCGGCACGTCCTGGCCGAGGACCTGCCCGCCCTGGGCGACGAGGTGCGGCGCCTCCTCGGGGACGGGCGGTCCATCGACCACACCTTCCGCGTCACCACCCCGCGCGGGGAGGTCCGGCACCTCCGGATCGTCGCGGAGGCCGAGGCGGACGCCCACGGCTCGCCGGTCGAGGTCCACGGCTTCTTCCAGGACCTCACCGCCGTGAAACGGACCCAGGAACAGCTCCTCGAACGCGAGCGGGCCGCCCTGGCGCAGCAGGAGACGCTGACGACCGAACGCGCCCTCGCCGCCCGGCTCCAGCACGCCCTGCTGCCCCTTCCCCAGCAGTCGCTGCGCCTGTCCGGCCTCACCGTCGACGTCGCCTACCAGCCCCTCCAGCAAGGGCTCAACGTCGGGGGCGACTGGTACAGCGCCATCGAACTGCCCGACGGCAGCGCCCTGCTCGTCGTCGGCGACGTCGCCGGCCACGGGCTCGACGCCGTGGCCACGATGGCCCAGCTGCGCTTCACCGCCAAGGGCATGGCCATCACCGGGACCCCGCTCGCCACGATCCTCTCCCGGCTCAACACCCTCCTGTGGCACAGCGCGGACCGCGCCTACAGCACGGCCACGATGATCATGGGCCGTTACGAGCCCACCTCGGGCATCCTCACCTGGGTGCAGGCCGGCCACCTGCCGCCCCTGCTCCTGCGCGACGGGGAGGCCCGCTACCTGCCGTCGCCCCACGGCGTCCTCCTGGGCGCCACGATCTCGCCGCGCTACGACTCGTCCGCCGTCCGCCTGCTACCGGGCGACCACCTGCTGTTCTTCACCGACGGCCTGGTCGAGGCCCCCGGCGTCCTCCTCGACGACGGCCTCGACCGCCTGGCCCGCACGGTGGCCGAACTCGGCGACGGCCCGCGGCCCCTGGACGCCGTCCTGGAGGCGTTCGTCGACCCGGCCGCCCGCCGCGACGACATCTGCGTCCTGCACGTCGGCGTCTGACCGGCGTCGGAGAGAGGCCGCCCCTACGGCTCGATCAACCCCACCCGGATCGCATAACGAGTCAGTTCGAGACGGTCGCGCATGCCCAGTTTCTGGAGGAGGTTGGCGCGGTGGCGTTCGACGGTCTTGGGGCTGATGACGAGGAGGTCCGCGATCTCCTTGGAGCTGTGGCCCTCCGCGACGAGCTTGAGGATCTCCTCCTCGCGTTCGGTGACGGCCTTGTCGGGCAGGGTTCTGCCCTGTTCCGCACGGTCGAGGTAGGTGCGGATCAGGGCGGTCTCGGCGCCGGGGTGGATGAACGGCTCGTCGCGCACCGCCGCCCGGCACGCCTCCACCAGGTCGCGGTCGGCCACGGACTTCAGGACGTAGCCGCTCGCCCCGGCCTTGAGCGCCTCGAAGAAGTACTGCTCGTTGTCGTGCATCGTGAGGATCAGGATCCTCAGCTCCGGCTGGAGGCGGCTGAGTTCGCGGGCCGCCTGGAGTCCCGTCCGGCGGGGCATGGAGATGTCGAGGACGGCCAGGTCGATCCGCTCGGAACGGGCCAGGGCGACGGCCTCCGCCCCGTCCGAGGCCTCGGCGACGACCGTGAGGTCCGGCTCGGCGTCGAGGATCAGCCGCACCCCGTTGCGCACCAGGGCGTGGTCGTCCGCGAGCAGGATCCGCGTCGGTCGTGCTCCGGTCATGACGCTCCCTCCTCCAGGCCGCTCTCCGGGTCCGTACGGACCCCCGCGCCGCCCCTCGTGTCCAGGCGGACCTCCGTCCCCCCGTCCCGCCCGCCGCTCACCGTCAGTTCCGCGCCGATCAGCAGGGCCCGCTCGCGCATGCCCCGCAGCCCGGCGCCCTCGGGCGCGTTCCCGACGCCCCGCCCGTCGTCCCGTACGAGCAGTCCCACCCCGCCCCCGGGCAGGAGCCGCAGCCGCAGGTCGACACGGCTCGCCCCGGAGTGGCGGGCCGTGTTGGTCAGGCCCTCCTGCGCCACCCGGTAGAGCACCAGCTCCGTCTCGTGGTCGAGCTTCGGCAGACCGGCGTCGATCCGGGGCCGCACCGTCAGACCGCGCGTGGAGAACTCCGACGCCAGCGACCTGAGCGCGCTGTGCAGCCCCAGCTCCTCCAGGACGCCCGGCCGCAGCCGCCGCGCCATCCGCCGGATCTCGTCCAGGCTGCCCCGGGTGGTCTCCTGCGCCTGGAGCAGCTCGGCCCGCAGACCGGCGGGGGCGTGGTCGGCGGAGTGCTTGAGCTGGAGCAGTACGGCGGTGAGGGTCTGCCCCACCTCGTCGTGCAGCTCCCGCGCGATCCGCCGCCGCTCGGCCTCCTGCGCGGAGAGCACCCGGGCGCTGCTCGCGGCCCGCTCGGCCTCCAGCCGGTCGAGCATCGTGTTGAACGTACGGGTCAGGTCGGCGATCTCGCCGCGCCCCGTCACCTCCGCGCGCCGGCCGGGCCTCAGCAGGTCCGCCGTCCGCATCACCCGGGTGAGCCGCTGGAGCGGCGCGAGGCCCACCCGCAGCAGGAAGGCGTTGGCGGCGAGCATCGCCGCCAGACCGGCCACGAGGACGACCGCCTCGCCCACCAGGACCGGGGTGGAGACCGTGACGGGACCGAAGAGCAGCAGCACGGCGACGACCAGGATCGCGGCGTTCAGCAGGAAGAGGCGCCAGTACAGCGACACCGCCCCGCCTCTCCTCGAATCGGACTCGGACCCGGCGCCGCGGCCCGGCCGCCCGATGCTCACCGCGGGCGCCCTCCGGCCCGTGGCGGGACCCGTGTCCCCGCCTCATCCTGACCGTTTTGCCGGGGTTCTGTCCATCCGTGCTGACACCCATGTTCCGCGTCTCCCCGCGGATGGCACCATGACGGGGCCGCGGGGCGCGGGACGGTGCCGTCCCCCCTGCGGCGCATCCCTTTCCACGAAAGGCCGGCGGCCGGCCCCGACCGGCCGCCGCCGGTCACGACGACAGGAGGCGACGGGCCAGTGCCTGCCCCGCGGACCAGAACGACACCCCTGCCCGGCATCGGAGTCCAGTACGACTTCACCACCCGCGAGCACCGCGCGCTCTCGGTCATCGCGCACCGCGACGGAACGCGGACGGTGAACGTCTACCGGGCCGACGACCCCGACGCCTGCGCCCAGTCCCTCCACCTCACCGAGGGGGAGACGGCCTCCCTGATCGACGCGCTGATGCCCGCGCACCACAGCCCCAACGTCCTGCACACCACGGACCTGGGACTCGTCGCCGAACGGATCGAGCTGTCCGCGCACGCGTACTGGAACGGGCGCGTGCTCGGCGACACCCGGATGCGCACCGAGGCGGGCGCCTCCGTCGTGGCCGTACTGCGCCGCTCCGGGGCGATCCCGTCCCCGACGCCGGACTTCCGGCTCGCGGGCGGCGACACGCTCATCGTGATCGGCACCCGCGAGGGTGTCGACGCCGCCGCCGCGATTCTCGGACGGGAGTGAGGGGAGGGTGCATTCCGCTGTCTTTCTGATCGAGTTCGGCGCCATCATCCTCGGCCTGGGCCTGCTCGGCCGCTTCGCGGCCCGGTTCAGCTTCTCCCCGATCCCGCTCTACCTCCTCGCGGGGCTCGCCTTCGGCAACGGCGGCCTGCTGCCGCTCGGCGCCAGCGAGGAGTTCGTCGCCATCGGCGCCGAGATCGGGGTCGTCCTCCTGCTGCTCATGCTCGGCCTCGAGTACACGGCGAGCGACCTCGTCTCCAACCTCAAGACCCAGTATCCGGCCGGGCTCGTCGACTTCACCCTGAACGCCCTGCCCGGCGCCGCCGCCGCGCTGCTGCTCGGCTGGGGACCGGTCGCCGCCGTCGTCCTGGCGGGCGTCACCTGGATCTCCTCGTCCGGGGTCATCGCCAAGGTCCTCGGCGACCTCGGACGCCTCGGCAACCGCGAGACCCCGGTGATCCTCAGCATCCTGGTCCTGGAGGACCTGTCGATGGCGGTCTACCTGCCCATCGTCACGGCCCTGCTCGCCGGCGTCGGCCTCGCCGCCGGCAGCGTGACGCTCGCGCTCGCCCTGGGCGTGGCCGGGCTCGTGCTCTTCGTCGCCCTCCGGTACGGGCGCCTGATCTCCCGGTTCGTCTCCAGCGACGACCCGGAGAAGCTGCTCCTGGTCGTCCTCGGCCTGACCCTGCTCGTCGCCGGTGTCGCCCAGCAGCTCCAGGTCTCCGCCGCCGTCGGCGCGTTCCTCGTCGGCATCGCCCTCTCCGGCGAGGTCGCGGAGGGCGCCCACACCCTGCTGAGCCCGCTGCGCGACCTGTTCGCCGCGGTGTTCTTCGTCTTCTTCGGCCTGCACACCGACCCCGCCAGCATCCCGCCGGTGATCCTGCCGGCGCTCGCCCTGGCGATCGTCACCGCGCTGACCAAGATAGCCACCGGCTACTGGGCCGCGCGCCGGGCCGGGATCGGGGCCAAGGGCCGCTGGCGGGCGGGCGGCACGCTGGTCGCGCGCGGCGAGTTCTCCATCGTCATCGCCGGACTCGCCGTCAGCGCCGGCGTCCAGCCGCAGATGGGGCCCTTCGCCACCGCCTACGTCCTGGTCCTCGTCGTGATCGGGCCGCTCACCGCCCGCTTCACCGAGCCGATCGCCGCCCACCTCACCCGCCGCCGGGGCACGCCGACGACTCCGGCCGCGGGGGACGGGGCCGTGCCCGCGGAGTCCGCCGCGGACCTCCCGAAGGCCGGCAGCGACGACGTGGAGGCGGGGAGCGGGGCGTCCGGCCGCCTCTGACACCACGTCGTGAGCGTGCGAGAGGCCCCGGGGGACAGGTCCCCCGGGGCCTTTCGCCACTGTTCCTCAGCCGGTGATCTCGACGGCCTCGCCCTGGTTCCCCCGGGGCTCCCGCGACTCCGCCCCGTTCGACTTCTGCTTCTGGGTGATGCCCTGGAGCAGCTGTGCCAGGTCGACTCCGGTGGTGGCGGAGAGCAGCTCCACGCCCTGGGCGACGTTGTCCGCGACCGTACGGGACAGCCGGCTCGCCCCGTCGGTGGAGATGACCGTCATCTTGTCGACGGCCGACAGCGGCTCGGACGCCTTGGCGACGACCTGCGGCAGGACCTCGACGAGCATCTGGAGGACGGCCGCGTCCCCGTACTGGGAGAAGGCGTCGGCCTTCTTCCGCATCGCCTCGGCCTCGGCGGAGCCCCGCGCGGCGATGGCGGCGGCCTCGGCCTCGCCCTCGATCCGTACGGCGTCGGCGAGGGCCGCGCGGTGCGCCTTCTCGCCCTCACCGGTCAGCCGGGAGCGCTGGGCGTCGGCCTCGGCCTGCTTGACGAGGGCGATCCGGCGGGCCTCGGCCTCCTGCTCGGCCTGGTAGCGGGCGGCGTCGGCGGGCTTGCGGACCTGGGTGTCGAGCTGGCGGTCGGTCAGCGCGGCCTGCCGCTCGGCGACCTTCTCCTGCTCGCTGAGGATGTCCTGCTGGCGGGCGGCCTCGGCGAGCGGGCCCGCGGCGTTCGCCTGGGCGGCGGCCTCGTCGGTCTGCGCCTTGATCTCGGCCTGCTTCAGGTAGAGGGTCCGCTGCGCGACGGCGATCTCCTCCTCCGCCTTCAGCCGGGCCTGCTCGGCGGCGCGGCGGGCGACGGCCTCGGCGATGTCCGCCTCCTGCTTGGCGCGGGCGGCCTCGGGGCGTCCGAGGTCTTCGAGGTAGGAGCCCTCGGTGGTGATGTCCTGGATCTGGAAGGCGTCCAGGACCAGGCCCTGGCCGGACAGGCTGGCCTCGGCCTCCTCGGCGACCTGGCCGGCGAACGCGGCGCGGTCGCGGATGATGTCCTCGACCGACATGCGGCCCACGATGGAGCGCAGCGCGCCGGAGAGCACCTCCTGCGTGAAGCCGACGATGCCGTCCTGCTGCATCAGGAACCGCTGCGCGGCCGCCCGGATGGAGTCCTCGGTGCCGCCGACCTTGACGATCGCGACGCCCTCCAGGTTCGCCTTCACGCCGCGCAGGGTCACCGCGCCGCGCACCGCGACGGGGATGTGCCGGCTGGAGAGGTCGAGGGTGAACTTCTGCTGCACGAACGGAACGACGAACACGCCGCCGCCGACCACGACCTTCTGGCCGCTGTTGTCGGTGAAGACGCGCCCGGTGGCGGGATCGGTGGCCTGCTTGCCGCGCCGGCCCGTGATGATGAACGCCTCGCTGGGGCCGGCGACCTTGTAACGGGTGACGACGACGAGACCGAGCAGAACGACGAGGACGACGATCCCGAGGACCGCTGTCAGTACAGGACTCATGGCGAAATCCCCTTGAGTGGAACGTGGGTGAAAAAGGAGTGGAACGAAGAGAAAAGAGGCGGCCGGATCAGCGCTCGACGGGGCGGACGGCGACCGACGTCGAGGAGAGGACGGACTCCACCCACACCTCGGCGCCCCGCGCCACGGGCGCGGCGGCCTTCGCCGCGTACTTCACCGGCTGCCCGCCCAGGTACAGCAGGACCTCGCCGTAGCCGACGGCGGGGATCGACGTGACGACCGTGCCCGACGTCCCGGTCAGGTCCTCGCCCCGGGGCGCGGGCGCGTCGTCCCGCAGCAGCGCCCGGCTGAACCGCCAGGTCAGCCGGCCGACCAGGGCGCCCGCGACGACCCCGGCGAGCGTCGCGGTGACGGCGCCCGCACCGGCGGCTCCGGTGACGATCGCCCCGGTGAACCCGAGGGCCGAGACGAAACCGGCGATCACCGGGAGGGACAGGAATCCGTCCACGCCGATGCCGACGCCTTCCAGGACGCCGTCGAAAACCAGGGAGAGGGCAAGGACGACCAGCCCCGCGATTCCGAATCCGAGAAACCAAACCATGCGCTGCGCCCCCTCGGCCCCCGTGATCGGCTCGCGCTTTCGCGCCCGCGTGTTCTCGCGTGCGCGCCCTCGCGCCGAGCCGTGAAATCGTGCCCTCGCGTCGTGAAAGTACCCCATCGTCCCATGTCGCAAGCCTGCGGAACATGGGTGCCGGTACCCATTGACGCCCACGCCGGTATTCCGGCGGTGAATTTCCCGGGCACCGCGAGGTTACCCGAATTCCTTTACGCCGGGGAGGGACGGACGGCGCGGACGGGCGGCCCGGGACGTACTACGGCTTCCTCCGCCCGCTCAGTACGATGGCCTGCCGACCGGACGGGCGGCCGACGGGGCCACCGGGCGCGGCGGGGCCACCGGGCGCGGCGGGCGCGGCGGGCGCGGCGGGAACGGAAGGGCGGCGGCATGACGGACCGGAGCGAGGGCGGGGCGGAGCCCCCTGCCCGCAGGCGTGGGCAGGGCGAGTTGGAGGCCCAGGTGCTCGCCGTCCTGCGCGAGGCGTCCGAGCCGGTGCCCGTGGCATGGGTGCGCGAGCGCCTCGGCGGCGGCCTCGCCTACACCACCGTGATCACCATCCTGACCCGTCTGCGGGCGAAGGGCGCCGTCGAACGCGAGCGCGCGGGCCGGTCCTTCCGGTGGACGGCGGTCGCGGACGAGGCGGGGCTCGCCGCCCTGCGGATGCGGAAGGTCCTGGACGCCGAGGCGGACCGGCAGGCGGTCCTGGCCAGCTTCGTGACCGCACTCTCGCCGAACGACGAGCGGCTCCTCCGTGAACTCCTCTCCCCGGAGGCCGAACTCTTCTCCCCTGAGGCGGAATTCCTCTCTCCGGAGGCCGAATTCCCCTCCCCGGAGGCCGGGGAGGAGGAAGGCTGACCCCATGGGAGTCTTCGTCTTCCTTCCCCTGGTCCTTCCGCTCACCGCGTGGCCGGTCGCCCGCCTCGCCGAGCAGCGGCTCCACCCGCGCACCGCGACCCGGCTGCTCGCCGCCGTCGCCGGCGTCTCCGCCGTGTGCAGCACGCTCTGCCTCGGACTGCTCGTGATCGTGGGCACCGCTCAACTGCCGGGCAACCCGCTCCCCGACGGCTGGTCGGACCCCGACGTCCGCGCGGCCGTCCCGTACGACGGGGTCGCGGGCCGGGCGGCCATCCCCGCGCTCCTCGTCGTCCTCGTCTCCTGCGCCGTCGCCGCCCTGCGGCAGGCGCGGGTGCGCCGCCGGGCGGCGGGCGCGCTCGCGGGGCTGCCGCCGACGTCCGTCGCGGTGCTGCCGGACCGCACCCCGTACGCGTACGCGCTCCCCGGCGGTCGCGGGCACGGGCCCGGCCGGGGGCGGGGCCGGGTCGTGGTCAGCACCGGCATGCTCGCCGGGCTCGGGTCCGCCGAGCGCCGGGCCCTCTTCGCCCACGAGCGGGCCCATCTGGACGCCCGTCACCACCGGTACCTGCTCACGGTCCATCTGGCGGCCCGCGCCAATCCGTTCCTGCGCCCGCTGCGCACCGCCGTCGCGTACACCGCCGAGCGGTGGGCCGACGAGGCGGCGGCGGCCGAGGTCGGCAGCCGCCGCACCGTGGCCCGGGCGATCGGCAGGGCCGCGCTGCTCGCCCCGCGCGCGCCCGCCGCCACGCTCCCCGCCCTGGCGGCGGTGGGCCCGGTGCCCCGGCGGGTCGCCGCCCTGATGCGCCCGGCCCCGACGGGCCGCGCCTGGCCGCCGGTCCGCACGGCCGCCGGCCTGGCCGCCTGGGGTGCCGCCTTCGGCACGACGGTCTCGGCCCTGTCCTCGGCCAACGCGGCGGTCACGCTGTACTTCGTGCTGCACGCGGCCACCACGTCGGTGTAGCGGGGCCCCGCCCGCCGAAGGAGTCAGAGGAACCAAACCGAAGGGACTAGGCCGTGTCTGACAAATGATCACCTTGCGGGTTCGCGATGCCACGAGATCGGCAAGAGAGGCTCTTGGCGAGCTAGTCTGACGATCATG
>NZ_JBIBBZ010000035.1:17784-23582 GCF_042900925.1 Streptomyces sp. NPDC012825 | reverse complement strand
GGACCACGTCCTGGGCGACAAGGGCTACAGTTCCCGTAAGATACGCGCCTACCTGCGTAAACGCGGGATCGGCCACACCATCCCCGAACGCCGCGGCCAGCGGGCCCACCGCTCCCGACGCGACCGCGCTGGAGGCAGACCATGCGCCTTCGACAAGCAGCTCTACAAGAAGCGCAACGTCGTCGAACGCTGCTTCAACCGCCTCAAGCAGTACCGCGCCATCGCCACCCGCTACGACAAAACCCGAGAGTCCTACCAGACGGCCGTCCATCGCCTCCCTCCTCCTCTGGCTCCGACCCATTTGAAGACACTGCCTAGAACTGAAGCCTTCGGGTGGAGGTGGTGCTTCGTTATGTCTGGTGTGGGTCAGCTCTCGCCGAGGGTCGACCGGAGCCAGTCCAGCGGATCGTGCGATAGGAGCTCTTCCGCCAGTCGCTGGCCGGTCGCCGTGGTGAGTCGCTTCATGCTGTTGTCGATCCACCGCTGGGCACTCTGGTAACCCTGGGCGCGGTACTCCAGGCCCTGGAGCATGCATTCCAGCTTGTCAGCATCTCGGGCGCAGATGGCCTCGGGCGACTCCTTGTCCTCGTACTCGCCGACCAGCTCGCGCACCGCCGACGCGAGGACCTCGGGCATCCCGGCCGTCTGGTCGGCTGTCACTTTCCTCGGGTCCGCGCTGTCGGCGTACTTCTTGCCCAGGTGGTTGACATCCCCCGTGCGCGTCTCCTGGGTGTCATGCCATACCGCCAGCAGGGCCGCACGCGCCGGGTCCGCCCCTTCGAGTCTGGCGATCACCGACGCGATGAGCGAGGTACGCCAGGAGTGCTCGGCCACGCTTTCGGGGTCCCGGACGCCGGCCATCCACCACCCGGTGCGGCGGGACGCCTTCAGGGTGCCCGCCTCATACAGGAAGTGAGCCACTGCGGACAGGTCGTCTGCCACCGTCCGTCTCCTCTCACGCCTCGGCGAGGCGGATCGCGTACCGAATACCTTCGAGCTCGCGGCGTGCCCGCCGCGACAGCTCTCGGCTATCCAACATCACGGGGAGCCGTTGGCGCAGGACGGTGCCCGCTTCGGTCGATGCCCGCAGCAGCGCGGGCCGGACGGCCAGGAGCGCCCAGAGGCTGTGGACGTTCAGGTCGAAGAAGCCGTGGTTCGGGGTGAGCCCGCGGACCAAGTGGTCGAGCAGCTTGGGACCGCCCCAGGCGCCGGACGGGGCGGAGGTGATGAAGTCGTCCGAGAGCTGGGGATGCGGCGTCTCGCCGATCCAGTAGGCCCAGTAGGCCAGGTTCGCGCCCTCGCCGGCGTCACCCCCGTCGAGGGTGGTGTCGATGAAGTGGTCCATCCTGTCGCGGTCGCCCTGGCGGGCGGCGACGGCGGCCACGGACCGGGCGGTGAGCCAGCGGGTGAGCCAGTCGGCGGGCCGTGCGTCGCCCTGGTGAGCGGCCAGCCAGTCCGTGGTGTCTGGTGCGTCGTCGTACCCCGCGAGATAGAGGGACTGCCGACGGAGAAGGAAGAGCCCGGGGGCCCGGGCATGGTCGACCGTCTCGCGCATCCGGGAGAAGAACCGGGTCCGGTCGCCCGGGGCGAGCTCCGGGCGGTCAGGTACGGGTCCTCGACTGGCGCGGCGCGGCGCGGGCAGGTTGCGTAGAGGGGTGGGGGCCACGCCGTCTAGCGGCCAGGTGAGCACCTCCACCAGGTCGCGTTGCATAACCCACGCGCCGAGCGGGTGCGCCTCATGGGGCATGCCGTCGTCGAGGGCCCCGGTGAGAAGTACGTCCGCCTCTAGGGCGCGTTCGAGGGCTAGGAGGAGGGCAGGTGAGGCACCAAGCCTCATGAGCCGGTGACGGTGGACCAGCATCTGCCCGACATGCACGGAGGTAAGCGCGCGACGTCCGGACTCCCACCCCGCGATCGTGTCGGCCGATACGCGGAGCTCCTCGGCGATCGACTCCTGACTGTGGCCTATCTGCTCACGGATTATCCGGAAGGTGTAGCCGGAGATAACCCCGCCCCGTGCCCGGGACGCCCCTTCCTGACTGCCGGTCAGGGTTTTCTGCTGCTGCCTGGCCATGGCGTCCCCTCTGCCTACCGACAGTGTCTGCCTACCCGTACCCGTGGTCACTTCAGGCGGTGCCCTGCTGCTCCTACCTTCAGGAACACAGCAGATCGGGCAACTCCCCAGCGTAATAGGAAGGGCGTCCCTGTGAATGCAGTCCAGCCCCCACGCACGTCTGAGGCGCCACTCGGTCCGGGTACGCTCGCCGCGGCCGAGGCGGCACTCGGCGCAATTTTGCTCCTCCAGGCCGCCACGGCCATCGAGGAGCACGTCGAGTTGGCGACCCTCAGTCTCATCCGCCAGGCCCTTGCCATACGGCAGAACCCCGGCCTCCAGGAGCTCGCCCTCCTCACCGACGCGCTCCTGACGCACTGCGCGAGCCTTGCCGCCGACGTGAAGGCCATCCCCATAGAGCAGCGCTCGACGCGCGGCGCAGGCGCACTCATGGACTGGGCCAAGCTCCAGGCGGACGGCCCCGCCGACGGTCCTCTCGGCTCCTGGTCGTACGCCCCACAGCTCGCCCTAGTTGCCCGCAACCTGCTCCGGGCGATCTGTGACCACCGCAGTGCCACCCTGGAGCGGGCAGCGTACGTCGGCCGGCCGAGCCTGCCGCCGCTGGCGCCGGGCTCGCGGTGAAGGAGTGGCAGCGGCAGGCGCTTTACTGCCTGACCATCCTCGGGCTCCTCGCCGCCATCGCCTACGGCACCACCCACTGATCCCCCGCCCTGCCGTGCGCGAGGCGGGCTCCCGTCCCCCATTCGAGTGAGGACGGGCGTTCCACGCACCACGCACCACGGCTCAGGCGCCACGGTGAAGTACGCCCCTTCCGAGGAGACCACATGACGCTCAAGCCGCCGTCCTGCCCCCAGTGCCCTGACAAGCCGATGCTCTGGAAAGACACCACCCGCATGCGTTCGGACACACCGGACTCGTGGTCGTGGTACTGCACCGGCTGCCAGGGGAGCTGGAGGCCCAGCGCAGAGCATGTGGAGGTATACCCCTATGGGACACCAGCAGGATCACCGGATTCCGTGCGGGCGGCAGGTGCCCGCGCCGCTGCCGGGTAACCCGTCCAACACCCAGACGTGCTCGGGGACGAAGAGCGTTATCTACGAGTACGACGACAATGGCAACTGCATCTCGCAGGCCGCGTGGCCGTGCAACGCGTGTGGCAACGGCTGACCAGTCTGCCGGAGACTGCCCCGGCCGGACCCGTCTCCGGCCGGGGCTACGGCATGAGGTCGTCGAGTGGCACGTCTAGGACGTACGCGATCCGGGCCAAGGCGGTGAACCTCGGGTTTCCGCAGCCAGCCTTCAATGTCCTGGAGCGTCGACCGGTCGACCCGGGCGGCGAGGTAGACCCGCTCCTGGGTGAGGTTCTGGTGGAGTCGGGCTCCTATCGCCCGGAGGCACTCGATGACCCATGAGTCGTCGTCAGGCAGTTCTCGCACCCAGTCAACGGTTGACCGGGTGCAATCGCTTATCGGTTGGCCTGCTCCCCGCGCCCGGCGGGGATGGACTCAGTCCTACCGCGCGGCCCGGGTTGCCCCGCCCGTTTCGGCCTATACGCCTGCCCGGGGCCTGCGGCCGGACGGGAAGTGGGGTGCGGTGCACTCCACGGCGCTGCTGGAGAACGTGGTCGCGGCCTCTTCTCTCTACAACGAGCTCGTCATGGTCGAGGTGTGCGAGGCGCTGGACGTGGCGTCCGAGCCGCGCACCGTCAGCACGGGACGGCGGCCGGTGACGGAGGTGGCGGGGGTGCCGCACGAGCTGATTGGCTGGATGTCGAAGCGCGGCCAGGAGATCGACCTGTGCCGCAGCGAGCTGGAGCACGAGTACGTCACCGCCGTCGACGAGGACGGCAACCTCAAGTTCGCACCCGTCGTTTCCGAGGAGGCCCGCACGAAGCTCAACCGGATCGCGGCCAGGAAGACCCGCCCGCCGAAGCCGAAGGCCCGCTCCCTCGCGCAGCTGCGCGCCGCCTGGAAGGCGAGCGCGAAGGAGTTCCTCGGGGAGGCCGCCGATCTCGTCGACAGCCTGCTGGAGCGGGCCCGGGCCGCGGCTGCCGTGATCCGCGTCCGTGTCGCCGAGACCCTGGACGTTGCTCTCGCCGCCCTGGGCGTCTCGGCGATGGTGTTCGTGATGAGCAGCAACGATCTCTTCCACCGCCGCCACCTGCCCGCCGAGACCCGCCGGTTCCTCGCCCTGGTCCAGCGCGGCCACCGCCGCGAACCCGGCCTGGACGAGATGATCGTGGACACGGCGATCGCGACGTACTGCCTGGACGTCACCGAGCCGAAAACCACTCGCGGGCTCTTGGCGGACTACCGCCTCTACACCATCCACTGGGCCCGCCCCGACCCGGCCCGCAGCCGCCGGCGCGCACCGGAAGCGGCTCCCGGCGCCGACCACCGGCCCCCGGCCGGGCTCACCGCTCCGAACGTCCCGGCCCACCGGGGAAGCCGGGGGAGTGGGACATCCCCCGCGACGCTCCGGTCCTGCCAGTGGAGCTGGGGGAGTGGGAGATCCCGCGCGTCCCGTTGCGCTATGACCGCGCGGTCATCGCCTCCATCGCCCTGACCAACCAGTTGCGTGCAGCGCGCGGCGCGGGACGCGCCCGGTACTACGAGGGCGTCGTCGCGCACCAGCAGGCCGCGATGCCCGAACAGCTCCTCCCTTTCCCTATCGTCGACGTCGACGCCGACGCCGAGGAGTCAGAGGGGGAGCCGGCGAACTATATGGAGAGGCTGCGGGCGCTGCGGAAGGAGCGCGCCAAGACGGGCGGACAGGACCTGACCGCCGAGCAGATCAGCAGCATCCAGATCCGCATCGAGGAGATGAAGAAGCGAGGCGAGGCGCTCCGAGAGCGCTACGAACCCCGCCCCGAAGCTTCCACTCCCCGACCGGTCCTCGAGGACCAGGAGCGCGGGCAGCGTCCCGGGAAGCCCGGCACCGGACACGGAGGGGCGAGCCGCTGAGTGGACTCCACTCTCCACGGGTGAGTTCCACTCCGTGGAGAGTGGAGCCCACCGAGTGGAGCCCCACCTTTTCGTACTCCGGTCCGCTGGGTGGGCCGGGGGCCGAAGTCGCGGTCGCACCGGCTGGGACGCGGCCGGCGGCCGCGCCCTGGCGGTGGGGGAGGGAGACGAGGGTGGGAGGAGCCGGTCACCGATGTACGGAGGTCTTCGTCGTGGTCCACCCGATCCCGGATCTCACACCTGAGTACATGGAGCGCCTGGAGCAGCTCGCCGACGCGGTCCGGCTGCGGGCGGTGCTGTATGCGGCGCCCGCCGTGCCTGCGCCGGTGCGGGGGCGCCGGACGCGGCAGTAGCCCGGGGGCCGGCCGAATCCGTCGACGGCCGTACGCTCCCGCCGACGCTGACCCCGCCCCTCCACCCGGCCCGGTGGTGCACCCGGGAGCGTGCCGCAGCGCCGCCACCGAGTGGAAGTGAACTCCACCGTCCCTGGGACAAACAGTGCGGTCAAGGAGTGGTCAAGGGGTAAAACGGACATCACCGTTCACGGTCTCCACCCCCGGGGCGGGCCTGTCGAGTGGAGCCCATCCGGTGGATTGCACCGGATGGACCGCGACTTCCACCGAGGTGGCCGCTACGGAAGTGGGGGGGGCCCCGGGGGGGGGGGGGGGCCCCCCCCGGCCCCCGGCCCCCCCCGGGGGGGGGGGCCGCCGCCCCGCCGACAACACCCCCCGGGGGCGCCCCCCCCCCCCCCCCCCGCCGGG
>NZ_JBIBBZ010000035.1:0-17774 GCF_042900925.1 Streptomyces sp. NPDC012825 | reverse complement strand
GTGTTTCCTCCTGTTGTGCCCCCCACCGCCCCCCCCCGCCCCCCGCCCCCGGGGCCCCCCCCCCCCCCCCCCGCGGGGCCCCCCCCCCCGGGGGCCCCCCCGGGGGGGGGGGGCCCCCCCACTTCCGTTCCACTCCACCCGGTGGAGGGTGGAGCCCACTTCCGTTCCACTCCACCCGGTGGACTCCACCCACCGTCCCGGCTGCCGGGTGGAGTCCACCGGGATGTGCCGCCCGGGGTCAGGCGGTGGCCGGCCACCCGGTGGCGACGTCGCCACCGGACGTCGGTGAGGGACTGGCTCACCTGGTCGACCTCCTGCATGCACTCGACCAGGAACCGGGCCGCGGACCAGGCGGCCTCTGCCCCGTCACCCGTCAGGCACCGGCGCATGAGGTCCCGGCTCGTCACGGCCGCCAGCTTGTGCATGACGTAGCCGGACTCGCAGGCGGCGTGCTCGTCGGGCACGTTGTGGCCAGGGTTTGCGGTTGACCGTTGACCACTCCTCGGCTGGTTGCCGGCGGTCTGGAGGGGGTTGAAGTCGGGTGAGGCGCTCAGCTTTGTCGACGTGCCGCGTTCGGCTGTGGGGAGCTGACGCCGGGTGAGGCGGGCGCGGTCATGTCGAGCAGGAGCATGGCGTCGTGGTCGGGTGTGCCGGGTTCGGCGGTGTAGGTGCCGATGCGCTGGCCGGGGGTTCCTTCCAGCTGCATGGACTGGGAGGTGAGCGTGAGGGTGCCGACGCGGGGGTGGTGGAAGGTCTTCTGGGCGGGTTTGCGGCCGGTGACCTCGTAGCGTTCCCACAGCCGGGCGAAGTCGGGGCTTTTGAGGAGGAGCTCACCGACGAGATTGGTCAGGTCGGGGGCGTCGGGGGCGGTGCCGGCGACGGCGCGCAGGCGGGCGACGCAGGCGGTGATCTGGCGGTCCCAGTCGGTGAACAGGGCGCGTGAGGCCGGGTGGAGGAAGAGGTAGCGGGCGAGGTTGCGGTGCTTGGCCGGCCAGTCCTCCAGGCCCGCGTACAGGGCGAGGCCGCCGGGGTTCCAGGCGAGCATGTCCATGCTGCGGCTGATGACGTAGGCGGGGTTCGGGCGCAGGGACTCCAGCAGCAGTTTCAGGTGGGGGCGGACGGTGCGGCTGGGGGCCGGCGGCGGCTCGGGGGCGTAGCGGGCGGCTCGGGCGGCGAGCTCGCGCAGGTGCTGGTGTTCCTGGTCGTCCATGTGCAGGGCGCGGGCGAGGGAGTCGAGGACGGCGGGGCTGGGGCGGGTCTCCTTGCCGCGTTCCAGGCGCACGTAGTAGTCGATGCTGATGCCGGCGAGGGTGGCCAGCTCCTCGCGGCGCAGGCCGGGGGTGCGGCGGATGCCGGCGCCGACGGTGAGACCGACGTGCTCGGGGCTGGTCTGGGTGCGGCGGGCGCGCAGGAAGCGGCCCAGCTCGGCGCCCTCGCTGTTCGCGCTTGGGGATGCCATGACTCCAGTCTCACCCGGTAGGCAGCCGCGCCGCAGACGGGAGGGGGCCCTGTCATTACCCCCGAAGAGCCCGCCCTGCCACACCGGAGGAATTCAGGCGAAGGTGAATGAGGAAGGCGCCGGCCTCTTCGCTCCCGCCCGGGCTTCGACGGGCACGGCCTGCCGGGCCGGGCAAAAGTAAGAGACCAGGCGAGACCTTGATCGGAAGAGGGCGAGATGCGGTACATCAAGCTGCGTGACCTGGAGGTTTCCCGGATCGGGCTGGGTGCGATGGGCATGTCTCACGGCTACACCGGCTCGGGCACGGACGACGCGGAGTCGATCCGGACCGTGCACCGGGCCCTGGAGCTGGGCGTCACGCTGATCGATACCGCCGAGATCTACGGTCCGTACACCAACGAGGAGCTGCTCGGGCGGGCGCTGAAGGGGCGCCGGGAGAAGGTGGTGCTGGCCACCAAGTTCGGGCTGGTCTCGCACGCCGGCGGCGGCGCGTGGAACCTGGACTCCGGCCCGGCCAACATCCGCACGGCGGTCGAGGGCTCCCTCAAGCGCCTGGGCACCGACTACATCGACCTGTACTACCAGCACCGCGTCGATCCGAACACGCCGATCGAAGAGACCGCCGGTGCCGTGAAGGAGCTGATCGAGGCGGGCAAGGTGCGCGCCTTCGGGCTTTCCGAGGCCGGTCCGGACACCATCCGCCGGGCCCACGCCGTCCAGCCCGTCACCGCGGTCCAGTCCGAGTACTCCCTTTTCACCCGGGGAATCGAAGAGCGCGTGCTGCCCGTGCTGCGGGGGCTGAACATCGGCCTGGTCCCGTTCTCCCCGCTGGGCCGCGGGATGCTCACGGGCACGGTGCGCTCCACCGACCAGTTCGACGAGAACGACTTCCGCCGCGACAACCCGCGCTTCACGGGCGAGAACTTCCGGCGCAACCTGGCACTGGCCGACGAGGTCAAGGCGCTGGCCGACGAGGTCGGTGCCACACCCGGGCAGGTGGCGCTTGCCTGGCTGCTCGCCCAGGGCGACGACATCGCCCCGATCCCCGGCACCAAGCGCGTGGCCCGGGTCGAGGAGAACGCCGACGCCGACGCGGTCACGCTGACGGCCGAGCAGCTCGACCGGCTCTCCAGCCTGCCGCCCGCCGCCGGCGACACCCACACCGAAGATCAGGCCCGGATGCTCGAACGCTGACTCCTCCGTGCCACCCCGTACGACCCCCGTTTGGAGCAGTAATCCCTGATGCGTGCAGCAGTGATGTACGGAGCCGGTGACGTCCGCGTCGAGGACCGGCCCGACCCCAAGATCGTCCAGCCCGCCGACGCCGTGGTGCGCGTCGTCGCCTCCTGTGTGTGCGGCAGCGACCTGTGGCCCTACGCCTCGAGGCCCGCCACCGACACCGGCCGCCCCATGGGGCACGAGTTCCTCGGCGTCGTGGAGGAGACCGGTTCGGACGTGACCGGTCTGAAGACCGGTGATCTGGTCGTCGCCCCGTTCACCTACAGCGACAACACCTGCGACTACTGCGCCAAGGGCCTGCACATCTCCTGCCGCAACGGCGGCCGGTACGGCTTCGACGGCGTGGATGGAGGCCAGGGCGAGGCCGTCCGCGTCCCGTACGCCAAGGGCACCCTGGTGAGGCTGCCAGTGGCCGCCGACTCCGCGCTGCTGCCGTCGCTGCTCGCGCTCTCCGACGTGATGACCACCGGCCACCACGGCGCCGTCACCGCCGGCGTCGCCCGCGGCGACACCGTACTGGTGGTCGGGGACGGCGCGGTCGGCCTGTGCACGGTCATCGCCGCGAAGCGGCTGGGTGCCGAACGGATCGTGCTCGCCGGCCGCCACGAAGCCCGCACCGGCCTGGGCCGCGAGTTCGGCGCCACCGACGTCGTCGCCGAGCGCGGCGAGGAGGGCATCACCCACATCCGCGAGCTGACCGGCGGCGTGGACAAGGTCATCGAGGCCGTCGGCACCCGCCAAGCCCTCGACACCGCCCTCGGCGCGGTCCTGGACGGCGGCACCATCAGCCGCCTGGGCGTCCCCCAGTACGAGCAGGGACCGATCGGCCCGGCGGAGTTCATGCGCAACATCACCCTGACCGGCGGCGCCAGCCCCGCCCGCGCCTACATCGAGCAGCTGCTGCCCGACGTCCTGGACGGCACCATCAGCCCCGGCCGCGTCTTCGACGAGACCTTCCCCCTCGACCGGACTCCGGACGCCTACCGGGCCATGGCCGACCGCCAGGTCCTCAAGGCCCTCATCCGCCCCTGACCCCCGCCCCCACCCCGCACAGCGAAGGACACCCCTCATGCAGCACGTGACCCTGAACAACGGTGTCGAGATGCCGCTCCTGGGCTTCGGCGTCTACCAGATCCCCGCCGAGGACACCGAGCGCGCCGTCTCCGACGCGCTGGCCGCCGGCTACCGCCTGCTGGACACCGCCGCCGCCTACGGCAACGAAGAAGCTGTCGGCCGCGCCATCAAGTCCAGCGGCATCCCGCGCGAGGAGCTGTTCGTCACCACCAAGCTGTGGGTCCAGGACGCCCCCGCCCAGGACAACACCCGCCGCGCGCTGGAGACGTCCCTGGCCAAGCTGGGTCTGGACCACCTCGACCTGTACCTGATGCACCAGCCCTTCGGCGACGTCTACGGCCAGTGGCGCGCCATGGAGGCCCTCAACCGCGAGGGCGTGGTCAAGGCGATCGGCGTCGCCAACTTCTACCCCGACCGGCTGATCGACCTGATCATCAACAACGAGATCACCCCGCAGGTCAACCAGATCGAGACCCACCCCTTCTTCCAGCGCGCCGACTACCAGGACCTCATGCGCGAGCACGGCGTGCAGATCCAGTCCTGGGGCGGCTTCGCCGAAGGCAAGAACGACCTGTTCCACAACCCGCTCCTCGCCGGGATCGGCAAGGAGTACGGCAAGTCCGTCGCCCAGGTCGTGCTGCGCTGGCTGACCCAGCGCGGCGTGATCGCCATCCCCAAGTCCGTCCGCGCCGAGCGCATGGCCGAGAACTTCGACGTCTTCGACTTCGAGCTCGCCGACGAGCAGATGGCCCAGATCGCCGCCCTCGACACCGGCAGCTCCCTGTTCTTCGACCACCACGACCCCGAGATGGTCAAGTGGCTCGCGGGGCGCCGTCTGGACAGCTGAACGCCTCACCCCCCGTCCCTCGCCGGCCGCGGGTGTCCTCAAGACGAATGCCCGGGGCGCCCGCCCGGCTTCCACGGTTCACCGGGAGCCGCCCACCATGATCACGCCACAGCACCACGGCGCCCTACCGGGCCGGCGCACCGTTCTGCGCGGCGCGCTGCTGACCGCAACCGCCGCTTTGGGCGCTGCCCCCTTGGCGGGCTGCTCACCGTCCTCACCGCGGTCCGGCACCCCCGCCGCCTCCCAGTCCGCCACTACGAGCGGAAGCAACGTGAAACGAGTCCTGCTGGCCTACTTCTCCCGCCCGGGCGAGAACTACTACTACGGCGGCCGTACCGACTTGAAGGTCGGCAACACTGAGGTGCTGGCCAACAAGATTGCCGACAGCGTCACCTGCGACACCTACCGCATCCAGGCAGCCGACCCCTACCCGCACGACTACGACGCCACCGTCCAGCGCAACGTCCGCGAACAGGACACCAATGCCCGCCCGGCCATCGAGGGCCGCCTGCCCTCCCTCGACGGTTACGACACCGTCCTCCTGGCCAGCCCCATCTGGAACGTCCGCGCACCCATGATCATGACGACGTTCACCGAAGCCCTCGACTTCCGCGGCAAGACCGTCCACCCGGTCACCACCTACGCCATGAGCGGCCTCGGCACCACCGAACGCGACTACGCCGCCTCCTGCCCCGGCGCGACCATCGCCGAGGGCCTGGCGGTACGCGGCGAAGAGGTCAAAGACGCTGACACCGAAGTCAAGACATGGCTGCGACGCATCGGATTGCCCGCCCGGTGACCACTTACGCCCAGCACGCTATGGCCCACCCTGGCTACTCTCACGGCTGCTCGTTGTCCACATTGCTGGTGGCCAGGTATCGGAGTTCACCCAGCAGGGCCCGCTCCTCTTCCGTGCCCTGCTCCTGCCAGACCAGCTCGGTGTAGTCGGCGGCCCGCGCCGTCCGCTCCTGGTACTCGGCGGCCTGCGCGGTCTGCGCCGAGGCGGTGGTGGTCTGCATCGTCGTTTCCATGGGGGACTCCTTGTCCGTGTCGGTGGCGGGCGCCTGCCGCACCCGCCTGCCTGCCTGTAGAGGTGAGAGAGGGGGGGGTATCGGGTGGCGGGGGCCGGGAGGGCCTGGATCGCCTGGTGCAGGGCGGCGCTGTTGAGGTTCTCCAAGACGTCGGCCAGCTCCTCGTGGTCCTGGACGAGCAGCCGCGTGATGAGGTGCAGAGCGGTGAGGGCGAGGGGTTCGGCGGTGTCCGGGCGGGCCGTGGCCCAGGTGCGCAGGGTGGTCACGAAGACGCTGCCGAGGGCGTCGAGGGCGAAGGAGTCGTCGCACGGTTCCGCCGTGAGTTCGCCGATCGTGGTGACGGGGACGACGATCCGCTCGACGACGTCCACGATCAGCTCGGGCATCTGCGGTTCGGCGGCCGCGAGCTCGTCGGCGAACTCGGTGTCGTCGACGCTGACCGCCCGCAGGTGGTCGAAGACGTCCATCACCGCCTGCGGGGTCATCGGGACGAGCGGTATGGCAGTGGTGTTCTCGGGCACCTACGGCTCCTCGATTCCGGGCCGCCCCGCTGATCGCGACGGCCTCGAGACCGATCCTCGGATCGCAGGCCTGTGGACAGAGCCCGGAGATTTCTCCCACCCATCGCAAAAGGGCGAACAGGTCAGCAAGGGTCAAAACTCCCCCTCGGCTGCCTCGATCGCCCCGGCGGCATGTCCAGTCGTGACCCCTTGTCCAGCTCTGCTACCGCCCTGGTGGCCGACGTGTTCTCCAGGGATCCGACCGTGATGCCGCTCACGGACAAACCCGCACGACAGGGGCCTGGTCGAGGAGGAATCGGACACCGGATGCCGGTGGCGGTCAGACCGCGGACAAGGGGGTCTTCCTCACGGTGGGCCCGGCCCGTACGCACATCCGCGTACGGGCCGGACGCTCACCGACCCGGCTCGCAGGCCGGGGGAAACCGAGGACACCGTGCCCACCGAACCCACGCCCGAGCCCGCCCGCGACCACCACGCTCCCCGCGACCGCCGGCCTTCCGAGGACGTCGACCAGGTCCCGCTGGCCCCCTCCACGGGCCCCTCCGTCGCCCCCTCCACGGCCGCTTCGCCTGCCGGGCGTGAATCCGCAGGCTGGCACCGGAAATCAGGGCCCCGCGAGGCGTTCGACAACCCTCCTAGGTCTACAGAGGTATGGAAGCCGACCGGAGTGCGAAGGCAGGAAGTGCTGAGGGCTCTGGGAATCTTCCAGCGGGCTACTGCTGAACACCTGTGGCGGATGCTGCGACCCGGAGACCGGCACGACCGGTGCACCAGGGACACCCTGAACGCGTTGAAGAAGACGGGGATGGTCCGGGTGGAGAGGCGCCTGAAGTCGGGACACCAGTTGTGGGTGCTCACCGAGACGGGTCACAGGGAAGCCAGGGGGCTGCTGCCGAGGAACGTGCGGGTCTCCGCGCTGTGCAAGCAGAAGTACGACACCAAGGGCAGACCAGTTCCGGGGCAGGGCTACGACGAGCACGCCGCCGCCGTCACCCTGACCGCCGCCGTCCTGACCGGGGCCGGGTACGGCACTCCGCTGTCCTGGCAGACCGAGATCGCCCACAAGCTCCCGTACGGCTACACCCAGTACGCCGACCTGACGATGCGCGCCCCGGACACCGGGGTGCCCGCGATGCTCCTGGAGGTCGACCGCGTCACCGAGCCCGTCGACGAGCTGGTGGACAAGCTGTGCCGCTACAGCGACTGGTTCGAGCTCCTGGCACCGAGGGCCGACCCGAACAAGGAGATGGCGGCTCGCTATGAGCAACTGGGTGGGAAGGTGCAGCAATTCAGGCTGTGGCCGCGCCTGTATCCGGCATCCGGCCGGGAGGGCTACGTACCGGTGGCCTTCGTATTCACCGGGAAGACCGCCGCGCAGCGCGAGAGCCGCATGCGGCGCCTGGAGCAGGCCGGCCGCCGCTACTTCGCCGGGGAGCCGTACCCGGGCCGGGGCGCGGGTATCACGGCCGTCGACTACAACCAGGCGGTGCCCGTCCTCGTCACCGAGCTGGAGCGGATCACCACCGACCCGGCCGGAGCCGCGGGCGAGGTGTGGCGGCGGCTCGGCAGGGAAGAGTGGCAGACACTGGGGGAGGCCCTGGACAACCCGGACGGCGACCGGCTGTACCTCGTGCAGTGGAGGGCGGCCAAGCGCCGGCGGGAGGAGCGCGAGGCCGCCGAGCGGGAGGCGCGGCGGCCGGTGTGCACGCAGTGCGGGGCGAAGTTCACCGACGAGCACTGGCAGTACCTGCTCGGGCGGGGAAGGTCCTGGGGCGACCGCACCGACGAGCTGTGCGGGCCGTGCCGGGACGAGCACTTCGCACGGCTCGAGGCCGAGCGTGCTGCGCGCCGTGAGGCGGAGGAGGACGCCGCGCGGGAGGCGGCACAGGCGGAGGAAAAGGCGAGGAAGCGACGTGGCCCGTTCCGCCGACGGACCTGACCTGGCAAGACACTCGTGGAGACGGACAAGCCGGAGACGATCCCGGGCGCTGCGGCGACCAGTGCCGGGCAGGACAAGACGGTAGCGGCGGGGGTGTCGTACGTTCCCGGGCACTCAGCTCCGGCGTGTACGTCTTCACCGTGAAGACGGGCCGGAGAGTGAGCGGGAAGGAACACCACCGTGAAGACCATCGAGGAAGGCCTCTACGTCCACAACGGGTTCGCCTACGGAGTGCTCGCGGACGCGGCACTGCGCCGTTTCGCCGAAACCGGCCGACGGCTCGACCGGCTCCAGGAGGAGGCGGACACGATGACAGACGCAGAGCTCTTCTACGAGATGTACCGCGCCCTGAAGCACTACACACAGGGGGAGGTGAATGCCACCCAGGTCTCACACCTCGTCGGACAGATATGCCGTGGGGTCCGGCTGGAGTGGAACGCCCCAGACAGGCTCCCCTGCGCCTGACCCTTCGCGAAAACGGCCGGGCCCCTCGAACCGAACAGATCGAGGGGCCCCACGGCCTGGCACCTCACCCTCCTGGCACACAGACGGTCCTCGGCCGCCACTTTCTGCATGTCGGTAGCGCCTGGAAGGCTTACCGGTATGAACGGTGACGAGCAGCTGCTGCGCGGCCAGGTCTACGGCCGCGACCACGACGACCCCGACCCGGGACCGAAGTCGGGCCGGGGCCGTCGCGGTCGTCGGCGGCCCGCTGGACGGCCTGCTGGTGGACATCCACGGCTGGCGCACCGAGGAGGTCGACCACGGCGTCACCCTGACCACCGAGCTCGGCCGGTGGCCCGGCGGCCGCGCCCTGTACGACCCGCGCCCCGGCGAGGCGCGTAAGCCCGGCATGGGGGTCGCGTGCCGCTTCCACTACGCCGGCGACACTCCCTGACCGCTGCCCCGCTCACCGAGACGATGACTGGATCCCGCCCGGAGCGAATGGCGCGGTGGCCACGCGCACCAGTAGCACACGGCCTGACCGCGTCTCGGGCTGTCTACGGCGCAGGGTCAGGCATCCGCGCGAACAGCGACAAAGCGATGCCGGGCAGGATCAGCAGGGCCACGGACAGCAGGGTCACCAGGGCGGTATGCCAGATCCACCAGGAGACGGTCTGGGGATGGACAGCGGGGATCATGCCCCACTGGACGCCGTAGAAGACGAGCGCGGCGGCAGTGAGAGCGGGAACGTCGACCACGAAATGCCGATCGGTCCTGAAGGGCAGGAATCCCGCCCAGATCACGACCACGGCGAGCAGCAGAAGGGTCACCGGCACGGCTCCGGCACGTAGGCCCTGATCCCGCTCCAGCCAGTCGTGCACCTGGGTTCCGTTCACCACGAGCGCGCCGATGAGACCGCCAGCGCTAACGAAGCCCAGGGCGACCGCCCCATACGGATCGATCCGTTCGGCCAGGTTCGCCCACCGCTCGTCCCAGCCCAGCTTCTCTTCCGGTCCCGCAGTCTCGGTGACGGCGTCGGTCATTGTCCTGCTCCCCTCACGGCACAGCGGGCGCCGGCGGCGCCCGAGCGGACCGTACGAGCCCGGGAGCGGACGGGGCCGGGAAACCCGACGACATGATCCGTACGAGTGATGTCCGGGCCCACGGGATAACCGTCTCTGCCAAACCCGCGCAATTCCCGGGCCGCCCTTGGCGTGGTGCTTGTACGACAGGCCCGAACCGAAGCCGCCGCCCAGGCCACGAACACCTTCTGACCGACTACCAGCGCACCTTGGCCTCAGGGACGCCGACGCCCTCGGGGCCAAGGTGTGAAAAATGATAATTGGGATGTCTGAGGTGCGACGTACGATGCAGCCCCTTCGAAGGAGGAGGAAGACAATGCGTCTCGAAGACATCCGCAAAATCATCGAAGAGTCCACCAACGCCGACTGGAGTCACATCACCTGCTGGGGCGCCGGCTCCGGGCCGACCTTCCACGACAGGTGGGAGATCACGCAGACCGGAGGCGACCAGTACAAGTGGTCCCTCGACATCGACTCCCACAGCAACACCCTGGTCTACCGGGAGAACGTGGCGCTCACGATCTCGTGGGGCATCGTCGCGGCGAAGGACGTGACGCCCGGCTGGAACACCTTCATCGACGACAGCCCGGTGGACTACCAGCTGGGTGACGTGTTCTGGAACGGCGTCCTCGTCGACCGCTACTCCCTCACCTCGGTCGACGGCGGCCGCGTCATGCTGCCCGTCCCCAAGCCCGTCTACGAAGAGACCGACGGCAAGACGAGCGTGGCGCGGTACGAGGTCACCCGCCGGCACCGCGCCTTCGCCCGCCTGGTCCACAACGCCGAACCCGCCGAGGACTTCGACCAGTACTACGACAGGGCGGGCTTCGTCACCGTCGACAACCGCCCCTGAATCATCAGGTAGACGGCAGCGCGGGCCCCGGGGAAACGGCCGGCCGCCCCGGGCCTGGCGCTCCGCGAACGCCCGCTGAACGCGGCCGATGCCAACTCCGCGCATGCGGGATACGCCCGGCCTCTTGACGCTGCTCGGTGAGCGGGCGGATCGTGGCCGTTCGCATCACGCTCCACCCCGAAAGGGGGCCCTGCATGTCGCTCACCTGGCGCTACGTCGTACGCCCCGACGGCTCCTTCTTCCGCGTCGGCAACATCAACGGCGGCCTCGACAACGTCACCACCGAAGAACTCGCCCGGCTCGACGTCCACCGAGACGACGAAGACGAACAGCCGGCCCCGCCATGCTCCCGCTGCGGCGGGAAGCTCCTGCTGCACTGGCCCGGCCCGCTCATCACCGGCCTGATACTGCTGGAACTCTGCCCGGCCTGCGACGCCCACCGCCCGGCCGCCCGCGCGCTCATCCACTGGCACCGGGACACCGACCGCGACCCGGAGGCACTGCCCCAGATCTTCGAGGACTGGGAGACCGAAGCCCTCCACGCCCGCGGCTGGGCCCGCGCCCCACAGCCCGAAGCCCCGCCCGTCCCGGCGGCCCACCTGAGCCTCGTACCGCCCGAACAGGACTGAAAACGGCAATGACGGAAGCCTCCGAGACCCACCGGCCCCGGAGGCTTCGTCCATGCTCCGCACCACTTCCAACGAGCCCCGCTCCCGCAGGACACGACACCCACCACAACCCGAGCGGGACCACCGCTCCGGCAGGCCAACGCTGACGGCAGAGCTTCCTCCGAAAAAGGGGAGCCGCTGTCAGTGCGGACGAGTACTTTCCTGCCAAAGCGCACGGCAAGAGACAGAAGGTCATCCATGGCACTTGGCGACGACATCCGCTCCGACCTGGACAAGATGGTGGGCAACCCCTGGAGCATCCGGAACGGCTACGTCGTCCCCGGCACAGGCGACGTAGGGCTCTACAACAACGACGCGGTCAAGCTGAACGCCGTCTACCTCTACGCCGACCTCCTGGGTTCCACCAAGCTGGCGCGCAACTTCACCCCCCAGACGGCCGGCAAGGTGATACGGGCTTCGCTGCGCACGGCGTCCACGATCATCCAGAAGCACAACGGCAAGATCCGCAGCTACGACGGGGACCGCGTGATGGGCATCTTCATCGGCACCCAGAAGGAGGACAACGCGGTGAAAGCCGCGATGAAGATCAAGTACGCGATGCAGGAAATGGTCAAGCCCGCCCTCTACCGCAACTTGCCCATCCTGGAGAGCGGGGGGTTCGTGCCCCGCATGTGCGTCGGGATCGCCTCAGGGGAGGCTTTCATCGCCCGTGCCGGCGTACGGGGCAGCAACGACCTGGTGTCCATCGGGCGTGCCCCAAACGTCGCTGCCAAGCTCAGCGACATCCGTGAGCGGGGTAATTTCCGCACCTACATCACCGAGCAGGTCTACGACGACCTCGGCTACGACACGACGTACTCCGGCACGGCCAACATGTGGGAGAGGCTCAACGCCGATGTCGGCGGCGAGCAGATGGCGATCTACCGTTCCAGCTACAGGTGGAAGGTGTGACCGCCCCCGAACCGGGCGCCGCGCACGCCCAGGCCGTCGAGACCGCCTGGCGGATCCACACGGAGCTGGGTAACTGGACAGCGAAGGTGGACGCTAAGGCATCCTTCGCGCTCACCCTGGAGTCCGCGGCGACCGCTGGCATCATCGCGCTCTCAACCGACGACCACGTCCTCGCGAACCTTCACGGATGGGGCACCCGCTCCCTCCTGTGGACCGGAACCGTCCTCATCCTCATATCCGGCATCTTCTCGATGCTGGTCGTCATCCCCCGCCTCCGCGCCCGAAAGGTCAAAGCGGAAGCCCCCTCGAACTTCATCTACTTCGGCCACCTCATGCACCGAGAGGCCGACGAACTCACCACCGCCTTGAAACAGACGGACATCCTCCCGGTACTGAGCCGCCAGCTCATCGCCATGAGCAAGATCGCCTGGGGCAAGCACCGCCACGTCCAAATGTCCTTCGCCATCTTCGGCGTAGGCGCCATCCTCGTCTTCCTCGCGGGACTGCTCAGCTGACTCCGACAACCCAGCAGACGTCCAGGCCGATCAGTCGCCAGTCCCCCTTCAAGCCGGGAGAGGCAGCGGACCTGGAACCCAGGGTCTACCTGGCCGTTTCAGAATGAGTCGAGCCGTGGTCTTGCGTTCTGCGATCTTGGCCGACAGGGTGTCTGGGATGCGTGCTGATCTTGTTCCTGACGGCCTGTGGGAGCGGGTGGCCCCACTGCTGCCACCCGCTCCCGAACGGCGCCGCCGGTATCCCGGCCGGCTTCGCGTTCCGGACCGGACGGCACTCGCCGGCATCCTGTACGCGCTGCGGACCGGTGTCGCCTGGCGCGACGTTCCCGCGGAGACCGTGGGCTGTTCTGGGGTGACGGCCTGGCGCCGGCTGCGGGACTGGACCGAGGCCGGCGTCTGGCCACGCCTACACGCCGCCCTGCTGGCCGAGCTGCGTCGCGCCGACCTGCTGGACCTGGACGACTGCGCCGTGGACGGGTCGCACGTCCGGGCCCTCAAAGGGGGGATCGCGTCGGCCCCTCGCCCGTCGACCGCGCCCGCCCCGGCTCCAAACACCACCTGATAGTCGACCGGCACGGAACCCCGCTCGCCGTCACCCTCACCGGCGGCAACCGGCACGACGTCACCCAGCTCCTGCCCCTGCTCGACGCCGTCCCGCCGATCCGGGGCCTGCAAGGACGCCCCCGCCGCAAGCCCCGGCGGCTCTACGCCGACCGGGGCTACGACTTCGACAAGTACCGCCGCCTGATGCGGCAACGCGGCATCACACCGCTGATCGCCCGACGCGGCGTAGCCCACGGCTCCGGACTGGGCAAGGTCCGCTGGGTGGTCGAGCGTACCTTTGCCTGGCTGCACCAGTTCAAACGGCTCCGCACCCGCTACGAGCGCCGAGCCGACCTCCACCAGGGCCTGCTCGAACTTGCTTGCAGCATTATCTGCCTGCGGAAACTTCGGTTGCGGACCTGAGCGTGGCCAGCGGAAATCGCTAATTGAACATATTCAAAACGTGTGGAAGGCTGGCTCCGGCCGTGCTCGGCTCTTCCTGCAGAAGCGGCTACCGGGCGCACGTAGCCAGCAGTCTCGAACGGGCAGGGTGGCATGGACTCAGCGAACAGGGCTCTGGCCCCAAGTCAAAAGGGCCGAGGCAGCCGGTCCAGGCTGATGTCAGATGGCCGGATGCGTCGCCCTCTCATCAGGTCTCTCGGACAGTTGGCCACGGTCCTCGGAATTCTGCTTCTTGCGTGCACAGCATGCGCTGGAGCAGGCGGCGATGCTGCCGTGATCCAGCAAGCCGAGCTCGTCGGGGGCTGGAACAACGCCAACGGCGCCAAAGTGCACGTGTCAGCTGGACACGACTTCTCGGCAAGCGGAATCAAGCATGCCGTCCCCGACTACGAGTGCCCTACAGAAATAGCTGGTACGTGGCGGTTCTGGGCGCAGGACGGCCCGCAGACGAGCTTCGTAGCCTCGGACTCGGCGACCGAAGGAGAGTCGTTCGTCGTGTCGGCGAACGCTGACAGTTCGGCCACCTGGTGCGACCTCCAAGGCCAGGTCCAGCGTGATGACCAAGGCTTCAGCATCTGCCTTGTCCTGGATCTTGACCAGTCCTGCACTGCAGATGAGCTCCTCCGCAAGGACTCGACGCGGCCCCGGTAAGCAGCGTGGGAGCAGCCCCGATCCGCCGTCATTGAGCAGGGGAGCATGCCGCCATTCTGAAATGAGTAGTACACGCACACCAGTGCGATGCCGCTGCTCAAGGACCCCGGCATCGCACGGAGGTGCGTGTAAACCCTGCGGTGCGCCGCCGTCAGCCCCAGACGGCGAAGAGCCCCGGGCGCGTCGTATGCCCGGGGCTCTTCCCGCTCGCGGGACGGAGCGACTCACCAGTCGTCGGGTGCGCTGCCCACCCACGCGATCGGCCGGCCTTCGCCGTTGCGGCCCCAGTGCGGTTCCTCCAACGCGGCCTCGTGGCCGTCGTCCAGGACGCAGATTCGTCCCCAGTGGCCGTGCTTGCCCGCACAGACCCCGGCGAGCAGGCTCGCGTCGCCCTCGCGCACGGCCTGGTCGTAGCGATCCTGCAACGGCTGGAGACGAGCGCGCAGCTCCGCGCCGAGCTCCCTCTCCGCCGCCTCCACCCGCGGCCTCGCCTCCTGCACCCCGGGGTCTGACAGCACGGCCGAGATGACCTTCTCCGCCTCCGCGAAGGCGCTGCTGCGGGCGTGCCGCCGCACGGCGTCCCGTACGCGCCGCTCCTCGTCGCCGGTCGTCATCATGCCGCCCCTTCCTCGGCCGCCCACTCCAGCCCGAGGCCGGCGAGCGCGGCGAGCTTGTCGGCGGTCAGCTTCGTACGCCTGCTCTTCTGGTTCATGACCCACACACCGAGCTTCACCTCCACCCCGCCCTCCAACTGCTCCACGTGGCCCCTGGGCACGGTCACAGAGCCCGTACGGGCCTTGTACTGCGCCAGGGCCGCAACGCCCCGCTCGAAGGCGCCCACAGGCGCCGTGGACGCCTTCACGGACTCCTCCGGCTCCGGGGCGGGAGCGAGCGGCGTGACGCCGAGCTGCTCCAGGCGCTCGCGCTGCCCGTCCATCAGCCCGGCCCACACGGCCGGCTGACGCTGCTTCGCCAGCCACTTTCCGATGTCCATGCCGTGCACGGTCACCCCGGGCTCGACGTAGACGAGCGCGCTCTCCTCCGCGAGCATCTCCCGCAGCGCCGCGTAGTACCGCTGCCACTCCAGCGGCCAGTCCGGATTCCAGTCCGCATCCACGGCCTCCAGCGCGGCCTTCCACTCCTCCTTGCCGTCCAGCGCGCCCGGACGCCGCAGGTTGGACAGCCACTGCCCCACCGACCGATCGAGCGCGGTGGCGGAGCGGGGAGCGCACAGCGTCCAGTGCTCCTCGAAGTACGCCTTCGCCGCCTCCAGGTTCTCCTGGAACCGCTCGTCGACCGCGCTCCACACCATGCCCAGCTTCTCCAGCCGCTTCGCCCGCAACCCGGACATCTGCCCCGCCCCGTAGGCGCGCCGCTGCTCCGCGATCCACCGCCCCAGCGGTGTCGCGCCCTCCCGGTGCCCGAAGGGAACGCGAGCGTGCCCCTCCCGCTCGACGAACTGCTTCAGCTTCGCCCACCCGCGCGCCCAGTCCTGCCGCTCCGTGTCGATCACATTGAAGCTGATCCAGTCCGCGACCATCACCGGATCCCTGGGGACGGCAAAACGAAGCAGTAGCCGCGCTTCTTCTTCACCGTCGCCGGGCGCCGTGCCAATGTTCTGGGACGGCTCCACGACGTCCTTCTGCGGCTCTTGTGGAATAGCGAGCAATTCCACCGCTTCTTCGTCGTGTGCGCGAAGTCCTTCAAGGACTTTCACCAAAGGCCGGTATGAACCGGAGGTGAACATGTCCTCCGCTACTTCTCCAGGCTTGAGGAAAACCGGCACGATCAGCGAGGCGAGTTTCCCCTGTCCGGGCTTTTGCCGCAGCGCCCGGCCGATGGCCTGCACAATGTCATGCGGCGCCCCCTTGGGGTCCAGGAGGGCGACGCTGTCCACGGCCCGGATGTCCACGCCCTCGCCCAGGACGCGGCAGTTCGCGAGCACGGCCCGCCGCGCGGTGGACCCGAACTCCTCCAGTACACTCCGCCGGCGCTCGGGGACGTGTTCACCGCACAGCCAGTCCGCCCAGATCTTCGCCGGGAACCGCTCGGGCTGGTCCGCGTGCAGCTTCCCGGCGACGCGCTCCAAGCCCTCCGCGTACGCCTGTGCCTCTATGGTCCGGTGGTGGAAGGTGATGCAGGTCGACAGGTTGTGCTCGGCCATCGTGTGCAGCAAAGCGGCCTGGAGCGCCCCGATGCGCTCACCTCGCACCTGCTCGCTGCGCCGCTCCTCGCCCATCAGCCGCTCGGGGGTGACGACCGGGTCCTGGAGCTCCAGCACAATGATCTGGTACCGGGCGAGCAGGCCCCGCGAGACGGCCGACGCGAGCGACAGCTTGAACAGGACAGGCCCGAACACCGCCTCGTCGTCCATCGAGGCCGCCATCTGCTCCGGCAGCGGATCCCAGGCACCCTCGGTCAACTCCCAGTTCGCCGGCCGCTCCTGCCAGATCCGCGGCGTCGCCGTCAGATACAGCCGCCGCGCGGCCGGGATCACCTCCTGGCGGTGGATGTCGGCCCAGGCCTTACCCATCGAACCGGAAGTCCGGTGGGCCTCATCCACGACCGCCAGGTCGACGGGGTCGAGCTGCTGCCCGTAGACGCCCGTGAAAGCCTCCGCGAGCACACCCAGGGACGCGTAGGTGGCGTAGATGGTCACCGGCCCCGACCCGTGCCGCAGCGCAAGCTCCACCGGGTTCGTCGTCGCCCGCACCTTCAAGCTCCACAACTGCGGGTCGTCCTGGAGCGAACACACCGCGACCGCCGGCCCCTTATGCCCGGCGTCGTGCCACGCCTTCACCGTCTGCGCCAGCAGATCCAGCGTCGGCACCAGCACGAGAATGCGGCCCCTCGGCACGAGCCTTTTCGCCGACGCCGCCGCGATAATGGTCTTTCCCGTCCCGCACGCGGCATGTACCTGCCCGCGCAGACCATTAACGGGGATGCCTCCGGGCGGGATGTCGAAGCCGCGCACAATGGCGGCCACGGCCTCAATCTGGTGGTCACGCAGCTTCACGGCCATGTTCCGTGCTCTCCTTTTCGCGGAATGAGGCGCGTAATAAGAAATGGAAGTCCGGCGTAGTCGTGCAGGCCGGGGATGGTGGTGTCAGAACAGAGACTCTACACAGCTACTACCCATGATGCATCACCCTTGCCGCAGATCCCCTCTCCTGAGTGATGCATGGCCGGATCGGGACTCATGCGGCTCGTTTTACTGCTAGGATGACGAGACGGCGGATAGATGTACGGGCCAGTTCGGGCAGCTCCAGGAGCCGGGGAGAGGTTCGGGTGGAGCGCAGCGGAGCCCGTCACTACGGTGAGGCCGGCACCCGTCCGGGCCGACAGGACGTCACCCTCCCGATCCCGGTGGTGGGCTGGGATCCGAGTGGCTACACAGCTCCGCGCGCGATGCACCCCCCTCTTGCTGCCAGCCTGGCACCCGCGCTCGCGCGGGTGCCCTCGAATTCGCGCGTGCGCGAATTCCCCGCCCTTCGGAATTCCGCTAGCGGAATTCCATTCCCGCGTTTACGCGGG
>NZ_JBIBBZ010000034.1:0-29174 GCF_042900925.1 Streptomyces sp. NPDC012825 | reverse complement strand
CCCTCCTCCACTCCCCCCCCCCCCCCCCCCGCCCCCCCCCCCCCCCCCCCCCCCCCCCCCCCCACCCCCCCCCCCGGGGGGCCCCCCCCCGCCCCCCGGGGGCCCCCGCCCCTGTGAATACGCCCGGCAGGTCAGGCGGGGGGCGAAGAGGGCCAGGACCGGGTGGTCGATGTGGTGGTGCTCGATGCCGACCCCGTACGCGCCGCTCCACGCCTCCCAGACGAGCCGGCCGACCGTCTCAGCCACCGCAACACTGCGGTGCCGGCCTCCCTGGCACGCCACCGTGAGCCTGACCAGACGGCCCACGGGCACCTCGTCGGCCAGGGCGCGCAGTATGCACGGCGGCCCGGAGGATCACCTCCAGTGCGCCAGGAGTGGCAAGGACGTGGGCGTAGACGTCGGCGTCCAGGCCAGTGCGGTAACGCATCGCCGGGTCATCAGCCGGATTGCGCAGGACGCGGCTGGGGTCGAGATACAGGCCGTCTGTGACGAGGGCGTGAGCACCCTCGTGACGGATGCCGATCAAGGAGATGTCGGCGGCGGCCAGGCCCCGGCCAGGAAGGTGGGTGATCTGCATGTCTCCGCCCTCGCCCGGCGGCTGCGCGCGGAGTTCGCCGAGGGCTGGGCCGCCGCCCGGCTGCCCCGCCCCCGGCTCGTCGTCGAGCCCGGACGGGCCGTGGCCGGACCGGCCGGGATCGCCCTGTACCGGGTGCTCGCCGTCAAGCACACCGGCGGAAAGGTGTTCGCCGCGGTCGACGGGAGCATGAGTGACAACCCGCGTCCTGCCCTGTACGGAGCGCTCTACGCGCCCCGTCTCGTCGGCCGCCGCTCAACGGCCGGAGCCCGTGCGGTCACCGTGGTGGGCCGGCACTGCAAGGCCGGCGGCCTGCTCGCCGTACCGGTGGCCTGTGCCTACCACCTGTCCATGGCCTCCGGGTACAACCTCGTCGGCCGCCCCGCCGTCGTGGCGGTCCACGACGGCACGGCCCGGGTACTGCTGCGGCGCGAGACGCTGGACGACCTCCGCAGCAGGGACATCGGGAAATGAGATCGCCTCCTTGGCCCCGCCTGTGAAGGGGCCGGGGTGAGACGGGGGCGCCATCTCGCGAGGGGCGGCCCTGGCAGCCCCTCTGCTGTCCCCGTGTCGATCGGGGACACCGGCTTCGAGGACTGGTCTGCCGCGCGGCCCTTCTCTCATGAGACCGGCGCCGTCGGCATCGGGCAGAAGAACTGCTTTGACGGCAACGCCGGTCAGAGCCACTTGTTGCGGCGGAGCGCACGATAGACGACCGTGCATACCGTGATCATGATCAGCCAGACGGCGGGATAGCCGTAGGGGGAGGTGAGTTCGGGCATGTGCTCGAAGTTCATGCCGTAGATGCCGACGATCATGGTGGGGACGGCGATGAGGGCGGCCCAGGCGCTGATGCGGCGCATGTCGGCGTTCTGCTGGACGCCGAGCTGGGCAATGCTGGCGGTGAGCATGCCGGTGATGAGTTCGTCGAAGGACAGGATCTGTTCGATGACGCGCTGGTGGTGGTCGGCGACATCGCGGAGGTAGGTGGCCACCTTCGGCGGGATGCCCGGTACGGAGCCGTCGCCGAGACGCTGCAGCGAAGTGGTGAGCGGCATGACAGCGCGTTTGAACTCCAGCAGTTCCCGCTTGAGCTGGTAGATGCGTGCGGCGTCGACGGGTGTGTCGGGGGAGAAGACCTCGGCTTCCAGGGTGTCGACGTCGCCGGCGAAGGCGTCGGCGACGTCGATGTAGCGGTCGACGACCATGTCGGCCACCGCGTGCAGGACGGCAGCGGGCCCGTGGCCCAGCTGCTGGGGGTCTTCCTGGAGCAGGCGGCGCACGCCTTCCAGAGGCGGCGCGCTGCCGTGGCGGACGGTGATCGCGTAACCGGGCCCGGCGAAGACCATGATCTCGCCGGTGTCGACGATCTCGCTGGTCGCGGTGACCTTCTCGTGATCGACGTAGACGATCGTCTTCAGCACCAGGAACAGCATGTCGCCGTAGCGCTCCAGCTTGGGACGCTGATGGGCATGGACGGCGTCCTCCACCGCCAGGGGGTGCAGGCCGAAGGTGTCGGCAACCTCCTGCAACTGCTCCGCGGAGGGCTCGTACAGACCGATCCACGCGAACCGCCCGGCCTGCGGGTCCATCCGCTTCTTGATCGCCTCCAGGCCTACCTGCCCAGGGATCCGGCAGCCGTCCTGGTACAGCGCGCAGTCCACCACCGCCGAAGGCAGGCCCCCCTCTTCCTCGCCGTTCTGCTGTGTCACTGACCCCTCGTTCCACTCGTTCCCGTATCAGGGGGCAACCTACCTGCCCGGCAGACGTCCGACTTCAACGGCGGACGATCGGGACTCGCCGTCGAGGCCGACCGAGCAGGCACTCCCCAAACCCCACGTCGCCTTCGGTCGAAGCCGGTGTCCGCCAGTGATCTCATGTCGCCCTCTCCGTAGAGGGGGTCCGGCCCGATGGGTGAGGGCCGTCCGCCGTGCGGAGGCTGAACACCATGGTCAACCCACCTCCGGGAGTGTCCTCGGCGGCCACCGTGCCACCCATCGCCTCGACGAATCCGCGGGCCACCGCCAGGCCGAGGCCGACACCTTCGCCGCGTGGTGCGTCGCCATGGCGCTGGAAGGCCTCGAAGATGTGCTCCTTGGCCTCGCCGGGGACGCCGGGGCCGCGGTCGACGACGCGGAGTTCGACGCGGCCGGCGAGGGCGCTCGCCGAGACGAGGACGTTCTCTCCCTGTGGGCTGTACTTGACGGCGTTCTCCACGATGTTGGCGACGGCCCGCTCCAGCAAGCCGCGGTCGACGGCGACCATCGGGAGCGTCTCGGGGATGTCGAGGTCGACGCTGCCCTCGGGGACGCCGAGCAACGCCATGGGGACGACTTCGTCGAGGTCGGTCTCCCTGATCACGGCCGTGACGGTTCCGGTCTCCAGGCGGGACACGTCGAGGAGGTTGCCGACCAGGTGACCGAGCCGGTCGGTGCCGTCCTCGATGTGCGCGAGCAGTTCCGCGCGGTCCTCTTCCGACCACTCCACGTCGTCGGCCTGCAGGGAGGAGACGGACGCTTTGATACCGACGAGCGGAGTGCGCAGGTCGTGGCTGACGGCGGCGAGGAGCGAGGTGCGGATCCTGTTGCCCTCGGCGAGCTTGCGGGCCTTCTCCGCCTGGTCCACGAGGCGCCGGCGGTCGAGGACGACGGCGGCCTGGGCGGCGAACGCTCCGAGAACACGTCTGTCCTCGGCCGGCAGGACACGGCCCGTGAGAGCGAGGGCCAGGTGGTCGCCGACAGGTACGTCCACAGCGGCGGCCTCGGGACGGCTGGCCGGACGGTGGCCGACGGCGGCGACGCGGGACCACGGTCCGGTGTCCGCGTCGCGCTCCAGGAGCGCCACCGACTCCATGGAGAAGGTTTCCCGAAGCCGTTCGAGCAGGGCGTCCAGACCGGTCTCCCCGCGCAGCACACTGCCGGCGAGGAAGGAGAGCGTCTCCGCCTCCGCCCGCAGCCGGGCGGCCTGATGCGTGCGGCGGGCGGCGACGTCCACCACGGAGGCGACCGGGACGGCGACCCCGACGAAGATCACCAGAGCGGTGATGTTGCGCGGGTCGGCGATCGTGAGCCGGTGGAGCGGCGGGGTGAAGTACCAGTTGAGCAGGAGCGACCCGACGGCCGCGGACCCCAGGGCCGGTCCGAGCCCGCCGAGCAGGGCCGCGGCCACGGTGAGCGTCAGGAAGAGCAGTACGTCGTTGGCCAGGCCGACGTCGGGCGCGACGCCGCTCAGCAACAGGGTGAGCAGGACGGGCCCGGCGAGACCGACGGTCCAACCCCACAGGGTGCGGGACCGGCCCAGCCGCGTCCGGGCGGGTACCGGCAGGCTGCGGCCCTTCGCCGCTTCGTCGTGGGTGACGATGTGGACGTCGAGATCGGGGCCGGACTCACGGGCGACCGTGGCGCTGACGCCCGGCCCGAAGACGTACTGCCAGGACCGGCGGCGGCTCACGCCGAGGACGATCTGGGTCGCGTTGACCCCGCGTGCGAAGGCGAGGAGGCCGGCGGACACGTCGTCGCCGACGACGTGGTGGAAGGTGCCTCCCAGCTCCTCGACGAGCGTGCGCTGGACGACGAGCTCCTTCGGGGACGCCGAGGTCAGTCCGTCGCTTCGGGAGATGTAGACGGCCAGCACCTCACCACCCGCGCCCTTCTCCGCGAGACGTACGGCACGCCGTATGAGGATGCGCCCCTCGGGGCCGCCGGTGAGGCCGACGACGATCCTCTCCCGCGAACCCCAGATCTTCGAGACGCGGTGCTCGGTCCGGTACTCCTGGAGGTACGCGTCGACCCGGTCGGCCGTCCACAGCAGCGCAAGCTCGCGCAGGGCGGTGAGGTTGCCGGGGCGGAAGTAGCGGGAGAGGGCCGCGTCGACCTTGTCCGGCTTGTAGACGTTGCCGTGCGCCATGCGCCGGCGCAGCGCCTCCGGGCTCATGTCGACCAGTTCGATCTGGTCGGCGCGCCGGACGACCTCGTCGGGGACCGTCTCCTTCTGCCGGACGCCGGTGATCGACTCGACGACGTCCCCGAGCGACTCCAGGTGCTGGATGTTGACAGTCGAGACGACGTCGATGCCGACCGCGAGCAGTTCCTCGACGTCCTGCCAGCGCTTCACGTTGCGTGAGCCGGGGACGTTCGTGTGGGCGAGCTCGTCGACGAGCGCGACGGCGGACCGCCGGGCCAGGACCGCGTCCACGTCCATCTCCGTGAAGGACGTGCCCCGGTACTCGATCGTACGGCGCGGGACCGTCTCCAGGCCGTGCAGCATGACCTCGGTCCGGGGCCGGTCGTGGTGCTCGACGAACGCGACGACGCAGTCCGTGCCCCGCTCGACGCGCCGGTGCCCCTCGGAGAGCATAGAGTACGTCTTGCCGACACCCGGGGCCGCTCCCAGGTAGATGCGCAGCTTTCCGCGTCTCATGTGCGCGACTCTCCTACGGCTCGAACCGGTAGCCCATGCCGGGCTCGGTGATCAGGTGACGCGGGTGCGAGGGGTCCGCTTCCAGCTTGCGCCGCAGTTGGGCCATGTAGACACGTAGGTAGTTCGTCTTGGTGTTGTAGCCCGGCCCCCCTACCCCTTCGAGTAGGTGGCGTTGGCTGACGAGCTTTCCGGGGTGGCGGATCAGGATCTCCAGCAGGTGCCATCCGGCCGGCGTGAGCCGTACCTCGCGGTCTTCGCGCCGCGCCCGCTTGGCCATCAGGTCGACCGTGAAACCGTCGGTGCTGACCAGGCCGCCCGCGGCCGGTCCGGACGGTGGTGCCGCGACCGCACGGCGCGTGGCCGCGCGCAGACGGGCCAGGAGTTCGTCCATGTCGAACGGCTTGGTGATGTAGTCGTCCGCGCCGGCGTCGAGGGCGCGGATCTTCTCCTCGGAGCCGATGCGCGCGGACAGGACGAGGACGGGGGCCCGGCATCAGTACCGCAGGCTCCTGATCGGCTCGATGCCGTCCATGTCGGGCAGACCGAGGTCGACGATCAGTACGTCCGGCGGCCGGCCGGCGGAGAGGGCCAGCGCCACGGCGCCGTCCGGTGCCGAGTCCACGGTGTACTGGCGCACCTGCAGGTTGATCACCAGCGCTCGTGCGAGCTGTGCGTCGTCCTCCACCGCCAGCACCCGCGTCATCGACGTGCTGCCTTCCTCTTGTACATGACGGTCGTGTCGTACGGCGTGGGACGGTGGTCCCGGACCGTTCCCGGGACCCTCGTCTCCTCCACTGCCGGGGGAAGGCCATCAGCCCTTGCCCGCCAAGTCCTTGAGCGCGGTGTTGAGCTTCAGGACGTTGACGCGGGGTTCGCCGACGAAGCCGAGGACGCGGTCGTCGGTGTGGTCGGCGACGAGCTTGTCCACCGCCGCGACGGTCAGGTGGTTCCTCTCCGCGACGCGGTGGACCTGGAGCCTGGCGTATTCCGGGGAGATGTGCGGGTCCAGGCCGGAGCCGGAGGAGGTGACCGCGTCGGCCGGCACATCCGAGGGCTTCACCGTGTGGCCGGGTACCGAGTTGTCCTTCACCACGGCGGCCTTGGCGTCCTTGACCCACTGGATCAGGTCGGCGTTGTCACCGGAGCGGTTGGTCGCGCCGGACAGGATGATCGAGTACTGGGTGTTGACGCTGTTGGTGCCCAGGCCGTTGGAAGGGCGCGGCTGGAACCACCTGAGGTCCGGGGCCGCGGTCTCCTCGCAGTCCTTGAGCGGCAGGTCGTAGCGCTGGCCGATGAGTTCGGAACCGACGACCTTTCCGCTCGCGTCCTTGATCTCCGAGCCGTTGGCCTTGCCGGGGAGGACGAGCTGGGCGACGGCGGTGACGGCGAACGGGTAGAGCACGCCGCACACCACAGTGAGGACGAGGAGGGCGCGCAGTCCTGCCCAGAGCACTCGGCCCGTGTTCACTGCTGAGTTGTTCATGGTCGGTCAGCCGATTCCGGGGATGAGAGAGAGGAGCAGGTCGATGAGCTTGATGCCGACGAACGGGGCCACCAGGCCGCCGAGTCCGTAGACCGCGAGGTTGCGACGGAGCATCACGTCGGCGCTGGAAGGCCGGTAGCGCACGCCCTTGAGGGCCAGCGGCACGAGGGCGGCGATGATCAGCGCGTTGAAGATGACGGCTGAGAGGATCGCGGACTCGGGTGAGGCCAGTCCCATGATGTTGAGCTTGTCCAGGCTCGGGTAGGCGACCGCGAACATGGCGGGGATGATCGCGAAGTACTTCGCGACGTCGTTGGCGATCGAGAAGGTAGTCAGCGCTCCGCGGGTGATGAGGAGCTGCTTGCCGATCGCGACGATCTCGATGAGCTTGGTCGGATTGGAGTCGAGGTCGACCATGTTGCCGGCCTCCTTCGCGGCCGACGTGCCCGTGTTCATCGCCACGCCGACGTCCGCCTGCGCGAGGGCGGGGGCGTCGTTGGTGCCGTCGCCGGTCATCGCGACCAGCTTCCCGCCCGTCTGCTCCCGTTTGATGAGGGCCATCTTGTCCTCGGGGGTGGCCTCGGCGAGGAAGTCGTCCACGCCCGCCTCCTCGGCGATGGCCTTCGCGGTCAGCGGGTTGTCACCGGTGATCATGACCGTCTTGATGCCCATGTGGCGCAGCTCGTCGAACCGTTCCCGCATGCCCTCCTTGACCACGTCTTTCAGGTGGATCACCCCCAGGACGCGCGCGCCCTCACCGTCTTCCACAGCTACAAGGAGCGGCGTGCCGCCGGCTTCGGCGATCCGGTCCGTGAGAACGTGCGCGTCCTCGGTGGCGTGTCCGCCCCGCTCCTTCACCCAGGCCACGACCGCACCGGTCGCGCCCTTGCGCACCTTGCGGCCGTCCACGTCCACGCCCGACATGCGGGTCCGGGCGGTGAAGGCGATCCACTCGGCGTGAGTGAGTTCGCCCTGGTGGCGTTCGCGCAGACCGTACGCCTCCTTGGCGAAGACGACGATCGAACGGCCCTCGGGCGTCTCGTCGGCGAGGGAGGAGAGCTGGGCGGCGTCGGCGAGTTCCTCGGCGGTCGTCCCGCGTACAGGCAGGAACTCGGCGGCCTGGCGGTTGCCGAGGGTGATCGTGCCCGTCTTGTCGAGCAGCAGGGTGCTGACGTCGCCCGCCGCCTCGACCGCGCGCCCCGACATCGCGAGGACGTTCCGCTGGACCAGCCGGTCCATGCCCGCGATGCCGATCGCGGAGAGCAGCGCGCCGATCGTCGTCGGAATCAGACAGACGAGCAGGGCCGTCAGGACGATCAGGGAGGTCTGCGCGTCGGCGCCCGCGTACACCGCGAACGGCTTGAGACTCACCACGGCGAGCAGGAAGACGATCGTCAGGGAGGCGAGGAGGATGTTGAGGGCGATCTCGTTCGGCGTCTTCTGTCGCGCCGCGCCCTCGACCAGGCTGATCATGCGGTCGATGAACGTCTCGCCGGGCTTCGTCGTGATCTTCACGACGATGCGGTCGGACAGCACCTTCGTACCACCCGTGACCGCACATCGGTCGCCTCCGGACTCGCGGATGACCGGGGCCGACTCTCCGGTGATCGCCGACTCGTCGACGCTCGCGACGCCCTCGACGACGTCGCCGTCGCCCGGGATCACATCGCCCACCTCGCAGACCACCAGGTCGCCGACGCGCAGGTCGGTGCCGGGTACCTGCTCCTCACCCGTCTTGGTGACGCGGCGGGCGACGGTGTCGGTCTTGGCCTTGCGCAGGGTGTCGGCCTGGGCCTTGCCCCGGCCCTCGGCGACCGCTTCCGCCAGGTTGGCGAAGACCGTGGTCAGCCAGAGCCAGGCGGTGATCGCCCAACCGAACCAGTCCGTGGGGTCCATGACCGCCAGGACGGTGGTCACCAGAGAGCCGACCAGGACCACGAACATGACCGGTGACTTGATCATCACGCGCGGGTCGAGCTTGCGCAGCGCGTCGGGCAGGGAGGCGGCCAACTGTCGAGGGTCGAAGAGGCCGGCGCCGACCTTGCCCGGCGTCGGCCGGTGACCGGTGGGGTCGTCGTGCTGGGGGGCTGCTGTGGGTGGGGTCATGGTGGACATGGCGTCCTGCTGCTTCTTCGCGTCGATGGTCATGCCGCGAGCCCTTCGGTGAGCGGGCCAAGGGCCAGGGCCGGGAAATAGGTGAGACCGGCGATGATCATGATGGTGCCGACCAGGAGACCGGTGAACAGCGGTTTCTCCGTGCGCAGGGTGCCCGCCGTCTTCGGGACCGGCTGCTGCTCGGCGAGCGAGCCGGCCAGGGCGAGGACGAACACCATCGGCAGGAAGCGGCCTAGGAGCATCGCGATGCCGATGGTGGCGTTGAACCACTGCGTGTCGGCGTTGAGGCCCGCGAAGGCGGAACCGTTGTTGTTGGCGCCGGAGGTGAAGGCGTAGAGGATCTCGGAGAAGCCGTGCGCGCCGGAGTTCGTCATCGAGTTCGACGGAGTGTCCAGGACGAATGAAGCCGCCGTGAAGCAGAGCACGAGCGCCGGGGTGACCAGGATGTAGCAGGCGGCGAACTTGATCTCGCGGGTGCCGATCTTCTTGCCCAGGTACTCCGGGGTCCGGCCCACCATAAGGCCCGCGATGAACACGGCGATGATCGCCATGATCAGCATGCCGTAGAGGCCGGAGCCGACACCGCCGGGCGCGATCTCGCCGAGCTGCATGCCAAGCATGGTGATGCCGCCGCCGAAACCGGTGTAGGAGGAGTGGAAGGAGTTGACGGCGCCGGTCGACGTCAGCGTCGTGGCCACCGCGAACAGCGACGAGCCGGCGGTCCCGAACCGGGTCTCCTTGCCCTCCATCGCCCCGCCGGCCAGCTCGAACGCCGGGCCCCTGCCCGCGAATTCGGTCCACATCATCAGAGCGGTGAAGCCGAGCCAGATGACGGCCATCGTGCCCAGGATCGCGTATCCCTGCTCGAGGGAGCCGACCATGCGGCCGAAGGTGCGGGTCAGCGCGAAGGGGATGAGCAGGATCAGATAGATCTCGAAGAGGTTGGAGAGCCCGTTGGGGTTCTCGAAGGGGTGGGCGGAGTTGGCGTTGAAGTAGCCGCCGCCGTTGGTGCCCAGCTCCTTGATGACCTCCTGGGAGGCGACCGCGCCGCCGTTCCACTGCTGGACGCCGCCCCCGAACTGCTCGACCTCGTGGATGCCGGAGAAGTTCTGGATCGCGCCGCACGCCACCAGGACGAGCGCGCCGACCACGGAGATCGGCAGCAGGATCCGGACCGTGCCCCGGACCAGGTCGGCCCAGAAGTTGCCCAGCTCACCGGTGCGGGAGCGGGCGAAGCCGCGCACCAGGGCGACGGCCACCGCCATGCCGACGGCCGCCGACACGAAGTTCTGCACCGCGAGGCCGCCGGTCTGCACGACGTGGCCCATGGCCTGCTCGCCGTAGTACGACTGCCAGTTGGTGTTGGCCACGAAGGACGCGGCCGTATTGAACGCCTGGTCCGGGTCGATCGACACGAAGCCGAGCGAACCGGGCAGCGACCCCTGCACCCGCTGGAGCAGGTACAGGAACAGCACGCCCACCGCGGAGAAGGCGAGCACCGCACGCAGATAGGCGGGCCAGCGCATCCCCACCGACGGGTTCGCGCCGATCGCCCGGTAGATCCACCTCTCGGGCCGGTAGTGCTTCTCCGAGGCGTACACCCTCGCCATGTGGTCGCCCAGCGGCCGGTGGGACAGGCCGAGGGTGACGACCAGCGCCAGAAGCTGGAGCACGCCGGCAAGAACAGGACTCATCTCTTGACTCAGAACCTCTCCGGCTTGAGGAGGGCGAGGACGAGATAGCCAAGGAGGGCGGCGGCGACGAGCAGACCGACGACGTTCTCGACAGTCACAGCTTCGCCACCCCCTTGGCGATGAACGCCACCAGCGCGAAAAGCGCGACCGTAGCGACGACGAAGGCCAGATCGGCCATCGTGAGCTCCCGATGAAGAAGGAAAGCGGATTCTCGGACGAGATGAGGAAACATCTTTTTCAGCCGCTCACTGCCTTCATTGACGCCCCCCTTACGTCCTGGACGCCCCTTTTGACGCGTCCTCTACGCGGAGCCGCCTCCCACGGGACCCGGGAACCGTCAGAGAGCCGCCCGGACGGAGTCCTATCCCTTCTCGGGATTCACGGTCCTCTGGACTCGGAGGTCTCGCGGCCCGGCCTCTCCGCCCGCTCGGCGTCTCTGTGGGACCACAGACTCGTGGTGGCCCTTCCCGTACAGCCGCCGGGACCGGTACGGACTAGCCGACGGACGTCTCGGCCACGTCCTGGACCACCTGCTCGCCGCCGTCGGGGCGGGCCGCGACGCCTGGCGGGGCAAGGACTGCTGTGGGCCCGGCACGCTTCGGCCCCGGTGTCGGCGGACACCTCCCACAACCGACGCGCGCGGCTGCCACCCGAGGGGGCTCCTGCTGCTCCTGAGCGTGCGAAACCGGCCACGGCCGTACCTCCCGGCATCCGCGCCCCGTCCGTGTCCGTGTCCACGGGACGGCCCTCGCTCCGGCACGCCCGGATCCCGTGCCAGGCCGGGCACGCGGTCCGTACGGCCTCAGGATTCGCCGCGTACGGGAGTGGAGTGACCGGGGCGGGGCCTTCCGCACGGGGCGGGGAGACCACCGTGGTCAGTCCGCCCCCCCGGGGGGGTGTCCTCCGGGGTGAGCGTGCCGCCCGTCCCCTCGGTCAGCCCGCGGGCCAATGCCAGGCCGAGCCCGACGCCAGTGGTGTTGTCGGTGTCGCCGAGCCGCTGGAACGGCTCGAAAACGCGGTCGCGGACGGCCTTCGGCAGGCCGGTTCCGCGGTCGACGACGCGCAGTTCGGACCGGCCGGACAGCGCGCTGACACCGACGAGGAGCGGCCGTCCGGGCAGGGAGTGGCAAACCACGTCGGCAACGGGATGGGCGACGACCCTTTCCAGCAGGGGCGGGTCGACGAGCACGAGCGGTGCCTCCTCCGTTTCCTGCGCGATCCCCCGGCTCCCCGCCTCCGGGAGCCCGCCCAGGGCAGTGGGAAGGACCTCGTCCCAGGCGGTGGGGCGGAGGGTGAAGGTCAGGGCCCCGGCATGGAGGCGGCTCATGACGAGCAGGTCCTCGACGAGCCGACTGAGCCGGGCCATGGACGCGTCGGCGGTGGCGAGCAGCTCGTCGCGTTCCGCGGCGGTGAAGTCCACATCGGGGCTGCGCAGCGAGGCGACGGCGGCCCAACCGGCCGCGAGGGGGTTCCGCAGATCGTGACCGACGGCGGCGAGGAGGGCGGTCCGCGTCCGCTCGGCCACCTTCACCGGTTCCGCCCCGGTCGCCGCCTCGACGAGACGGGCGCGCTCGACCGTCGCGGTGACGTGAGCGGCGAAGGCGGCGAGGAGGCGGTGTTCGGCGGCGTGCAGCACGCACCTCCGCAGAACGAGGAAGGCGTCGTCGCCGACGGCGACCTGGCTGGCGTGGGGGTCGTCCACGGGACGGCCGGCCAGTTCCACGGAGCCCGCACCGAAGGTCTCCAGCATACGGGCGAGGAGCGCCGGAACGGGGTGTTCGCCTCGGGCGGCAGACCCGGTGAGCGCCGAGAGAGTTCCCGCCTCGGCGGCGGCGCGGCGCGCCAGCCGCAGCGACCGGTCGACGACCACTGCGCCGACTCCCGCGACCAGGACGAACGCGCCGAGGACGAGCATGTCGTCGATGTCGTGGGAGGAGAACGTCCCGACGGACGGCAGGAACCGGCGGTCGAGCAGAAGGAACGCCGTGACCACGGCGACGAGAGCGGAGACGAAGCCTCCGATGCGTGCCGCCCCGACCACAGTCACCAAGAGGAGCAGGGCCTCGCCGCTCGGGGTCAGGGTTCCCCGGGCCCGGTCGAGCAACAGGGGCAGCAGCGCCGGAAGGACGATCCCGGCCACCGGACCCGCGAGACGCCGGGACAGCGACAGGGTCGGGGCCGCGCGGGCGCTCCGTGCCCTCGCCCGGCCCGCTCGTGCGTCAGCATGCGCACGTCGATGTCTCCGGAGGATGTGACGTCCGTCTCACCGACGCCGCGTCCGGCGAAGACATCGGGTCTTCCTGGGCGCCGAGGGGCCGACCGGGATCCGAGCACCCGTCCGGTACTACCGCCCCCGACGCCCGGAGCCGGTCAGAACTTCTCCGGGTTGATCAGCGCAGCCACCAGGTAGCCGACGATGCCGAGGGCGACGATGAGACCGATCACGTTCTCGATGGTCACGTACGATCAACTCCCTTTGGAGGAAGGCGGACGCCGGGATGCGGTCGTCCTCCCCTCCATCGAAACGGGAGCGGAGCGGCCGCTCATCCACTTTGACGCTGCCCTGCCGTGTGGACCGTGAACGCTGATGAAGCCTTGACAGGTCTCGTACGGGCGGATCACACGATCGGACGAGTCCGGCCGGCGAAGGCGGATTCCGGGGGTACGGGGCGGGGCTCGTCACGGACATGTCCGGTACGCGCCGGGTCTGCGGTCACCTCCCGTCCCCACAGGCCAGAACATCCTCGCGTCGTATGGGTCTCGTCAAAGCCTGCGCTTCACCGCCGACAGCAAGGCTCCGGGCGGCTGGATTCGTCTTCGGCAGCTCACCGGCCCGAGGACGTCAGTGGTTCGACCGTCCCGGGCCGTACAGGGGCGGGGGTCGTCTTGCCGTCCGGCACCCGCGTGCCGTGGACCCGAGGGGTCGCGGTAAGCAGTGCGTGGCCCCTCACCGCCGGAGGTTTCCCGTGATCCCGCACCCGGCCCACCAGCCGTCGGCTCCCGCGCGGGCCTTCCGCTCCGGAGCACCCGGCATCGCGGCACTGACCGAGCACGTCCTGGCCACCGGTCACGGCACCTGGTGGGCCGACCGCGCCGCGTCCCCCCGTGCCGTCGCGGTGACATGCGGCTCCCACGCCCTCCTGGCGGGCGATCCGACCGCGCTCGCCGGCCGACCTCTCCCCCTTGGCCGGTCGGCGTATGGCGGCTCCGGACCGGTTCCTGCCCGTCTTGGGCGCGGTCTTCGACCTGCTGCTTCCCTGGCACCGCATGCTGTACGTCCACCGTGTGGCCGGTGTGCCGGCGCGGGGTGGTCGTCCGGCGCCTGCCTGAGTGCCCAGGACGGGCCGGCGCTCGCCGCCGCCCCGGGCCCCGGGCCCCGGCCGGATCGATTCCACCTGGGACGGTCCTGCGGCACTCGCACGGTCCGGACGCGGCTGGGCCGCCTTCGGCAGGAACGAGGTGCCGGCGGTGGCCCGTACCCGGTTCGTCGGAAGCCGGTACGAGGAGGTGGTCTGCGCCACCGGCCCCCGAGAGCGGCGGCAACACCTGGGCTCGGCCTGCCTCGCCGGGCTGACCGCTGACATCACCGCCCAGGGGCACACCGCCACCCGGAGCTGCTCGCGCGGCGACCGTGCGAGCCGTCTTCTCGCCTGGACCGGTGGTTTCCGGCTGGTCCGCGAGTACATGGACCACACGACCGGTTCCCTCCCCGTCAGCGGCGCGTCAAATCTGTCCGCCACCGCGTAAACAATGCGTAGCCCCAGCCGGTTCCTCCGTCCCGAACGTCTAGCGTCAGCGCCATGCAGCCCCCGCTTCCCGCTCCCCGACCCGTACCCGGCCCCGTCGACGACGTACTGCACGACACGGGCTGGGCGGGCGAAGCGTGTTCCGCCCCAGCGTGCGCGGGATCACTGCTCGGGATGTCGCTGGGCGTCGACGCCTGCGTGCACGAACCGACCCTGCTCGGCACGGCGGGGTGGATCGTCCTGGCCGCGCTCCTGTTGGTGGTCCTGCTGCCCGCACGGGTGGGAGTCGCACAGGGCCTGCTCGTGGTCCAGGGACCGTGGCTCACCAGGGCGGTCCGCATCGACCGGCTGACCTCGGTCTCCTGGCCGGAGGGCACCTCCCGGCGTCTGATCCTGCGGGACGACGAGGGATCGCGGGCCGAGGTCGACCTCCGGGTCCTCCTTGCCAACCCGGAGTTGTGGTTGCGGATCGAGATGGGCGCCCACGCCTCCCGGCGGCGCGGCACCCTGACCCACGGCACCGCCGACCTCGCCCGCCTCTCCTTCCGTGTTGACGCGGAGACGGCGCGCTGCGTCTTCAAGGTCTCCGGCCTGCAATAGCCCTTCCGTGGCGTCCAGCACGAGCGCGGCGAGGACGGCCGGGTCCTTCGCCACGAACCGGGCCTCCTCCGGCCCCGGCACCAATCCGGGCACGGGTGTCAACACGAAGCACCCGTGGCACCGTCCACGCGCGACGACCCACAGGACGTCGACGACGTCGTCAGCCGAAGCGACGGAAGCCGGGGGGCGGGGGCGGCTCGGAAGAAGGCGTCTTGTGCTGGGCCGCCTCGGCCGTGTTCTCCGTGTGGGTGCCGGACATCGCCCACCCGCGGGCCTCGGTGCCTGTCGGGAAGAGGACCTGTGTCTGCTGCATTCAGCTTTCTGTCGTGTCCTTGGGTGGTGTGGGTCGGCCGGACCGGCGGCATCGCCAGTGACCACCCAGGGTGCTTTCGTTGGGTGTACCGGCCGGACCGGTCACGGGTCAGCCGCCGACGTGGATGCCGGGGCGGCGGTCGGGGTCGGGTTCGTGCCGGCGGATGATCTCGCGGGTGACGGGGGCGGTGTCACCGCGGCCGAGGAGGAAGTAGCGGAACATGTGCTTCAGGGGGCTTCCCTCGGCCCAGGCGAAGTAGCAGTGGGGTTTGACGCCGGTGGTGTCGCGCAGGGCGAGGAGGATCGCGGCGATGGCGTTGGGGGCCGCCGGGGCCTGGGCGCGCAGGATCCGGTGCCCGTCCACCTCGACGCCGTGGACGGTGAGGACCTCGCTGAAGTCGGAGGGGTCGACCACGTCGATCTCCAGGAACAGGACGTCGGCCCGGCCCGGGACCGGGTTGGTGCCGCGCTGTTCGCGTTCCTTGTCGCGGTACTCGGCGCCGTCGCCGGCCTGGCGGCGGTTGGCGATGATGTTGATGGCGTCGTCGTGGGCCAGGGTGTCGGTGAGGAAGTGGCGGGCGTTTTCGTCGAAGACGAGGCGGTCGGCGCGCAGTTCGGTGGTGCGCGAGACGCGGGAGATCAGTGAGACGGCGACGATGCCGGCGATGAAGAAGCCGGAGATGGTGATGCCGTCGGGCTTGTCGACGATGTTGTAGACCAGCGCGTACAGCAGGACCAGGGTGAGGAGCGCGAAACCGGCGGCGACCGCCCGGCGGCCGGAGCGTGCCACGGAGACGGTGACGGCGAAGGCGCCGGAGACCATCATGGCCAGGATGCCGGTGGCGTACGCGCCGGCCTGGGCGTCGACGTCGGCGTCGAAGGCGATGGTGATGAGGACGCACAGGGCGGTGTAGACGAGCACCACGGGGCGTACCGCGCGCCCCCATTCGGGGGCCATGCCGTAGCCGGGGAGGTAGCGGGGGACGATGTTGATCAGTCCGGCCATGGCCGAGGCGCCGGCGAACCACAGGATGAGGATGGTGCTGATGTCGTAGACGGTGCCGAACGCCTCCCCGACGTGCTCGTGCGCGAGCCAGGCCAGGGCCCGGCCGTTCGCCGCGCCGCCGGGCTCGAACTCCTCGTGGGGGATGAGGACGGTGGTGACGAAGCTGGAGGCCAGCAGATAGACGCTCATGATCAGCGCGGCGGTGGTCAGCAGCAGACGGGTATTACGGATACGCGAGCGCAGCCGCTGCTCGTCGTCGGCGCCGTCGGCCGCCACCAGAGGCATCATGCTCACCCCGGTCTCGAAGCCGGACAGGCCGAGCACGAGCAGCGGGAAGGCGAGGAGCGCCGGGCCCATCAGGTCACCGAATCCGCCTCCACCCTCGACGAGCGCGTCGGTCCAAGCAGAGAACGCGCCCGGCGTGGTGATGACGTGGGCCAGGCCGACGGCGATGACGACGGCGTTGAGCACCAGGAAGATCGCGACCAGCGGAATGGCGACACTGACGGCCTCGCTGAAGCCGAGCAGGAACACCCCGCCGAGCACCAGCAGCAAGGCCACCGTAAGAGCCACTTCGTGACCGTGCAGGGCCTCGGGGAAGAAGGGGTTCTCCACGACGTGCACCGACGCGTCCGCCGTCGACAGAGTGATCGTGATGATCCACGAGGTGGCCACGAAACCGAGCAGGATCAGCACGAACAGCTTGCCCCACCAAAAGGGCAGCAGGTCCTCCAGCATGGCCACGGACCCGGCGCCGTGCGGACTCTCCTTGGCCACCCGCCGGTACATCGGCAGCATGCCCAGCAGTGTCAACGCCACGATCAGCAGGGTCGCCAGGGGCGAGACCGCCCCCGCGGCCAGAGCGGCAATGGCCGGTACGTAGGCGAGACTGGAGAAGTAATCGACCCCGGTCAGGCACATCACCTTCCACCAGGCGTGCGGCTCGCCGTGCCCCTCCCCTGCCGCCGGTCCCACGGGCTGTACCCGGTGGCGCAGCATCCACCGCGCCAGGCGCCCGGTCGGCTCCGGTCGCAGCGCGGGGCTGTCCACCACCTCGGGCACGACCGGACCGCTCGCGTCCCTCATATTTCTCATCGACCTTCCTCGCTCCCAACCCACATGCTCATCACCCGCCGCTCTCACGACGAGACGATCACCGAGTATGCGGCCTCCCGGCAACACACCTCGTCTGCCCTGAACACGCCGGTGATGCTTCGTGCGAGGGCACCGAGAAGCGCCCGGAGACGGTTCACCGCCGTGGAGGAACGGGAGTCGGTAGCACCATGACATGTTCGGAACTCTTCGTTCCGGTGCCTGCCAGGTCTTACCTGCCGGGATCATCCTGCCGCCTCAAGAGCAAGGCATCCGGCCAGGCACTTCCTTGATCGAAATCATTAACGTGCAGCTTCGACTGCACTGTTGCACAGGCAGGGGTTACGGGCGCCGGATCAGATCGATCAAGATCGCGGCGATGAACAACCACACGCCGACCCCTATCACCCACAGGGACCCCATCGCGCCTCCCAACGCGATCAGGCACACACCAGCCACAGCCAGCACATACGCGACCCGCCGAGCACGGCGATCGGACCCCCAGAAATCAGTCACACCGGAAGCCTCCCGCCACCCCTCCTCCATAGCCTGCGGCAAGACGATTCCTATCGCTTTCTTAACGCCTGTATGCAGCCGCGCAGCATCGGCTCGGCACCATCCACCCAGCGGATACAGGCCGACATCCCGGCGCGGTTTTGTAGAGCTTTCGGCTCTGCCCGTAGGCTGTGGCGGTCCGAGGAGCTGCGCGGGGCCTGGCTCGCGGAACTCCGGACGGTGCTGTTGAAGACCTCGTCCGAGGAGAACCTGAAGCGCACGCTGGTGTTCCACTGGGTGATCAACGAGGCCGAGGCGTTCACGGCCGGCCTGCCTGGCGTCGGTGACGAGATAGTGCATGACGCTTGAGGCGGCAGCCCTCAGGAGGAGGGCGTTGGGGCCGGTTTCGTCGGTGTGGCCGGCGTCGCCGGGATGGTGTACACGTGCTCGGGGCTGACCACCTTGGTGACCGCCTCCGCCACCACGGTGCTCGGTTCCTCCCCGTCCGGGGCTGCGTCATCGGTGTTGAGCACCACTACCATGGTGGCCTGTGCCTCGGGCAGATAGACCGTCACCGACTCGTAGCCGGGCAGTGAGCCGTTGTGCCCGATCCACCCTTCGGTGAGGAAGATGCCCATGCCGTAGCCGATGCCGGGAGCGAACGTGCTGCGTGGCACGAGCCGATCGGCCTGCGTGTTCGGTTCCAGCAGGGTGCCGGTGGCTACTGTGCGGGCCCAGGAGCGCAGGTCGCGGACAGTGGAGATCATGGCGCCGGCCGCCCATGCCCAGGACGGGTCCCAATCGGTTGCGATCTCCTGCGCCGATCCGGCGCTTTGGTCGGTGTAGCCCTGGGCGTGCGGCTGCGGGAACTCCGCCCCGGTCGGCAGGAAGGTGTCCGGCAACCCGGCCGGCCCGGTGATGTTCTCCCGCAGGAAGTCCTTCAGCGGCTGCCCGGAGACCTCCTCCACCACCAGCCCCAGCAGGATCAGGTTGGTGTTGCTGTACTCAAAGCGTGCGTCGGGCTGGAAGTTCACCGGGTGCCGGAAGGAGTAGTCCAGGAGCTGCTGTGGGGTCAGCGGCTGCCGGGGATTTCCCAGAAGCTGCTTCTGGAAGGCTGAATCCTCGCTGTAATTGAACAGCCCGCTGCGCATGTCGGCCAGGTCCCGCAGGGTAATCTTCCTGCCGTTCGGTACCCCGTCGACATACTTCCCGATCGAATCGTCAAGCTTCAGCTTGCCCCGGTCGACCAGTTGCAGTATCGCCGTCACCGTGAAGGTCTTGGTCTCGCTACCCATCCGAGTGTTGAAGTCCGTTCGCATCGGCGCCCCGGTGGCCTTGTCGGCGACGCCGTAGGCGCGCACGTACTCGCCCTTGCCCGGCGCCGCCAGGGACACGATCGCTCCTGGCACCCCAGCCTCCTTCAGGGCCCTGCGGACTACCGCGTCCACTTGAGTACGCACCTGCGGCGTCAGCGTGCGGAACGCCTCGCCAGACGACGGTGAAGGCTGCGCCTCGGAAGGGAGCGCGGCCGCGAAGACGCCCGGTGGGCCCTGTGCCGCATATGCCGCACCGGTCGAGGCCGGCAGCGCAAGCGCTACTACCAGGGCCGCGCCGACGCGCACGTCACGTCGACGGAAGAACGAACCGCTCATGGAAAGCCTCCCTCAAGAGAGGATTAGCTTCTGAAAAGTCTAGGTTCATCACGCTTCATCCGCATGGTCGAACGGACCCGTGGTCGCTCTGATCAACATCCCTACTGCGACGAGCGGGTGATATTGGTTTGGGACGGGCTGTCGGCCCACTGGAGCCGGGACATGCGGGTTTGAGTCGACGAACAGGACTGGCCGGCCCTGGAGCGGTTCCCCGTCCACACAGCCGAACTCGACCCGGTGGAGCTGCTGTGCTCGCCAACCTTGCCGGCGACCACCTCTTACCGTGCTGGTAACCGCGGCGGGCTCCAGCGCCGGCGCCGCGCTGCTCGACCGGGTCGCCCTCGGCCATCCCCGCATCCGCAAGGTGTGGGTCGACGGCAGCTACCGGCAACACCTCGTGGAGCATGCCGCCACCCTCGGCATCGACATGGAGATCGCCGCTCGTAAGCCCGGAACCAGGGGCTTCACTCCCATCCCGAAACGGTGGGCAGTCGAGCGAACCTACGGCTGGCTCATGCTCAACCGCCGCCTGGCCCGCGACTACGAAAACCTGCCCACCTGCTCCGAAGCCATGATCCACCTCGCCATGACCAGTCTCATGGCTCGCCGCCTCACGAGCGAGAACACCATCTCCCGGCGTGACCTGAAAAGCCCGCAGACCACCTGATCTTGGGATGAAACATTGGGCGAAAACGACCTCTGAGAGGACTTCATTCCCTGATGGCCGACGATCTGCCGCCACTCCATACCCCGGCGCCGGGCCTCGATGACGACCTGCGCCTCCAGCCGGTCCAACGCCGTCCGCATGTCGTCGAACAGGGCCAGGGCTGCAGCCGCATCAGCGTCCGACACCCCCCGCTCCCCCGCGCCGTCGCCCTGACCGGCGTCGGCCAGCAGTCTGCCGAGCAGGGCAGCATCCCGCTGCAAAGCACCCGCAGGCACACCGTCACCCGGCGGAAGGCCAGCCAGGTCGGTATGCGGTTCAATCCCCAAGTCGTACAACATGACACCCGCCCTACCCCTGAAGGCAACGGGACAACATTCCATTGTTTCATTGGCGCATAGGGAGAGTTCTCCCCCCTCACGTGCCACTGCCCGGCGCAGCACCGTCTCCCAGCACGGCCAGTCACCGGTGACGTCCCTCCGCCCAGGACTCCCCCGACGTCCGGGCCGGCGGATAGAGGGCCTGCACATCGATGTGCGAGGTGAGAACACGGTGGTCGCAGTGGCGCAGCAAATGCGCCACGTCTGCGGGCAGCCCGGCGTGATGCGCCATCGTCACGTCTGTGCCGCAGGTGCGGTGCAGTGCAGTGCCACCAGATCGGCCCGGACGCCCCATCCGATGCGGTGCGCCCGCAGGACGGTTGACCGGCGTACGGCTGCGGCCTTGAGAGCGGCGTGTGCTGAGCGCTCCTGTGCGAAGGCAGTGCCGCGGGCGGCGCAGGAGGGGGCTCGCAAGGGTCGGCCGTCGGCCACTGCGTGCAGGATGTCGTGCCACAGCAGCCGGTCTCCCCCGCCGACGGTGGGGTGAACAACGACCCGCCCTGCCGCCGGATCGTGCGCGGCCAGCACCGTATGCGTGAAGCGCACGTCATCCGCGCTGTCCACGACCACGGTGAAGGGCGGACGGCCCGTCGTGCGCAGCGCCTTGCGAGGCGGGCATCACCGGGAGGTGGCCGGACCGCACGCAAGCACGTCCACGGCGATCTCGCCGAGCGCGTTGATCGGATCCAGCAGCCCCACCCTGGTCCGCCCCCTTCTCGCATTCCCTCGGTGCTCCTGCTCACGGGCGATACGCCGCGGACCGGGGCGTCAGCCGGAGCCCCCCAGCCGGCTGAACGCCCACCGCAGCACCTCCCGGTCCACCCGTGGCCGGCCTGTGTGGGCCAGCGCCAGGCGGACATGGGCCGTGAGGCGGGCCCAGTCACGGAAGTTGCCGTGCGCGGCATGCCGGTCGGCGAAGGGGATGTCGGCCGGGTCGGCGCCGGCCCACACCGGGTGGAACAGCGGGATCGTCTCACCGACCTCTCTGGGGGTGAGACGGGTGAAGTGCTGCCAGATGAAGATGCGGGAGGAGAGCATCGGTTCGCGGCGCAGCACGTGTGGCAGCCCTCGCCGCCGACGAAGATGATCGCGAGCCGGGTGGAGGGTTCATCCCACAAGTAGCGGAAGCACTCGAACGCCTCCCCGGTGAGCCACTGGGCCTCGTCGACGAGGAAGGTACGGGGGCGTTCGGCCAGGGCGGTCTTGAGCAGGCGGTCGAATTCGCTGGGGTGGCGCGGCGGCTCGCCGGCCAGGTCGAGCGCGGTGAACAGCTCGTAGCGCACCGCTCGGGCGGTGGGCCGGGCCCGGAAGGTGATCTTTCGGACGTCCTCGCCGGGTTCGAGTTCACGCAAGCAGGTGTTGACGGCGAGGGTCTTGCCGAAGCCGGCGCCGCCGTGGATACACGTCATCGCGCGGGCGGCGATCGTATCGCCGATGTTCTCCCGCGCGGTGAGCAGGGCGCGGGTGGTGACCGCGGAGGCGTCGGGAAGGTCGACGTACTGGTAGGTGGCCGCGGTCACGAGGCGTCTCCGTCTTCTACGGTGGTGGAAGGTGCGCCCCGCCCGTCCGGGGCGTCAGGGTAAGAAAGGCCGCCCTGGCCGGGTGTAGACGCATTGCGCTGGTCGGGGCCAGTCAGCGCGGCCAGGGAAGCCGGGGTGCGCCAGTCGGCCGGGGGCGCGGCGGGCGGGATGAGGTCCGGCAGCGCCGGTTCCGAGGCGTCGGTGTGCTCGGCGGCCCCAGTGCCCGTACCAGAGCCCGGCCGGCCGGCCCAGCCCGGTGCGGCAGCGCCCCCGACTGCAGCCCGAGCGCTTCACACAGCGAGGCCCGCAGCTGCGGCAGACCGGGCGCCACGCCGGCCACCGCCCGCCACACCGGCACCCGGCCGGGCAGCAGACGCAACGCCTGCTCGACGGCGACCGTCTTGCCCAGGCCCGTGTCCCCGTACACGCAGCACATCCCGCGCGCCGCGACCGTATGTCCCACAGCCTCCACCACGGCGGCCACCTGCCGGGTCGACACCAGACGCGCTCCGGGCACGTACAACCGCACACCGCCGCCCCGCACCCCCGCATCCGCGGCACTACCCTCCGGGACAGGCCCGTCGGCGGGCGGGCCGTCGACGACAAGCGGACCACCCTGCCCGTCCACCAGCCCCAGATCCGCCAGCGCCCGGTCATACCGGCTCGGCTCCAGCCCCACCCGGGCCCCGGCCGGACGCGCCACTTCAAGAACCCGGCCCGCTCCCAGATCCCGCTTGATCACGCGGTGCGGTGTCGGCAGCGAGGGCACACACTCCGCACCCCACTGCTCCAAGGCCCCCTCTTCCTGGGCCCGGAGCATCCTGCGGCGCAACTCCGCGACGTTCCCGCCCGGCTGCGCGAGGATCTCCCACAAAGCGTCACTCAGCGAAAACCCGTCCTGCCGCGGCCGCGCCTCAACATGCCCTCGGCGCCCATCGGCCAGTCACCGCCACACCGTCCGCTCCGACACCCCCGCCAGCTCCGCCGCGATCCGCACATGCAACCGCGACAGCGTCCCCTCCCCATCCACCGCAAGAAGCCGCCGTACCACCACACCCCGCGCCAACGACACACCCTCCATCGGCCCAGCCCCAGCCGACCCCGCCCCGCCCTCGGCCACACCCGCCGCCCCGTGAACCGTCATACAGGCCAGCCCGCCCCACCCCGCCCGCCCGCCCGCCCGCACACAGGAACAGCCAAAGCCATGACAGCCAGCAACCAACCTGCTAGCCACCCCACAACAGCCGCTTGGTCACCCCATGACAGCGACTACGATCCCGCCCCACACCCACTACCAGGACATCAACACCGCAATCCCGCTGACGCCCACCCACTCACATAGGTCCCCCATATGATCCGGCTCCGGCTCTCCGGAGCACGCACGGAGAGCCGGGGGCGGCGAAACCAGAGCGACCGGTCGACGCCGCGCGCACCGACATGGGTCGGGGCGGCCAGGAAATTCTGGCCGCCCCGACGTTCGTCGTCCGCTTCCTACGTCAGCATCATCGTTCTCCGACATTGCCGACGTCTGATGCGGTTCAGTCGCGATACTCCTCGTCCGGTGTTTCGGACAGCGTCTTCGGGATCTGCTCGATCATCCAGTCCTGACCGCCGTCCGTCAGTCCGTGGCGCGTGTGACCGCGGAAGGGATCATCGTGGGTGAGAAGTTCGTGCATCGCCTGGGCGGCACTGTCCAGTTCCACGACGCAGTCGCCGGCTCCCAGATCGTCCAGCTCCCGGGTGACGTGCGCGAACCACTGCTCCCGGTCCGTCACGACGAAGTCCCAGCGGCCCGTGATGCTGATGCGCTCGGCGTCTGCGGATGCCGCGCCGTCACCGGACCCGTCCTCCTCCGTTTCCTCGACCTGGTCCTCGTCCTCGAACAGGTCGGAGAACGGGCTTCCCCACCCCGATGAGTCGAAGGTCGCGTCGGAGTAACGCGCCGCGGCGACGCGCACCCGCTCGATGACGTCGACAGCCTTCTGAGGTGCCACTTCCCGCTCGGCCATCACCTTGGCGTGTTCGGTCAAGGCGGTCACGAGTTCATTCAGCGCGGCAGGGATGCTCATGTACCGTTTCCTTTTTCTCCGGCGTTCCGGCCGTTTCGCCCGTCACCAGTTGTAGTGGCGGGTGTGCGAGATCTGCCCGCGCCTGTTGAAGTAGTCCACGTGGACGTGATTGCCCGAGGAGCAGACTCCACGGTAGCGGCAGCGGCCGCCCATCCGGGCGTCGCGTCGGGCGGCTGCTATCGCCTGCGCCTTCGACTTGAACTTCGTCGGCGTACGCAGATCCTTCCAACCCCGCTTCTTGGGAATCCGGCGAGCGCAGTTGTGGACGAGGGAAGGCTGCCCGTCGGCGACCACGTAGTAGGTGTGGGTGCCGGCGACGGTCAGGTTGAAGACGGTGCGGACCGCCTGCGTGCGGTGGGTGGCCGTGACCTCGGGGGCGGTGCCGTTCGGGTTCGACAAGCGTGAGCCCGGGGTCAGCCGCACCGCGTCGACCCATCCGCGGCCCTGGACGAAGAAGGGGTGGTTGGCGGTCGCGGTGATCTCCCGCGACCGGCCGTCGCCGTCCGCGTCCACGGACAGAGTGACCAGGTCCTTGGTGCCGTGACCGACGATCACGTCGGAGACCGGGGAGACCCTGGCCTCGCCGGTGATCTCGTCCACGGCCCGGACCAGGTCGCCGACCTTTACCTGGCCGATCGGCTTGGTACTGCCGTCGGCCATGACGACCGGTGTCTCGGGCAGGAAGGAGTTTCGGCGACAGCTGCGGGCGATGGTGCGTGCGGCACGCAGGGCGCGGTAGCCACGGTAGGCGCGGTAGCCCCAGGCGGCGGCACCGAGACCGGGGATGAATCCGGCCGCGGTGAGCGCGATGTCCCACTTGTTGCGCCAGGCCCAGCGCTTGGCTTTCTTGAAGAACTTCTTCCAGCCCCACTTGCCGTCCAGGTCGAAGCAGTTGACCGGGTCGGCCGAGCAGTACTCGTAGGCGTTGGCGTTGCCTCCCTGCTGGGGGTCGGTGGACAGGAAGCGGCCGGTGGCGGGGTTGTACTGGCGTACGCCCATGAGGGTGTAGCCGGCCACCGTCTCGGTGGAGCGCTGCTTTCCGCCCAGCCAGCCGTAGCGCACGGGCTGCTGCTTGTCGCGCGGGTTTCCGTACTCGTCGGTGTCGAGGACGACGGGTGCCTCGCCCGCGTTGAGCGGAAGCTGAAGCGCCACGTCACCGTGGATGTCGGTGAACTGGAGCACCGTGTCACCGGTGGCGCTGGTCACCGCGCCGAGATTCCCGGAGAGGGCGTCGACGTTGCGGGTCAGGGCCCCGGTGGCGGTGTTCTCGACGATCCAGCGCGGATTGTCGTTGTCGCCGTCGTAGTGGTTGAGCTTGTTCTCGGTCGGCGACCAGGTTCCGCCGCTGTTGCTCTCCACCGTCCAGCCGCGGAAGCGCAGCGCGGCGTCGAGGGTCCACGTCTGTCGCTTGGTGCCGCTGGTCTGCTGGTGGGCGAGATCGTTGGCGTAGTAGCCGACGTTCACGCCACCCGGCAGGGTGGTGGTGCGGCCGAACGCGTCGTAGACATAGCCCGCGTCGATGATGCGGTCGGCGCTGTCGAACGTCGAGGTCTTGCTGGTTCCTCCGGTGGTGGGGCAGTCCGTGCCGGGCGTCGAAGCGGCCGTGGTCAGGGACGTGCGGTTGGCGTGCTTGTCGAACCCGTAGGTGCGCCGGGTGCAGACCGTCTCCACCGTGTCGTCGACCTGGACGAGCCGGCCGACGGCGTCGTAGCGGTAGGTCTGGTCCGACCACCCGGCGTGGCTCGTCGTCTGCCCCTGCGCGGACTCGGTGACCGCGTCGGACATCACCACGGTGCCGTCGCTGTCACGGATGTAGGTGCGTTCGACCGGAGTGCCGGTGGTGTCCTCGGTCTGGGTGAGGGTGTACCCGCCGGGCAGCTTCTCCGTGGCGACCGAGCCGTCCGCGTCGTACGTCGCCTGGAAGACACCCGCGATCGAGTCCGTCGTCTTCGTGGCCAGGCCACGTGGCTCTGCGGTGTGGTCGTAGGTGAAGGTGACCGCGGAGGGGACGGTGTCGCCGACCTTGACCGGACGGTCCAGCAGGTCGTATTCGGTAGTGGTCCTGCCGCCGTCGGCGTCCGTGTACGAAGCGAGCCGGCCGAGCTTGTCGTAGACCTGTGTGATGGTGCCGCCGGTCGGCGACGTCGTACGGGTCTCCTGCCCGGTGGCCGGGTCGTACTCGGTGGTGGTTTCCGGGACGGCCTGCCCGCTGCCGCCGGTGACCTTCACCGTGACGGGTCGGCCCGCAGCGTCGTACGTGGTGGTCGAGGTCCGGGTGACGCCGTTGGCGGTGTCGGCGCCGACCGTGGCGTTGCCCCACCAGTCGTACTGGGTGGTGGTGGTCGGCAGCTGCGCCGGGTTGCTGCCACCACCGGTGATGGCGCCTCCCGGGCCGGTGGAGCACACCAGGTCGGCCCACTCCGGGCGGCCGTTGCAGGTGCCGGTGCCGGTGGCCGACCAGTAGGTGGTCACCACGGTGCCCGCGTCGGCCCCTGTGCTGCCCGTGTTGTACGTCTTGGTGACGCGGCCCTGGGCGTCGTACTCGGTCGTGGTGGTGATCGCCAGCCCGGCCGGGTCCTGGACGGACTTCGTCGGAAGGCCCCTGGCCCAGTCGTACTGGGTCTCGGCGACACGCTTCTCGGCGTGGCTGCCGGGGTGCTCGCGGACCTGAGCGCCGGTGGTGACCCTGGTGACCTGGTCCTTGACCGCGGCGGTCCCATCGGTGGGACGGCCTGCGTCGTAGTCGTTGACGGTCCAGCTACGAGCCACGACCGAGGTGCCGGCCGTCACCAGGGTGGTGGTGCCCGACTTCAGGTCCGTAGTGAGGTCGACGCGCCGCAGCGGGCCGAACTCCTCCAGCTCCCGGGTGCCGTTGTCGTTGTAGACGGACTTGGTGGTGAGCAGGTCGGCGCGCTCGTAGGAGGCCGCGGAGGCGATGCCCAGCTCGGCCTGCATGGCACGATCCGTGGCACTCGTGCCGAGCGCCACGGCCCGGTTGGCCGCGGTCAGTTCACGGACGGTGTTGCCGAAGCGGTCGTACTCGGTGGTCGTGATGTGCCCACCGGGCGTGACGGCGTTCACCGCACGGCCCGAGGCGCCCATGTAGGTGACGTCCGCACGCTGGTAGGACGTGGCGGACAGGGCGCTGCCGGCGTTCGACGCCGGGGCGACGTCGGCGGGGAACACGGCGGTCGCATCGGTCGGCACGTCCGCCTGGCCCCACGCCTTCACATCGGCGGCGCCCATCTTGTAGGGGGCGGTGGCGCCGGTCAGCGGCACGTCGTAGACGACGCTGGTGGCGGCCGTTCCTTCGACCACGTCGAGGGTGCCCTGCCGCAGTGCGGGCCGCGCTGCCTTGAGCAGCATGCCGTCGCCGGCCGCGCTGCCGGCGCCGGCCTTGCCGTAGGTGAACGTCCACGGCAGCTGGCCGGACGGGGTGACCTGAGTGACGCGGCCCGCGATGTCGTAGCCGTACTGCGTCTTCAGGGCGGGGCTGATCAGGGGGTTCCACGTCTCGGTGAGCCGGCCCGCGTCGTCGTACCGGTAGGTCTGTACGGCCTTGGAAGTCGCCGAGGCGGCACCGGGCTCGGTCGACCACAGGCGGATCTCCTTCACCTGGCCGACGAAGTCGCCGAGCGTGGTGGCGTTGGCCGTGGTGGCGGTCGCGTAGACGAACTCCAGCGAGCGGCAGCCCTTGGTGGCGGGCGTCGCGGTGCAGGTCGCGGCGGACGCCGCCGAGGTGGGCGCGATGACGCGCTTGGGACGGGCCAGCGTCTTGCCGGCGACGTTCACCGTCTCGGAGACGACGGTCGTCGTGGTCTGTGCCATGCCGTCGAGCAGTGCGCTGGAGACCTGCCAGGTCGTCGAGGCCGGGTCCGGCTTGGTGAACTCGGTGACCGTGCCCTCGGTGTCGGAAAGGGTGAAGCTGCCGGTCACGCTCCCGGTGAGCGTCAGCTCCTCGGAGCCGGGCTCCGGCACCCAGCCGTTCTTGGCCGCGTTCGCGGTGAAGGAGGTCTCCTCACCCTCCAGATCCACCACGGCCACGGCCGTGTCCGAGATCCTCCGCAGGTGCGAGTAGTCGGAGTTGGTGGCTTCGGCGGCTGTGCCCGAGACCCACTCCTTGCCGAAGACGGCCGCTTGACCTGTCTGCTGCGCACCGGCGTCCGGCTTGCGGGAGGACGCGCTACGGGTCACCGACAGGTCGAAGTGCGTGGTGTCGGTGGTGGACAGGCTGTAGTCACCGGTGAGCAGGTTCAGCGAACCCGGACCGATCTCGTCCACCGCGGCGCCGGATGCGCTGCGGTCGACGACCACGGAGAGGGGCTGAGTGCTGCCGGTCGCGGAGTTGGGGCCCGTGAAGTCGGCCTTGATCTGGACGGTGCCGTCGGGATCGACCGTATCCGTGGCGTTCCACACCAGCGGACTGTTCCTGCCGCCGCTGAGAGGCACCGGCCAGGCGGTCAGCGCGGTGCCGCCGGAGGTGACCTGTCCGGCCGGGATCGTCACCCAGGGGTCGGCCTCGGAACGGCGCCAGGAGAAGGAGACCTTGTCGTACTTGGCGCCGTCGGCCTCAGCGACCAGCGGCAGGCGACGGGCGGTGCGCTCGCCCTCGCTCGGCTGGACGAACCCGCCAGGGCCGGCGTGGAAGGTGTACTCGACCGGCTCGGACTTGTTGTCGGCCTTGTCCACCTGCCGCACCTGGAGGCTGTGGGTGCCGTCCTTCGGCGGGGTGACGCTGATGGCCTTGGCGGCGGTGGAGCCGGCGGTGGCGACCTTGGTCCAGGTCACGCCGTCGAGGGACCACTCCAGCCAGTTGTGGTCGGTGCCGTTGGGGGTGACGGCGAAGGTGCCGGCCTGGCCCGCGCCCTTGACCCACGCGGTGGTCGGGTAGTCCGTCGAGGTGACGCTCGTGGGCGCGGACGGGTTGGTGGTGTCGACCGTGAAGGTCTTCCACGCCGACCAGCCCAGGTTGTAGTGGGTCCCGTCGTAGGGGTTGGTGCGGAACTTGTACGTCTTGCCGTTGGCGAGCACACCGGCCGGGACGGTCACGGAGGCGACCTGCCCGGAGGGTGCCCAGGGGGAGACGATGACGTTGCCGACCTGGGTGTTGGTGGCGTTGTCGAAGATCTGGAAGGTGCCGTTGACCTTGTCACCGTTGACGTCGACGAAGGTGTCGCGCAGCGTGGGGGTGAGGGTGTTGACGGTGTAGGCGCCGCCGTAGGAGAAGTACGGCGGACCCGCCTCCTGCTTGGTGCCCGTGCGCGGCCGGTAGTTGTAGGTGACCGTCAGCTTGGGGACGTTGGAGGCGGCGTTGGCGGAGTTGACCCGCTTCCACTCCTTGGTGTCGTTCTCG
>NZ_JBIBBZ010000033.1:0-29224 GCF_042900925.1 Streptomyces sp. NPDC012825 | reverse complement strand
GTCATCCGCCCCCAGACCGCCGAACACCCCGACTACCGCGGCTACGCCGGACAGATCGCCGCCGGAACCTTCCACGTCGGCGAAGAAGTCACCGTACTGCCGTCCGGGAAGACCTCCACGATCACGGCGATCGACGCGCTCGGCGAGGCCGTCGACACCGCGTGGGCGCCGCAGTCGGTGACGATCCGGCTCGCGGACGACATCGACATCTCGCGCGGCGACCTGCTGGCCCCGGCCGGCGACGCCCCGGCCACCAGCCAGGACGTCGAGGCGACCGTCTGCCACGTGGCGGACCGGCCGCTCACGGTCGGCCAGCGGGTCCTGCTCAAGCACACCACCCGTACGGTCAAGGCGATCGTCAAGGACATCCCCTCGCGGCTGACCCTGGACGACCTCTCCCAGCACCCGAACCCCGGGCGGCTGGTCGCCAACGACATCGGCCGGGTCGTGGTCCGCACCGCCGAGCCGCTCGCGCTCGACGCGTACGCGGACTCCCGCCGCACCGGTTCGTTCCTGCTGATCGACCCGGCGGACGGCACCACGCTCGCGGCCGGCATGGCGGGCGAGTCCTTCGCCACCGCCAAGGCGGTCGCGGCGACCGAGGACGAGGAAGGATGGGACTTCTAGATATGCTCCCCGACATCTACTCGACCTTCGCGAAGGAGGGGGGCCGCGTCGGCAGCGGCACCCTCGGCAGCGGCCAGGGAGGGGTGGCGCGATGTGCGCGATGACGTACGCGCACCGCTTGCGCGCCCACACCCCCCACGAGCCGTACCCGCCCCTGCCCCACCGCCGAAGACGTGCGTCATGAGACCACGTGCCGAGAGGAAAACCCCGCGTGTCTGCCACCGGAAACTCCCGCACCACCCGTAAGACGCTGCGCAGCGGCATCGTCGCCGCCGCCGCCCTGCCCCTGCTGATCGGCACGCTCGCCTCGTGCGGCTACGGCTCCGACGCGAAGAAGGACGAGCCCTCCGACAAGAAGGCCCCGGTCGCGGCCGACGCGAAGAAGCTCTCCGCCTCCGAGGTGCGGATCGGCTACTTCCCGAACCTGACGCACGCCACCGCGCTGATCGGCGTCCAGGACGGCATCATCGAGAAGGAACTGGGCGGCACGAAGCTGAAGCCCCAGTTCTTCAACGCCGGCCCGTCCGAGATCGAGGCGCTCAACGGCGGCTCCCTCGACATCGGCTTCATCGGCCCCTCGCCCTCCATCAACGCGTACGTCAAGTCCAAGGGCAAGAACCTGCGGATCATCTCCGGCTCCGCCTCCGGCGGCGTGAAGCTGGTCGTGAACCCGGACAGGATCAAGACCCTGGACGACCTCAAGGGCAAGCGGATCGCCACCCCCCAGAAGGGGAACACGCAGGACGTCGCGCTCCTCAACTGGATCGCCGAGAAGGGCTGGAAGGTCGACCCCGAGTCCGGCAAGGGCGACGTCTCGGTCGTCCGCACGGACAACAAGGTCACCCCGGACGCCTACAAGTCCGGCTCGATCGACGGCGCCTGGGTCCCCGAGCCGACCGCGTCCAAGCTGGTCTCCCAGGGCGCCTCCGTCCTCCTGGACGAGACCACCCTGTGGCCCGGCAAGAAGTTCGTGATCACGAACGTCATCGTGTCGCAGAAGTTCCTCGCGGAGCACCCGGACGTGGTCGAGGCCGTGCTCAGGGGGACGGTGAAGACCAACGAGTGGATCAACGCCAACCCCGAGAAGGCCAAGGAGTCGGCCAACGCGGCGCTGGAGGCGGAGACCGGCAAGCCCCTGGCCGCCAAGGTGATCGACCCGGCGTGGCCCAGCATCGCGATCACCGACGACCCGCTGGCCGCGACGCTGAAGACCCAGTCCGAGTGGGCGGTCAAGGCCGGGCTCATCGAGCGGCCCGACCTGGCCGGCATCTACGACCTGACGCTCCTCAACAAGGTGCTGAAGGCCGCCGGCAAGCCCGAGGTCTCCGACGCCGGACTCGGCGTCAAGTAACCGCCGGCGAACCCACGAACCCCAGGAGGTGACGACCATGGCCACGACGCTCGCCAAGGCGGCCGAGGGCACGACGGCGGAACGGACGCACGCCGCCCGGATCGAGCACGTCTCGAAGTCCTTCTCCGGCCCGGCCGGTACCCAGCTCGTCCTGGACGACGTCAGCCTCGACGTCGCGCCCGGTGAGTTCGTCACCATCCTGGGGGCCTCGGGGTGCGGCAAGTCCACCCTGCTCAACCTGGTCGCGGGACTCGACCGGCCGACCCAGGGGTCCATCGAGACCCCGGACGGCCGGCCGGCCCTGATGTTCCAGGAGCACGCCCTCTTCCCGTGGCTGACCGCGGGCAAGAACATCGAACTCGCCCTGCGGCTGCGCGGGGTGCCCCGGGCCGAGCGCCGGCCGGAGGCCGAGCGGCTGCTCGAACTCGTCCGGCTCGGCGGCGCGTACGGCAAGCGGGTGCACGAGCTGTCCGGCGGCATGCGGCAGCGGGTGGCCCTCGCCCGCGCGCTGGCCCAGGACAGCCAACTGCTCCTGATGGACGAGCCGTTCGCCGCTCTGGACGCCATCACGCGCGACGTGCTGCACGGCGAACTCACCCGCATCTGGGAGGAGACGAACCTCTCGGTCCTCTTCGTCACCCACAACGTGCGCGAGGCCGTGCGCCTCGCCCAGCGCGTGGTCCTGCTCTCCTCCCGGCCCGGCCGGGTGGCCAAGGAGTGGACCGTGGACATCCCGCAGCCGCGCCGCATCGAGGACGCGGACGTGGCCGAGCTGTCCGTCGAGATCACTGAACACCTGCGTGGGGAGATCCGCCGCCATGGCCAGCACTGACACCGCCCCGAAGGCCAAGGCGGACGACCTCGCCGGCCTGGAGGCCGGACTCGACGCCCTCGACGCGGTCGAGGTCCGCCGCACCCCGGTCCGCGAGGTCCTCGTCAAGAAGGTCCTCCCGCCCACCCTCGCCGTCGCCCTGGTCCTCGTCGTCTGGCAGGTCCTCGTCTCGGCGGGGATCACCGAGGAGACCAAGCTGCCCGCGCCGTCCGCGGTGTGGGACGGCCTGGCCGACATGTGGCTCCAGGGCACCCTCCTGGAGGTCATCTGGACCAGCGTGTCCCGGGGCCTGGCCGGCTTCCTGCTGGCCCTCGCCATCGGCACCCCGCTGGGCCTGCTGGTGGCCCGGGTGAAGTTCGTGCGCGCCGCGATCGGCCCGATCCTGTCCGGTCTGCAGTCGCTGCCCTCGGTGGCGTGGGTGCCGCCGGCCGTGCTCTGGTTCGGCCTGAACGACGCGATGATGTTCACCGTCATCCTGCTCGGCGCCGTCCCGTCCATCGCCAACGGCCTGGTCTCCGGCGTGGACCAGGTCCCGCCGCTGTTCCTGCGGGCCGGCCGCACCATGGGCGCCACCGGCCTCAAGGGCACCTGGCACGTGGTCCTCCCGGCCGCGCTGCCCGGCTACCTGGCGGGCCTGAAGCAGGGCTGGGCGTTCTCCTGGCGCTCGCTGATGGCCGCGGAGATCATCGCCTCCTCGCCGGACCTGGGCCTGGGCCTGGGCCAGCTCCTGGAGAACGGCCGCAACAACATCGACCTGCCCGGCGTGTTCCTGGCGATCCTGCTGATCCTGGTCGTCGGCATCGCGATCGACCTGCTGATCTTCAGTCCGCTGGAGCGGTGGGTGCTCCGCAGCCGCGGCCTCCTCGTGAAGTGAGCTCCGGACCGTCATGAACCATCCCGTCCTCCTCGTGATCGCCCACGGCAGCCGCGACCCGCGGCACGCCGCCACCGTCCAGGCGCTGGTGCGCCGGGCCGGCGCGCTGCGGCCGGGGCTGCGCGTGGAGACGGCGTTCCTGGACTTCAACCTGCCGTCGGTGACGGGTGTGCTCGACCGGCTCGCCGCCGAGGGCGTACGGGACGTGGTGGCGCTGCCGCTGCTCCTGACCCGGGCCTTCCACGCGAAGGCGGACGTGCCGGCCGTGCTGCGGCAGGCCCCCGCCCCGCTGCGGATCCGCCGGGCGGAGGTCCTGGGTCCGTCGCCGCTGCTCGTCGCGGCGGTGGAACGGCGGCTGTACGAGGCCGGGCTCGCGCCCGGCGACAAGAGCGCGACCGGGGTCGTCCTGGCCTCGGCGGGCTCCACCGACCCGGAGGCGATCGCGGTGATCGCAGAAACGGCGCGGGAGCTGCGGCGCACCGGTTGGTGCTCCGTGCGGCCCGCGTTCGCCTCCGCTGCTCTTCCCCGCACCGAGGACGCCGTACGGGCGCTGCGCGCCGAGCCGGGCGTCCGGCAGGTGGCCGTCGCCCCGTACGTGATCGCCCCCGGCCGCCTCCCGGACCGCATCGCGGTGGGCGCGGCGGAGGCGGACGTCCTCGCGGACGTGCTCGGGCCCTCGCCCGAGCTGGCCCGGCTGCTGCTCGCCCGGTACGACGGGGCGGTGCGGGCGGCCGAGCGGGTGACGACGGCGGCCGTCTGAGACGGCCCGCCCCGGTCTTCCGCGTTCCGGCCGCCGCCGGGGAGGGCCCTCAGTCCTTCGGGTTCCGTCCGCTGCCCGCCAGGGCGCGGTCGAACGGCGGGGCGTCGTCGGGGACGTCGACCGGCGCGGCGAAGCCCTCGTACCGGCGGTAGACCTCGGCGTGCTCCTCGACGACGGCGAGGACGAAGGCCGCCGTCCCCTCCGGCAGCGCGAACCCCTGGCCCGTGGAGCGGGCCAGGTCCCAGCCGTGCAGGGCGAGTTCCTTGACGACCAGGGACGCGACCACGGGGGCCGGCATCGCGGTGGACCCGAGGTCGACCTCGCCCTCCCAGGCCCCGGGCCGCTCCCAGGCGGCCAGCGCCCGATCGAGCTGTGCCGCGTACGCCCCGGCCCAGTCCTCCTCCCCGGCGAAGTCCCGCTCGGCGGTCGCCTCGGGGAGCGGGGTGCGCAGGGCGCGGTGTTCGAGGCCGTGCGCGGAGTAGAGGACCAGGTGGTTCGCGAGTGCGCGGACGGTCCAGCCGTCACAGACGGAGGGCGCCGCGAGCTGTTCGGTGGTGACGCCCCGGGCTGCCCGGCTCGCCTCGGCGGCGCAGACGGTGAGGTGGGTGTGGATCTCGTTCATGCTCCGACGCTACGGAGCGGCCCGTCACCCGGTCTTGAACTTTCGCGACACCTCTCCTCCTCCGCGTCCGCCGCATCCGCCGCCCCCGGATGGGCCGAATGCAGCACGGGGCCACGCATCGCCCCCGTTCCCGGGTAGATCCACCGGGACCGTTCCCGAGGTGACGTGAGGGGGGTGACGGGTGCCCATGGACGCCGGCACAGGGGCGGACGCCGGTACCGAGGTGGACGCCGGTACAGAAGCGGACGCCGGTACCGAGGTGGTCGTCGTCGGGGGTGGCGCGGCCGGGCTGTCCCTGGCGTGGCGGCTGCTCGCCCCTCCGGACGGCGTCCCCGCCCCCCGCGTCACCCTCGTGGAGGCGCCGCCGGGCCCGCTGCGGCCCCCGGAGCGCACCTGGTGCTTCTGGGAGGCCGGCCCCGGACCGTACGACTCCTTCCTGACCGCGAGCTGGGGCGGGCTCCGGGTGCGGGGGCCGGACGGATCCGGTCCCGTGCGTTCCCTCGGCGGCCTGCGGTACAAGATGCTGCGCTCCGGGGACTTCGAGCGGGGCCTGCGGCCGGGGCTCTCCGCGCTGCGCCGGGTCGAGGCCGTCGTGGAGGAGATCGCCGACGGGCCGGACGGCGCCGTCGTGAGCTGCCGCGCGGCCGACGGCACCGTCACGCGGCTCACGGCCCGCTGGGTCTTCGACTCCCGGCCGCCCGCCGCCGCGCCGCCCGCCCGCACCGCCCTGCTCCAGCACTTCCGGGGCTGGTTCGTGCGGACCGACCGGCCGGTGTTCACGCCGGACGTCGTCGAGCTGATGGACTTCCGCACGCCCCGGCCCGCGCACGGGCTCTCCTTCGGCTACGTCCTCCCCACCGGCCCGTACGAGGCGCTCGTCGAGTACACCGAGTTCGGCCGGTCCCCGCTGACGACCGCCGCCTACGACCGGGCCCTGGCCCGGTACACCCGGGACGTGCTGCGGCTCGGCCCCCTCCGGGTGCTCGCCACCGAGCAGGGGGTCATCCCGATGAGCGACGGCCGGTACCCCCGCAGGACCGGCCGGCACGTCTTCCGGGTCGGGGCGGCGGGCGGGGCCGTCCGTCCCTCCACCGGGTACGCCTTCGCGGCGATCCAGCGGCAGGCCCGCGCCGTCGCGGACGCCCTGCACCGGGGCCGCTGTCCGGTGCCCCCGCCCGCGTACTCCTCCCGGGCGCTCGCGATGGACTCCGTCCTGCTGCGCGGACTCGACACGGGCCGGATCGACGGCCCGGCCTTCTTCACCCGGCTCTTCGAGCGCGTCCCCTGCGAGCGGCTGCTCCGCTTCCTCGACGGCGCCACCGGGCCGGCCGAGGAGTTCTCCATCGGGCTGCGCACGCCCGTCCCCGCCATGCTCCGCACGGCGGCCGAAGTCCCCCTACTCCCCCGGCGCCCCCGCCCGGGACCGCACCAGGAGGCCCCCGATGACCGGCCGTGAGCACCTCTCCCTCCCGGAACCGACTCCGGCCCCCGCGCCGCGCCGTGGCCGCGACCGCCGGGCGGCCGTCCTGCCCGCGCACCCCGGACGGGACCGGGCGGACCGGGACGGGCCGCGCTGCGCCGTCGTCGGGGGCGGGATCGCGGGCATCGCCGCCGCCACCGTCCTCGCGGAGCGCGGGGTCCGCGTCACCCTGTACGAGCGCGAGGCGTCGCTCGGCGGCCGGCTCGCGGGGTGGCCCGTGGAGCTCGCGGACGGCTCCTCCGCGACGATGAGCCGGGGCTTCCACGCCTTCTTCCGCCAGTACTACAACCTGCGCGGACTGCTCAGGCGCGTCGACCCGGGCCTGGAGCGGCTGCGGCCGCTGCCCGACTACCCCCTGCTGCACGGCTCGGGCCTGTACGACAGTTTCGCGCGCGTCCCCCGCACACCGCCGTGGAGCGCCGTGGGCTTCGCCGCGCTCAGCCCGAGCTTCGGCGCGCGGGACCTGGCCCGGATGAACCCCCGGGCGGCGCTGCCCCTCCTCGACGTGCGCCTCCCCGGCGTCCACCGGCAGTACGACGACGTCAGCGCGCGGGAGCTGCTCGACCGGATCCGCTTCCCGGAGAAGGCCCGGCACCTCGCGTTCGAGGTCTTCTCCCGCAGCTTCTTCGCCGACCCCGGGGAGCTGTCGGCGGCCGAACTCGCCCTGATGTTCCACATCTACTTCCTGGGCTCCTCCGAGGGGCTCCTCTTCGACGTGCCCGACGAGCCCTATCCGCAGGCCCTGTGGGACCCCCTGGCCCGCTACCTCGAAGGCCACGGCGTCGACATCCGCACCGGCGCCCCCGTCGACCGCGTCGAGGCCGCGCCGGACGGCGGCCACCTGGTGCACGGCCCGAGCGGTACGGAACGCGTCGACGCGCTCGTCCTCGCGCTCGACACCGCCGGGCTCCGGGCCGTCGCGGCGGCCTCGCCGAGCCTGTGCGACGAGGCGTGGCGCACCCGGGTCGCCGCCCTGCGCACGGCCCCGCCGTTCCTGGTCACCCGGCTCTGGCTGGACCGTCCGGTCGCCCCGGACCGGCCCGGCTTCCTCGGGACCGGCGGCTACGGACCCCTGGACAACATCAGCGTCCTCGACCGGTGGGAGGGCGAGGCCGCCCGCTGGGCCGGGAAGACCGGCGGCTCCGTGGTCGAGCTGCACGCCTACGCGGCGGACGCGGCGGCGGGCCCGGACGCGGTCGGACGGGAGCTGGTCGGGCAGCTCCACCGCGTGTACCCGGAGACGGCGGGCGCCCGGATCGTCGACCGGCGCGACGAGTGGCGGCAGGACTGCCCGCTCTTCGCCGTCGGCGGCCACGCGGACCGGCCCGCGGTCGACACCTCCGACCCCACCGTCACCGTCGCCGGCGACCTGGTCCGCACCGACCTGCCGGTGGCGCTGATGGAGCGGGCCGCCGCCACGGGCTTCCTGGCGGCCAACGCGCACCTGCGGCGCTGGGGCCTGCGGGGGCAGACGCTGTGGACGGTGCCGAGGCGGGGCAGGTCGGCGCTGCTGAGGGCGGCGGCCCGGGCGTACGGGGAGTACTGAACCGGCCCCGGCGGCCCGGGCGTACGGGGAGTACCGGACCGGCCCCGGCGGCCCGGGCGTACGGGGAGTACCGGACCGGCCCCCGTACGGGGGTGGGCCCCACCCCCGTACGTCAGCCCGGGAACAGCCCCCGCGCCCGCAGGGACCAGCGCCGTTCGGCGTACGCCAGGTCGTCGCGCCACAGGCGGCCCGCCGCCGCCCGCATCGCCGGGCGGAGGAGGGGTGCCGTCAGGCGGGCCACGGCGAACCCCCGCCGGTCCGAACCGGCGACGACGGCCTCCACCACGGCGGTGCGCGGGCGCCGGGCGCCCGGCGGGGTCAGGGGCGTCGCGTGCGTCTCGACCACCGATCCCGTCCCCTCGCCCTCCGTGATCCGCATGACGACCGTCCGGGGGCCGGGTGCGGTGAACACGGCCCGGACGGGCACCACGACCCGGCCGGCCACCTTGAACGACACCTCCACCTCCAGCTCGTCGTCCTCCTCGGTCGGGGTGCGCAGCACCTCCAGGTCGACGAAGGAGTACGGGTGGAGCCAGGCGCCGTGCCAGGGGTCGAGCCGGTTGGCGACGACGTCCTCCGGCTCGCACGTCCCCACGCCCGTGTAGACGGCACCGACCGCCCCGGCCGCCGGCGGGCGTTCGGGCACGGAGGGCCGTTCCGTCGGGGTCTCGCCGCCCGCCCGGTCGAGCCGGACCCAGAGCAGCGTCCCGTCGTCGTGGACGGGCCACGGCGACCAGCCCGCGAAGGGGCCGCCGTCCAGGGCGAGTCCGTGCCAGTGGCAGATCAGCGTGCCGCACCGCACGACGCTGTCCTTCAGCGGCGCCCCCAGGTGCGGGCAGGCCCCCGGGCCCGCGTGGGGCGTCCCTTCCGCGTCGCGCCACAGGACCAGTTCGGTGCCCGCCACGGTCCGTCCGAGGGGCCGGCCGTCCTTGAGGTCGCGGCTGCCGCCGACGACGAACCAGTTGCCGGTGGGGCGGGCCCCGGCGCGGTCGAGCGCCTCGGCGATCAGGGCGGGCTTGGCCTCCCGCCACGTGGGCCGCTGCCGCTCCCAGGCGACGGCGTTCCGGCGCAGCCGCAACGGGATCTCCGGCTTCCGCATCGCGCTCACCGCTCGCCGCCTCCCGCCGTCCCCGTCGCCCGGGTCGTTTCCGTCGTCCGGGTCGTTTCCGTCGCCCGTACCGTTTCCGCCGCCGTTCTCGTGCGGTCGAGTTCGGCCCCGCTGCTCGCCCAGGTCCTGTGGACCTCCGCGCGCGGCACGGCCGGGACGGCGGGGGCCGTCCGGGCGCGGCCCGGCAGGGTGCGGGCGGCGAGGGCGCCCACCAGGCCGCGTGCCGCCACGGCCGCCCTGCGGCGGCGGCCGACGACCGCCCGGCGGTGCACCGCCGCGTACCCGTCCCGCTCGATGGCCGTCAGGATGTCCCGGTACAGCACGAAGGCGGCGCGGACGCAGGGCGCCGACACGGGGGCGAGCCGGGCGATGCCGGGCTCCGCCTCGCGGTAGACGCCCCGGGTCAGGGCGGCGGCGGCCCGCAGCGCGGCGGTGATCCGGGCGTCCCGGCAGCCGGTCATCCTGCTCCACGTCAGCAGCTCGGGGTCGACCCCGTACGCGGCGAGGAGGTCCAGGGGCAGGTAGACGCGCCCCCGGTCGAGGTCCTCGCCCACGTCCCGGAGGAAGTTGGTGAGCTGGAAGGCCCGGCCGAGCGCCGCCGCGTACGGCTCGGCCTCCGCGCGGGGGACGACGGTGCCGAGGACGGGGACCATCTGGAGCCCGATGACGGCCGCCGAGCCGTGCATGTAGGCGTGGAGGTCGGCGTACGTCGCGTACCGCTCGACCGTCAGGTCGCTGCGCATCGAGGTCAGGAAGTCGGTGAAGTGGCGCTCCGGGATGTGGTGGCGGGCGCGGGCGTCGGCAGCCGCCATCACCACCGGTTCGCGGACCTCCCCGCCCCGGACGGCGTGCCGCCACTGGCTCTCCAGGACGTCCAGGGCGGCGGAGCGCTCCTCCGTCGTCGCGTCGGTGCCCAGGTCGTCGACGATGTCGTCGGCGCGCCGCGCGAAGCCGTACAGCGCGTGGACGGCGGAGCGCCGGTCGACGGGCAGGAGGCGGGTGGCCAGGAAGTACGTCCTGCCGTGGCGGGCGTTCAGACGCCGGCAGGCGGTGTACGCGGCCCGCAGGCGGGGGTCGGTGACGCCGGCCGCGTCCAGCTCCCGGGCCGTCACCGTGCGGCCCCGCTCGTGCCGGGCACCCGGGTCCGGTCCGTCCCCGGTGGTGCGGGGCGCCGGCCGGGGCGGGCGGGTCCGCCGGTGATCCGGGCCGCCGCGAGCTTCCCGGAGAGGAGCACCGTGGGGACGCCGACGCCGGGGGTGGTGCCGCAGCCGGCGAGGACGGCGTTGGCCGTGCCCCGCACCAGGTTCCGGGGCCGGAAGGGGCCGGTCTGGGCGAAGGTGTGGGCGGCGGAGAAGGGGGTGCCGGCGGCGTGCCCCCGGGCCGTCCAGTCCGCCGGGGTCACCAGGGTCTCCTCCTCGATCGAGTCGCCGAATCCTTCCAGGCCCCGGCGTTCGAGCTCGCGGACGAGCGTGTCGCGGTAGCGCGGGCCGAGTTCGCCCCAGTGGGCGGCGTCCGGCCCGGTCCGGGTGTTCGGACAGGGGGCGAGGACGTAGTGCAGGTGGCGGCCGGGCGGGGCGAGTGAGGGGTCGGTGGCCGTGGGCCGGGTGACGAGCAGCGAGGGGTCGCTCATCAGGCGCCCCCGGTCGATCAGCTCGTGGAACGTGCCCTCCCACGCGGTCCCGAAGGAGAGCGTGTGGTGGGCGAGTTCGGGCCAGGTGCGGTCCGTCCCTGCGTGGATCACGACCGCGCTCGGGGAGTGTCTCAGCCGGAGGGCGCGGCGGGGTTCACGGCCGAGGAGGCCGTAGGTGACGGGCAGGTCCGGGGTGAGGACGACCGCGTCGCAGGGGATCCGGCCGTGCTCGGTGAGGACGGCGGTGACGCGCTCGCCCCGGCGTTCGAGCGTGGTGACCGGCTCGTCGTACCGGACCGTGCCGCCGGCCCGTACCACCGCGTCCGCCATGGCCGCCGGTACGGCGTGCATCCCGCCGCGCGGGAAGTACACCCCGGCGACCGTGTCCATGTAGGAGATCACCGCGTAGGCGGCGAGGGCCCGCGAGGGCGCCACGCCCGCGTACAGGGCCTGGAAGGAGAAGACGCGCCGCAGCCGCTCGTCCGCCAGGAAGCGGCCCACGGCCCGGTCGAGCCGGCCGAAGCCGCCGAGGGCGGCGAGCCGTGCGAGGTCGGGGTGGAGGAGCTGGACGGGGGAGTCGAAGTTGGCGTCGATGAAGCGGCGCATCTGGACCGCGTACAGCTCCTCCAGCCAGCGGCGCAGCCTGCCGTACCCGGCGGCCTCGCGGGGGCCGGCGAAGGCGGCGACCTCCGCCTCCATGGCGTCGGGGTCCGTGTGCACGTCGAGGCGGGTGCCGTCGGCGAACAGCGCCCGGTAGGCCGGGTGGAGGGGGACGAGGTCGACCCGTGCGCGCAGGGAGTCCCCGACCGCCCGGAAGGCGTCGTCGAGGATGTCGGGCATGGTGAGGACGGTCGGTCCGGTGTCCGCCCGGTAGCCGCCCAGGTCGAGACGGCCGGCGCGGCCGCCCGGGAGCGGTTCGCCCTCGACGACGGTCACCCGGCGTCCGGCGCCGAGCAGGTGGAGGGCGGCGGCGAGCCCGGCGAGCCCGGCACCCACCACGACGACGTGGTCCGTCGGTCCCGCGATCTTCTTCACCGGGCCTCCCCGATCAGGACGGGCGGGGTGGGCGGTACGGACGGCTCCGGTGGTGCGGGCGGTCCCGGTGGTACGGACGGCCCCGGTGGTGCGGTGGCGCGCCCGGGTTCCAGGCCGCACGCCGCCCCGAAGAGCCGTCCGATCCGGTCCGCCGCCTCCCGCGCGAGTCCGGCGCGCGCCACCGACTCCGCGCCCCGGGCGCACAGTTCCTCGACCCGCCGGGCGACCCGGTCCCGGGCGCCGCAGGAGACGAGCAGGTCGAGCACGCGGTCCACGTCCTCCTCGGCCGTACGGGCTCCACCGGTGACCCGTTCCAGGAGTCCGAGCCCGGCCCGGTCCCCCAGCTCGGCGCAGCGCTCCCCGGCGACGGCCAGGAGGTACGTCGCCTTCCCCTCCCGGATGTCCTCGCCGACCGGCTTCCCGGTGGCCGCCGGGTCGCCGAAGGCCCCCCGCACGTCGTCGTGGAGCTGGAAGGCGAGCCCGGCGGACCGTCCCGCCTCGCGGAGCGCGCGGACCGTGTCCCCGGAGGCTCCGGCCAGGGTCGCGCCCAGGGCCAGGGGGTGTCCCATCGAGTAGAGGGCGGTCTTCAGGACGGCCGTGCGCGCCGCCCGGTCGGCCGAGGCGTCGCCCGTGACCTGGGCGCGCAGGTCGAGGTACTGGCCCGCGACCATCTCGGTGCGCATCGCCCGCCAGACCCCGGCCGCCCGGGACGCCGACGGCAGCCCCGCGACGGACTCGGCGAAGGCGTCGTCGGCCCAGGCCAGGGCCAGGTCTCCGGCGAGGACGGCGGCGGCGCCGCCGAACGTGCCGCAGGGCAGGGCGCGCCGCCCCGTGCCGAACCGCGCGTCCAGCTGGACGTGCACGGCGGGGCGGCCCCGCCGCAGGGGCGAGCCGTCCATCACGTCGTCGTGGATCAGCGCGCACGTCTGGATCAGTTCGAGGGCGGCCGCGGTCCCCAGGGTCGCCGGGGTCTCGGGGGCCCCACCGCCGCTGCCCCGCATCGCCCACCACAGGAACTCGGCGCGCAGCCGCCTGCCGCCGCCCAGGGCGAAGGCGGCCACCCGGTCGGCGATGTCGGACGCGAAGTCCGGATCGGCCTCCGCCGCGTCCGCCGTCCGCTGCCGGAGGACGGCGGCGAGGTGGTCCTCGACGGCGGCCGGTACCCCCTCGTCTACCTGAAGTGGATCGGGCACGCGCATCGGTTCACCCCTCGCTCGCCGGGCGGCATCTCTTCGTCCTCACGGGTCATTCAGTACCGCCGACGGCATCGGATGCACCGTTCCTTGGGCCGCCCGGCCCAATCACCGCCCGCCGCCGCCCGCGCCCGCACCGGCGGCGGGCGACACTGCGGGTGAGACCCGATGCGGGAGCCCCCACGGAGGAGTGGTCCATGTCCCTGCTGCGAGACGCCGACCTCGCCCACGCCTTCGACCGCGCCTCGCGGTCCTACGACCGGATGACGTCCGCGAGCCCCGGCTACCACCGGCACCTGCTCCGCTCCGCCCGCCGCCTCGCCCTGCCCGACGGCGGCCGGGGGTGGTCGGTGCTCGACCTCGGCTGCGGTACGGGGGCGTCGACCCGGGCGTTGCTGCGGGCCGCGCCCGGGGCGTCCGTCACCGGGGTCGACGCGTCCGCCGGCATGCTCGACCGGGCACGGGGCAAGCCGTGGCCGCCCGGGGTCTCCTTCGTGCACGCGCCGGTGGAGGGCATGGCGGGGGCCGGGGTGCGCGGCCCGTACGACGCGGTCTTCGCCGCCTACCTCTTCCGCAACGTGGCGGATCCCGACGGGGTCCTCGACCGGGTGCGGGGCGTCCTGCGGCCGGGCGGGCGCCTGGTCGTCCACGAGTACGCCCTGGGCGGCCTGGCCGTCCACCGGGCGGTGTGGTCGGCGGTGATGCGCGCGGTCGTCCTGCCGTGGGGCCGCCGTCACGGGGACGGGGCGCTCTACCGGCACCTGTGGCACAGCGTCCTCGACTTCGACACGGCGCCCGCCTTCGCCGACCGTCTGCGCCGCGCGGGCTTCACGGACGTACGGGCGCTCCCGCAGCCGGGCTGGCAGACGGGCATCACCCACACGTTCACCGGGGTCGCGCCCTGAGAGGCGCCCGGCCGCCGGGGAAAGTACCGTCGCGGCACTGGTCGTGCTGCCAGGAGAAGTCGAGGCTCCCGGTGCGGGTGCGCTTGAGTTCGAAGAGGTCCGGGTGGGCGACCAGGGCGCGGAAGGCGCCGAAGTCCTTCCGCCTCCCCTCGTGGACGCGGGTCCCGTAGGCGGTGTAGAGGGGGCTCAGGATCTCCTCGCCGTGCTGTTCGGCGGCGGTCACCGCCACGCGCACCGGGCCGAGGGAGGCGTCGACGAGTTCCCGGTACCGGCCGGGCAGTTCGCCGCCCTCGTCGTGGAGGTGGAGGCTCATGATCCGGAAGCGGAGGTCGAGGTCCCGGTGGCGCTGACCTCCAGGATCCGGCGGGAGGCGATCCAGGCGAAGGGGCAGGCGGGGTCGAAGGAGAAGTCGATGGCGGTACGGGACGGAGTGCCGGTGCCGCCGGTACGGGTGTCCTCCGGACCGGTGGTGGTCATGGGGACGAATCCAGGCGGCGGTCGGCCCTCCCCGGTGGTCCATTCACCGTCCTCCGAAGTGGGCCGCTTCCCCGTCAGCCCTCCCGGGTCATCTCCACCAGCTTGAGGACCGTGTTCCAGTTGCGGGCGGTGACCACCAGCCCCTTGGAGAGGGACGGCCGGGACACGGCGTCCCCCAGCGCGGACCTGCCGAGGCCTTCGGGGACGTGGAGGTAGAGGACCCGGTCGCCGAGGGCGAAGGCCTCCGGGCGGTACGCCTCCTGGTCGATCGCCGCGAAGCGTTCCGCGTCGGGAGGGCCCGAGAAGTAGAGGGCGTGGAGCTGCTTGCCCTCGATCCCGGCGGTGGGGAACGGGCAGGCGTCGGCGACGGCGGCGAGATAGGCGCCGTCCCGGACGAGGCAGTCCACGCGGAAGCCGAACCGGCCCTCGATCGCGGCCTCGACCGCGGCCGTGAGCTCCTCCTCGGAGGCGTCCGCGCCGGTGGTGAAGACGGCGTTCCCGCTCTGGAGGTGGGTGCGGACGTTCCGGTGGCCGAGGCCCTCGAGGAGGGAACGGAGTTCCGGCATGGGGACCTTGCGGCGTCCGCTCACGTTGACGCCCCGGAGCAGCGCCGCGTATGTCTGCGTCATGGCCCCAACCTAAGGCCCGCCCCCGGCTCCGGTCGCGCTCCCGGGGGGAAGGGCCACCGCGCCTCGTGGGGGGCGGCACGGTGGCCGGTTCGAACACTGTCCCATGGAACGGGGCGGGAGAAGACCCTTCACCCTACTGTGACTTTTTCAACAAGGTTTCGTAATGGCGGGCCCCTCGCGAACCGTTCTTTTCCCCTGATAGCGGACGGGCGTCCGGTCGCCCGCCGCGCCGCCGGGGCGATCCGCGGGGCGGGCCGGACGGATGCGAGACTTCGACGCGAACGCACAGGTGAGGGAGAGGTCGATGGACGAGGCGCGGGCACGGGAGGTCATGGACGGGGCGGGGCTGCCGGCCGGGGAGGCCGAACTCCTCGCACTCGGGGAGAACGCGGTCTTCGCCGTGGGCGACCTGGTGGTGAAGGTCGGCCGGGACGCCGAGCTGCTCGGGCGGGCGGAGCGCGAGCTGGCGCTCGCCGCCTGGCTGGCGGCGGCCGGCGTCCCCGCCGTGCGGGCGGCGGAGGAGAGGCCCCGGCTCGTGGCGGGCCATCCGGTCACCCTCTGGCACCGGCTGCCCGGGGCGGTCCGGCCGCCCGAACCCCGGGACCTCGCCCCGCTGCTGCGGCGTGTCCACGCCCTGCCGGAGCCCGAGGGCTTCGCGCTCCCCCGCCGCGAGCTGCTCGGCGGCGTCGAGCGGTGGCTGCGGCTCGCGGGGGACGCGATCGACCCGGCGGACGCGGCGTTCCTGCGCGAGCGGCGCGACTCCTTCGCCCCGGCGGCGGCCGCCCTGACCCCGCGCCTGGCGCCGGGCCCGATCCACGGGGACGCCCTGCCCCGGAACGTCCACGTCGGCCCGGACGGCCCGGTCCTGGTCGACCTGGAGACCTTCTCCTCGGACCTGCGCGAGCACGACCTGGTCGTCCTGGCCCTGTCCCGCGACCGGTACGGCCTCGACCCGGCCGCGTACGACGCCTTCACCGAGGCGTACGGCTGGGACGTGCGGGAGTGGGAGGGCTGTGCGGTGCTGCGCGGGGCGCGGGAGACCGCGAGCTGTGCGTGGGTGGCGCAGCACGCGCCGACGAACCCGAAGGCCCTGGCGGAGTTCGAGCGCCGGGTGGCCTCGCTGCGGGACGGCGACCCCGAGGTGCGCTGGTACCCGTTCTGACGCCGGGTCCGTGGCGCCCGTCGGCCGAAGACGCCGTCGAAGTCGTCCGGCGGGCCGGGATCCGGCCGCCCGGGGCGCACCGGCGGGACGGCGCTCAGCGCGCGGGCACGACCGCGTCGCGCAGGGGCCACGCCGTGTCGACGACCGCCTCCGCGTTCCCCTTGCGGCGCAGGAAGGACTGGAAGTCCTCGGCCCAGGCGCGGTACCAGTCGATCTGGCGCGCGTGGAGCTCGGCCGGGTCGAGGTCGGCCACCCGGCGGTGCCGCTCGGCTATCGCGACGGCGACCCGGACGGCGGCGAGCGCGTCGGCCGCGGCCTCGTGGGCGGATTCGAGGACGACGCCGTACTCGCCGCAGACCGCCTCCAGGGTCCGCTTGCCGCGCCGGTAGCGGTCGACGGCGCGGTCGATGGTGTACGGGTCGACGACCGGGCCCGTCCCGGCCCCGCCGAGCCGCTCCTCCATCGGGGGCAGTCCGTGGCGGCGCAGCTCGGCGGCGAGGAGGGTGAGGTCGAAGGAGGCGTTGTACGCCACGACCGGGACGCCGTCCGCCCAGTACTCCGCGAGCGTCTTCGCGATCTCGTCGGCCACCTCGCGCACCGGCCGGCCCTCGGCCGTCGCGCGTTCGGTGGTGATGCCGTGGATCGCGGCGGCCTGGTCCGGGATGTCGACCCCCGGGTCGGCGAGCCAGTCCCGCCGCCGTGCGACGCGTCCCCCGCCCTCGACCTCCACGACCGAGGCCGTCACGATGCGGGCCTCCAGCGGATCGGTGCCGGTCGTCTCCAGATCGAAGCCGACCAGCGTCTCGCCGTGCCAAGCCATCGGGTCCTCCTTACGTAATCTCCCCCGTGGTACGACCACCCTCGCACGCGACACTGACAACCGCCCCGGGTGCCCCTGTCCCCCGGGGGGGTTCAGGAGACGGGCCGGGAGTCGAGCCAGATCGACTCGAACTCCTCCCGGTACGTCTCGAACAGACCGTGGTCCTCGTCGCGGGCCTGCCGGTCGTGGCGGACCACGTTCCGGCCGCCGCCGCGCAGCACCAGGACCGGGGCCTCCATGCCCCGGGCGCGGCGCAGGTAGGACTGGACGACGCCGACCCCGTCGGGGCCGTCGCCGTCCACCAGGTAGGCGGTGAAGCGGGGGGTCTCGTCGAAGACGTGGATCTGGAAGGCGCCCGGGTCGCGGAGTTCGGAGCGGACCCGGCGCATGTGCAGGATGTTCATCTCGACCGAGCGGCTCAGTTCGCCCTTCTTGAGGCCGAGTTCCCGCTCGCGCCGCTTGACGGCGCTGCTGGCGGGGTTGAGGAAGAGGAGCCGCGTCCGGCAGCCGGACTCGGCGAGGCGCACCATGCGGCGCCCGGAGAAGTTCTGCACGAGCAGGTTCAGGCCTATGCCGGTGGCGTCGAGGCGGCGGGCCCCGCCGAAGAGGTCCTCGGCGGGCAGCTGCCGCTGGAGCCGGACCCGGTCGGGGTGGACCTGCACCACGTCCGCGTACCGGTCGCCGACGAGGTCCTCGACGGCGTCCACGGGCAGCCGGTCGGCGGACGGGACCCCGGCCCCGCTGCCGAGGATCTCCAGGATGCGGGCGGAGGCCCGTTCGGACTGGGCGAGGACGGTCAGCGAGAGGGCGCGGTTGCGGGAGACCACGTTGCGCGTGACCTCCAGCTCGTCCAGGGCGAGCTCGACCTCGCGCCGGTCGTCGAAGTAGGGCTCGAAGCAGGGCCAGTGCTGGACCATCAGTTCGCGCAGCTGCGGGAGGGTCAGGAAGCTCAGCACGTTGTCGTCGGCCGGGTCGAGGAGGTAGCCCTTGCGCCGCGAGACCTCGCGCACGGCGACCGCGCGCTGCACCCACTCCTGGCCGGCCGGTCCGGCGGCGGCGACCACCCACTCCTCGCCGTGGACCGGTTCGTACACCGGTCGCAGGACGGCGGCGACGACGGCCCGCAGCCGCTGTTCGACGAGATTCAGCCAGATGTAGGCGCGGCCGGCGCGCTGGGCCCGGGTGCGGACCTCGCTCCAGGCCCCGGCGTCCCAGTCGAGCTCGGCCCCTATCTCCACGGGCCGGGCGACGGCGACCGTGCCGGGCGGCGCACCCGCGCCCGGCGGCGCGCCGGCCCCCGGGGGCGCGGCCGCTCCGGGCGGCGCCTCGGCGGGGCCGGCCGGACTCCCGTCCCGACCCGCGTCCCCTGGGGGCAGCTCCAGACCTCCCGAGCTCACCCGCGCACCGCCTTCTGCTCCTGGACACTCGTTTCGACCACTCCGGCAACGATCAAGGAAGGGTACTCCGGGAGCGGGAGGCGGTGCAGCAGGATCCCGGCCTCCTTCCTCAACTACCAAGGCGGAAGCGTCCGTTCCGTGGGGCGAGATCGGGTGGAGTGAGCGGATTCATAGCGGTTGCGCACCCGGGTGCCGACGGGGGTCCGCCGACGGGCCGGCGCCGGTCGCCGGCACCCGGCCGGGGCGACGCGGCGGAACCCGATGTTGACCCCGGGGGCGGTCCGTCCGGAGTCTCCCGACTTGCCCGTTCCCCCGACTGGCGGGATGCCATTTCGTACGTGTTTCCGCCCCTTCCCCCGCACGGTCGCCGGTCACCCGGCAGGACCGGGCGAAGTCCTAGGAGCCGGCGTCTCTTTCGGGCAGGATCTGGCCGAAGACCATCCAGAAAGACCCGGACAGAAGAGGAATAGTCGTATCCATGCAGGTCTGGCCGGGACAGGCGTACCCCTTGGGCGCCACCTACGACGGTGCGGGAACCAACTTCGCGGTCTTCTCGGAGGCCGCCCACAGGATCGAGCTGTGTCTGCTCAACGACGACGGCTCGGAGACGGCGGTGGAGCTGCGCGAGTCCGACGCGTTCGTGCGGCACGCCTATCTGCCGGGCGTGATGCCCGGACAGCGGTACGGCTTCCGGGTGCACGGCCCGTACGCCCCGGAGCAGGGGCTGCGCTGCAACCCGGCGAAGCTGCTGCTCGACCCCTACGCGCGCGCGATGTCGGGTCAGGTCGAGTGGAGCGAGGCGGTGTACGGCTACCCGTTCGGGAAGCCGGACGCGCGCAACGACCGGGACTCGGGCCCGCACACGATGGCCTCGGTCGTGGTCAACCCGTACTTCGACTGGGGCGACGACCGGCGCCCGCGCACCGAGTACCACCACACGGTGATCTACGAGGCCCATGTGAAGGGCCTGACGATGCTGCACCCGGACCTCCCCGAGGAGCTGCGGGGGACGTACGCGGGCCTGGCGCACCCGGCGGTGATCGGGCACCTGAAGGAGCTGGGGGTGACGGCGCTCGAACTGATGCCCGTCCACCAGTTCGTGAACGACCACCGGCTCGCGGACGCGGGGCTCTCGAACTACTGGGGCTACAACACGATCGGCTTCTTCGCCCCGCACAACGCGTACGCGTCCTGGGGCGACCGGGGCCAGCAGGTCCTGGAGTTCAAGTCGGCGGTCCGGGCGCTGCACCAGGCGGGCATCGAGGTCATCCTCGACGTGGTCTACAACCACACCGCCGAGGGCAACCACCTGGGTCCGACGCTCTCCTTCAAGGGCCTGGACAACCCTTCGTACTACCGGCTCGTGGACGACGCGCCCGCGCACTACTTCGACACGACCGGCACGGGCAACTCGCTGCTCATGCGGTCCCCGCACGTGCTCCAGATGATCATGGACAGCCTGCGGTACTGGGTGACCGAGATGCACGTGGACGGCTTCCGCTTCGACCTGGCGGCCACCCTGGCCCGCCAGTTCCACGAGGTGGACCGCCTGTCGTCCTTCTTCGACCTGGTGCAGCAGGACCCGGTGGTGAGCCAGGTGAAGCTGATCGCCGAGCCGTGGGACGTGGGCGAGGGCGGCTACCAGGTGGGGAACTTCCCGCCGCTGTGGACCGAGTGGAACGGCAAGTACCGGGACTGCGTGCGGGACCTGTGGCGGGGCGAGCCGCGCACGCTCGCCGAGTTCGCCTCCCGCCTGACCGGCTCCTCCGACCTGTACCAGGACGACGGCCGGCGGCCGCTCGCCTCGGTCAACTTCGTGACCTGCCACGACGGCTTCACCCTGCGCGACCTCGTCTCGTACAACGACAAGCACAACGAGGCGAACGGCGAGGAGAACCGGGACGGCGAGAGCCACAACCGCTCGTGGAACTGCGGGGCCGAGGGCGAGACCGAGGACATCGGGATCAAGGAGCTGCGCGCCCGCCAGATGCGCAACTTCCTCGCCACCCTGATGCTGTCGCAGGGCGTTCCCATGCTCAGCCACGGCGACGAGTTCGGGCGGACGCAGGGCGGCAACAACAACGCGTACTGCCAGGACAACGAGGTGTCCTGGGTGCAGTGGCCCAAGGAGAACAGCGAGGTGGAGGCGACCCTGCTCCGCTTCACCCGGGCGATGGTGCGGCTGCGCCGCGAGCACCCCGTCTTCCGGCGCCGCCGCTTCTTCCACGGGCGGCCGGTCGAGGGCACCCACGACGAGCTGACCGACATCGCCTGGTTCACGCCCGAGGGCGAGGAGATGACCTCCCGGGACTGGCAGGCGGCGCACGCCAAGGCGCTGACCGTCTTCCTCAACGGGAACGCGATCTCGGAACCGGGCACGCAGGGCGAGCGGATCGCCGACGACTCCTTCCTGCTGATGTTCAACGCCTCGTCGAAGGAGCTGGAGTTCTCGGTGCCGGACAGCCACGGCCACTCCTGGCACACGGTGGTGGACACCTCCGACCCGCAGGGCATGCCGCCGCACCAGGGGCCGGAGCTGGCGGGCGGCGAGCGGGTGACGCTCGCGCCGCTCAGCCTGACCGTGCTGCGCCGGCCGGTCTGAGCACGGCCTCCGGACCACGGCCCCGCCGGGCGACCGGCGGGGCCGTTCGGCGTCATCCTTTCGGGGGAATCCGGGGCGGTGGGCACGGGCGGACGCGGAGGCGATGACACAGAAGCCCTCCAGCCGGGTACGTACGTTCGCATGACCTCCTTTCCGGCCCGTTCCCCGCTCCAGCGCCTCACCGCCCTGCCGACCGCCACCTACCGGCTCCAGCTCCAGCCGGACTTCCCGTTCGCGGCCGCCGAGCGCGCCGTGCCGCACCTGGCCGGTCTCGGGGTCTCCCATCTGCACCTCTCCCCCGTCCTGGAGGCGGTGCCCGGCTCGGCCCACGGCTACGACGTCACCGACCACCGGTCCGTACGGGCCGAACTGGGCGGCGAGGAGGGGCTGCGGTCCCTGGCCGCGACCGCGCGGGCCCACGGGCTCGGCCTGGTCGTGGACCTGGTGCCCAACCACATGGCGGCCTCCCCCGTCCACAACCACGCGCTGCGCGCCGTGCTCCGCGACGGCCCGGACTCGCCGTACGCCCGCTGGTTCGACGTGGACTGGCGGGCCGGGGACGGCCGGCTGCTGCTCCCGGTGCTGCCCGCGCGGCTCCCGGAGGTGCGGGACCGGTTCCGGGTCTCCGGCGGGGCGCTGCGTCTGGACGGGCAGGAGTTCCCGCTGCGCCCCGGCACGGAGGGGCTGCCGTTGGACGAGCTGCTCGACGCCCAGTGGTACCGGCTCGCCTGGTGGCGCCTCGCCCGCACCGAGCTGAACTACCGGCGCTTCTTCACCGTCTCCGACCTCATCGGGGTGCGGATGGAGGAGCCCGGGGTCTTCGAGGCCACCCACGCGAAGATCGTGGAACTGGTCGCGGACGGGGTGGTCGAGGGGCTGCGCATCGACCACCCGGACGGCCTCGCGGACCCGCAGGGCTATCTGGAGGACCTGGCGGAGGCGACCGGCGGACGCTGCTGGACGGTGGTGGAGAAGATCCTCACCGGTGCGGAGGAGCTGCCGGACTCCTGGCCGGTGGCGGGCACCACGGGGTACGACGCGCTGCGGCGGCTCGACGGGGTGTTCACCGACCCCGTGGGCGCCGACACGCTCGCCGAGCTGTACCGGGGGTTCGTCGGCAAGGCCGCCGACCGGGGCGGACGCTGGGAGGCGACCGAGCGGCGCGCCGCGTACGAGGTGGTGGGGCACGACCTGGCCGCCGAGACGGCCGTGCTCACCCGGATCGCGGAGCGGATCTGCGCCGCCGACCCCGCCCTGCGGGACCACGCGCCCTGGGCGCTGCGCACCGCGATCCGGGAGCTCCTGGTCCGGGTGCCGGTCTACCGGACCTACCGGACCGGCGGCGAGGAGGTGATCACTCCGGAGGCGGCGCGCGGCGCGAAGGCCGCGTTCGCGGTGGCGGAGGAGGCGGCGGCGGTCGACCTCGTGCGGGACCTCGCGCTCGGCCTGCGGGGCGACGGGCCCGGGCACCGGGCGTTCCGGGCCCGGTTCGCCCAGACCTCCTCGGCGCTGCGGGCCAAGTCCGTGGAGGACACGGCCTTCTACCGGTACACGCCGCTGCTCTCGGCGAACGAGGTGGGCGGCGACGCGGGACGCCCGGCGGTGCCGGTGGAGGAGTTCCACGCGTACTGCCTGCGGATCGCCCGGGACTGGCCGGCCACGGGCACGGTCCTCTCGACCCACGACACCAAGCGGAGCGCGGACGTGCGGGCCGCGATCGCGGTCCTCGCCCAGTGCCCGGAGGTGTGGACGGAGCTGCTCGGGGAGGTGGCGGGGGTGCCCGCGCCGGACCAGCACCTGGCGTGGACGGCCTGGCAGACGGCCTTCGGCCTCGGCACGCCGGACGCGGACCGGCTGGTGCCCGCGCTCCTCAAGTCCGTGCGGGAGGCGGGACTCAGGACCAGCTGGACCGAGCCGGACGAGGAGTACGAGCGGGCGGTGGCGGAGTTCACGGCGGCCGGGCCCGGCCGGATCCCGCTCCGGTCGGCCTCGGAGGCGGCCTTCGCCCTGGAGCCGCACATCCGGGCGCACGCACTGGGCGCGCTGCTCGCGCAGCTCACGATGCCGGGGGTGCCGGAGCTGTACCAGAACACGGAGCGGGAGTACCGGGCGCTCGTCGACCCGGACAACCGGGCTCCGTTCGCGCCCGGTCCGGACGACGACCGGACGGCCCTGGTCCGGGCGGCGCTGCGGCTGCGGCGGGAGCGCCCGGGGGCCTTCGGGCCGGGCGGCGCGTACGTGCCGCTGGCGGCCGGGGGTCCGGCCGCCGGGCACTGCCTGGCCTTCGCCCGCGGGGGCGAGGTGGTGACGGCGGTGACCCGGCTCTCGCTGCGGCTCGCGGAGACGGGCGGCTGGCAGGACACGGAGCTGGTGCTTCCGGAGGGCCGCTGGGCCGACGTCCTGGACGGGGTGCGGGAGTTCACCGGCGGTCCGGCGACGGAGCTGAAGCTGGCGGAGCTCTTCGAGGAGCGGCCGGTGGCGCTGCTCGCGCGGATCCCGGACGGTGAGGGATGAGGAGGGGGTGACGAAGGGGGAGGGACGCGGTCCGCGCCCCTCCCCCCAGGTGCGCGGGTCAGGAGCGGCCGGCCCGCGTGACCTCGCACTTGGTGTACTCGGAGCCGTCACCGGTGCCGGGGTACGGGGTGGTCAGGTCGACGCTCTTGGTGGCGCCCGCCGCGACCGCGATGTCGTTCGTGGTCGCGGTCGCCGAGGTGGCGGAGGTGCCCTTGAACTTCAGCGTGACGTCGTAGTCGTAGTCGAGCACGCCGTCGTTCTTGATCGTGATGCGCGCGGTGAGGTTCTTGGTCGCCGCGTCGTAGGCGCACGTGTCGATGGTGATGTCGCGCAGGGCCTTGTTCGCGCTGCTGGAACCGCCGGACACGGAACCGCCGGAGGTGCCGTTGTCGTCGTTGTCGTGGTGGCTGCCGCTGCCGCCGCCGGAGCTGCTGGAGCCGGAGCTGCTGTGGTTGTCGCAGCCGCCACCGCCCGAGCCGCGGGCACCGGTCAGCGCGACGAGCGCGATGCCGAAGACGGCGAGCGCGCGGACATGACGCATCTTCATGTTTCAAACCCCGTTGAAAGTGGTAATGAATACGGCTCGCTTGACGAGCGCACGTCACCCTAGCAGCGGCGGCGGGGTCACGCCTCAGCCTCCCGGACGGACGATCAGGGTGCGCGGGGCACGGGTGATGAGCCCCGCGGGGGTGGGCCGGAAGCCGTCGGCGAGGCGCAGTCGGGGCATCTCCGCGAAGAGGGCCCGCAGGGCGTACTCGGCCTCGATGCCGGCCAGGAGGACGGCCGGGCAGAAGCCGGATCCGTAGGTGAGCTGGCCCGGGTCGTCGCGGAACGGGTCGAAGCGGTCGGGCTCCCGGAAGCGCTCCGGATCCCGGCCCGCCGAGCCGACGAGGAGCGCGACGGACGCGCCCGCCGGGACGATGCCGCCGCTCACCGGCACCTCGGCGGCGGTGCGGCGCACCGCGATCTGCACGGGCGGGTCGCGGCGCAGCGACTCGGTCCAGGCGCGGGCCACGAGCGCGGCGGGCGCGTCCCGGAGGGCGGCGACCTGGTCGGGGTCGGAGAGGACGTTGCCGAGGAAGGAGGCGAGCGCCTTCTCCCGTACGGCGATCTGGGTGCCGCACTCCCCCGCGAGCGCCCCGGCCGCACGGCCCCGTACGAGCCGCATCACGTCCCGGTAGGGGACGCCGACGGCGGCGGCGACGGTTCCGGCGGGCAGCCAGTGGCAGAAGTCGGCGACCAGGTCGGCCTGCGGCCGCTCGGCGATCCGGCGGGCGAGGACGTACGCGGTGCGTTCGGTGACGGACCGCAGCACGGCCGTGTCGACGTCGACGTGGGCGCGGGCGCACGGCGGGTCGCCGGGGCGGTGCCCGTGGGTGAAGCGGTTGTCGGTGAGGGCGGCGGCCACGTCCGCGTACCGGCTGAGGACCCAGGCCCGCAGCAGCGGGTCGTAGGTCAGCGGGAACTCCTCGCGGAGCCTGCGGTGGATGCCGTGCGGGTCCTGCGAGGCGCCCGGGTCGAGGGGGCTCGGCGCGACGGTCCGCCCGCCGGCGGCGGCCGGGGAGGGGGCGGTGCGCACACGGCCGGGGAGGGGCGCGCCGCCCCGCCCGGTCCGTACGGGGGAGGCGCCACGGCCCTGCCCCGTCCCCGACGGGGCGGCGGCCGAGGGGGCGGCCGGGTTCATGACCGGCAGCCGGGTCCAGGCCCCACCGGTCCCTTCCGGGCGGCCGCCACGGGGATCCCGGTCTTCCGGCCGGTCGTCGCGGACGCCGTGGTTTTCCGGGCGACCGTCACGGACACCCCGGCTTTCCGGCCGGTCGTCGTGGCTGTCCCGGCCTTCCGGCCGGTCGTCGTGGATGCCTCGGGTCGGTTCGGCGGTCATCGCGCCCCCTGCTCGGTCGGCGGTGGGTGCCGCGGGCCGGAGAACGTGGCGCGCGTCCGGACCAAGCCCACCATCCGGGGGACCTCGGCGCCCACTCACGTACCGCCGAACAGGTGAACCTTCCGGCGCGTTCAGCCGTACTCGGCAGTGCTCAGTGGTGGGAGAGGCGGAACGCCATCTGGCCGAAGCCGACCACGTCCCCGGGCCGCACCACCACCGCGCCCGCGACCCGGCGCCCGTTGACGGTGGTGCCGTTCGTCGAGCCGAGGTCGCGCAGCACCCACGTCCCGCCCTGGAGCGAGAGTTCGGCGTGCAGCCGGGAGGCCGTCTCGTGGCTGAGCCGCAGCCCGTTGACCGGGTCGCGGCCTATCCGCAGCGGGTACGGCCCGGGGTGCGGAAGCAGCAGTTTCGGCAGCCGTTCCGCGTGCCAGGCGCGTCCGAGCTTCGCCGTGAACGCGGACATCCGCTCCACCGCGCCCACCACCCGCCGGGCCCAGGTCCCCTCGGTCCTCAGGTCGGCGACGAGCAGGTCGAGTTCGTCCGGCCGGCGGGCCTGGAGCGCGCACTCCATCCGGAAGAGGAAGGTGTCGTGGGAGAGGCGGCCCTGCGCGGCGCCCTCGCGGAGCAGCCCCAGCGCGCGGTCCCGCTCGGCGTCGGTCAGCCGGGGGGAGTTCGCCGGAAGCTCGAAAGGGGTCGTCACACCCGAGATTGTCGGCCCGCCGGGCCCGAAGTGTCCAGAAGGGTCCCGGAACCGGGGCCCGGGCTCCACGGAGGCCGCCACCGGGGCCCGCCGGAAACCCCTTATCCCTCTTCCAAGATCACTGCTACGGTCGCCCGGCACCACCACCGAACTCCCCGGGAGAACACCGCACGTGATCGCGATACGCCCGCTCGCGGGACCGCAGGAGCTGGACCTCTTCCTCCGCCTCGCCTACTCGCTCGACCACGAGCTCGCCGACGACCTCGCCACCGGCCGCCGCCTCCCGGAGTGGATGTGGGTGGCCCTGGACGGCGACCGGCTCCTCGGCCGGATCGCCTGGTGGACCCACGCGGCGGGCGCCGAACCGCAGGCGCTCGACTTCTTCGACCTGGCGCCGGAGCTGTCCGACGAGGAACGCGCCGACGTCGGCCTGCGGCTCCTGGAGACGGCGACGGCGGCGGTCGTCCCGGCGGGGACGCGGCGCCCCGAGTACGGGCGGTTCCTCCCCCCCGACTGGCGCGAGGTCCCGGAGACCCGCGCGTACCTGGAGTCGCTCTTCGCCGTCCTGGAGCGCTCCGGCGCCCGTCCCCTCGTGGAGCGGCTGCGCCTGGAGTGGCGGCCCGGCACCCCCGTACCGGAGCCGAAGGGGCGCCTGGAGTTCCGTCCGGTGCGGGACCGCGAGGACCTCGTCTCCCTGATGGTCCCGGTGCTCGACGGCACCCTCGACGCGCACGGGCGGGCCGATCTGGAGTCCGGGCTCTCGGCGCGGGAGGTGGCGGAGCGGCACTACGACGGGGAGTTCGCCCACTACTCCTCGCCCCGCGCGTGGTGGCGGGTGGCGCTGCTGCCGGAGACCGGCGAGCCGGTCGGGTTCGTCGTGCCCGCCCGGAACAACTACCACCACACGATCGCGTACGTCGGTGTGCTGCCCGCCCACCGGGGGCACGGTTACGTCGACGACGTCCTGGCGGAGGGGACCCGGATCCTGGCCGCCGCCGACGTGCCCCGGATCCGGGCGGCCACGGACCTGGGGAACGTGCCGATGGCGGCCGCGTTCGCCCGTACGGGCTACGACACGTTCGAGCGCGCGATCAACCACACGTGGGACGCGCCGGGCACGCCGGGGTCCTGACTGCCAGGATGGTCGCGGTGACCGGCCGTGACCACCGCACGGCCGACTGGTTCCGACGACGAGGGGATTCCCGTGCTCTTCGAGGTGTGGGCGCCGAACGCCCGTGACCGGGTGACGCTGGAGCTGAACGGCACCGGCCACCCCCTGGAGCGGGACGCCGAGCGGGACGGCTGGTGGACGGGCGTGGCGCCCGCAGGGGACGGCGACCGGTACGGCTTCGCCGTGGACGACGGGCCCGTGCTGCCCGACCCCCGCTCCCGCAGACTGCCCGACGGGCCCGACGGCCGGAGCGCGGTCGTCGACCACTCCGCGTACGCCTGGCGGAACGAGTCCCCGGAGCTGCGGCTGCGCGGCGGCGTCCTGTACGAGCTGCACGTGGGCACCTTCACCCCCGAGGGCACGCTCGACGCGGCGGCCGGGCGCCTCGGGGAGCTGGCGGGCCTCGGCATCACCCATGTGGAGCTGATGCCGCTGTGCCCGTTCCCCGGGACGTGGGGCTGGGGGTACGACGGGGTGGCGCCGTGGGCGGTGCACGAGCCGTACGGCGGTCCCGAGGCGCTGAAGCGGTTCGTGGACGCGGCCCACGGGCTCGGCATGGGCGTGGTCCTCGACGTGGTCCACAACCACCTGGGGCCCTCCGGCAACCACCTGCCCGCCTTCGGGCCGTACTTCACGGACGCCCACCACACCCCGTGGGGCTCGGCGGTGAACCTGGACGCGGCCGGTTCGGACGAGGTGCGGGCGTACTTCCTGGGGAGCGCGCTCGCCTGGCTGCGGGACTACCGGATCGACGGGCTGCGGCTCGACGCGGTGCACGCGCTCGCGGACACGCGGGCGCTGACGTTCCTGGAGGAGCTGTCGGCGGCCGTGGACGAGCTGGCGCGGGAGCAGGGCCGCGAGCACTTCCTGATCGCCGAGTCCGACATGGGCGACCCCCGCACGACCACGCCGCGCGCGCTGGGCGGCGTCGGGCTCCACGCCCAGTGGAACGACGACTTCCACCACGCCCTGCACACCGCCCTGACCGGCGAGTCGCAGGGCTATTACGCCGACTTCGCACGGGCGCCGATCGCCGCGCTGGCCAAGACGCTCACGCACGTCTTCTTCCACGACGGCACGTACTCCACCTTCCGGGGCCGCCACCACGGGCGGCCGGTGGACCGGGAGCGGACCCCCGCCCACCGCTTCCTGGGGTACGCGCAGACGCACGACCAGATCGGCAACCGGGCCCTCGGGGACCGCCTCTCGGCCTCGGTCTCCCCCGGCCTGCTCGCCTGCGCGGCGGCCCTGGTCCTGACCGGGCCCTCGGTGCCGATGCTGTTCATGGGCGAGGAGTGGGGGGCGACGACCCCCTGGCAGTACTTCACCGACCACACCGACCCGGAGCTCGCGGAGGCCGTGCGGCGGGGGCGGCGGCGGGAGTTCGCGGAGCACGGCTGGGACGAGAGCGAGGTCCCCGACCCGCAGGACCGGGCCACCCGGGACCGCTCGGTCCTGAACCGCGCCGAGCGCGAGGAGGACCCGCACCGGCGGCTGCTCGCCTGGCACCGGGAGCTGATCGCGCTGCGCCGCACCCTGCCGGACCTGACGGACCCGGACCTGGGGAGCGTGAAGGTCGCCCACGACGAGGAGGACCGCTGGCTGGTCTTCCGGCGCGGGGACCTGCGGGTGGTGGTGAACCTGGGCAAGGAGCCGGCGGTGATCCCGCTCGGCTCCAACGGCCGGGACCGGGTCCTGGCGTCCTGGGAGCCGGTCGACCCGCCGGCGGCGGACGGGGTCCTGCGGGTGCCGGCGGAGTCCGCGGTGGTCCTGTCGGACGGCTGACCGCCCGCCGGGCGGTCTCAGTCCGACGGCCGTCCGCGCCAGTCGAGGCAGACCACCATGGCGTCGTCGTCGGGGTCGATGACGCCGCGGTGGCCGGCCAGTTCCTGGAGCACGGCGCGGGG
>NZ_JBIBBZ010000032.1:0-30231 GCF_042900925.1 Streptomyces sp. NPDC012825 | reverse complement strand
CGGCGACCGCCGGGGTGGGCGGGGGGGGTGGGGGGGGCGGCGCCGGGGGGGGGGGGGGGGGGGGGGGGTGCGGGGCCCCCCCCCCCCCCCCCCCGCCCCCGTCGGCCCGCCGCCCGCCGGGAACGCCCTCGTCCTCGGCGTCGGTAAAGAGTGGTACAGATGTACGAAGTTCGGCCGGTTGTCCGCCCTAGGATGTGCAGGGTGCTGACGTACCGAAGGACCCTCGCCGCCCCGGCCCTCGTCGCCGCCGCCCTCGTCGTCGCCGCCTGCTCCCCCGGGACCGACGGCGGTGTCACGGACGGGAGGAAGGCCGCGCCCGGGACGGCGCTCGCCGCCGTGGACACCCTCGCCGTCAAGGGCCGCGCCCCGAAGAAGGGGTACGACCGGGAGGAGTTCGGGCGCGCCTGGGTGGACGTGGACCGCAACGGCTGCGGCACCCGCGACGACATCCTCAAGCGGGACCTGACCGGCGTCCGGTACACGGACGGCCACTGCAAGGTCGCCTCCGGCACCCTCACCGACGACCCGTACACCGGGACCACCGTCCCGTACGTCCGGGGCCGCAGCAAGGTCGACATCGACCATGTCGTGGCGCTCTCCGACGCCTGGCAGAAGGGGGCGCAGCAGTGGAGCGCCGAGACCCGGCGCCGCTTCGCCAACGACCCCCTCAACCTCCTCGCCGTCGACGCCGCCACCAACCGCCGCAAGTCCGACGGCGACGCCGCGACCTGGCTGCCGCCGAACACCGGGTACCGCTGCACGTACGTGGCCCGGCAGGTCGCGGTGAAGAAGAAGTACGGGGTGTGGGTGACGGAGGGGGAGCGGGACGCGATGAGGCGGGTCCTGCGCGACTGCCCGCAGCAGAAGCTCCCGTAGGAACTCCTGCGGGGAGGCGGCCCGGCGGGAAAACCGGAGGAGGACCGCGGGAAAACCGGTTGGTGGCCACGGGAACGATCTTTAGCCTGCCCGGATGGACCTGAACATATCGACCCTCGCCGAACGCCCCGAGCTGGAAGGGCCGATGTGGGACATGCGCCACCTCTGGCCCGGGTTCATGATGCACGACCCGGTGGGCTGGGCGAACGTGGGCCAGATCGTGCGGCGGTTCCCGGAGCACGTGCTCGTCGCCACCGACACGGACGGGAGGTTCGTCGCGCGCGGGTTCGCCGTCCCCTTCCGGATGGACCTGGACGGGCGCCGCGCGCTGCCCGACCGGGGCTGGGACGAGGTGCTGCTCTGGGCCTTCTCCGACCTGAGGCAGGACCGGGAGCCCGACACGGTCAGCGCCATCGAGATCACGGTGGACACGGACTTCCTGGGGCGGGGCGTCTCGCACCGGATGCTGACCGCCATGCGGGCCGACGCCGCCGCGCGCGGCTTCCCGGAGCTGGTCGCCCCGGTCCGCCCCAACGGCAAGCACCTGGAGCCCGGCGCGTCCCTCCACGAGTACGCCTTCCGCACCCGCGCGTCCGACGGCCTGCCCCAGGACCCGTGGCTGCGCGTCCACGTGCGCGCGGGCGGCGTGATCGAGGCGGTGGCCCCGGCGTCGATGACCGTCCCCGGCTCGGTCGAGCAGTGGCGGAAATGGACCGGCCTCCCCTTCGACACGGACGGCCCGGTCGAGGTCGGGGGCGCGCTCGTCCCGGTCCACTGCGAGGCCTCGCGCGGCTACGCGGTCTACGTCGAGCCCAACGTGTGGGTGCGGCACCGGATCTGACGCGTCCGCTCCTCCCCCTGCGCACGCGCGTGAGGCGCCGCTCCCCGCGACGTCCCTCACGCGCGTCTCCCTCCGGCCCCCGGCCCCGGGCCCCGGCTTTCCCCGGTCCAGTCCAGGTCCGCGAGGCCTCCGGCTGCCGCTCCTGCCCCTGGCCGAACAGCGCCGCTACGGCGACCGGTTCCGGGCCCTCGCCGCCTTCGAGGAGTCCCCGCGCCGGGCCTCCCGCCTCGGCGACCGGTTGCGGCAGGGTCCGTACGACGGCCTGGCGGAGGGCTCCGTCGCCCCCTGAGGCCCTTCTCGCTCCTTCCCCTTTCTCATCTCTTCGACAACGGTTCCGGGTATCCCGGAACCGTTGTCCGTACGGGTGTATACGCTCGTGTCCGCACCCCATCCGTCCGAGCAGGAGCAGCAGGATGTACGGCCCCACGCAGGTCCCGCAGGTTCCGCAGCCGCCGAAGAGCCCTCTCTCCGCCGGCCGGGTCGCGCTGCTCGTCCTCTTCTGCCTCCTCGCGCTGCTCAGCTGCGGCTTCCTGTCCTGGGCACCGCTGATCCGGCTGGCGTGCGTCACCCGCAGGGCGCGGGACTGGGTGGTGTGCGGCGTGCTGTTCGCGGGGTCGACCGCCCTGTTCTCGTACGCGGCGGCCACCGGCGACGAGGAGACCGGCACGGCGGAGTCCTTCGTCGCGGTCGGAGTGATGGTGGCCCTGGTGGCGGGCTCGATCACGTACTACCTCTTCGGGGAGATCCGCCACGCGGAGCGCCTGCGCACCGCGCCCGCATACGGTCCGGCGGGATACGCGTACGGGAGCAACGGCGTCGCCGCGACCGTCCCGGCCGCTGGCGTGCGGCCGAACCCGTACGCCGCTCCCGTCGCGCACACCCCCGTGCCCCAGCCCCCCGGCCCCCGCATCGACCAGGTCCGCGCCGAGCTCGACGAGCTGAGCGACCTGCTGCGCAAGGAGCCGCGGGAAGGCGAAGGCGGCCGGTGAACGGGCGGGTCGTCGGCGGGCGTTACGAGCTCGCCAGCGTCGTCGGCCAGGGCGGCATGGGCCAGGTCTGGACGGCGTACGACGGGCGCCTCGACCGCCGGGTCGCGGTGAAGCTGCTGCGGCCGGCCGGCATGAACGGGCAGGCCTCCTCCGCCGACGAGCTGCGCCGCCGCTTCGTGCGCGAGTGCCGGGTCACCGCGCGCGTGACCCACCCCGGTCTGGTGACCGTGCACGACGCGGGCAGCGAGGGCGAGGACCTGTACCTCGTCATGCAGTACGTGGAGGGCGCGGACCTCGCCGACCACCTCGCCGAGCACGCCCCGTACCCGTGGGAGTGGGCGGTGTCCGTGGCCGCGCAGCTGTGCGCGGTGCTCGCCGCCGTGCACGCGGTGCCGATCGTGCACCGCGACCTCAAGCCGCGGAACGTGATGGTCCGCCCGGACGGGACGCTGACCGTCCTCGACCTCGGCGTGGCCTCCGTCCTGGACACCGACACCACCCGGCTCACGCACACCGGCTCGCCCATCGGCAGCCCGGCGTACATGGCGCCGGAGCAGGCCATGGGCGGCGCCGTCGGCCCGGCCACCGACCTGTACGCGCTCGGCGTCCTCCTCCACGAACTCCTCAGCGGGAACGTGCCGTTCGCCGGGTCGACCGCGCTCGGCGTGCTGCACCGCCACCTGTACGACCCGCCCGTCCCGCTCCGGCAGCTGCGCCCGGAGGTCCCCGCGGCGCTGGAGGCGCTGGTGCTGCGGCTCCTCGCCAAGGATCCCCGGGACCGCCCGGCCGGCGCGCACGAGGTGTACGAGCACCTGCTGCCGCTGCTGCCCGCGCGCGGCGCCCCGGCGGGCCCGATGGACCCGACCCGGCCCTTCCTGCGCCCGCACGCGCCCTGGCCGGACCGCGCGCGGACGCCGACGGGCCCGGTACGCCCCGTCCCGCCCCCTTCCGTACCGACCCCGCCCGTCCCGGTCCCGCCCGTCCCGCCCCTGCCCACACACGCGCCGACCCCGGTCCCGGGTCCGCCCCCGCAGACCGACCCCCGGCTGTACGCCCAGCCGGGACCGTTCGCGCGTCCGGACGTCGCCGCCGCCGTGGACGAGGTCAAGCGGCTGCTCGCGGAGGGCTCGCTGACCCGGGCCGTGGACGTCCTCGGCGGGATCCTGCCCGCCGCCGAGGCCGAGCACGGGCAGCGCTCGCCGGTCGTCCGCATCCTGCGCAAGCAGTACGCGTCGACGCTGATGGACGACGGCCAGTACCGGCGCGCGCTGCCGGAGCTGCGCCGGCTCGCGGCGGACCGCGAGGCGGAGGCGGGCCCGGCGGACCCGGGGACCCTCCAGTTCCGCTACGACGCGGCGCTGTGCCTGGAGCAGACGGGGGAGACGGCGGCGGCGCTCGCGGAGTTCCGGGCGGTCCTGCCGTACTACGAGCGGGAGCCCGCCCGCGCCTTCGACATCCGGCAGCGGATCGGACTGCTGCTCCTGGCGGCGGGCGAGCACGCGGCCGGCCGGGACCAGCTCCAGCGGCTGTTGTTCGACGCGGAGCGCGCGTACGGGCCGTATCACCCGCTTCCGGGTGAATTGCGCAGGGCGTTGGAGCACCAGCGGATGATGGGGCCGCGCCCCTGACGGGAACGGCCGGCGACGGAGCGGCGTCCCTGACGGGACGGCAGGATCACGACTCGGCAAATGATCGCCCCGTGGATCTTCGTGATCCTTTTTGCCGTTTTTGGCCCATGTAACGTTCGCGTCTGATCATGTCCATACCCGCAAGGAATCCCTCATGACGACGCCGCCCGCGCCCTTCACCCCTGAGCAGCAGCCTGCCCCCGGGCAGCAGCCCGCCCCCGCGAAGAAGGGTTCCGCGATCCTCAAGAAGATCGGCGGTGTCGTCGTCGCGATCATCGTCGCGGTCGCCGTGAAGCTGGGCCTCCCGCACCTCACCGGCGACGCCCCGGTGCACGCCGAGGCCGGCGAGTGCGTCACGGTCACCGGCCCGGAGAACGACCCGAAGATCGACACCGTCGACTGCTCCTCCGGCAAGTCCGACCTCTTCAAGGTCGTCAAGGTCAACGACAACACCTTCGACCTGAACAGCTGCGGCGAGGGCCGGGCGGCGCTCGCGCAGCAGCTCGACTCGGACAAGTTCGTCCTCTGCCTGGAAGAGGTCGCCGCGAAGTAACGCGCGCGTACTCCTCGAAAAGGGCCGGAACCCGTGGCGGGTTCCGGCCCTTCGCCGGTTGCGGAGGGCCCAGGGGTAGCGTGCACCCGGTGGAGAACGAAGAGACCGCGAAGAGCGGACCGACGAAGCCCGAGGTCGCCCTCCCGGAGGGCGACGCCCCCGCCGAGCTGACGACCCGGGACCTCGTCGTCGGGGACGGGGCCGAGGCGAAGCCGGGCAGGGTCGTACGGATCCACTACGTCGGAGTCACCTTCGCCTCCGGGAAGGAGTTCGACTCCTCCTGGGACCGCGACGAGCCGTTCAAGTTCGCCGTGGGCGGCGGCCGGGCCGTCAAGGGCCTGGACCGGGGGATCAGGGGGATGAAGGTCGGCGGCCGGCGCGAGATCGTCGTCCCCCCGCGCCTCGGCTACGGCAAGCAGTCACCCTCGCCGCTGATCCCGGCCCATTCGACCCTCGTCTTCGTGGTGGACCTGCTCTCGGCCTGAGCCGGACCGCGGGGCGGTGGACCGCGGCACGGTGGCCCGTGACGTGGTGAACCGCGACGCGGCGGGATGCGCGGGGTGCGTGCGTCCGTACGGGCGTCGCCGCCGAGGGCCCTCACCGGATCGTGCCGCACCATGACCCGGCCGGACGCGACATCCTCCAAGTACCGGGAGAAAGTACCAACCCCACCCCACCCGCTCTGAGGGATCACACCTGGGGGGCGTCGAACGGAGAGTCACCCGTACGAGCGAACCTGCTCAACTTCGTTGGATCTTGGAGAGGTTGTCTGGCATATGCTCGCGGCTACCGAACTGAAAACAGGTCGGCCCCCACCCGGAACTCTCACACTCCCGGCAGGGGCCTGACCACGAGGAAGAAACCCTATTCCCTTCCCCATGGATAACCAGAACCTTAGCGCGGGCCGTTCCCGCACGGGCGTGATCCACGTGAACACGCCCCAGAAGAGCCGTTACACCGTCATCGGCAACCACCTCGCGCAGCACGAGCACCTCTCGCTGACCGCGATCGGACTCGCCGTCCACATCCAGTCGCTGCCCACCGGCTCCCCGATCGGCATCAAGGAACTCGCCGCCGGCTTCCCGGAGGGCGAGATCCGCATCGCGGCAGCCCTTCGCGAGCTGGAGGCCCACGGCTACCTCGCCCGTACGCGCCTGCGTCAACCGGACGGCCGGATCACGACCCGTACGGTCTCGTACAACCAGCCGCCGGGAAAGGCGTCCGGGAGCCCGTACGAAGACCCGGGCCCGGACCCGGACGAGAAGCCGACGCCGGAGCCGGAGTCCGAGCCGGTACGCGAAGAGGCCCCCGGTCTCCCCACGGGCCCCGCCGCCGAACTGCTCCTCGACCTGCGCCGTCACGACTCCCGCCTGCTGCTCTCGGAAGGGGACGTACGGCGCCTGGTGCCGGGCGTCGACGCGTGGTTCGCGCGGGGCGCCGCCCCGGAAGCCGTCCGCCGCACCCTGCTTGCCACCCTGCCGGACGACCTCGACCGTCCGGCGGGCCTGCTGTCCTACCGGCTGACCCGTCTGCTCCCGCCACCCCTGCCCGCCGGTCCGTCCGTGTCGGCGCCGGACCCGCTCCAGCTCTGCGACACGTGCGAGGAAGTCGCCTTCCGGGCCCCGGAACCGGGCCCGTGCCCACGCTGCCGCGAGGATGCGGCCCTGGCGGCCTGAGCCGCCCGCCCCGCCCCGTACCGCACTGTGTCGCCTGCGCGCTGCTCGTACGGGAACGGCGGGAGGCCCGGGAGCGGTGCGACCGCGGCGCGGAGACGGACGCGAACGTCCTGATGCGCCGTCACCTGGCCCGCGACCAGCCCTGACCGCAACCTTTCGCGTCCCACGGGGGTCCTGGAGGGGAGACGTCACCGGGAGGCGTCACGAGGACCACCGGGGAGCGACCGCGCATGACCGAAGAGACCGCCGTTCAGGGCCGGAAGTTCCGGTTCTCCCCGCGTGCGATGACCCTGGCGGCCGGAGCCCTCGTCCTGGCCGGGGCGGCGGGCCGGTGGGCCGGCCGGGACGGCGGACTGCTCTGGGTGGCCCGGCTGTTCGACCATCCGCTGTTCTTCGGCCTCCTGGTGCTGGGGCTGCTGGCGGCGGCGCTGGTCGTCGCGGTGCGCAGCCTCGTCGTCCGCATCCTGACCGGGGTGGCCTTCGGGCTCGTCCTCCTCGCGGCCTTCCCCCTCTTCCTCTTCGCGTCCTTCGGGGCCGCCTCCGAGACGTCGGACACGGCGGCCCCCGGCCGCGACGACCGCAGCCTCGTGGTCGAGGAGGGGGCGGACATGATCGATCCGCTGTGGTGGGTCTACGTGGACGAGGGCCGGGGGCCGCTGACGCGGCGCTGGAAGGTGGGGTACTTCAACGGCGACGTCGGCGAGAACGCGCTCATGGAGGCCTCCTGGGCGGGCCCCGACCGCGTCCGGCTGGTCACGGGGAGCGCCGAGTACGGGGGCGAACAGGTCCACGTGATCGACCTCGACCGCGAGACGGGCCGGCCCCTCCGCACGGTGACGAAGGGCTGACGGGCCGACCGGTCAGGCCCGGGGCTCGCGCCGCATCGCCCACAGGACCGGGCCGCCGCCCGGCAGGCGGAACTCGTCGCGGACGACGAAGCCGAAGTGCTCGTACACCGGCAGGTTGTCCGGCTTGGAGGACTCCAGGTGGACCGGCAGGCCCGCCGCGTCGGCCCGGGCGAGGCCCGAGCGGAGGAGGGCGGAGCCGTGGCCGAGGCCCCGGGCGGCGGGGTCGGCGCCGATGACGGCGAGGTACCAGTGGGGCTCGGCCGGGCCGTGCCCGGCGGCGGCCGTGACCGCGTCGCGGAAGACCCCGGCCCGGTCGCCCAGGATCTCCTGGAGCTCCCCGATCGTCTCCGCGTCGGGGACGGCCTTCTCCGCGCCCTCGGGCGACACCCAGAAGGCCGCCGCCGCGTCGGTGCGCTCGCACACGCCGTGCGGGCCGTACTGCCGGGTGAAGAGGGTGGTGAAGTACCGGCCGAGGGCCGCCTCGCGGGTGGCGTCGTCGGGGAAGAACCAGCGCATCATCGGGTCGTCGCCGAAGGCGGAGGCCAGCGTGCGGCCGACCGCCGGAGCGTCGCCGATCAGGGCCGTCCTCGGTGCGTTCGTCATGGGCATACGGGTCATTCTGCACCCGTGTCGATCTTGGTCGGCCGGGGGGTGCCGGGAGCCCGGGGTCAGGCGGTCCGTCGGGCGGCGCGGAACAGGCGGACGGCGGCGACGAGGGGAAGGACGACGCCCAGCGCGAGGACGACGAGGATCTCCGTCGGGCCGACGCGCCCTCCGCCGAGGGTGCCGCCGACGACGATCAGCAGGGGGGTGAAGGCCGTGAGGGCGGTCGCGAGCGTCTTGGTGCCCTGTGTCCAGACGTCGGACGTCCACAGCAGGCCGAGGCCCGCGAGCAGGACGAGCAGGCCCACGAGGGGGCTGAAGAGCGTCGCGACGCCGCTGACGCCGAGGAGGACGGCCGCGGGAGCCGTACGGTCCTTCGACCCGCCCCCGTCCCCGGGCGCGGCCGGCGCCTCCGGCTCCTCCGCGCGGGCGGCGGCGACGATCGCGGCGGGGCTGCCGAGGCGGTCGAGGGCGGCGCGGACGGTCTCCGGGTCCCGCTCGTCGCCCACGGCGACGTCGAGGTGTTCGCGCAGGTCCGCGAGGAGTTCCCCGCGGCGCCCGGCCGGGAGGAAGGACGCCTCCCGCTCGACCGTGGCCAGGTAGTCGGTCACGAGGGGGTGCGCGGTGCGGGTCATGCGGAACCTCCGGGAGATGCGGTCAGGAAGTGGTCGACGCCGTCGCGGAAGCGCGGCCAGTCCTCGGTGAACTCGGCGAGCGCGGCCCGGCCGGACGCGGTGAGCGTGTAGTAGCGGCGGGCGGGCCCGGTGGCCGACTCGCGCAGTTCGGTGTCGACGAGACCGTCGCGGCGGAGCCGGGACAGCAGGGGGTAGATCGTGCCCTGGCTGGTGGTCATGACGCTGACGGCGGCCAGCTCGTCGAGGATCTCGACGCCGTAGCGGGGGCCGCCCCGGAGGAGCGCCAGGACGCAGTACTCCAGGACCCCCTTGCGCAGCTGCACGGCGACCCTGCCGGCCGCCTCGGATCTTGCTTCGCCAGGAACCATGCAATGCAAGATACCCCTCGGACGGGGCGCCGATCAACGGTCCGCGTGCGACGATCCCCCGGTGAGCGAACCGACACCGGGGCCCGGCACCGCGCGGACCGGACGCCTCGACCTCGTCCCCCTCTCCGTCGCGCACGCCGACGAGATGGCGGAGGTCCTGGCCGACCCCGCCCTGCACGCCTTCATCGGGGGCGCCCCGCTGTCCCCGCCCGAACTGCGCGCGCGGTACGAGCGGTTGACCGCCGGCTCCCCGGACCCGGCCGTGACCTGGCTCAACTGGGTGGTACGGCTCCGCTCCGAGGACCGGCTCACCGGCACCGTGCAGGCGACCGTCACCGACGGCGGCCGGGTCGCGGAGGTCGCGTGGGTCGTCGGCACGGCCTGGCAGGGGCGTGGCATCGCGCGCGAGGCGGCCGGGGGCCTGGTCGGACTGCTCGCGGCCCGGGGCGTGCGGACCGTCGTCGCCCACGTCCACCCCGGCCACACGGCCTCCGCCGCCGTCGCCCGCGCGACCGGCCTCGCCCCCACCGACCGGGTGGAGGACGGCGAGGTGCGCTGGGAGCTGCGGACGGGCTAGGCCCTGTCCGGCACGGGCGTGGACCCCGTACGTCCGGGTACGCGGCGGGAGAGACCGTCCGGGAGGGTTGTGTTGGCCATGCATGGAGGAGGCGTGCTCCTCGCCGTCTGCGCGACGGCGTGCGCCGCCGTGCTCGGCGTCCGTCAGGCGCGCAAGGAGACGCGGGAGGCAAGGGAGGCGCGGGAGTCGGTGTGGCGCGCGCCGTCCGGCGGAGCGGGGGCGGGAGGCGGAAGAGCCGTCTTCGGCGTCGTGGCGCTGCTCGCCCTCGTCCCGTTCCTGCTCGTCACGCTCACCCACGGGTACGGCACGGAGAACAGGATCTCGGCCGTCCCCCTCCGGGAGATCCTGGACGCCTCGGCCCACTCCGACGTGGACCTCTCGGACGTGCGGGCCGTCAACCTCATCGGGAACGTCCTCCTGCTCGTCCCCTTCGGCGCGGCCGCCGCGTTCCTGTGGGCGGGCCGGAGGCGCGTGCTCAAGACCGCCCTGGCCGGGGCGGCGTTCTCCCTCATCGTCGAGGTGGCGCAGTACGCGCTCTCCCTGGGCCGCGTCTCGTCCGTCGACGACGTCCTCCTCAACACCGCCGGTGCCGCCCTGGGCGCCTTCCTGGTCCGCCGCTGGACCCGCAGGACGCGGTCGCGACGACTCACCCTGCCGAGGCCCTCGCGCGTCGGCGGAAGGACCTGAGCGCGGGGAAGGACCTGAGTCCGGCGCCGCACAGCAGCGCGACCGCCGCCACCGCCCCCGCCGCGAGGCCCGCCCGCAGGCCCGGCGGGCGGAAGGAGCAGGACAGCTCCGTGCGGCCGGGTCCGAGGGGGACCGCCAGGAGGCCGCCGTACGCGGTCGGTTCGGCGCCCTCGCAGTGCCAGCCCGCTATGCCCGGGGCCGCCACGACCGCCGTGCCGCCGCCCGGCGGGAGGACGGCCCGTATCCCGGACGGGGTGACGTCGACCGAGACCGCCGCGCGGGCGCGCAGGGCCGCGACCGCCGTCCGCAGGCGCTCGTGGTCCAGGCAGCCGAGTTCGCCGGGGCCCGGCAGCGACGGCCGCAGTCCGGGGGTCCGCTGGAACCCGAGGGACGCCATCGCCGCCTGCCGCTTCGGCCGCCCGCCCAGGAGCCGCACCTCGCGGTCGCCGAGCCGGGCCGGGCCCGTGGCGTCCGGGGCCCAGAGGAAGACCTCCGTACCGACCCGGCACGCGCCCGCGTGCGGAGCCTCGTACACCCGGGAGCCGAGCAGGAGTTCCTGGTTGCGGAAGGGCGAGCGGCCGTAGGCCGGGGGCGGGCCCGGCGGTCGTACCGTCACCAGGGACAGGCGCGTGTCCGTACGGACCACCGCGCCGTCCCGCCAGCGCGCGCCCACCCCGAACAGCGCGTCCGTCACCGGGTTGTCCGGGCCGAACAGGTTCCGGCCCCGCGAGGTCCAGCCGCCGCCGAGGGCGTCGAGCGCGGCCGTGAGGACCGCCGGGGTGTGGCTGCTGTAGTACGCGGCACCCTGGCCGCCCAGGAGCAGCGGGTCGTTGCCCGCGACCCGGGGCAGGCCCGGGTCCGTGCGGTACGCGGGCCAGCCGTCCGCCGCCGCCAGGGCCGCCGCCCGCCGCTCCTGCTCCGGGCCGAGCGGCGGGTAGTCGTCGAGCCGCACGAGCCGCTCCCGGTCCGCGTACGCCGTGGTCGCCGCCGCCTGGCCGAGGAGCGTGCCCGTGACGAGGAGCGCGGCGAGCACGCCGTACCGGCCCCGGCGGGGGAGGAGCAGGGCCCCCGCCACGGCCGCGAGGCCCGCGCCCGCGAGGACGAGCGCCCAGGGGGTGAGGACCGGGCTCGGCAGCGCCGCGAGGGCCAGGGCCAGGACGACCGCCGAGCCGCCGGCGACCGCCCGGCGGGCGGGACGGCCGTACGTCAGCGTCGTCCAGGCCGTCAGGACCAGGACCCCGGACAGGACGAACGTCTGCCGGTACGGGCTGCCGTTGGGCGTCGCGAAGGCGTGCCAGAACAGGTGCGTCGGCCCCCACCGCATCGACGCCGCCACCGCCGCGCACAGCCCCGGCCACAGCCACCGCTCCCGGCCCGGCACGTCCCGGCGGAAGAGCAGCGCCGCCGCGAGCAGCGGGACCGCCGTGCAGACGAAGGCCGCCGGGGTCGCGAAGCCGTACGTCACCGGGAGCAGCCGGGCGAGGAAGTCCGTCCCGGCCACCGGGGCGAACTCCCGCACCAGGCCCGGGTGGGCGTGCCGGGAGCCGAGGAGGACCGGCAGGAGCACGGGGGCCGCGAGGGCCACCCCGATCCCCGTCGTCACCGCCGCCCGCGCCAGGGTCCGCGCCCGGAAGGAGTCCGTCACCGCCAGGCGGACCAGGAGGACCAGGGCCGCGCCCAGGGTCGCCATGTACGCCGTGTAGAAGTTCGCGACCCAGCAGACCGCCACCACCAGCGGGCCCAGGAACGGCCGGCGCCCCTCCCGCACCCACTCGCCCACCAGACAGAGGAGGGGGAGGGCGATCAGGCCGTCCAGCCACATCGGGTTGTACGCGCCCTCCGCGAGGGACCAGCCGCACAGCGCGTACGCGGCTCCGAGCACCGCCGCCCACCACCACGTGCCCGGGCCGAGGCGGCGCAGCAGGAACGTCATCGCCGCCGCCGCGACCGCCGTCTTCAGGACGGTGACCGCGTACACCGCGTACTCGACGTCCCCGCGCGGGAGGAGCGCCACCAGCGGGGCGAACGGGCTCGACAGGTACGTGCCGTAGTCGGGCAGGAAGGACGTGCCCCAGCCCGCCCGCCAGTCCAGGAGGAGCCCGCCGTCCGCCCGGCCCCGCAACAGGTCCCACAGGTGCGCGTGGAACGGCACGAACTGGTTGGCGAGGTCGTTGACGGCCCGGTGGCGCGGCCCGAAGGGGAAGACCCGGGCGGCGGCGTCCCCGCCGCAGACGGCGACGGCGGAGAGGAGGGCGGACAGCAGGCAGGAGCGCGTGGTGTTCGGCATGACGGGTCGAATATGTCAGCGGGAAAGGGCGGAACCACGGGCCCGGAAGGGCCGTTCACGCGATGGTCGCCCGGAGTCCATCCGTCCGGTCCGGCCGGGTCACCGCACTCCGTTGTCGTGGTCCGCGTGCTGCTCTCGATCGTCGTGCCGTGCTTCAACGAGGAAGACGTCCTCGCCCGCTTCCACGCCCGCGTGACCGATGAACTCGGCAGCCTTGAGGGCGAGTTCGAGATCGTCTACGTGGACGACGGAAGCCGGGACGGGACCCTTCCGCTCCTGCGGGACCTCGCCTCGTGCGACCCGCGCCGGGTCCGCTACCTCTCCTTCAGCCGGAACTTCGGCAAGGAGGCCGCGATGCTCGCCGGTCTGCGGCACGCGTCCGGCGACGCCGTCGTGATCATGGACGCCGACCTCCAGCACCCTCCCGAGCTGGTCCACCGGATGGTCGCGCTGCACGCCGAGGGGTACGACCAGGTCGTGGCCCGCCGCACCCGCGAGGGCGACCGGGTCACCCGCACCCTCACCGCCCGCCTCTACTACCGGGCGATCAACCGGCTCGTCGACGTCGAGCTGGTCGACGGCGTCGGCGACTTCCGGCTGCTGTCCCGCCGGACCGTCGACGCGGTCCTCGACCTCGGCGAGTACAACCGCTTCTCCAAGGGCCTCTTCGCCTGGGTCGGCTTCCGCACCACGACCTTCTCCTACGAGAACGCCGTCCGCGAGCAGGGCCGCTCCAAGTGGTCCTTCGGCAAGCTCCTCAACTACGGCCTCGACGGGCTGCTCTCCTTCAACAACAAGCCGCTGCGCGCCGCCGTCCACCTCGGCCTCCTGCTGCTCGTCGTCGCCCTCGGCTACGCGGCCTGGATCGTCGGCGACGCCCTGATCAACGGCGTCGACACCCCCGGCTACGTCACCCTCCTCGTCACCGTCACCGCCCTCGCCGGCGTCCAGATGGTCATGGTCGGGCTCATCGGGGAGTACGTCGGCCGCATCTACTACGAGGTGAAACGCCGGCCCCACTACCTGCTGAAGGAGGCCGGGGGCGAAGGAGGGGAACGCGCGGGACGGGCCGACACCCGGGTGACGGGTGAGTCGTTGTGGGAAACAGTCGCTCCGAAGTAGTGGCTCCGGCCCCGGCGACTGCCTACCATCGATCACCGCAGGGTCGTCCAACTGACGCACGACCAGCCCGGGAGGCTCCTTTGCACCGCCGCACGCAGCCCCGTCCGCAGTCCCGCACCGCGCAGGACCGCACGCCCCGCCGCACCGCGCTCGCCGTCTCCGCCGCGCTCCTCGCCGCGGCCCCGCTGCTCACCGCCTGCGGCGGCGACGCCCACCCGGGAGCCGCGGCCGTCGTCGGCGGCGAGCGCATCGACGTCGCCAGCCTCCAGGCACAGGTGAAGGACGTCCGGGACGCGCAGGCCGCCTCCCCGGAGTCCGCGCAGCTCGTCGCCTCCACCGGCGACCTCGGCCGCCGCAAGCTCAACAGCATGATCTTCGACCGGATCGTCGAGCGGGTCGCCCGCGACCACGGCGTCACCGCCGACCGCGCCGAGCTCCAGCGGACCCGCACCGCCTTCGTCCGCCAGAGCGGCGGCGAGGACCGGCTCGCCACCGCCCTCCTCCAGGAGCAGGGCGTCGCCCCCGGCCAGATCGACGACGTCGTCCGCCGCAACGTCCTCCTCGGCAAGATCGCCGAGAAGGTAGGCGCCGACGACAGCCCCGAGGGCCAGAAGAAGCTGACGGACGTCTTCACCGCCGCCTCCAAGGACCTCGGCGTCGACGTGAACCCGCGCTACGGCGCCTGGGACGACACCCAGATCCAGCTGGCCTCCGCCACCGCGCCCTGGCTGCGGCAGGTCAGCGGGGCCCCGGACGCCGTCGGGGCCGGTGCCTGAGGCCGGGTAGGTTCGGGGGGTGACTTCCGAGAACCCCGGCCGCGTCGTCCTGCTCACCGCCAGCCACCGCGTGGCCCCCGGACTCCTGTCCTGGCCCGCGTGGCAGGCGCTGCACACCGCGGACCGGGTGCTCTGCCCCGACGAGCACCACCCCCAGCTGCCCTACCTGCGGGAGGCGGGCGTCGCCGTCGAGCACGCCCTGCCCACCGCCGAGGAACTGGTCGGGGCCTGCGCCGGGGGCCGTACGGTCCTGCTCCTCGCCTCCGGCGAGGGCGACCGGCGCCTCACCGACGGCCTCGCCCGGCTCGCCGGCTCCGGCCGGGTCGCGATGCCGGACCTCGAACTGCTCCCCGGCTCGTACGACCTGCCCGGCGCCCGGCTCCTCGACCTCGTCCAGGTCATGGACCGCGTCCGGCGCGAGTGCCCCTGGACCTCGGTGCAGACCCACGAGGGGCTCGTGAAGTACGCCGTCGAGGAGGCGTACGAACTCGTGGAGGCGATCGAGGACGGGGACCGGACCGCGCTCCGGGAGGAGCTGGGCGACGTCCTGCTCCAGGTCGTCCTCCACGCCCGGATCGCCGAGGAGGACCCGGAGGAGCCGTTCTCCGTGGACGACGTGGCCGGGACCCTCGTCGAGAAGCTGATCCACCGCCACCCGCACGTCTTCGGGGACGCGACCGCCGAGACCCCCGAGGAGGTCCACGCGCACTGGCAGCGGACCAAGGCGGTCGAGAAGCAGCGGGAGTCCGTCACCGACGGCGTGCCGCTCGGACAGCCCGGCCTCGCGCTCGCCGCGAAGCTGGCGGGCCGGGTGCGCGCGGCCGGTCTCGACGTGGCCCTCCCGGCGGACGGGGGCGTCGGGTACGAGCTGCTCGCCCTCGCCGCCCGCGCGGAGGCGGCGGGCGTGGACCCGGAGACGGCGCTGCGGGCGGCGGCCCGGACGTACCGGGACGCGATCCGGGCGGCGGAGGGGCTGTGAGGAGGGGAGAGGTCCCGTACGGGCCGCCGGGGCGCGTCGGAGCGCGCTGTACCGTCGGGGGGTGAGTGACAGCACCGCCCCGACTCCCGTACCGGACCCCGCGCCGGCCCCCGCTCCGGACCCCGCGCCCGAGCTCTTCACCTGGGAGTTCGCCACCGATCCGTACCCCGCCTACGCCTGGCTGCGGGAGCACGCGCCCGTGCACCGGACGACGCTGCCCAGCGGGGTCGAGGCCTGGCTCGTGACGCGGTACGCGGACGCGCGGCAGGCCCTCGCGGACCAGCGGCTGTCCAAGAACCCGGCGCACCACGACGAGTCCCCGCACGCCAAGGGCAAGACGGGCATTCCGGGCGAGCGCAAGGCCGAGCTGATGACCCATCTGCTCAACATCGACCCGCCCGACCACACCCGGCTGCGGCGGCTCGTGTCGAAGGCCTTCACCCCGCGCCGGGTCGCCGAGTTCGCCCCGCGCGTCCAGGAGTTGACCGACCGCCTCATCGACGGCTTCGTGGAGAAGGGGAGCGCGGACCTCATCCACGAGTTCGCCTTCCCGCTCCCCATCTACGCCATCTGCGACCTGCTCGGCGTGCCCGAGGAGGACCAGGACGACTTCCGGGACTGGGCCGGGATGATGATCCGGCACGGCGGAGGGCCGCGCGGCGGGGTCGCCCGGTCGGTGAAGAAGATGCGCGGCTACCTCGCCGAGCTGATCCACCGCAAGCGCGAGGAGCCGGGGGACGACCTGATCTCGGGGCTCATCAAGGCCTCCGACCACGGCGAGCACCTCACCGAGAACGAGGCCGCCGCCATGGCCTTCATCCTCCTGTTCGCGGGCTTCGAGACCACCGTCAACCTGATCGGGAACGGGCTTTACGCGCTTCTCCGCGACAACGGGCAGCGGGAGCTCCTCCAGACCTCCCTCGCCGCCGGGGACACCGGGCTCCTGGAGACCGGGATCGAGGAGCTGCTGCGGTACGACGGGCCGGTGGAGATGGCGACCTGGCGGTACGCGACGCGGGCGCTGACCGTCGGCGGGCAGGAGATCCCGGCGGGGGACCCGGTGCTGGTGGTGCTCGCCGCCGCCGACCGGGACCCGGAGCGGTTCGACGGGCCGGACGTGCTCGACCTCGCCCGGCGCGACAACCAGCACCTCGGGTACGGCCACGGCATCCACTACTGCCTCGGCGCGCCGCTCGCCCGCCTCGAAGGACAGGCGGCGCTCGCCACTCTGCTGACCCGTCTGCCGGACCTGCGGCTCGCCGCCGATCCGGCCGAACTGCGGTGGCGCGGAGGGCTCATCATGCGCGGTTTGCGCACGCTTCCGGTGGAGTTCTCCCCGTCCGTACCCCTCTCTCCCGCTGACGGACCGTCAGAAATGTGATCTTCATGTGATCGAGTGGCCATCGACTTGTGACGAGCGTTCGAATGCCGCTACGTTTCCCGGCAGTCTCAGCCGTCACGCGAAAGGCGTACCTATGCGTTCCGGGAACGGACGACACCGTCGCCCCCGTCAGGCCCCCGCCCTCGTCGTCGCCGCGGGCGTGACCGGATCCGCCATGGCGCTGCCCCTGCTCGCCACCGGATCCGCGTCCGCCGCCGACGCGGCCACCTGGGACCGCGTCGCCGAGTGCGAGTCGGGCGGTCAGTGGAGCGCCAACTTCGGGAACGGCATGTACGGAGGCCTCCAGTTCACCCAGGGCGACTGGGAGCGCCACGGCGGCCTGGCGTACGCGCCCAGCCCCGACCTGGCCAGCCGCGCCCAGCAGATCGCGGTGGCCGAGAAGGCCCTCGCCAGGGGCAGCGACGCGTGGGCCACCTGCGCGCCGATCGCCGGTCTGGCGAACGACGGGAAGCCCACCGGGGTGGACCCGGGTCCGGCCACCGCTCCGACGGCCTCCGTGGCGCCCGTCCCCGAGTCGAGCTGGAACTCGGGCTCGTCGGGCACCTCCGCGACCGCGCCGTCCACCGCGGCGCCGAAGCCCTCCGCTCCCGCGACCGCGCCCGCCGAGGGGCTCTCCACGGCACCGGCCACGCCGACGGCCCCCGCCGGCTCGACGGGCCCGGGCGCGCCGACCGCCCCCGTGACGCCGTCCGCGCCGACCGGGACCACGAGCCCGGCCGACCCCACGCTCCCGGCCGATCCGTCCGATCCGACGGCTCCCGTCACCCCCGGTGGGTCCGTTGTGCCCGACACGTCGGTCACCCCCGGCGTTCCGGGAGACGAGGGAACGTCGGCCACGCCCGGCACGGGCAAGCACCGGGGCGAGGCCGCGCCGGAGGAAACCGGCAGGACGGACAGCTCCGCCGAATCCGGGAGACACGCCTCGGACGAGGACAAGATCCTCGAAGAGGGTGAAGCGTCCCTTGTTGCTGACGAAGTGAAGAACTCGGACACAACGGACAGTCAGGGCTCTTCGGGTGAATACGTCGTGCGTCCGGGTGACAGCCTTTCGGATATCGCCCAGGCGAACGAACTGCCCGGCGGCTGGTCCGCCCTCTATGACGCCAACAAGCGGACCGTGGGCATCGATCCGGACCTCATCCTTCCTGGTCAGAACCTCGATCTGACGGCGGGTCCGACTCCGACGGCCGGGTAGTTCGTGGGCGTATGTCCGGTTCCGGGCGAGTGAGACATGGGTCTCTTTGTCCCAACTGGCGTGTCGCGCCCGCAAACTCCGCTTACGTCATCCCTCACCTGCGCAAACACTCCCCTCCGAAGGGCAAGAAGAGGCGAAATTAGTCATATGAGCCTCTTTGAACTTCGGGGGGTTCTGTGTCTACGGTCGTCATCGCTCGCCACCGCGGGCCCCGTCGACCGAAACGCCGAATCCTGCCGTCGGCCGATGGGAACAGTCGTCGCGCAAGCGCCGAAGGCAGGAGCGGGGGACCCAAGGTAAGTGCCGGGCCCGGCCGTCGAGACAGACGGCCGACGACCGGCTTGGGGTGAAGCCGCGTGCTAGGACACGCGGCCGGGCAACTCTTCGGCCCGAACCCGACAGCTCACCTCGCAGGCGTCGGTGAGGAGAATCCCCATGCTGTTTTCCGTCAAGGCCAAACACCGCCGTCCCTCCAAGGCCGCCCAGCTCGCCGCGCTCGTCGGCGTCACCGGTGTCGCCGTCGCCGCCCCGCTGATGACCGCGGGCGCCGCCTCGGCCGCCACGGCCTCCGAGTGGGACCGCGTCGCCCAGTGCGAGTCCGGCGGCAACTGGTCCATCAACACCGGCAACGGCTTCTACGGCGGCCTGCAGTTCACCAACTCCACGTGGGCCGCCTTCGGTGGCACCGCCTACGCCCCGCGCGCCGACCAGGCGTCGAAGTCCCAGCAGATCGCCGTCGCCGAGAAGGTCCTCGCGGGCCAGGGCAAGGGCGCCTGGCCGAGCTGCGGCGTGGGCCTCTCCGGCGCCTCGTACGACGGCGGCGCCGCCGAGAGCGCGCCGCAGCAGGAGCAGCCGCAGGAGCAGGCGCAGCAGGAGCAGCCGAAGCAGGAGCGGAAGGCCGAGCAGCCGACCACCCGCAGCCAGCCGCGCCAGGCCCCGCAGGCCGACGACCGGAAGACCGTCACCACCCCGACCGGCAAGACGGTCAAGAAGGGTGACGGCGAGTACGAGGTCGTGGCCGGCGACACCCTCGGCAAGATCGCCGAAGCCCAGGGCGTCGAGGGCGGCTGGGCCGCGATCTTCGAGCTCAACAAGGACGTCGTCGAGAACGCCGACCTGATCTACCCGGGCCAGCAGCTCCACCTGAAGTGAGCCCGGCGGGCCGCGTGAGTCCGGCGGCTCACGCGCCCCCCACGACCCTCCCGCGGTGACCACCCCGATCCGGCGCGCCCTTCCCCCGTGCGCGCCGGACCGGGGTTCCCCTTTTTCACGGGGGCGCCTCCCGGGTCCACCGGGTGCCTCCCGGTTCCACGGGGCGCCCCGGGGGCCCGCCCGGCAGTTACCGATCGGTAGATCCGAGGTCTTTCGCCCCCTTGTGCATGCCCTTGGGTCCTTTTTCGTCCCAGGGGGCGGGCGCCCGGCCGGTCGGAGCCCCCGGGGCGGTTAGGCTCTTGTCGCAAGGCCGAGCGACCCAGCAGCGACCTTGCGTCACATCCAGCGTCACATCCCAGAAGGAGATGCTCGTGCCGTCCATCGACGTCGTCGTAGCCCGGGAAATCCTGGACTCCCGAGGCAACCCCACGGTCGAGGTCGAGGTCGGCCTCGACGACGGCAGCACCGGCCGTGCTGCCGTTCCGTCCGGTGCCTCCACCGGTGCGTTCGAGGCCCTGGAGCTCCGCGACGGTGACCCCAGCCGCTACCAGGGCAAGGGTGTCGAGAAGGCCGTCCTCGCCGTCATCGAGCAGATCGGCCCGGAGCTCGTCGGCTACGACGCCACCGAGCAGCGCCTGATCGACCAGGCCATGTTCGACCTGGACGCCACCCCGGACAAGTCCTCGCTCGGCGCCAACGCCATCCTCGGCGTCTCCCTCGCCGTCGCGCACGCCGCCTCCGAGGCCAGCGACCTCCCGCTCTTCCGCTACCTGGGCGGCCCGAACGCGCACCTGCTGCCCGTTCCGATGATGAACATCCTGAACGGCGGGTCGCACGCCGACTCCAACGTCGACATCCAGGAGTTCATGATCGCCCCGATCGGCGCGGAGTCCTTCTCCGAGGCCCTCCGCTGGGGCACCGAGGTCTACCACACCCTCAAGTCCGTCCTGAAGTCCAAGGGCCTCTCCACCGGCCTCGGCGACGAGGGCGGCTTCGCCCCGAACCTCGGCTCCAACCGCGAGGCGCTCGACCTCATCCTCGAGGCGGTCAAGCAGGCCGGCTACGTGCCCGGCAAGGACATCGCGCTCGCGCTCGACGTCGCCGCCTCCGAGTTCTACAAGGACGGCAAGTACGAGTTCGAGGGCGAGTCCCGCTCGGCCGCCGAGATGACCGAGTACTACGAGGAGCTCGTCTCCGCGTACCCGCTGGTCTCCATCGAGGACCCGCTGTTCGAGGACGACTGGGCCGGCTGGAACGTCATCACCGAGAAGCTCGGCGACAGGGTCCAGCTCGTCGGCGACGACCTGTTCGTCACCAACCCGGAGCGCCTGGCCCGGGGCATCGAGGAGAAGTCCGCGAACGCCCTGCTCGTCAAGGTCAACCAGATCGGCTCGCTGACCGAGACCCTCGACGCCGTCGAGCTGGCCCAGCGCAGCGGCTTCAAGTGCATGATGTCCCACCGCTCCGGCGAGACCGAGGACGTCACCATCGCCGACCTCGCCGTCGCCACCAACTGCGGCCAGATCAAGACCGGAGCCCCGGCCCGCTCCGAGCGCGTCGCCAAGTACAACCAGCTGCTGCGCATCGAGGAGATCCTCGACGACGCCGCGGTGTACGCCGGCCGCAGCGCCTTCCCGCGCTTCAAGGGCTGATCGGCGCCCGAGGGCTGATCAAGGGCTGACACCCGCTCTCATCCGTACGTCCCCGTACTCGGTCCCGTACCGTGTGCGGGGACGTCCGCGTGAACAGGGGAGGCGACACGACATGGCCGTGAAGGACCGGGACCGGTTCTCGACCGCGACCCGGATCAGGCTGCTCGGCGAGCAGACCGCCGCCCGTGTCTACCGCTCCCAGACCCGCCGTCAGGCCCGCCGCTCCCGGCTCACCGGCCGCGCGGCCTTCCTCGCCCTCGTCGTCTGCTCCCTGGTCGTGGCCCTCGCCTACCCCATGCGGAGCTACGTCTCCCAGCAGGGCGAGATCGCCGAGCAGGAGCGCCGGGCCGCCGAGGCCGCCCGGCGGGTGCAGGACCTGAGGGACGAGAAGGCCCGCCTCCAGGACCCGGCCTACGTCCGCCGCCTCGCCCGCGAGCACCTGCACTACGTGCTCCCCGGCGAGACCGGCTTCACCGTGAACGACCCCGGCGCGGAGCAGCGGTCCCGCGCCGACCAGGGCACGGCCGACCGGCCCTGGTACGACAACCTCTGGGAGGGCGTGGACACCGCCGACCGCCCCTGACCTCCCGCACGACCGACGACCGACGACCGACGACCTAGGCAACCAAGGCAGACATGCAAACGCCCCCTCCGCAGACCGAACGCACCGAGCCCACCGAGGCGGACGTCGCCGCCTTCGAGCTCCAGCTCGGCCGGCCGCCCCGCGGCCTGCGCGCCATCGCGCACCGCTGCCCCTGCGGGCAGCCGGACGTCGTCGAGACCGCGCCCCGGCTCCCCGACGGCACGCCGTTCCCCACCACGTACTACCTGACCTGCCCCCGGGCGGCCTCGGCCATCGGCACCCTGGAGGCCAACGGGGTCATGAAGGAGATGCAGGCCCGGCTCGCCACCGACCCGGAGCTGGCCGACGCCTACCGGGCCGCGCACGAGGACTACCTCGCCCGCCGCGACGCCATCGAGGTCCTGGAGGGCTTCCCGAGCGCCGGCGGCATGCCGGACCGGGTCAAGTGCCTGCACGTCCTCGTCGGCCACTCGCTGGTCGCGGGCCCGGGCGTGAACCCGTTCGGCGACGAGGCGCTCGCGATGCTGCCGGAGTGGTGGGCCAAGGGCCCCTGCGTCACCCCGTGCGCGGCGCCGAAGGAGGAGGACGGCTGGACCGTCGAGGGCGACGGGGACGGCCACTTCGCCTTCAGGCCGGTCGACGACGCCGACGAGGAGGGACGGAAGTGACCCGGGTCGCCGGAATCGACTGCGGTACGAACTCCATCCGCCTCCTCGTCGCCGACGTGCACCCGGAGACGGGCGAGCTGATCGAGCTGGACCGGCGGATGACGATCGTCCGCCTCGGCCAGGGCGTCGACCGGACCGGCCGGCTCGCCCCCGAGGCGCTGGAGCGGACCTTCGCCGCCTGCCGCGAGTACGCCGCCGTCATCGAGGAGCTGGGCGCCGAGCGGATCCGCTTCGTCGCCACCTCCGCCTCCCGCGACGCCGAGAACCGCGACGACTTCGTGAACGGGGTCGTGGAGATCCTCGGCGTCGAGCCCGAGGTGATCACCGGTGACCAGGAGGCCGCGTTCTCCTTCGCCGGAGCCACCGGTGAGCTGCCCGGCACGGAGACGTACCTCGTGGTGGACATCGGCGGCGGCTCCACCGAGTTCGTCACCGGCACCGACCACGTCCAGGCCGCCCGCTCGGTCGACATCGGCTGCGTCCGGCTCACCGAGCGGCACGTCCGGCACGACCCGCCGACCGCCGAGGAGGCCGAGGCGATCCGCGCCGACGTCCGGGCCGCGCTCGACCTGGCCGCCGGGACCGTGCCGATCGGCACCGCCGACACCCTCGTCGGGCTCGCCGGCTCCGTCACCACCGTCGCCGCCATCGCCCTCGGCCTCCCGGAGTACGACTCCGAGAAGGTCCACCACTCCCGGATCTCCGCCGAGCAGGTCGCCGAGGTCACCGACCGGCTCCTCGCCTCCACCCACGACGAGCGGGCCGCGATCCCCGTGATCCACCCCGGCCGGGTCGACGTGATCGTGGCCGGAGCGCTCGTCCTGAGGGAGATCGTCGAGCGCGTCGGAGCCCGCGAGGTGGTCGTCAGCGAGCACGACATCCTCGATGGGATCGCTCTATCCGTCGCATAGAGGGGCGCTATCGGGCCTTGCCGGACGGTTTCGCCGGGGAAGTTCGTGAAGTTCTTCACAAGGAAAAGGGTCCTGAGGGAGTCCGAAGAGGGTCATGAGGCCCTCCGAGCCACCTCTCAGGGCCCTTTCGCAGGTTAAGAGGCCGATCCGCCCGGTGTTTCCATCGCGTGAACGGGGGCTCCGGTTCAGGGTTAACGGAGGCTCTCCGGACCAGTTCACAGGGGGTGAACAACGTTCGCCACTGCACCCCGGTTCCTTTGCAGGAACATGACGTGGATCACGTGGGCGGCGGAGTGTAGCAGAGGTGCCCCGCAACCTTGTGAAGGGGCGCACGAACCCACCCCCCGGACGGGGTGGATACTCGATGGCATGAGCACCACGGAGCGTCCCAGGATCCTCGTAGTAGGCGGCGGGTACGTAGGCCTGTACGCAGCTCGGCGCATCCTCAAGAAGATGCGCTACGCGGAGGCGACCGTCACGGTCGTCGACCCGCGGTCGTACATGACCTACCAGCCCTTCCTCCCCGAAGCCGCCGCCGGCAGCATCTCGCCGCGCCACGTCGTCGTCCCGCTGCGACGCGTCGTCCGCGGAGCCGAGGTGCTCACCGGCCGGGTCACCACCATCGACCAGGACCGCAAGGTCGCCACGATCGCCCCGCTCGTCGGCGAGGCGTACGAGCTGCCCTTCGACTACCTCGTCATCGCGATGGGCGCGGTCTCCCGCACCTTCCCGATCCCCGGCCTCGCCGAGCAGGGCATCGGCATGAAGGGCATCGAGGAGGCCATCGGCCTGCGCAACCACGTCCTCGAGCAGCTCGACAAGGCCGACTCGACCACCGACGAGGAGGTCCGCCGCAAGGCGCTGACCTTCGTCTTCGTGGGCGGCGGCTTCGCCGGCGCGGAGACCATCGGCGAGGTCGAGGACCTGGCCCGCGACGCCGCGAAGTACTACCAGAACGTGTCGCGCGAGGACATGCGCTTCGTCCTGGTCGACGCGGCCGACAAGATCCTTCCCGAGGTCGGCCCCAAGCTCGGCCAGTACGGCAAGGAGCACCTGGAGAGCCGCGGGATCGAGATCTACCTCGAGACCTCCATGGACTCCTGCGTCGACGGCCACGTCGTGCTGAAGAACGGCCTCGAGGTCGACTCCAACACCATCGTGTGGACCGCCGGCGTGAAGCCGAACCCGGCGCTCTCCCGCTTCGGTCTGCCGCTCGGCCCCCGCGGCCACGTGGACTGCAACGAGAAGCTCCAGGTCAACGGTCTCGACTACGCGTGGGCCGCGGGCGACAACGCCCAGGTCCCGGACATGGTCGGCCGCCGCGCGGGCAACCCGAACGCCTGGTGCCCGCCGAACGCCCAGCACGCCCTGCGCCAGGCCAAGGTCCTCGGCGACAACGTGGTGGCCGGCATGCGCGGCTTCCCGCAGAAGGAGTACAGCCACGCCAACAAGGGCGCGGTGGCCGGACTCGGTCTGCACAAGGGCGTCGCCATGATCGTCATGGGCAAGGTGAAGATCAAGCTCAAGGGCCGTCTCGCCTGGTACATGCACCGCGGCTACCACGGCATGGCCATGCCGACCTGGAACCGCAAGATCCGCGTCTTCGCCGACTGGACCCTGGCGATGTTCCTCAAGCGCGAGGTCGTCTCGCTCGGCGCCATCGAGTCGCCGCGCGAGGAGTTCTACGAGGCCGCCAAGCCGGCCCCCGCCCCGGCCGCCCCGGTGCAGGAGAAGGCCAAGGCCTCCTGACGCTCCGGCAGCAGAGCAGTACCGCAGTACCCTCGCAAGGGCCGTCCGCCATCCGTGGTGCGGACGGCCCTTCGCGTGTTTTGCCGACTCGTTGCAACGCGGCGGGAGTGCCGGCGCCCACCGACGGTGTTCCCCCGGTGACGAACATTTCTGGGGCACCGATCACGGAGGTGGGCACCATGGCCGACGCCGCGTCGCGGCTGGCGAATCTCGCGGAAGAGCTCCTCGGAGGACCGCTCCCGGTCCGGCTGCGGGCCTGGGACGGCAGCGAGGCGGGACCCGCCGGCGCCCCCGTCCTGATCCTCCGCGACCGCCGCGCCCTGCGCCGGATGATCTGGAAGCCCGGCGAACTGGGCGTGGTCCGCGCCTGGGTGGCCGGGGAACTCGACGTCGAGGGGGACCTGTACGAGGTCCTCGACCGGCTCTCCGGACTCCTCTGGGAACGCGACGGCGACTCCCCGGGCCTGTTCGCCGCCGCCCGCGCCCCCCGGCTGCGCGCCGCCGCCCGCTCCCTGCTGCGGCTCGCCGGACCCGTGCCGCCGCCGGCGCCGCCGGCCGAGGAGGTCCGCGGCCGCAGCGGCGGCCGACACACCAGACGCCGCGACCGGCAGGCGATCAGCCACCACTACGACGTGGGCAACGAGTTCTACGAGCTGGTCCTCGGCCCCTCGATGGTCTACTCGTGCGCCTACTGGACGCCGGGCGGCACCCTGGAGGAGGCCCAGCGCGACAAGCTCGACCTCGTCGCCCGCAAGCTGGACCTGAAGGAGGGCGACCGGCTCCTGGACGTGGGCTGCGGCTGGGGTTCGATGGCCCTGCACGCCGCCCGTGAGTACGGCGCCCGGGTCGTCGGCGTCACCCTCTCCCGCGAACAGGCGACCCACGCCCGCAAACGGATCGCCGAGGAGGGCCTGACGGACCGGATCGAGATCCGCGTCCAGGACTACCGGGACGTCACCGACGGCCCGTACGACGCGATCTCCTCCATCGGCATGGCCGAGCACGTCGGCGCCGTGCAGTACCGGGAGTACGCCGACGTCCTGTACGGGCTCCTCGCGCCCGGCGGGCGGCTCCTCAACCACCAGATCTCCCGGCGCCCCGAGCCCGACGAGGCCGCCTACGCGATCGACCCCTTCATCGACGCGTACGTCTTCCCCGACGGCGAACTCGCCCCCATGGGCCGCACCCTGACGACCCTGGAGGACGCCGGCTTCGAGGTCCGGGACGTGGAGGCGCTCCGCGAGCACTACGCCCTGACCCTGCGCCGCTGGGTGGCCAACCTGGAGGCCGACTGGGACCGGGCCGTCCGGCTCGTCTCGCCGGGCCGGGCCCGGGTCTGGCGGCTCTACATGGCCGCCTCCGCCGTCTCCTTCGAACGCAACCGGATCGGCGTGAACCAGTTCCTCGCCGTGAAGACCCCGGCGCCGGGGACGAGCGGGCTGCCGCTGCGGACGCGGGCGTGGACCGAGGGGACGGACTGACGTACGTACGGGGAAGGGCCGGCCTCCCGGGTGGGAGGCCGGCCCTTCGCCGGTGGTGCGTGCGCGCCGTGGCTACTCGGCCTTGATGGCGGCGAGCATGTTCAGACGGGCCGCGCTGCGGGCCGGCCACAGCGAGGCGAGGACGCCGACCAGGGCGGCCAGGAGCAGGAAGATCCCGATCCGCTCCCAGGGGAGCACCAGCGTGTAGCCCGGCAGGCTCTTCTTGAACGTCTCGCCGATCGCCCAGCCGAGGAACGCGCCGAGGCCGATGCCGACGACCGCGCCGAACACCGAGATGACCACGGCCTCCAGACGGACCATCCGCTTCACCCGGCGCCGGTCGAGACCGATCGCGCGGAGCATGCCGATCTCCTGCTGGCGCTCGAAGACGGACATCGCGAGGGTGTTGACGACGCCGAGGACGGCGATGATCAGAGCCATGCCGAGCAGGCCGTACACGATGTTCAGGAGCATGTTGATCGGGCCGCCGAAGGCGTCGCGGATGTCCTTGTGGTTCATCACGGTGATGCCGGGGTTGTCGCCCATGGCCTTCGACAGGGCCTTGGCGTTGGCGTCGGAGGCACCGCCGTCCATCGCGACGAAGATCTGCGGGGTGTAGGCCTGCGGGTCGTGGGCCCCGATCACCTTGTGGTCGATCAGGACCGGGGAGACGAACTCGCTCTCCTCGTAGATCGCGCCGACGGTCAGCTTCCCCTTGGCCTTGTCCATGTACTCGACCGGAACCGTGTCGCCGACCTTCAGGCCGCGCTTCTCGGCGGTCTCGTCCGCCACGGCGATCCGTCCCTGCTTCAGGGAGGCGAGCGAACCGTTCACGACGTGGAGGTTGAGGACCTTCTCGATGTCGCCGGGGGTGACGCCGGAGGCGGAGACGAACTCGCCCTCGATGTCCAGGGCGCCGGCCTGCTGCGGGGAGACGGCCGTGACGCCGGGGGCCTTCGCGAGGGCGGCGAGCGCCTCCTCGCTCAGGCTGTCGCCGCTGGCCATGGTGACCATGTAGTCGGCCTTGATCTGGTCGACCGTCATCCGGTCGATGGCCGAGCCGACGGTCGCGCCGATCACCGAGAGGCCGGTGACCAGGGTGAGCCCGATGGCGAGCGCGGAGGCGGTGGCGCCGGTGCGGCGCGGGTTGCGGACCGCGTTCAGACCGGCGAGCTTGCCGGAGATCCCGAAGAGGCCGACGAAGAGCGGGCGGATCAGGGCGATCACGGGCCGCGACAACATCGGGATCAGGACGATCACGCCGATGAGGGTGAGGAACGCGCCGCCCGCGATGAGCATGCGGCCGTCGTCGCCGCCCCTGCCCGCGCCGAGCACGATCAGGACGACGCCCAGCGCGGTGAGCGCGGCGCCGATGGAGTTCCGCAGGACGAGCGACTTGGTGCTCGCGGTGGCGTGCACGCTGTTCATGGCGGCGACCGGCGGGATCTTCGCGGCGCGGCGGCCGGGCAGCCAGGCGGCGAGCATGGTGATCAGGACGCCGACGGCGAACGCGGAGACGACGGGGGCGGGGCCGACGACCAGGCCACCGGCCGGGATCTTCAGGTCGAAGGCGTTCATGGCGGACCGCAGCCCGAGCGCGAGGCCGATGCCCAGGACGAGGCCGACGGCCGAGGCGACCAGGCCGACCAGTCCGGCCTCGGCGAGGACGGAGCGGGTGATCTGCTTGCGCGAGGCGCCGACCGCGCGCATCAGGGCCAGTTCCTTGGTGCGCTGGGCGACCAGCATCGTGAAGGTGTTGGCGATCAGGAAGACGCCGACGAAGAGCGCGATGCCCGCGAAGCCCAGGAGGACCTGGTTGAGCGCGCCGAGCCCGGCTTCGATGTCCTCGGCCTGCCGGTCGGCGAGGGCCTGTCCGGTCTGGGCGGTGGCGGCCTTCGGGACCACCTTCAGGACGTCGTCGAGCAGCTTGTCGGCGTGCGCGCCGGGGGCGGCCGTGACGGTCAGCTCCTGGAAGTACCCGGGCTTCAGGTAGAGCCTCTGGGCGACGGAGGTGTCGAAGAGGACCAGGCTGCCGCCCGCGTTGACGGCGCCGTCCTCGGTGGTGAAGACGCCGGAGAGGACGTACTCCTTCACCGGCCCGTTGGTGGCCACGCGGACGGTGTCGCCGACCTTGTAGCCGCCCTTGTCTGCGGTGGCCTCGTCGAGCGCGACCTGCCCGTCGCGGACCGGCCCGCCGCCCTTCGTGAAGGCGTACGCGCGGTCCTTGCCGTCCTTGCCGGGGGCGAAGTTGACGCCCTTGTTGGACCAGCCGACGCCGATCAGCTTGCCGTTCTTGTCGGGCACGCCGGCGAAGCCGCCGACGCGGGGGGCGACGGAGGCGACCCCGTCGAGCCCGGCGACCTCGTCGACGTCCTTCTGGGAGAGGCCGGGGGCCTTCCGGGCCTGCTCGGCGTCGGGGTGCATCTCGACGGCGACGGCGACGTCGTCGTAGCTCTTCGCGGACTGGTTGCGGAAGGCCTGGGAGAGGGTGTCGGTGAAGACGAGGGTGCCGGAGACGAAGGCCACGCCGAGCATCACGGCGAGGACGGTCATCAGCAGTCTCGCCTTGTGCGCGAGGACGTTGCGCAGGGCGGTACGGAACATGGGGTGGGTGTCCTGAACGAAGGGGAGCGGGCGGGTGTCGGGGCTGCTGGGCGGGCCGTACCGGTTCGGGTCCGGTTCCGGCGCCCGCGCGTCAGCTCGTACGGCCCTTGGCGTCGAAGGCCTTCATGCGGTCGAGCACGCCGTCCGCCGTCGGGTTCGGCATCTCGTCGACGATCCGGCCGTCCGCGAGGAAGATCACGCGGTCCGCGTAGGAGGCGGCGACGGGGTCGTGGGTGACCATGACGACGGTCTGGCCCAGTTCGCGGACCGAGTTGCGCAGGAAGCCGAGGACCTCGGCGCCCGAGCGGGAGTCCAGGTTTCCGGTGGGCTCGTCGCCGAAGATGATCTCGGGGCGGGAGGCGAGCGCGCGGGCCACGGCCACGCGCTGCTGCTGACCGCCGGACAGCTCGGTGGGGCGGTGGGTGAGCCGGCCGGAGAGGCCGAGCATGTCGATGACCTGCTGGACCCACTGCTTGTCGGCCTTGCGGCCGGCGATGTCCATCGGCAGCGTGATGTTCTCCATGGCCGTCAGCGTCGGCAGCAGGTTGAAGGCCTGGAAGATGAAGCCGATCTTGTCCCGGCGCAGCTGGGTGAGGTGCTTGTCCTTGAGGGTGGACAGCTCGGTCTCGCCGATCCGCACGGAGCCGGAGGAGAAGGAGTCCAGGCCGGCGACGCAGTGCATGAGCGTCGACTTGCCGGAGCCGGAGGGGCCCATGATGGCGGTGAACTCACCCTGCCGGAAGTCCACGGTGACGTGGTCGAGCGCGACCACCTGGGTCTCGCCCGCTCCGTAGACCTTCGTGAGATCCGTGGCGCGGGCGGCCACCGCGGTGGCGCGGGACACGGTGGGGGAGGTGGTCACGAGGAGGACTCCTGTCACTGCGGGGCTGTTTCGGGAACCCCTTCATCGTGTCGGGCGTTCCGCCCCGGGACGTCCGTCCACGTGCCCGTTCCCGGGGCAGTCTGGAGTCGGACCGGGGTCCCGGGGACTCCTCCTGAGGTATGACCGGACCCCTGAGAGCCGCCCGGCCGGGGGCCGCGGGCCAAGGTGACACAAATGCGACGACTTTTCGTCATCCCTGGGGTGCCGGTTTGCGCCTGCGACCCCGGTCACAGTTCGGCGAAAAGGCCTCCACCTGCACTGACGCACCCTCAGACCTCAATAAAATAAGACAACATCGGGAGCGATGTTCCGCTGAACGAGGGAAGCGCCCCGATAGGGTCATGTGCCAACGCGGAGCTTCGCGACGCCCGGATGGTGGAATGCAGACACGGCGAGCTTAAACCTCGCTGGCCTTCGGGCCGTACCGGTTCGAGTCCGGTTCCGGGCACCACCGCTGACAGTGCCGCCGACCGGCGGGGACGCCCGGCACCTCCGCCGGGAGCTCG
>NZ_JBIBBZ010000031.1:0-31860 GCF_042900925.1 Streptomyces sp. NPDC012825 | reverse complement strand
CGCCATGATCGTCAGACTAGCTCGCCAAGAGCCTCTCTTGCCGATCTCGTGGCATCGCGAACCCGCAAGGTGATCATTTGTCAGACACGGCCTAGTCCAGCAGCCAGCCAGGGGCGCATGCAGCGGCGCCCGGTACCACGAAGGCCCCGACCGCTCGGGAAGGTCGGGACCTTCGCTTCGTCGGGAAGCTGACGCGGCCCCGGACGCCAGAGCGCGGAATCGAAGGGCTGCGGACTGTACCGGCCCGACGTGGGACGTTCAGACCAGTGCACGCGTCACCCCACCAACGCGAGCGAGTCCGTCAGGGGATCTCAGGCGCGGGCGGCCGCGGCGGCGACGATCCAGTTCCGGAACTCGACGGCGTAGTGCCGCAGGTGATGGTCCAAGACCTCGTCCGGGCAGGTGACGGGGAAGTACACCGTCAGGTTTGAGGTGAAGCCGTCGGCGGTGTCACCGAACTGGATCAGCGCCCGCCCGACGACGGTGCCGTCGGCCAGGAAGAGGTTGGAGGACATCTTGCGCGGGAACTCCGACTCCGGGAGGAGCTCGGCCGCGTCTGCGGCCCAGGCCAGTGCGTCGGTGCCCCAACCGCCCATGTAGAAGTCGGCGACGTACGGGCCGATGTTCTCCACCACCCGCGCGCCGATCTCATCGGTGCCCATCATGTAGTGCTCAGGGTGCGCCGCGAGAAGCACGCGCTCATCACCAGCGAAGGCCTTGTCCATCCAGGCCAGGAACTCGCCCGAGGTCAGCCCCTTCGTCGTGAGCACGGTGGTGCCCCCCTTGAAAGCGCCGCCGGAGGTGCGGGCGCTCTCGCGCAGGAAGGCGTTGCCCTCCTCGATCTCCTCGGTCAAGAGGTCGAGGAGCCCCTGGCGGCCCAACAGCGTTCGGAAGCGGTCCAGGGCGCGGCGGGCGTAGAACAGCTCGAAATCGTCGATACTTCCGGCGCTGGCGGGTCCGGCCTGAAGCGCCACAGTGATAGGCGGAGTCATCTGGTTTTCGGTCATGGTGGAACCTCCGATAGAATGTGAATGCGAATTCACGTTCGCATAATGAGGGTACGCAGAGGAGTGCACCAGTTGTCAAAAAGACCTGTTGAGAGCCGCGTGGATACCATGCGGGACATGAGCGAGGAGCCGGATCGCCCAGGGGTCTACCGGGAACCCCAACAGGCCCGCAGCGCCGCGACCCTGACCCGCGTCCTGCGGGCGGCCGAGGAGATCGCCTCCACCTCCGGTCTGGAGGAGATGACGATCGCCGGGGTCGCCAAGCGCGCCGGCGTCGCCGTCGGGACGATCTACCGCCGCTTCGAGGACAAGGAGCAATTGATCGCAGCCCTGACCGAGCGAATGCTGGAACGCCGCGAGGAGTACGTCACCGAGCAACTGCGCGCGGCTCCGCCCTCGCTCTCCGGTGTCATGGACGCCTACGCGCTCGCCCTGCTGCAGTCCTTCGCCGACCACAGCAGCCTCTTCCCCGAGCTGCTGCGTACGCGCGGGACCAGGTCACTGGACCGCGGGGCCCGCACCATCACCGAACTCCACCGCCTCCTGCTCGAAGCAGCCGACCCCTATACCGACCAGATCCGCCGCTCCCAGCCCCAGCAGGCACTCGACACCACCGCCCGCGCCATCCTCGGCGCCTGCTTCCACAACTCCGTACGCCCCGACGCCGTCACCGGCGAAGCGGCCAGACGCCAGTACGCCGACGAGCTCAGCCGCATGGCGATTGCCTACCTCCTCACCCCCGACCAGCCCCGCCACGACGAGACCTGAGCCAGGCGCGCTACCACACGGCTCTCATGCCGCAGAGGCTCGACACCCGCGCCATGGAGCCCGTCACCGTGGCGGCCGACCTGCGTGGCGCGCCGGTGAAGCCCGGCCCGAGCGACACCTTCGGCGCCGAGAGCATGGTCCGCGCATCACGCGCCTCCCCCATACCGTCGGTGGTCTCAGTCCGTGTCCATGAGGGCTGAGGCGAGCATGTCGCTCAGCCAGTTCTCGTAGGCATCGGCGTGCCAGCCCCGGCCGGCGGTGAGCTGGGTGAAAAGGTGTGGCCCGGTCAGCACCCAGCAGGAGTCCGCCAGGCGGGCGGTGTCGGCTTCGGTGGGCAGGACGCCCGCGTCGGCGAGGTGGGTGACAAAGGCGGTCACGCCGGTCATCCGTTCCTCTTCGCTGCGGGCAAGGACCCGCTCGATGTCGGGGCCGGCCTGGGTCAGGAGCGTGAACAGAGTCGCGAGGCGTTCGTGGACGCCGCGGACGAACGCGGCGTACAGACGGAGTTTGGCGCGTGCGTCACGTGTTTCCAGGACTTCCTGGAGCTGGGGTCGCTCGGCCATGGTCAGGGGTTCGTCGTCTCCGGCCAGTGTGACGTCCCACAGCGCCTTGACCAGCCCCAGCTTGCCCCCGAACGCCTTGTAGACGGTCTCGGGTGAGACACCGGCGCGTTCGGCGACCGCGCGGATGGTGGTGGCCTGGTAGCCGTCGCGGAAGAGCAGTGCCCGGCACGCCTGAAGCACTGCGGTGCGGTTGCGGCGCGCGGCTTGCTGTCGGCGTCCTGAGTCGTACGGCCGGCGTGGAGCACCGTTGGGCATCCCGTTCGCCTCCCCAATCCATTACGGTCAACTGTATCGAAATTGTGGCCGTCCGAAGCCGGAGGAACGCATGTCCCGCTCCGCCCGCTCTCGCCCCGACCGGTCTGTCACTCCCGGCGTGGACCGCCTCGGCGACGACATCGTCAACTTCTACCTGGTCGAGGAGCCCGACGGCCTCGTCCTCGTCGACGCCGGGCTGCCGGCCCACCTGAAGCAGCTGCGCGAGCATCTGGCCGGCTCCGGCCGCTCCCTGGCCGACATCCGCGCTGTCCTCCTGACCCACGGCCACCCGGACCACACCGGTCTCGCCCACGCCCTTCAGCGGGCCGGCGCGGAGATCTGGGTTCACGAGCGGGATGCCGCGATCCTGCGCGACGGCCCCCGCAGCGCCCTGCGCCACGCCAAGCCGGAACGCTCCGCGCTGCCCTACCTCCTGCGCCGGCCTGCCGCGATCACCACCCCCCTTCACCTCGCCCGCAAGGGAGCCTTCACTGCCCCCGCCGTCTCCGGTGTGCGCGTCTTCGACACCGACCGGCAACTGGACCAGGTCCCTGGAGCACCGCGGACCGTCCCGCTGCCCGGTCACACCCCGGGCAGCACCGGCTACCTCTTCCCCGAACGCGGACTGCTCTTCACCGGCGACGCCCTGGTCACCCACGACGGCCTGACCGGGCACACCGGCCCCACCCTGGTCTGCCGCGGCTTCACCCACGACAGCCACACCGCCCTGACCTCCCTCGACCGACTGGACGAAGTAGCCGACGTGTCGCTCCTCCTGCCCGGCCATGGCCGGCCCGTCACCGGTGACCCACACACCGCCACACGCCAGGCCCGACAGACCGGCCCCCGCTGAACCAGCAAACAAGAGCTCCGCCAGGAAGTCCGGGCCCCGGATTCCTGGCCCATCCGGCGTCGCGTGAGCCGCTGACACTTCCCGTGGCAGAACAGCTGACGTTCTCGTGGCAGACGACCAGGCGGCTTCGCCTGTTGCAGGGCTTGGCTGAGACCGGCGCCAGGAGCCTGAAGGAGGGGAGAGGCGCTCCATGGGAAAAGTGATCTTATGCGCGCTGTTGTGGGCGGCCGCGGCCGCAACAGTGGTGCAGTGCGTCAAACGGTGGCGCAGCGGCGCGGACCAGATGTGGTCGGCGAAGTGGAAGGCGCTGGCAGACGCCTTGATCGTGGCAGCCTTCCTCATCATGGCGACAGCCCGGCTGGTCCCGCCCGGTGCGCAACTCGTCCTTGAAGACCTCGGCGGGCTGCTGCGGTGGGCTCCGCCGGCGCCATGGTGGCCGGGTGGGTGGCGGCATACCGCAGTGAGGCCCAGACGCGGGCGGTGCGCAACGGGCTCGGCCTGCCCGTCGAGAAAAGGCTCTGGAGCCCGTGGGTCCTGATGGGGTTGTGGAGCATCGCCGGGTTCCCCAGCACGCTCGCCGCAGTGCTCCTCGCCGTCAGGTGCGTCGAGGCGCACTCCGCTCCCGCGGCTGACGGCACCTGGGCCGAGGCACGCATGATCGGCTGGCTGTTCGTCCTGGGCATCGGCCTCTTCGTCGTCGTCGGCATGCTGCACGGCCTCATCCAGCACCAGCGCCGCACCCGGGAACAGCGGCGCGTACGCGAGGCCAAACAGCACTACCTCACCACCCGCCCCGCGGACTGACACCTCCCGCCTCCCGTCTTCCGCCGGCAGCCGCTGTGACCCGGCAGATGCTTCGGGCGCCTGCAGGAACCGGACATTTGCGCGGCCGGTCAAGCTGCGTAGCTGCGCGCCACCGCCTTCACTGTGAACACCGCCGCTCTTGTCCGCGACGCCGGCACCGCCTCCGGCGTCCCCGGCCACGCCGACATCCTGCACGCCGAGATCCGCGCCACCGGACTCCAGGCTCCTGAGGCGATGCTCGACCTCGCGCTCGCCTTCCACCACGCCGTACTCGGCGATGTCCCCGGCTCCGCGGCCGTCGCCGATCTCCTGGAGCAGCGCGCGGACGGCGACTACGCCTACTACGCCGACATTGCCGCCTTCATGACCGGCCGGCCCACGCCGTCGGCGACCGCGCGGTGGAACGAGGACGAACAGACCGTCCGGTCCCGGTGGCGGGAGCTCGTCGTCACGCGCCGCGCTTTCGCTCGCCCTTGATGGAGGGGTTACACGGCGTGTGAGCTGCGCATACGGTCGGCTGCACGGCGCGCGCAGCGGAGAGGGGACAACCATGAGCCGCGACAGCGGATGGGGATACGGAGAGGCCGGCTGGGGAGTTACCGAGGACCCGGGCTGGGGTCTGTGCCGGGCACCGGCCGGGGTCTGACAGTCGCGCGGCGTTCCGGCATGCGGCGGAGGCCCGCACCTGGGGGGCGGGCCTCTTGTGCATGCAGCGCCCGGGACGGGACGGTGACGGTCGTCGTCCCTTGGGGACGGGGGTCAGGCGGGGGTGATGTTCTCCGCCTGGGGGCCCTTCTGGCCCTGGGTGATGTCGAACGTGACCGTCTGGCCTTCCTGGAGCTCGCGGAAGCCGGAGGAGTTGATGGCGGAGTAGTGGGCGAAGACGTCGGGGCCGCCGCCGTCCTGGGCGATGAAGCCGAAGCCCTTTTCGGCGTTGAACCACTTCACAGTTCCGGTGGCCATGTCTGGTGCCTTCCAGTCGATGAACGCCTCCCGCACGATGCGGAAGGCGGAGGTGATCGCCCTGGTTCCTGCGGCACAGCACAGCAAAACGCCCACGCTTGGAGCGTGGGCAAAGGGGAACTTCCGAACCACGACAGCTAACAGGAACGCTACACGCCCACACCCTGCGTCACCACAGGAAACAGCGACGCATTCGAGACCATGCCGAACAAGCAATTCCGCTGGTGCCCGCCGGCGTCCGGCGGGCGCGGCGTAGTCTCAGGCCGCGGTCGGCGGCCCGGCCGATCCGGCGGTTTCGGCGGCGCGGCGATACTGCTCGTTGAGGCGCTGGGCCTCTTCGAGCTGGTCTTCGAGGATGACGATGCGGCAGGTGGCTTCGACGGGGGTGCCCCGGTCGACGAGTTCGCGGGCGCGGGCGGCGATGCGCAGCTGGTAGCGAGAGTAACGGCGGTGGCCGCCCTCGGAACGCAGCGGGGTGATCAGGCGGTGTTCGCCCAGGGCCCGCAGGAAGGCGGGGGTGGTGCCGAGCATCTCGGCGGCCCGGCCCATGGTGTAGGCGGGGTAGTCGTCGTCGTCCAGACGTCTACCTGTGTTGTCTGCTGTCATCTGCACCTCTCTTTGGGACATGGATGAGGGGCCCTGGTGCCGTACGGCACCAGGGCCCCGAAGGAACTACTACACCACCTGCCGGCCCTGATACTGCGCCGGCCTTCTCTGTCCGCCCGCCCGACTCAACTGCTGCCGGGGGTACGGGGATCGCGGTTGTGTGACCGGAGACCACCTCACTCACGATGTCCTGCGGCACCCGGACCCAGTACGTGCGTCCGGGCGATCCTGATGGCGTCCAGCTCCTCCGTTCTTCCCTCGGTGTTCAACTACCTACTACAGGGGTACTGCTCTACTGCGGGTACTACTGGTGATGCGAACCGCTTGTGGCCTGTGTCAGCGCCACTCTCCGGCAGCCAGCCCCGTTGCCCATCCTGCGTCTGCTCTGGCTTGGAACCCCACTGCCGGACTTCCCGGTGCGCGCGTCCGCAGCCGACGCCTTCACCAGGGGTACTGCCTTCTTGCCTCACTGCGGGGTACTGCGTACTGCACTCACCGGGAGCGCATCTGCCATGACCGCGCTCCGGGTGTGGCGGCCCCTGATTACTGCGGGCCACCCGGCCCGGCCGTCAGTCCCGTCGCCGTCCTGCAACAACCCTGGCTTCGGAACTCCACCGCCGTACCGCCTTGCAACTGCATGCCTGCTTGCCGGCAGTTCGTCTCTGCCAGGCCTTGCTGTCCTTCTTGGCTACGGCAGAAACCATAGCCTCACCGCATCTCAATGTCTACTGCGGCGACTACACATTTCCGCATGTGCCACAGAGAAGTAATCCACCTTGAGCAGCACCGAGGGTGGAGTAAAGAATCGATATGTCCGATTAGTGGTTGAAAGCTGGGGGAGAAGTAACGACCAGGAAGTGCCCGCAGAGGCAAGGCAGTGGTCAGGAGGACCTGATGGGCATGATCAGCGTCGACGTCGAGCGCGGCCGCCCTGCCGGATCCATCGCCGCCGCACGCGACAGCGCCCGGCGCTTCCTGCAGAACCTCCTCCCCTCACCCGCCCCCGAGACTGCCGAGAATGTGCTCCTGGTGGTCTCCGAACTCGTCACCAACGCCCTGCGTCACGGGGGCGGCGCCTGCGTTCTGGACCTGAGCGCCGGTCCGGACGGCATCGAAGTGGCCGTGCACGACCAGAGCCCCCACTCCCCCCGCATGCGCACCCCCGACCTGAACGGGGGCACCGGTGGGTTCGGCTGGCCCATGGTCAACCGGCTTGCCGCAGCCACCGCGGTCACCCGCCGGGCCGCCGGCGGCAAGGCCGTCAGCGCACTCCTTCTGCGATAACGCCAAGCGAAGGCGCCCGCGGTGACGGTCCCCAAAGCTCTGTTCCGTTCGCAGGCGGATTCGGGAGCTTCGGCTGGCACATGATCCGCCGCCTCGCCGACCACGTGGCCATCACTCCCGGGCCCGGGCCGGAAAGACCATCCACGTATGTCTCACTTGCTGGCCGGTCCCCGGGGCGCGGGTGCGCAGAAGAAGCCGGGCGTCGCGGGGAGCGGCGAAGTTGCCGACCGGGACGCTCATGCCGGATCGGCAGAGCTTCAGTCCTGCGTCGTCTCCTCGTCCTCCGGGTTGTCCGGGTCGGGGGCCTTGTGCAGGAAGAAGGGGCCGCCGAGGACCGACAGGAACGTCGGCCGGTCGGTGCTCTTGAGGATCTGCTGGCGGTAGGCGACGCCGGTGCCGTAGCGCCGGTGGTCGATATCGAAGGGGTTGGTCTCCCACTCGGTCGTGTGCTGGAGGATGGCGTCGAGGAGTCCGGCGTCGGCCTTGTCCGGATCTGCGGCCCGCAGCGCGCGCAGGATGGTCAGGCTGGTGGGGAACGCGATCGCGGTGTTGGCCTTGTCCTCGGTGGTGCTCGTGGCCAGCCGGACGAGCGTGGTGTCCAGCGGGTCCCGCTTCCAGGCCTCGGAGCTGCGCGCACCGCTTGTGGTCAGCCAGGTGTGCAGGACTCGGCACTCGTGCGAGTTGAGTCCGACCGGACTGCTGTTGAGCAGGTGGTGGAAGAAGCGGATCAGGACGTCCCGGCGCCGGGGCATGTGCCGGCAGTCGAACAGGCAGTGCCGGCACAGCCAGCCCATTGGTACGAACGCACGGTCCAGGGGTGGCTTCGGCGGCCGTACCCGGCCGGTGAGGTCGCCGGGTTTGACCGGCTCGTTGCACAGCCCGCACGGCTGGGTGACCAGGGCCTTCTTGACGCACCGGGGGCCGGGGAGCCGGCCGACGCCCTCGGGCCGTTCGTACCGGGACCGCTTGGCCGGCTCCGGGACGTCCGCAGGGCTGCGCAACCACGTGTTGAGCACCCGGACGGCCTCGCGCAGATCATGCTCGTCCGCGTCCTTAAGGTCGTTCAGTCCGATCGCGCGCGCGACCTTCGGCTCCGGCGCGGGGCGCTGGCGCACCACCAGGCGGGTACGGAACCCATTGTCCAGGAGGCGAAGGAGCCGACCGCGGTCGAGGCTGTCCAGGTCGACGCCCGGCAGCAGGTCGATTCCCAGGTCGAAGCTGCCCTGCCCGCTCTCATCGCCGCTGTTGACGTCACCCATGCGCACCCTCCCGCGATACCTCCCTGGAGCACTCACCATGCCGTCTGGCTCCCGGCGCCAGACACTTTCATTCACTCCCCCAGGTGGTCGGCTCCGCCTGAGGGTGTCACCGCGCCGCCCGGTGTTGACGAACGCGGCCGCAGTCGCTGTACCGGCACCGAAGGTTCCGCTGCCGTCTCGCCAAGGCTCAGTGAGACCTCGGCCACTTCGCCGACTCGCGCCGCAACATGCAGTACGTCGCCGACGGCGGCGGCCGCCTCGCCCCGGCGGCCCGGCGGGGACTTGCGCACCTCGCCTGCCTCGGCGGCGACTTCCCCACCGCCCACGCGGTGGTGCTCACCCTCGGCTGGCCCGGGCGCCACCACCGCGTCGACGACGACATCTGGTGGCCCCACGGCGACATGCACCGCGCCGCCACCTCCTACGAGGCCGCCCGCACCGAGGCCGAGCAGCACGGCGTCGCCGGCGAACGCGCCACCTCCCAGGCCCAGCGTGCCCTCGCCCTCGCCTTCACCGACCCGCACCTGGCCGACGACGAACTCGACCTCGCCGAACAGCTCCTGGCAGGCCCCGACCTGCGCGCCACCACCCTCACCGTGAAGATCGCCGCCCTCATCCGCGACACCAGCACCGACTCCGGCGTTCCTGGCCGCGCCGACGTCCTGCGTGCTGAGATTCGCACCGCCGGACTCCAGGCTCCCGAGGCGCTGCTCGACCTCACTTTCGCCTTCCACCATGCCGCACGCGGTGACGCCCCCGGCTCCGCGGCCGCCGTCGGGCTCCTGGAGCAGCGCACGGGCGGCGACTACGCGTACTACGCCGACATCACCGCCTTCATGAACCGGCGACCCACACCGTCGACGACCGTATGTTGGATCGAGGAGGAGGAGAGCGTCCGTCGTCGTCCTGGTCCGTGACCTTCCCTACGGTATGTGGCGTCCCTGTCGTCTCGCGGATCACTTCGTCGCCATCGTGGCAGTCAGTGATCTCCCGCGCGTCGAACACCGGATGCGGACCAAGGGCACCGAGGAAATCCCGCACAAGCGGTACCTCTCCCCGCAGCAGAGCGCCGTCGTCCTGCGCGAGCGCTACTTGAAGTTTCTCGAGGGCCACGATGTCGCAGTCCACGGAGTGGTCTGCGTGGGCCACGCCCGGGCCCGGGCTGTCGCTCCCGCCTTCTACGACGCGGTGGCCCAGGACATGGACGACAGCGGCATCCCGCTGCTCGCCAGGGTCACCCCACCCCACCGGACCGTCCCGCGCCGCCCGGAGCGCCGGGTACCGACGACGGCGCCGGCACGTCCTACGACCACGCGGCCCAGAAGATCCTGAGCCTGCTGCCCGAAGTTGCCGACCGGGATCTGGCTCCGTAGCCGGGCGCTGCTACGCCGTGGGGTCGAGCGGGACGATGCCGGTGGACGCGTACAGGGCGGGGTCCAGTGACAGGACGGTGACGGGCTCGCCGTTACGGGCCGCCTGCCGGGCAACGGCCGCCGCGTGAGCGACCGGCCAGGCTACCTCGGGCCAGGCGATGGCCTCGACCGCGTGCTGGTCGGTGAAGGCGATCTGTTCGGAGAAGCGCAGCCCGAGCGCGTGCCTGCCCGCTCCGGGAACCTGCTGCTCGGCACCGAGCGCGGCCAGGGAGGGCACGAGGATGCGGCCGGCGCCGCGGGAGGCCTCGACGTACAGGCCGGTGAAGAACGGGTCGGCCTGGTGCAGCGCGGTCAGGGCGGTGTGGTCCAGGATTGCAGTCAGGCTCACGCGGCGCGGCCCTGGTGGGCACGGATCTTCGCCCAGGCGTCCTGGCCGGCCTGCTGGACCTGCTCGGTGTAGGGGACGCCGAGCTCGGCCGCGGCCTCGGCGGCACGCTGCTCCCGCTCGGCGGCGGTGAGCTCCTTGGCCGCGAGTTCCTCGATCAGGTCGGTGATCGTCGTACCGCGCTCTTCCGCGAGGACGCGGAGACGGTCGCGGACCTCTTCGCTGGTCTTGATGCTGGTCGGCTTGCCCATACCTGTGATTCTACCGCCGGTAGACAGATCAGGTCTTGCCGTCGGGGACTTTCCGTAAGACCGCAGCCAGGTAGCTGACCAGGTCGTCCAGCTGCACCTGGTCGGCACCCAGCCCCATGAGCAGGAGTTCGTACACCGGTCCCTTCGGCGTGCCGTCGGGGTTCGGGATCTTCGCGGCCAGCAGCGCCTGGGCCGTCTGCCCGGTCGCTGCACTGCGCGTCGTGTACGCCCGGGAAGGCGGTGAGCTCTGCCGAAGGGCAGGGAACCGGCCACCTCGTAGTACCGGAGTAGCCAATCTCCTCTTTCCAGAGAGCAGTTGGCCGGTTGCGCCCCGGGCGGTCTCCCCTCTCGGGCACCATACGCAGCGGAAGTGATCGACTACTTAAAGCGACATTTGGGGGAGAGACGGCCTGGAACTCCGGTTTCGCCAAGATGGTCTCCATGCTGCACAACGCCGTCCTGCACGGGGACCAAGGCCTGCGCGAAGCCCTTACCGAGAGCCTTGGGAAGATCGACGAATCCGGTCGCGACGCCCAGGCGGCCACCTCCCGGGCCGTCACGGAAGGGCTCACCCAGGTCTTCGACGAAGTCAACCTGCTGCGCAGGGACGTCAACAGGGCAGTCAAGCCCACCTCCGGTGACCTCTTCGCCAGCAAGACCGAGGAGGTCACCGGCCTGCTGCGCGCCGAGCTGACCGAGCTGCGCACCACCCTCAACCGCCTCAACCGCCTCACCCTCACCCCGCCGCCTCCGTCCATGCCCGGTACACCCGCCGCCTTCACCGGCCCCGAAGGCCCGAGCACGCCTCTGCAGTCGGCGATCCCCGCCCAGCGCGGCCCCGACTACGAAGACCTCACCACCGGCTCCCTCTCGGTGCCGGCGCCCGCGCCCGTACCCGCGTCCGGGCCGGAGTCCGACGACGGGCGGGCGCCCGGGCCACAGACCCTCGGCGCGGCCGAGGCGCAGGAGCCGGATGGCGGCACGGCCGAGGAGCAACCGGCCGCCGCGACCACGCCGGAGGCGACCGCGACGGCGCTGTCGGAGGAGTCCGTGCGCCAGGCCGTCCGCGAGGTCCTCGCCCAGGAACTCACTCCCCTCGTCGAGCAGCTCGCCACCCCGGCCGCCCCGGCCGCCCCGGCCGAAGAGCAGCCGGACGGCGCCGACCAGCTGCGCAAGACGGTCCGCGAGGCCGCCGGCCAGGTCAGGGAAGAACTCGCCATCGTGCTGGAAGCGACCCGGACCGGCTTCGTCTCCCTCGCGCAGGAGATCGCCGGGCTGCGGACGGTCGTCGACGAGCTCCAGGCCCGCCCCGCCGAGACCTCCGAGCCGGCCGAGGTGAGCGAGGAGCACACTGCCCTGCTGCGGACCGCGGCCCGTATCTCCTCCGCCGATCTGCGCTGCCACCGCGACACCTGGGAGTTCCTCACCACCCGCACCGCCGGCCACCCCCACTTCCGCGTTCCGCCCCGCGTTACCGATGAGGCCGACGAGCGCGTCTTCGCCCCTCTGTCCGGCCGCTCCCTAATCGCCCTGCTGATCAGCCTGTACACCGTCACCACCAGTCCCGCAGACGGCAGCGGCGACCACGAACTCGCCGCCACGCTCTACGAGCGGATCGAGCAGCGCCTGACCTGCCTCGGCCCCGGCGAGGGCGCCCGGGTCATTACCTCCCTCGACGACCGCGTCGTCCCCGAGCCGGACACCGACGGCGACAACCAGGACGGCGAGAACGGCGGGACCGGGACGCGGCTCGGCTGGGGAGCGTAGAAAAAGGCAGGTGTGACGGCGTCCAGCCCGTGAGGACGCTCCCCCGGCCTGACGCAGGGCGGACGTGGCGGCCGCCGCTTACCGCCCGGCCTGCCGAGCTGCTGCCGGCCGGCCGGACGGCGTTTATGCGAAGAGATTGACGGCTCCATCTTTGGCCGAGGCCGGATCAAGGATCTGAGGAAGGAGAGCCACCTCATGGGGGCAGTGGTGTGGTGCGTAGTGCTCTGGGCGGGCGCGGTCGCGGTGACGGTGCGGTGCGTCAAGCAGTGGCGCAGCGGTGCTGACCAGGTGTGGTCCTCGAAGTGGAAGGCGTTGGCAGGGGCTTTGGCCGTGACGGCCTTCCCGGTCATGGCAACGGCCCGGACCGTGCCGGACGGCGTGCAGTCCTTCTTCGAAGGCCTCGCGGGGCTGCTGCTCGTGGGCTCCGCCAGCTCCGTGGCGGCCGGGTGGGTGGCGGCACGCCGCAGTGATGCCCAGACGCGGGCGGTGCGCGGCGGGCTCGGGCTCCCGGTCGAGCGCAGCCTGTGGAGCCCGTGGGTCCTGACGGGCTTGTGGAGCGCCGCCGGGATCCCGTTCACGGTCGCTGAAGTACTCGTCGTTGGCAGGTACGTCGAGGCGCACTCCGCTCCTGCGGCCGACGGCACCTGGGCCGAGGCGTCCGTGATCGGCTGGCTCTCCGTCCTGAGCGTGGCCATTTTCGTCGTCATCGGCATGCTGCACGGCTTCCTCCAGCGCCGGCGCCGCGCTCGGGAACAGCAGCGCGTACGCAACGCCGACCAGCAGTACCTCGCCACCCACCCCTTGAACTGACAGCCCCGCCTTCAGGGAGCTGGATGTCGTAGTCGACTGCGGACTGTCCGGCGGGAGGGGGTCTCCTGCTACGAAAACATCAAGGTGTCCGACCCGAGAAGGTCCGGTGTCACGCACATCAAGTGATCGAAATTTTGTTCGTAATTTCGATCAGCAGTACTTTCCCTTGTCCGTTTGGAGCGCCTCCGACAATCTGACTTTGCACGAGGCGTCCTTTTGAGCGGTTCTGCTGATCGCCGGCGGTACTGTCGTTTTCGCTACGCAGCGTGCGAGCCCGCCCCAGGAAACGGTGGCAGCCGAATCCCGGGGTGCGAAAGATCAAGTGAGGAACCTGGATGCTCGACCTGATTCGCCGAGGGAGCCTTCGGCTTCCCTCCGAGCAATTGCACGGTATCAGTTTCAATTTTACCGGCGGGGTGATTCCTGGAAGTGGAGCACTCGTAAGTGTGACGCTTATGAGCGTGTCTACTGTGGCATATGCCATGGGGATTCCCTCCTTCGAGGGCGTGGTGGGCTGGCTTGTCGAATGCCTCCCCGGCAGCTTCTCCTGGGAACTCACCGTGCAACTGCGCTGTTGCTGAAGGAATCCCGGCCCGTTCACCGCGGGCCGGGACGCCGCCATGTTTGCGGGGCGTCGCTCAAGGAATAGCGACCGGGCCCCCGGCGAATACGGATCGAGGGCATCAGTGCAGGAAGCACAGCGAAGTGGTCTTCTCAACCTCTCGCACCACAACGTGGCGGACGCCAAGGACGTAGCGGGACGGCATGTCTTCGGCAGTGACAGGCGCTTCCGCCCTGCACACGCCACCGACGATCTTGGTTACTCCGCCTTTCTCCAGTTGAACGCACACCACTATCACCGCTACGCCTACGCCCGCCTGGAGACGGCGACCACGGCAGAGATGGCAGTTGCCTCCGCCATGCACGCCATCGGCGCGGGGTGGCCGGCGATGCTGAGACAACGGAAACCGGCCGCATCGGCATGGTGCGTTCTGCAGGAGCGGATCGCAGCACTGCGCACGAGCCCCGACAGCCTCACCGACCGTCTCTACGAGTACTGCCCGGCCCAGGCCGCGGACATCGCAGTCCTGAGGCTCTGCCTTCGGCTACCCAACACCGCCGCAGCTGATCTGCTGGGAGTCGACGTCCCCTTCGCCGAGGTGGGGCTGCGCACAGCCGAACGGCTCCTGCCTTCATGGGTGCTCGAACAGTTGAAGGAGGGCATCCCTCATTAGTAGGTAACAGAAAGTAATCTGCGGCGGCCCGGACGTGGTGAAACGCCACGTCCGCGCCATCGTCGCGCCACCCCCCGCGCCACCACTACGTCGTCTAGTGGTGGTGCATATCGGCATGCCCTCCTACGATGTCCTCTTAATCCCTGGAGAGATCGGGGCTCGACCAGGAGGGGTATGCCCGTTGGCTGAAAACAGACCTATTGACCTGTCCACCCCCAGTGCGGCAAGAATGTACGACTGGCTGCTCGGGGGAAATTACAACTATGAAGCCGACCGATTGGCCTGCGAAGAACTGCTGCAGCACGCGCCCACCACGAAGGAACTAGCCCGCAACAACCGATGGTTCCTGGAAAGGGTAGTCCGCACACTGGCTGCCGAACACGGCATCAAGCAATTCATTGACTTCGGCTCCGGACTTCCCACCGCGAACAATGTGCACCACGTGGCACAGAAAATCCACAACGATGCGCGCGTCGTCTACATCGACAACGATCCGATCGTCATGGCCCATGGACGGTCGATACTCGATGAGAACGACCGCACCGCGATCATCCAGACGGACATGACCGAACCGGAAACAGTGTTCGAGCATGAAGACTTCAGCCGCCTCATCGACCTGACAAAACCGACGGCCGCCCTGTTCATCTCCGTCCTGCACTGCGTCAAGGACGAAGACGACCCGGCCGGCATCGTCCGCCGTGTCGCCAGGAAGCTGAAACCGGGAAGTTTCATCGTGGTCTGCCAACTGGTCAGTGACGACCCAGACCTTCGCCGAGAGGTGACGGACCTGATGCTGACACAGACTCAGGGCCACTGGGGGCGCGTCCGGGAGAGGCACGAGGTGAAGCGATTCTTCGACGGCCTCCAAGTCGTCGAACCTCCCGGGCTCGTCGACGTCACAGACTGGCGTCCCAACTCCGATCTGCAGCAGCACCAGCGCAGCATCGAATGGACCGACTACGGCGGACTGGCTGAGATCCCGCAGCAGCCGACCCCCTAGGCGGGATAACGCTCCAGCGCACGCCGCAGCAGAACCTTCGTCTCCCGCCTCGACACCGCGGACTCCTTGCTCAGCCGCAGCAGCAGTTCCACGTGGCGCTCCACATCCTTGGTCAGCATGTGGTAGTCCGCGTTGTCGTTGCCCTCCACATAGACGATCGGAGGAAGCCGCCCTTCATCGAACCGAAGGTGCGTCATAGAGCCATGGTTGGAGACAACCTTGCCGGTGAACGGGACAATACGAATGTTCACCCGCGGATCTTCCATCAGGTCCAGGAGCTTCTGGACCTGAGCGCGCATCACAGTGTCGCAACCGACCAGCCGGTACAAGATGCTCTCATCGAGCAGGAACGACGCACGAGGCCGCTCAGGATTGGCGAAGAACCGTCTCTGGCGCTCCGCTCTCAACTCGGTTCGCTGAGAGATCGCCAACGGCGTCCGCTCCTCCTCGGCCAGGCCTCCGTGAATGATGTGCCGCGCGTACTCGTCGGTCTGCAGCAGCCCAGGAACGATGAACGCCTCGAACGTCATCAGCACCGCGCACTGCGCTTCCAGCCCCATCAGGCGCTTCATCCACTGCGTGGCGCAGTCCGAGAACTTCCCCTCGAACCACTCCGGTTCGGTAGCCCGCTGGGCAAGCCCGAGAAGAAACTGCTCCTTCTCCTGGCTGACACCGTGGTACCGGGCGAGCTCCCGGACATCCCGGAGATCCGGCGGACTCTCGGCGCGCTCCATCCGGCTGACCTTGGAGACGGACGCGTTGATGGCCTTGGCGATGACGCCGAGCCGCCGCTCCCCGCGTAGTTCGCGGAGCTCCAGCCCGAGCATCAGCCCGGCCATGGTCGGCACGACCTCTGCCGGCTCCGGAGCCCCGAAAAGGGGGACAGGGCCGTCAGGAATGTAGGACACGCGGACTCCAATCGCGATTGTTCATGGCGCATCATCGCATACCGAAAGCCCGCATGTCCTACAAACAGAATTCCCCCCGATGGACTAACGAGCGATCAGGTGATCGAACTCCCTGTTCCTCGCTCCGTCCAGGAAGGCATCGAACTCGGCGGGCTCGAAGACGAGCGCGGGACCGGTCGGATCGGTGGAGTTTCGCACGGCCACCTTACCGCCCGGGAGTGAGGCCAGTTCAACGCACTGGCCGTTCGCCGTGCTCTTCCTGCTCTTCGTCCACACCGCATCGATCGAAGCGGCGGGGCTACCGTTCGAATATTCCTGCATGATCACACCTCCACATAGATTGTTGCGTTTAGCTGATCTGCTGACCTTTCGCCGCAGGGCAGCGACAAACCGGCAGGCAGAAGCGTTATGCAATCCCGTCATGCAATCCCATCGCGCAATTGCACGGGATCACCGTACTGGAAACAGACGCCGCATTATTCGAACACTGCCGCACACCTTCGAGTGATTACGCAAGAAACTTGACAGCGCCCCCAAGCGATGTATTCATCAGCAAGACCGATAAGGCCAGCGGCCCGCTGCGCACCGAGCCCAGCACGCGCACGGCCCGGACGCTAGCGTCGGGCACCGCCTCGTTGACGGCCGCGATGCGCTTCAGTGCGATCCAGCGGGCCTCCACGCCGCGCGCGGGAACGTCGGGAACGACGTCCAGGCGCCCGGACCCCTCGTCCAACCCCGCGGCCCCCACATGGCCCACGAGTTCGGAAGCGGCCGCGGTGAGGACGGTCTCCCACTGAGCCAAGACGCTGCCGCCGCCGGCCGGGGCGACCAGGTCGCGCTCGGTCATCATCAGCCCGATCGCCTGACTGAGATCGAGCGGGGCGCGCCCGTCGCGGACCACGGTGACGGCCCGCCGCTTCGCGGGCGGCGAGGAGGGTTTGGCGGGGAAAATCGACGCTGGAGGGCTGCAGGATACTGGTCATCAGGCCACCACCCAGGCAATCCCCTGGACCACATGCCGCCGGCAGAACCGGCGCGCGGCAAGACTTCGCGCGTCCACGGCGCATCGCCTTCCTGGCCCTGGCAGACCCTCGGCCCGGACTCCTCGGTCGGCTCCTCCGTCTCGGCCGGAGCAGGCGTCGCGGCACGGGGTTGAACGGGCACCGGAACGGCCACGACGGCCCAGGGCGCTGAGGCGAGACCTCGATGGAGTTTCTCGCGACAGGGCCTGCACAGGCCGTCGTCCAAGGCGCGGCCGGTCATGAAGACCAGCACACCGCAGTTGCCGCACGTCGCCCGCTTCGGGCCCCCCACAGTCCGCCGGACCGTAACGTCGGCGGGCCGGGCGTCAGCGGTCTTGAGGTCGCGGTCGACGCAGCGGCAGGACGGGCCCGGACGAGTGCCGTGCTGAAGACACAGGCCGTCGGCGGCACGGCGAGCGCATTCTCGGGAAGCCGTACATGAGCGAGACGGAGACAATCCCCAGTGCTCAGGCCACCGGACCGGCCGCACCGGAGGCTGCTCCCCGCGCACGCGGGGATGGTCCCTTGCCGAACCCGACCCGCAGGATTCGTACGATGCGTGAGTGACAGCGAACACCAGCGAACCGGACCAGCCGCGAGTGCAGCAGTATGACTGGTGCACTCCCGACCTGCACGGCACCAAGCTGTACGAAGACTTCTGCCGCAGCGCGAGCCTTCCCCCCGTTCCAGACGGCTACGGTCTGCTCCTGATCATCGACGGCGACGGCCGAAAGCACACTCTGGCCACCACAGATGTGCTCTACCTGTCCATGCTGCACCACGGTGTTGAAGAGTACGGACCCATGGAGATCAGTTTCCCGACCGGCAAGTTCGCCTACGTACAGGAAGGGTGGGTGAACGTTCCTCCGCGTGACCAGGACAGCCTGTAACTCTCCACGACAGCGCAGGGGCCCGTCACCCGCCGGTGGCGGGCCCCTGCTGCCGTCAGGTCTGTGCGAGTGCACGGCGTACAGCCTCGAGGTACTTCTCCCGAGCCGGCGCCGACCCGTACACCGGATCCCGGGTCTCCCCGGACGCAGCACTCGCATACTCGAGAGCAGCTTCCGCCACGAAGTCGGGCCCTTCCATCTCGACCACGTGGAAAGCACTCAGCGTCTTGTTCTCCCCGTCAGAGTCTCCCAGTTGCCACGCCTGCCCCGCGATCAGCAGGTCGGCATACACCTTCCGCCGGCGTTCGTCCTCGCGTGCGCGGCGCTGTTCGTCGAGGGTGACCTGCACGGTCGCTATCAGCGCGCCCGCCTGTGCTTGCCCCGCTGCCTCGGCCGCGGCGGCCTGGCGGTGGCCGGCCCTCCACGCGAAGAACCCCGCTACCGCACTGCCCAGGATGGCCGACCCCGCGGCGATCAAGGCGATCTGAAGCTCATTTATGCCGGGGATCCTGCCACGAACCCCCACCGCGGCTCGGGCCTGGTTCTAGGCTCAGGGGCATGGACACCCCTTCCCTGGCCACCATCACCACCACCGACCTGAACGGCTGGCAGTACCGGGCCATCGGTGTCCTTGGGGACCCCATCAAAGCTGGCATCAAGGCCGAGCGTTATCCGCTGGAGTGGACGATCACCGATAGCGGCAGCCTGCGCGGTACGGTCGACCGCTACGAGCCGGGGCAGACCGACAACGACCGTCGGGCGATCTTCGACGAGTGGTGCCGGGTCCTGAACGCCGGCGAGGTACGCGAGTCCAAGCGATTCTCAGGCGGCACCACCCTGCGCGCCGTCTTCACCCAGCCGACCAACCGTGGCGATGTTCGAGGCTCCCTCGTTCTCGACATCGATGCGCCGTCCGACGACGAAGAAGGCTGATCTGCCCCGCGGGGCCGGGGCCCACTGACAGGATGGTCGGGAGCGTGAGGAGGCTGTCGTGAACGATCCGCTGCCCATGGACGATAAGGGACCGAAGGTGCCCCCGACCTATCCGCCCCGTACTCCACCGCCGCAGAAGAAGCCCGTCGAGGCGCCGCGGCCGCAGCCGGAGACGAAGCCCGTCACCAAGCAGGCCGAGGCCGGCACCGTCACGCTGCCGCTCCCCGGCCCCGGACAGGCCCGCCTGGACACCCGCCGCCCCCGCATGACCCTCCGGGCCCGGCGCGCCGCGAACTGGGCCCTCACCGCCTACCCATGGACCGCGGCCCAGGCCGTCCGGAAGGTCACCGAGACGGTCCGCGCCTGGAACTACCCCCACCCCGACGACACCCAGCTCGAGCGGACAGTCCGACTCCTCGTCGACGCCGCCACCGCCGACCACGGCCGGCGCATCAGCATCCACCTCGCCGACCAAGACGACATGCTCCTCATCGCCGTCCTCAGCCACACCCACGCCGCCCCCGACGCCACGATCCTCGCCGACCTGGCCGCCGTCCCCGGCACCGCGAGCTGCGGCACCGACGCCTCCGACGACGGCCGCCGCGTCTGGGCCGTCCTGTCCACCGAACGCCCCCACACCCGCGCGACTCCCGCGGCCTGACCCCACCCGGCCCGCCCCGGCCTCGGCCTCGGCCTCGGGCAAGGGAATCGTTCTGGCAGGTGTGGCCCATGCTGGGACTGGAGAAGCTGCTCCTCGCGCACGCGGGGATGCTCCCCTGACGTGTTCACGGTACGACGGCCCACTGACCTGCGCCCCACGCACGCAAGGATGGTCCCGCGCTCGTCGCGGTCCACGGTCGGAACGCCGTCTGCTCCCTATACACGCAGGGATGCCCCTACGACAGCCCGGCAACTTGAGACCCTTGGGCTGTTTTCCGCGTGCGTGGGTAAGGTTCCCCGGCCTCAAATGGGGGACACAGGGCGGCTGAGGAGCGTAGAGAGAGCCCCGACTTGCGAAAGGTTCATCCCGCCTGATGCAGCGCGGGCGCGGTGGGCGGCACCGTCCGGCTGGCGCCCTCGGCGTGGGCCCACTGGATCGCGGCGGCGCGTACGGCTTCGGCACTCTGGCGCTGCTGGTCATGGACGTCCTCGAGCGATGTCACCACCTCGTCCTCCTAGGTTACGGGGGTCCTGTGGCAGCGGGCGTCAGACGTCAGGGTCGACTTCGGGGTGCGTGAATCTCACTGGTTTGCCCAGCGACCGGGCGTAGGCGATTTCGGCTCGGGTGCTGTCTCCGATGTAGTCGCCGACGAAAACGACCTCTCAAAGAGCGTTTTGTCCCGGCCAGGGCGTTTGATAACTCGGGCGATGCCGGCCGCTTGGGGTGGCCTGTGCCGGCGTGTGAAGATCCGCTTGTGGAGTGTGATGTGTGCGGGTGGTCGATGTGGCGGTGGCCGGTGCCACCGACGGTCTGGGAAGAGGAGATTTGGTCCTGTTCCTGGTGCCATGCGGCCACCCATGTGGGCGGTGAGTGGTTCGAGATTTCGCGACCGCCGTATCTGCCCCTGGGGATGCGCTGGGAGAAGGCCGTCGCGGATGGCCTTGCCTCTGGTGTCTCCCACGCGTTCGGCATCTTCGACAAGACGCTGTGCGGCATCCAGGAAACCGGCATGTCGCCGTCCGACCACTGGTGGTTCCCGGAACGGGAAGACGCCTGCGGCGCCTGCCGGAAAGCGGCGGATGTCATCGATGACCGCTGGCCGCAGGCGATGAGGGGAGAGAACGCGCGCGTCAGCGTGGCGCGGAGGCTATGAGTCCTTCAAGTTCGGAGTCGACTCTCGGGTGAGCCTGCGGCTCATCAGGTCGATCATCGCGAGGCGGATCATCGCTTCGGAGCGGTGGGGGTGGGTTTCGTAGTCGCGGGCGAGGCGGCGGTGATGCATGAGCCAGCCGAAGGTCCGCTTGACGACCCAGCGCCGCGGGATCACCTTGAAGCCCTTCTGTCCCGGGTCGCGACGAGTGACTTCGACATCAATGCCCAGGCGGGCGCCGTGGTCGACGACCGTGGTGCGATAGCCGGTGTCGGCCCAGGCCTTCGTGACGCGGGGGTGGCCTGCGGCGATGTCCGAGAGCAGATGGATGCCGCCGGCGTTGTCGGAGACGCTGGCGGCGGTGACCAGCACGGTCAGGAGAAGGCCGAGCGTGTCGACGCCGATGTGACGTTTGCGGCCCGCGATCTTCTTGCCCGCGTCGATGCCCTGGCCGGCCGCGGGCACGTTGGCCGAGGTCTTGATGCTCTGGGCGTCGAGAACGCAGGCGCTGGGCTCGACATCGCGGCCTTCGGCCTTCCGCACCAGGCGCCGCAGGAGGCCGTTGAGCTGGTCAAAGACCTCGTCCTTCTGCCAGGCGGCGAAATATCCGTAGACGGTTTCCCATGGAGCGAAGTCGTGCGGCAGATACCGCCATGGGATCCCGGTCCGGTCGACGTAGAGGATGGCGTCCATGATCCGGCGCAGGTCGTGCTCGGGCGGCCGGCCGATGTCCAGACCCTTCCCTCTTCGCTCGGCCCGCCAGGCCGTCAGAGTTGGTTCCAGCAGTTTCCAACGGGCATCGGACAGGTCGCTCGGATACGGTCGCTGTCGACGAGGCATGTTTCTGTAATACCGATGACCGCCGTCCCGCTACAGGGCGCAAACCGGCGTGGGCGGGAGCGTGTTGGGATCAGACAGGAGCGAAGGGGTCGAAACAGACTCCCGAAAGCCGTCATGTTCCTCATCTGCCACAAGAGACATCTACTGCCTCAGCCAACCCGAAGCAGTCCGCCACCTGAACTGCAATGAAGCACCCCGAGTGGGATAAAACGCTCTTTAAGAGGTCGTTTTCGTCTGAATTGCCGCTGTATCCGGTGGATTTGTGGCTGCCGGGTTGTGGTGCTTGTGCTGCTGGAGATGCGGGCTGGTTCTTGCTGGTCAGGTGGGGTGGCAGGCGGGTCAGGGGATGACTTGTGCCTGTCTCGTCTCAAGATGCCTGATATTCAGACCGCGTGCTTCCAACGCCGTTGTTGTGCGCCTGGGCGCATTCGGTTCGCGGCGGTAGGCCGGAAGCATGGCGAAGCGACGTCCGTATCCGAGTGATCTGTCCGATGCCCGCTGGGAGTTGATCGAGCCGGTCCTGTCCGCGTGGCGTCTCGAGCGCCGGCGCAAGGCTCTGAACTTCGGTCGGCCGCCCGAGCACGACCTGCGCGACATCATGGACGCGATCTTGTATGTCGACCGCACCGGCGTGCAGTGGCGCTACCTTCCGCACGACTTCCCGCCCTGGAACACCGTCTACGGCTACTTCACCAAGTGGGCCGACGAGGGCCTGTTCGCGCAGCTCAATGGCTTACTGCGGCAACTGTTGCGGGAGAAGGAGGGCCGTAGCGGCGAGCCTTCGGCGTGTGTGATCGACGCGCAGAGCGTCAAGACCTCCACCAGTGTCCCGGCCTCGAGCCAGGGCATCGACGCCGGCAAGAAGATCGTCGGACGCAAGCGGAGCATCATCACCGACACCCTCGGCCTGCTTCTCGCCGTGCTGGTCACCGCGGCGAGCGTGCAGGACTCCACCGCCGGCGCCGCACTGCTCGACCGGGTCGCCGCCGACCATCCCCGCATCCGCAAGGTGTGGGTCGACGGCGGCTACCGCCAACACCTCGTCGAACACGCCGCCACCCTCGGCATCGACATGGAGATCACCGCCCGCAAGCCCGGAACCAGGGGCTTCACCCCGATCCCGAAACGATGGGCGGTCGAGCGGACCTACGGATGGCTCATGCTGAACCGGCGTCTGGCCCGCGACTACGAAAGCCTGCCCGCCCGCTCCGAAGCCATGATCCACCTCGTCATGACCGGTCTGATGGCCCGCCGTCTCACCAGCGAGAACACCATCTCCTGGCACGACCCAAAAAGCGCCGCAGAATATCCCATCACGGGATGAAATATCGGGCGAAAACGACCTCTGAGTTCACGCGTACGAACGATTTACATTTCCCTCGGTGGCACTTGATGCATCGTTGCCGAAGGCCGTCGGCGTTGCAGAGCAACACTGTGAGGGCTCTTGGAGTCCTCGGGCTCCTGACCAGCCAGGGCTGTGCCCTGAACGGAATTACCGCCTGCGCAACACGGTCTGCGTGCTGCCTCATTTGCGGATCGTGGATCGCAACACTGCTGGGGTCGTCCATTCTGGTTCCTCCCTTCGGCAAGCGGCCGAACGGGTGACAACACCTGCCTGATACAAGCGGGGTGGGAGAATGGAGAGCACGGTGGAGCGTCCTTTGCTGTCGCTGAGATCGACCCTGGTGTTCCTGCTCGCCGTGCTTGCGGGCGCGGTGGCAGGCGGGCTGACGGCTTTGGCCGGGGAGGGTACCGCGCGGAGTGTGCTCGCGGGCTTTGCCGCCGCGGGGCTGGCTGTGCCCTTCTTCAACAGCCTGATCTCTTGCGAGGACAGGTCGGCTCAGCCTTCCTGTCCCGCACCGGTGGGTACGGCCCGGGAGGAGAGCAATGGGTGAGCTGCGGCCTCTGGGGGAGGATCTCAACGATGCCTCAAGGGCGCTGGCCGAGGCACTGCGTGAGTTGTTCGAGGGGTTGAAGGTGTCGGTGCGGCGGTACGCGGCCCGGCGCCGGCTGGACCCGGGGACGGTCTCGCGCTACCTGAATGGCACCCGGTTACCTCCCTGGCAGGTGATCAGCGATCTCTTCGCGGATGTCGCCGAGCACCGTGGCACCGCGGTCACCATCGAGGCCATCGAGTTCGTACGCGGCCTGTACGGCTCGGCCGTGGACGCCGCCTCCTCCCCCAAGCACGCGGTGGAGATCCTGGAGCAGCAGCTGGCCGATGCCGACCGGGTCTCCAGGCGCTCCAGTGTCCGCGGGGATGTGCTGGGTGATGCGCTGTTGGACCGGGCAGAACGTATCGCGGACCTGGAGACCCGGCTCAATCAGCTCGAGCTCGACCGCGTCGCCGAACGCAGGCGTGCCGACGAGCTCGCGGCAGCGCACCCGGAGGTCTCCGGCCTGATCCAGGAACGCAACGAGCTCCAAAGAGAAGTCGAACGGCTCGGCGCGGCCCTGCAGGAGGCGCAGGCGCAGCGCGCCGCGGCCGAAGGCCGCTGCGACCTTCTCGAGCGGCAGCTGGACGCTGTGGAGCAGGCCGCCACGGCGGTACTGCCGACCGCTGCGCGGAGCATGCCCAAGGTCCTGGTCGTCGACGACCAGCCAGACAACCTCCTCGCGATGACCGCGGTCCTCTCCACCCTCGACCAGGAACTCGTCATGGTCTCCTCCGGCCGCGAAGCCCTCAAGGCACTGCTCGACCACGACGACTTCGCCGTCATCATCATGGACGTGCAGATGCCGGAGATGGACGGCTACGAGACCTGCGCCCACATCAAACGCCGCCCCAGAACCCGCGACGTCCCCATCATCTTCCTGACCGCCATGGGCGTGGACTCCGAACACTCCGCCCGCGGCTACTCCGCCGGCGCCGTCGACTACATCAGCAAACCCTTCGACCCCTGGGCCCTGCGTGCCAAAGTCGCCGTCTTCACCTCCATCTACCTGGAACGACGCACCCCGTAGGACCTCGAGCCGCGCCAAGGACGACCTGCAAGTAGCCGACACGACTTGACGCACGTACGAGGGCGGCCTTGAACTCCGCCGGCCGTGCCCTGGCCCAGGCGGGCACCGTTGAGCGCGGTGTGGACTACGACACCGACCCTGTGACCGGTGCCTACCCGGACGAAGCCCGCCTCGCTCTGCTCACTGCCGCCGAGGCTCACGAGACGATCGGGCACCTCCAGCTCTTGGAGCAGCTTGATCCCGGCGGGCGCGGCCCGGCGGCCGGGCAGCTCGCCGCCGACCTCGCCCGCCGCCTGCCCGCCCTCTCAGGCGTGCCCGGGCGGTCATGACGCTCAGGTTCGGAGAGCCGGACGGTGTCAGGCGGTGCCGATGTCGGCGAGAGCGTTCTGGAGTTGGCGGACTGCGTCTTCGGCTTCGGTGTACTGCGCGGGGGTGGGTGCGACAGCGCCGAAGGTGGGGCCGTTCTCGTCCGGCAGGGCGCGCCAGTGCAGGACGGGGGTGAGGGCGGTGGCGGCGGCGCCGAGGAACCAGGCCAGGCGTCCGTGGACGTGGGCGAGGGCGATGGCCACGGCCGCGAGTGCTTCGCGCAGGTGTGCCAGCCGGTCGACCTCGGGCAGGGCCTGCTGGGCCTGCGGGGTGGGGACGGCGGCGTCCAGGTCGGCGGCGGCCTTCGCCGCGACGGCACGATCGGCGGGTGTCAGGACCCACACCCGGTCGCGGATCAGCCGCTCGGCTTCCCCCACCAGGTCCTCGACAACCGCTCGTATGTCCATACCTTCATGCTAGGCCTGCGTTCAGCTCGGCTTGAGCGCGAGGCCCTCGCGGGAGATCACGACCTGGCCGATCGCAGCCCCGCCGGGAACGGTCGCGGTCAGGTGGCGGCACTGCACGGACTCCTGGACATACACCTCGGGATCGACCTTGTCGTCCAAGAGGTGCGCGAGCGCCAGGAGCAGGGCGCGCTCCTCGACCTCGGCCTCGGTGGGCAGGGCGAGGTCCTGGTGCCCGGGCCAGGGACTGTCCTGCCTGGCGCGCAGGCGCCGGTCCTGACGCCGGACGTCCTCGGCGGCCAGGCGGCGGCGCAGGATCTCGTCGACGAGCGCGTCCGCCGCTTCCTGGGGAGCGGCGAAGCCGCCGGTCGGATTGCTCATGCCGTGCTTTGACGAGCAGGTCGGTCGACGGATGCCCTGGAACCCGGACCCGAGCTCGCACCGTCGAGGCCGACGCCCGGCGGACAATCCGGGCGCGCCGGGCGTCGCCGTGGACGGCTTCGGCTCGGTGCCGAGGAGCAGACCCAGGTGTCGGCGGATAGTGGCCGCGGCCGTCACCGCGGCCAGGACCTTGCCGACCTCTGGGGCGACCTCGGCGAGCGCGGCGGTCGGGGTAGGGAACAGCTGGATGGCCGGAGGGGGTAATCCCCCCTCCGGCCATCCAGCGGATGATGACACCGATAGCTCTCGCTACGAAGCAGTCGTCTTCCCCTGAGTGCACTTCAACTGCTTGTCGATCTCCTGGGCGGTCTTGGGACCGTCCTTGGTCCAGTACCAACCCTCGGGTATCTCTGCGGAGACGACCTGTGCGACATCGACAACGTCGCCCGTTCCGTCACCTGTCCCGGCGTAGGTGAAGAGGACATCGAGGCTCCGCGGCAGCTTCTCGGGCTGCGCGCCCGGGCCGGGTTTCAGGAACTCGTCATCGGCCCAGAGGGTGACGGCACCACTCCTCCCCTCGGAAGTACGCGGTTCGCGCGCCTGCCAGAGAGGTTTGGTCGACTCGCCGTCGAATACCTCGACCCGCGCCACCGTGTCTGTGGGGCACGTCGGTGCCTTCACCGTGACGCGTGCGCCTTCGATCCTGACGCCGATGAGCAGGGATCTGGACGGCTCGGACATGCTGTACACGCCGAACGCCCAGAGGCCCCCGGCGGCCAGAAGTAGTACACCGAGAACTGATCCTGCTGCCACGAACGGCCATATGGGCCGTTTCTTTGAACCGGAACTCAGCATCGGTACCCTCCGTCCCGGTAGCCGGCGCGCCGCTCCCACCTGTTGCGGCACGGGTTCACACCGGCCCTCAGGTACATGTAACCAAAGCGGAATCCGTAACGTTTCCACTGGGCCTTGTGCCGGCGCTCATGGCGCATGAGGCTTGCAGACGGGTTGCGGTTCGAGGTGAAGAAGGTGGTGCCGAGTGTCGTACCGCCGCGGGAGTGCAGCCCCAGGCCGCCGGAGCAGACCCGCATGCCGTACCTGACCCGGCACCGGTAGCCGAGGTAACGCGTGCCCACGTACGCGCTGTACACACCGACGACACGGGCTTCCTGGCGGTTTCTCCAGGACCTGTATCGGTTGTAGCCGCGGTTGAGGTAGTGCCAGCCGAGGCGGGCGAAGGGGTTGATCCTCGGCTTCCAGAAACGCCCGTCCAGGTCGTACTGGTTGACGGGGTCGCCCGGGTAGCCGTAGCGGTTGTCACCGCCTCCGTGCACTGGGTCGATGGACATGAAGCGTCCGGTGGCCGGGTTGTAGAGGCGGACGCCCATGAGGGTGAGGCCGGTGAGAGTCTCGGCCGAACGCTGCTTGGCGCCCAGCCAGCCGTAGCGGGTGGCCGGCTGGCCCGCGCGGGGATTGCCGTACTCGTCGCTGTCCAGCGCGACGGGGGCCTCGCCCGCAGTGAGCGGGAGCTGGAGGGCCACGTCGCCGTGGATGTTGGTCAGCTGCAGGACGGTGTCGTCCGCCTTGGCGGTCGTGGCGGCCAGGTCACCGGACGCCGACTCGACGTTTCTGGTCAGGGCGCCGGTGGCGGTGTCCTCCACGATCCAGCGGGGGTTGTCGCCCTCACCGTCGTAGTGGTTGAGCTTGGACGCGGTCTGCGTCCACGTCGTGCCGCTGCCGGTCTCCACCTTCCAGGAGCGGAAGCGGTGGGCGGCGTCGAGCTGCCAGGTCTGGCGTTCGCCGCCGGCCGTCTGCTGGTGGACGAGGTCGTTGGCGTAGTAGCCGATCGTGCTGCCCGGCGCGGTGGTGGTGCGGCCGAACGCGTCGTACACGTGGCCCGTGTCGACGAGGCGATCGGCGCTGTCGTAGGTGTGGGTGGTGGTGGTGCCTCCGGCGATGGGGCAGTCGGCGCCGGGGGTGCCGGTCGCGTGGGTGAGGGATGTGCGGTTGGTGCGGTTGTCGAAGGTGTAGGTGCGCTTGGTGCAGATCGTGTCGGCGGTGTCCTCGACGGTGACCAGGCGGCCGGTCGCGTCGTACCGATAGGTCTGGTCCGACCAGCCGGCGTGGCTGGTGGTCTGGCCGTGGATGGACTCGGTCACGGCGTCGGAGTAGACCGTCGTGCCGTCGCTGTCACGGGTGTAGGTGCGGTCGACCGGTGAGCCGGTGGTGTCCTCGGTCTGCTTGACCGTGTAGCCGCCGGGCAGCTTCTCGCTGGAGACCGAGCCGTCTGCGTCGTAGGTGGCCCGGAAGGTACCCGCGACGGAGTCGGTAGTGCTCGTGGCCGTGCCACGCGGCTCGATGGTGTGGTCGTAGGTGTAGGTGACCGTGGAAGGCACCGTGTCTGTGACCTTTACCGGGCGGTCGAGCAGGTCGTACTCGGTCGTAGTCGTGCCGCCGTCGGCGTCCGTGTAGGTGACCAGGCGGCCGAGCTTGTCGTAGCCCTTGACGATGGTTCCGCCGGTCGGCGAGATCGTCTTGAACGGTCGGCCGGTGGCCGTGTCGTACTCGGTGCTCGCCTCGGGCACGGTCTGGCCGGTGCCGCCGGTCATCACGGCCCTGGTCGGCCGGCCGGCGTTGTCGTACGTGGTCGTGGTGGACCGGCTGACGCCATTGGCGGCCTCCGTGACCTTGGCGGTGTTGCCCCACCAGTCGTACTCGGTGGTGAGAGTCGGCAGTTGGGCGGGGTTGGTGCCGCCGCCGGTGATAGTGCCCGCCGAGCCGGTGGAGCAGACCAGGTCGGCCCACTCGGGACGGCCCTGGCAGGTGCCGGTGCCGGTGGCGGACCAGTAGGTGGTCACGCGCGTGGCGGCGTCGGTACCGGTGGCGCCGGGCAGCATCTGTTTGACGACACGGCCTTGGGCGTCGTACTCCGTGGTCTCGGTGATCGCGAGACCGCCAGGGTCCTTGACGGTCTTGACGGGCAGGCCCTTGGTCCAGTCGTAGACCGTCTGCGTCGCTCGCGGCTCGCCCTGGACGCCCGGATGCTCACGTACCTGCGCCCCGGTGGTGGTCCTGGTGATCTGGTCCTTGACCTTGGCGGTGCCGTCGGTCGGGCGCCCGGCGTCGTACTCGTTGATCGTCCAGGTACGGGCGGTCAACGAGGTGCCTGCAGGGACCAGGGTGGTTGCGCCGGTCTTCAGGTCGGCCGTGAGGTCGATGCGCCGCAGTGGGCCGAACGACTCCAGTACACGCGTGCCCGTCTCGTTGTGGACGGACTCGCTGGACAGCAGGTCGGCGCGCTCGGCGGCCGGGAGGCTGCCGATGCCGAGGTCGGCCTGTGTGGCCGTGGCGTCGGCGGTCAGGCCGAGGGCGACGGCCCGGTTGCCTGCGCTCAATTCCCGGACGGTGTTGCCGAAGCGGTCGTACTCCGTGGTCGAGATGTGCCCGCCCGGGTTGGCCGTGTTGACCTCGCGGCCCGACACCCCGAGGTAGTGCACATCAGCCCGCTTGTAGTCGTTCGTACCGAGGGAGCCGCCAGAGTAGGAGGCGGGTATGGCGTCGGCAGGGAAGACGGCGGTCGCATCCGTGGGCGCGTCCGTCTGTCCCCAGGTCTTCACGTCAGCCGCGCCCATTTTGTATGGGGCGGTGGCGCCGGTCAGCGGCACGTCGTAGACGACGCTGGTGGCCGCCGTGCCGGATTCGGTGCCAGTCGTGCCCTGCTGGAGCGCGGAGCGGGAGGCTTTGAGGAGCATGCCCTCACCGGCAGTGGCGGCGTTGCCGGCCTTGCCATACGTGAACGTCCACGGCAGCTCGCCGGGCGAGGCCAGGCGCGTGATCCGGCCGGCGGTGTCATAGGTGTACTGCGTCTTCAGGGACGGCGTGATCTGCGGATTCCACGACTCGCGCAGGCGGCCGTCGCCGTCGTACAGGTACATCGCCACGGCCTTGGAGGTGGCAACTGAGGCACCGGGGGCGGTGGACCACAGGCGAATCTCCTTGACCTGGCCGGCCACGTCACCGTAGGTGCCGCCGGTCGCCGTGGTGGTCGCGGCGTACACGAACTCCATCACCCGGCAGCCCTTGGTGGCCGGGTCCGCCGTGCACGCGGCCGGTGTAGTGGCGGAGGTCGGTGCGATGACGCGCTTGGGGCGGGCCAGCTGCTTGCCGCCCACCGTCACCGTCTCGGACACCACGGTGGTCGTGGAACCCGCCAGACCGTCGAGCAGAGTGCTGGACACCTGCCATGAGGTGGCCGCGGCGTCGGGCTTGGTGAACGTGGTCACCGTGCCCTCGGTGTCGGACAGGGTGAACGAGCCGGTAGTGGCACCCTTCAGGGTCAGATCCTCGGCACCGGGCTCGGGGATCCACGCCGTCTTCGCCGCGGTCGCGGCGAAGTGCGTCTCCTCGCCCTCGGAGTCGACGACCACCACGGCCGTATCGGACACCTTGCGGATGTGCGAGTAGTCGGAGTCCGTCAGCTCAGAGGCCGTGCCCGCGACCCACTCCTTGCCGAAGACGGCCGCTTGGCCCTCCTGCCTGACGCCCTTGTCCGGTACGCGCGAGGAGGCCGTGCGGGTCACTCCGAGATCGAAAGAAGAGGCGTCCGTGGCGGACAGGGTGTAGTCACCGGTCAACAGGTTGACCGAGCCCGGTCCGATCTCACTGTCGGCCGCGCCCGACGCGTTGCGGTCGACGACCACGGTCAGTGGCAAGGTGCTGCCGGTGGCAGAGTTGGGGCCGGTGAAATCGGCCTTGATCTGGACGGTTCCGTCGGGGTCGACGGTGTCGGTGGCATTCCACGCCAGCGGAGCATTCTTGCCGCCGGTCATCGGGACCGGCCAGGCGATCAGCGGGGTGCCGCCGGAGGTGACGTCGCCCGCAGGGATGGCCACCCAGGGGTCGGCCTCGGAACGGCGCCAGGAGAAGGAGACCTTGTCGTACTTGGCGCCGTCGGCCTCAGCGACCAGCGGCAGACGGCGGGCGGTGCGCTCGCCCTCGCTGGGCTGGACGAAACCGCCCGGGCCGGCGTGGAAGGTGTACTCGATGGCCTCGGACTTGTTGTCGGCCTTATCGACCTGCCGCACCTGGAGGGTGTGGGTGCCATCCTTCGGCGGGGTGACGCTGATGGCCTTGGCGGCGGTGGAACCGGCGGTGGCGACCTTGGTCCAGGTCACGCCGTCCAGCGACCACTCCAGCCAGTTGTGGTCGGTGCCGTTGGGGGTGACAGTGAAGGTGCCGGCCTGTCCCGCGCCCTTGACCCACGCGGTGGTCGGGTAGTCCGTCGAGGTGACGCCGGTGGGCGCGGACGGGTTGGTGGTGTCGACCGTGAAGGTCTTCCACGCCGACCAACCGAGGTTGTAGTGCGTGCCGTCATACGGGGTGCTGCGGAACTTATAAGTCTTGCCGTTGGTCAGAGTACCGGCTGGCACAACCACCGGAGCAGGCTGTCCAGACGGTACGAACGCCGACCGCAATACGGCACCGACCTGGGTGTCGGTGGCCGAGTCGAAGATCTGGTAGGAACCCTGGATCTTGTCACCGTTGGGGTCGAGGAAGGTGTCGCGCAGCGTGGTCGTGGTCGTGTTGACGACGTAGGCGCCGCTGTAGGAGAAGTACGGCGGACCCGCCTCCTGCTTGGTGCCCATGCGCGGCCGGTAGTTGTAGGTGACCGTCAGCTTGGGGACGTTGGAGGCGGCGTTGGCGGAGTTGACCCGCTTCCACTCCTTGGTGTCGTTCTCGTCGGTGGCCTTCAGGCCCATGCCGGCGCGGTCCCACTTGTTGTTCGCCCAGTGCTGGACCAGGTCGGTGACATCCGCGTTGATCCACCCGTCGGGCTGGGTGGAGCAGTTCGGGCTTCCCTTGGTCTGGGTGGAGGTGGCCATCTTGGTCGCCATGGACGGCTGGTTGGTCCAGCGCGAGGCGGTGGAGGCGTTGTTCGCCGTCCACACCTCCCAGGGCTGGGCGGTGCAGTCGGTGTTGCCGGAGTGGAAGTTCCACAGGCTCAGGGTGGCGCTGGAGACCAGGGCGTCGGAGACCGGCGCGGTGTTCCAGGTGATGAAGGAACGGGCCGTGCGCCAGGTGCCGTCGGCGTTCTTCGTACCGGGGTTGCCCAGGTCGAGCTCGACGTCGTTGGACCAGTCGACGGTCTCGCCCTGCTG
>NZ_JBIBBZ010000030.1:0-36982 GCF_042900925.1 Streptomyces sp. NPDC012825 | reverse complement strand
CCCGTCGAACGTATGATGCGCGACGCCAAGATCACCCAGATCTACGAAGGCACCAACCAGATCCAGCGCATCGTCATGGCCCGCAACCTCCCGTAGGCACGGCACGGCACGGCACGGAGAAGGGCGCCCCCTCACCGCGAGGGGGCGCCCTTCCCGTACGTCCGGCCGGATCAGCGGTTCGACTCGACCGTGACCTTCTCGTCGTTCCTGATCTGCTCCACCAGCTGCTTCACCTTCGGCATGTCCCACTTCAGGGATCCCTGCGGCGCGGAGCCCGCGATCGGCATGTTCATGGACCTGCCGTCGCCGCCGCTGATGCCCTTCATCGCGAAGAACATCCTGCCGAGGTCGTACAGCGACATGTCCTTGTCCACGATCAGCGTGTCCAGACCGGCGCCCAGCGTCGGGTACAGCGCGAACGGGTTGAGGATCGTGCCCGGCGTCGCCGCCTGGTCGGCCAGGGCGGAGAGGAACTTCTGCTGGTTCTTCGTCCGCGCCAGGTCCGACTCGGCGAACGCGTACCGGGTGCGGACGAAGGCCAGGGCCTGCTCGCCGTTGAGGGTCTGCGTGCCGGCCTGGAAGTCGGCGCCGGACTTCTTGTCCTTGAAGCCCTTCTCGATGTTCAGCTCCACGCCGCCGAGCGCGTCCACGATGTTCGCGAAGCCGGCGAAGCCGATCTCCGCGTAGTGGTCGATGCGCAGCCCGGTGTTGTACTCCACGGTCCGCACGAGCAGCTCGGGGCCGTCCATCGCGTAGGCCGCGTTCAGCTTGGAGCCGCCGCGGGCCCCGTACTGCTTGCCCGACTCGGAGCCGACGAACGACGGGATCGTCACCCAGGAGTCGCGCGGCAGCGAGACCATCGTGTTCCCGCCGGAGCAGGCCGCGAGGATCATCATCGAGTCGGTCCGCTTGCCCTCGGCGGAGCCGGTGTGGAGCTTCTTCTTCTCCTCGGCCGACATGCCCTCGCGGCTGTCGGAGCCGACGATCAGGTACGTGGTGCAGTCGCCCTCGGACGGGCGCTCGATGACCTTGGAGAGGTCCACCTCGTTGCGCATCCGGGAGCTCGCCCAGGCGTACGTGCCGATGCCCCAGACGAGGACGCCGACGACGAGGACGACCGAGCCGACCTTGATCCGCCTGCGCCAGTCCGGGGCGGGACCGGTGCCGGAGCCGCCGGGGCTCCGGGGGGTGTACTGCGGGGGGATGCCGCCCCGGCCGCCGCCCTGGTCGCCTCCGCCTCCGCCGTAGACCTGACCCGTGTTGTAACCGGAGTCGTAGCCGGCGCCCTGCGCCTGCGTGAAGTCCGGGTGGTGGCCCCGGTCGTAACGGGGCGGCTGCTGCGGGACCTGCGGGCGCTGCACGTGGCTCATCCTGCGGGGACCCTCGGGCTGGGGGTTCGCGGGGCCGCGGCCGTATCCGCCGTCATCGGGCCAGTCATTCATGCGGACCAGTGTGCCGGTCGGGGGTTTCCGGGCGACAGACCGGGTGGAGGATCGGGGCGGTGCTGTTGCCAAGCTGATGCAAAGCGGACCGAACGGGGGCGCCGCCCAGGTCCGGCATAAGGTGGAGGGCATGACAGATCAGGGCGACATCCCGGGCAAGCCCACCTCGGCCTCCCGCACCACCCTCAGCCACATCATGACCAGTCACGACACCAACCTCCTCGGCACGGTGCACGGCGGCGTGATCATGAAGCTGGTGGACGACGCGGCGGGCGCCGTCGCGGGCCGGCACTCGGGCGGCCCGGCCGTGACCGCCTCCATGGACGAGATGGTCTTCCTGGAGCCGGTCAGGGTCGGCGACCTGGTGCACGTGAAGGCCCAGGTCAACTGGACGGGCCGGTCCTCCATGGAGGTCGGCGTCCGGGTCATGGCCGAGCGCTGGAACGAGTCCACGCCCGCCACCCAGGTCGGCTCCGCCTATCTGGTCTTCGCGGCCGTCGACGCCGAGGGCAAGCCCCGCCCCGTCCCGCAGGTCGTCCCGGAGACCGAGAAGGACAGGCGGCGCAACCAGGAGGCCCAGATCCGCCGCACCCACCGCCTGGCCCGCCGCCAGGCGATCAAGGAGCTCCGGGAGCGGCGCGTGGCGGAGGGGTACGAGGACTGAGGGGTACGGGCCCGGGGCCCGGCCGCGGGAAGGCCGCCCGGTCCCGGCGCCCCGGGCGTGCGTCCCCGTCCCGGCGCCCCCGGCGCCCGCCCCGGTCCACGGTTACGGGCACACCACCTGGTCCCCCGTCACCGCCTCGAACGGCTCCTCCGGGTCCTCCGTCCGCACCGCCCGCACCCCCCGGTAGTCCGCGCCCACGACCACCCGCAGCGTCCCGCCCCTGCCCGTCACCGCTTCGAGGCGCGCCCCCGGCAGGGCCGCCGCCAGGGACTTCGCCGAGCGGTCCCAGCGCGGGTCGTACTCCACGACCGTGTGCTCCCGCTCCGCCCCCGGCGCCGTCCTCGGGGTCCGGGTGGTGGCGAAGCCGGTCCCGCGCAGCGCGTCGTCGACCTTCCGGCCGAGGCCGTCCGTCCGGGTCCCGTTGTAGACCTGCACCCGGACCGTGTCCGGCGCCACGTCCACCACGACGTCCTTCGGCGCCTTCGCCGAGGCCGCCGGCGCCGCCGCCTTCCGCGGGGCGATCGGCCGGTCCTCGCGCAGCGCCTGGAAGAGCTGCTGCGCCTCGGCCGCGTCCCACTTCACCGTCGAGCCGATGCCCTTCACCGGGAAGCTCATGTCCCCGACCGGCACGGACACGAACTCCGACGACGCGGGCGTGAAGCCGCGCATCGCCTTGGAGAGCGACAGCATCTGGTCCGTCCCGAAGCCCTCGTCGGCCCGTACGGAACTCAGCATGCTCGTGGCCACCGCCCGGAACCGCACCGGGTTGAACAGCACCCCGCCGGTCGTCACCCGTTCCACGAGCGCCGCCAGGAACTTCTGCTGCCGCTGCATCCGCCCGATGTCGGCGGCCCCGTCGATGTGCCGGGAGCGCACGTACTGGAGGGCCTGTCCGCCGTCCAGCTCGTGGGTGCCGGGGGCCAGGTCGAGCCCGGTGTACGCGTCCTTCAGCCGCTTCGGCGTGCAGATCCGCACCCCGCCGACCGCGTCCACGGTCCGCATGAAGCTGGTGAAGTCGACCTCCAGGTAGTGGTCGATCTTGACGCCGGTCATCGACTCGACGGTCCGCACGGTCAGCGCGGGCCCGCCCTCCGCGTAGGCCGCGTTCAGCTTCACCGGGTGCGCGTGGTGCCGCTCGCCACTGGTGAGGTCGGTGTGCTCGGGCATCTCGGCGTACGAGTCGCGGGGCAGGCTCACCACGCTCGCCCGGTCCCGGCCCTGCGAGATGTGCACCAGCATCACCGTGTCGGTGCAGTTGCAGGGCGTGCCGCCGAGCCGGTACTTCGCCCGCTCCTCCGGGCCGATCCGGTCCCGGCCGTCCGTGCCGACGACCAGGACGTTCGTCCCGTGCCCGGCCTGCGGCCGGTTCTTCATGTCCTTGAAGGGGTCGACCCGGGTCAGCCCGGTGTCCAGGCCGGTCATCAGGGCGTGCCCCACCCCGCCCGCCGCGAGGACCGTCACGGAGAGCGCCGTCGCCATCCGCGCCCCCCACCGGGACCGCCGCCGCGGCCGGCGCGCCGGTGCGCGGCGGGCGGCGGGCCGGGGACGGGGCGTGCGGGGCGGTGTGGGCACGGACGGACACCTCCGCGGGTGGGACAAGGGGGCCGTGAGCACCGTAGGCCCATACGATCAGCGCAAGGGAGCGCCACCCGTGCGGCGCGCACCCGTGTCCCCCGTTCGCGGTAACGTGGCGGGCGAAAACACCGTCTCCGTCTCGCGGGGGACGCCTCTCCCGCACCGCCGAGGAACCATGCTGCCCCCCGTCTCCGTGATCATGCCGGTCCTCAACGAGGAGCGGCACCTGCGCAACTCCGTCCGTCACATCCTGGAGCAGGAGTACGAAGGCGAGATGGAGGTGGTGATCGCGCTCGGCCCGTCCACGGACCGCACCGACGAGATCGCCGCCGAACTCGTCCGGGAAGACCCCCGCGTCACGACCGTGCCGAACCCCACCGGCCGCACGCCCGCCGCCCTCAACGCGGCGATCAAGGCCTCCCGCCACCCGGTCGTGGTGCGCGTCGACGGCCACGGCATGCTCTCCCCGAACTACATCGCCACCGCCGTACGGCTCCTGGAGGAGACCGGCGCGCAGAACGTCGGCGGCATCATGCACGCCGAGGGCGAGAACGCCTGGGAGGACGCGGTCGCCGCCGCGATGACCTCGAAGATCGGCGTCGGCAACGCCGCCTTCCACACGGGCGGCGAGGCGGGCCCCGCCGAGACCGTGTACCTGGGCGTCTTCCGGCGCGAGGCCCTGGAGCGACAGGGCGGCTACAACGTGGAGTTCGTCCGCGCCCAGGACTGGGAGCTGAACTTCCGGATCCGCGAGGCGGGCGGCCTGATCTGGTTCTCGCCGGAGCTGCGCGTCCAGTACCGCCCCCGGCCCTCGGTGAAGGCCCTCGCCAAGCAGTACAAGGACTACGGGCGTTGGCGCCACGTGGTGGCCCGCTACCACCAGGGCTCCATCAACCTGCGCTACCTGGCCCCGCCGGCCGCCGTCTGCGCCATCGCCGCCGGCGTGGTCGTGGGCGCCCTCGTCACCCCGCTCGGCTTCGTGGTCCCGGCCGGCTACCTCGCCGCGATCACCGCCGGCTCGGTCCCGGCCGGCAAGGGCCTCCCCCTCAAGGCCCGGCTCCGGATCCCGGTGGCCCTCGCCACCATGCACATGTCCTGGGGCTACGGCTTCCTCACCAGCCCCCGCTCCCTCGCGAAGAAGGTCGTCGCGAGCCGCCGCCCGGCGGTGACGGCGGGGGAGACGGAGACGGTCTGACGACCGCGTCCGCACCCGCACACGGCGACGGCCGGACCCCGGAGAAGGGTCCGGCCGTCGCCGTGTGCGCGGGGGAGGGGGAGCGGATCAGCTCTTCCCGTCCCACTTGTAGACGGAGTAGACGTCCATGCAGGTCGCCTTGTCGTCGGCGCCCTCGGGCAGGTCGCCCGCGGTGTGCGTGGGCCGCTTGTAGACCGAGCCCTCGCGCCAGTCGGCACCGACGATGAGCTTGATGCCCTCGGCCTTGGCGTCGATCCGGATCGCGGAGTCGGGCAGTCCGAGCGCCTTGGCCACCGACTGGGCGTTCGCCTTGCCCCGGTCGCCGTCGCCCTTGGGGTAGACGACCACGGTGTCCTTGCGGGGGCCGCCCTCCGGGGAGGACTCCGCCCGGGTGAAGCCCTTGCCCCGGAGGATCTCGGCCAGCGAGCCGGCGCGGCCCTGGACGGCCTGCTCGCCGCCGCCGTCGGTGCCGTTGACGATCGTCACGCCGAAGGAGCCGGGGGCGTCGGCGGGCGTCGTCGGCTTCGCGGAGGCCGTCGGCTTCGGCTTGGCGCCGGCCTTGTCGCCGTTCTTGTCGAAGGCGACGTCGTCGCGGAGCATCGTCCACATCTTCTCGGCGGACGCCGGGACCATCTCCAGCCAGGCGTTGGGGTTCGCGGGGTAGGGCTTCGTCGGGATCGTCGCCGTCGTCAGCCGGTCGAGCTTGACGTTCTTGAGCTGCATCGACAGGTCGAAGAGCCTCTTCACGCTCTTGATCTCGTCGGAGACCTGGAGGGCCCGCGTGGCGGTGTCGGCCAGACCCATCAGACGGCCGGTGTCGCTCCAGGCGTTCTGGCTCTGGAGCTTCTTCATCATGCCGTTCATGTACATGTGCTGGGCCTTGGCGCGGTTCTGGTCGCTGCCGAACGCGTGCCGGGTGCGCAGCCACTGGAGGGCCTGTTCGCCCTGGACCTCGGTGGTGCCCTCCGGCAGCTTCAGCCCGGATCCGCCCTTCACGTTCCGGGTCGACCTGTCCCACACGCCGGTCTTCACGCAGACCGGGACGCCGCCGACCTCGTCGGCCATCGCCACGACACCGGCGAAGTCGACCATCATCCAGTGGTCGATGTAGACCCCGGTGAGGTTCTCCCAGGTGGTGAGGGTGCAGCCGGGGCCACCGCGCTGCAGGCTCTCGTTGATCGGCCGGTTGGTGGTGGCCGGGTAGGTCGTGCCGGCCTCGTCCTTGCACTCGGGGATCGGGACGACCGTGTCGCGGGGGACGGAGACGATCGAGGCGTTCTCACGGTCCGCCGAGATGTGCAGCAGCATCTGCACGTCGGCCAGGGGCTTGCGGTCCCGGTCGTTCTTGCCGCCGCCCAGGGCGATGTTCTTGTCGTCCGCCCGGCTGTCCGAGCCGATCATGAGGATGTTCAGCGGGGTGTCGCCCAGCGCGTTCGGCGCGGCCTTCTTGACGCCGCTGTTGCCGCCCGCGCGGCTGCCGCCGCGGATGTTGCCGTTGAGGTGCTCGTAGTACAGGTATCCGGCGCCGGCCGTCCCGAGTATCAGCACGGCCAGGGTGATCGCCACCCAGCGCAGCGCCTTCCGCTTGCCGGCCTTCCTGTCGGCGCCCTTCCGGCCGGCGCTTTTCCGGCCGTCACCTTTCTTGTCGGCGCCCTTCTTGGGGAGCCGCCGCGAGCCGCCGCCGCCGCGGCGGCCGCTACGCGCGTCACCGCCCGCCGCTCCACGCCGCCGCTCCGCGCGGGTCGACCCGTCGGGGGACCCGGTCTCCCGGGGGGCGTCGGCCGCGGCGCCGGTCGCCTCGCCGGCCCCGTGCGGGTCGTCGTCCCAGCCCATTTCACGGGCGCGCGGGACGTCTCCCCGCGTTCCCTCCCCGCGCACGCTGCTCTGTCCCACCCCAGGTCCCCTCATGGATCAGGAGTGCGCCGGGACCCGGTGTTTCCGGGTCACTTGGCGCACACCTGCTTGTCGGCTTCTACCTTCTCGACGTCCGGCGCCTTTGCCGGGCCGTTGACGGGCACCCCCGCGCCCTTGAAGTCGGCGCCGAGGACGAGCGTCATGGGCTCGCGTTCCCCGGCGTCCTGAGTGCCCGGCCGGAGAGCCGTGGCGGGCAGACCCATCAGGTCCGCGAGTTCGCGGGCCTGGTCCGCCTGGTTCGGTGCGTAGGTGAGCGTGGTCTTCGCCACCTTCTCGGGCGCGTTGCTCCTGTTGCTCGCGCGGAGCACGCCCTGTTCGTTCTGCAGCCAGAGCAGGGTCGACTGGGCCGCCCCCTGGATGCCGCTGCCGTTGTAGACGTCGACGCGCACGTCGGCGGCCCGGGCCCGCGTGCCCTGGAGGAGTTTCGCCTGGGCCTGCGCCTGGGCGTTCTTGGCGTCCTGCTGCTTCTTCTTCACCTCGGTGAAGGAGACGTCGTTCTGGATCATGCCGAACACCTGGGGGGCCTTGACGGGGTCGAGGACCACCGTCGCCCTCCTGTTCGGCGGCTCGTCCGGGTTGTCGCGCACCGGGACGGTCATGAAGCTGATGTTCTTCAGGTCGACCTTGCCGATCTCCTTGGCCAGGGAGGTCAGCTTCAGGGCACTCCCTATCCCCTTGTCCACGGTGAGCGCCTCGGTCGCCGCGTTCGCGACCGAGAGCAGCCGCGTCGGGCTGCCCAGGGTGTCCTCCTTGAGCTGGCGCATCATCGACGCGAGGAACTGCTGCTGCATCTTGATGCGGTCCAGGTCGCTCTCGTTGCCGAGGCCGTGGCGGTTGCGCAGGAACGCGAGGGCGTCCTCGCCCTGGATGCGCTGCTCGCCCGCCGGGAGGTCGAGCTTGGAGTAGTCCTTGTCCCGGATGGGCTTGGACAGGCAGACCTCCACGCCGCCGACGGCCGTCGACAGCGTCTTGACGGCGTTGAAGTCCACCATCATGAAGTGGTTGATCCCCACCCCGGTCATGTCCGTGACCGTGCGCATCGTGCAGCCCGGGTCGCGGCCGTTCACGCCGAACGACTCGTTGAACTTGGTCTTCCCGACCGAGGCGGGGACGACCTTCGTCGACCCGTCGGGCTGCTTCGTGGGGCACTCCGGGATCTGGATCTTGAGGTCCCGGGGGATGCTCAGGGCCGTCGCGTTGGTCCGGTCCTCGGAGACGTGGATGAGGAACGTGGTGTCGGCGTGACCGGTGACGTTGGTCTTGTTGCCGTAGCTCTCGTTCCCCTCACCGGTACGGACGTCGTTGCCGATGATCAGGATGTTGAGCGGGCCGTCCATGCCGGGCGCGTCGACCGCCGCGTCACCGACGTCCACCGTGCCGATGTTGCCGTTGAGCTTCTCGTAGATCAGGTACGCGCCGGTGGCGCCGGCCACCAGGACGACGGCCATCGTGCCGCCGGTCCACAGCAGGACCTTCTTCTTGCGGGAGGCGCCCTGCTTGGGCCTGCGGCGGCTCGGGGGCGTCTGGCGGCCGCCCCGGCTCTGCTCGGGGACCCGGCGCCGGCGCTGGCCGGGCACGGGGGCCTCGGCGGCGGCGGCGCTCCGCTCCGGTGCTCCGGTCGCGGTGGTTCTCCCGGAGGTCCCGGTCACGGTGGAGGCGGCGGAACCGCGGGCCGGGGACGGAACCGCCGACTGCCCAGCGGAGCTGTCCAGTCGCAGTTCGTAGTTGCCCGTCTGCGGGTTGAGCACCCACTGGTCGGCGGGGTCGATCTCGTCCGCCCGTCCACGGCTGTGCGCGTCCACGGTTACTCGAGTCCTCCGTCGGTGCCACGCGGGGCGCCTTCCCCACGGGGCGCCGCTCTCTCGGTCGTTCGATCCCTGGTGAGGTGTGACGACCACGTGGTCGGGGTACACCGGATCGGGTCACAGTATCCGCCCAGTTCAGCGTGGGGCGACGTCCGTGACAAATTCCACGGCCCTTACAACCGGGCAATCTGCCCAAACCTCATCCCTCCCGGCACTTCCCTTGGTTCGCCCTTTACCCACCCTCCCCGCGAACCCCTTCGTGCCCCTCCGGTCAGGAGCACACCCCTTCCGCGGCGCTCCGTCCGGTGAACGTCGGCGTGGGCGCCGGGCTCGCCGGAGCCTCCGTGCCGCCGGACTCGCGGCCCTCGTCCCTCTCCCCGGGCTTCACCACCACGGGCTCGTCCTCCCGCAGTTGCCTGAAGAGCTGACTCGCGGCGGGCTGCACCAGTTCGTCCCGGTTCGCGTTGTACGTGTACGGGCGGCGGGGGACCGTGAGGAACTGCACCCGCTCGGTCGGGATCGCCCGCATCGAGCGCGCCAGGTCGTACAGGTCCCGCAGCGAGTCGAGCCCCGCGTCGGTCGTGATCGACTTCGTGGCCGCGTCCAGGACCGGATAGAGCTTGGACGGGTTCAGCAGGACCCCGTTGCTCTGCACCTTGTTGACGAGGGCGCCGAGGAACTGCTGCTGGCGGTCCATGCGTTCGGTGTCGCTGCCGTTGCCGAGCGACTTCCGGGCGCGTACGAAACCGAGGGCCTGCTCCCCGTGGAGCGTCTGGCGCCCCGCCGGCAGCTTCAGGTGCGCGTCGGCGTCGTCCACGGGCTCCTTGAGGCAGACCTCCACCCCGTTCACGGCGTCCACCATCTTCTTGAAGCCCTGGAAGTCGATCACCATGTGGTGGTCCACCCGCGCCCCGGTCAGCTTCTCGACGGTACGGATCGTGCACGCCGTACCGCCGACCTCGAAGGCCAGGTTGAACTGCGCGAACTGCTCCCGGGTGCGGGACCCGTCGGGCTCGCGGCAGCTCGGGACCGTCACCATCAGGTCGCGGGGCAGGGAGACGGCGGTCGCGCTCCGCTTCCCCGCCGCGAGGTGCAGCAGGATCACCGTGTCGGAGCGCTGGGTGCCCCTGTCCCTGCCGTACCGCTCGTTCCCCTCGCCGGACCGGGTGTCCGAGCCGATGAGCAGGACGTTCCGGGCGGCCGAGGAGTTGGCGGGCGGACGCTCCTTCTCGTACCTGCGCAGCTCGTCGGCGGCGGTGGTGTCCGTGGTGATGTTGCCGTCGAGCTTGCGGTAGAACCACCAGCCCGCCCCGGCCGCGCCGAGGACGACGACCGAGACGCCGAGCGCCGTCCAGCGCAGCCAGTGACGGCGGGGCTTGCCGGGGCCGCCGGCCGCCGGCTCCTCCGGGGCGCCGGCCGCCGCGTCCTCCGCCCCCGGCTCCCCGGCCTCCCCGTCCTCGGGCGCCGGGGGGTCCGGTTCGGCGGGCGTGCCTGCGCGGTCCGTCACTTCTGCGTCCGTCCTTCGTGGCGTCGGCGGCGCGCCGGACGGCCGCCGGCCGTGGAAGGGGCCGGCCGGGTCCGACGCGTGGTGGTGCGGAAGGAGACGACTCCCCCCGGCCGATCATCCACCGGACCGGGCGCGCGAACCCGGGGACCCGGCCCGTCGCTGGGCCGAACGGGTGAGGTTCGGCGGGTGCCGCGGCGCGGCCGGGTTCAGGAGGCGGTGTCCGTCACCCGCTCGCTCTCCACCCGCTTCTCGAACGCCTCCGGCGCGAGCCGGTCCAGGTTCCGGCACAGCACCACCGAACCGCCGGCGGCGAGCGGCGCGTACAGACCGGTCGAGACGCCGGTCCAGTCCCCGTAACCGAGCCCGGAGAGCAGCCGCGAGCCGGGGGCGAGGCCGAGCGCCGCCGCGTCCACGCGGGCCTGCTCGACGAGCTGGACACCGCTGCGCTCCGTACCGCCGACGACCAGGGCGGGAGCGTCCGGATCGACCGGTACGAACGGGGCGAACCGGTCGCCCTGGCTCGGCACTTCCACCGCGTAGTCCGCGTAACCGGCGGGCGCGGCGGGGAACCGGCGGCCCAGCGGCGCCAGGGAGAGCGCGATCCGCTCCCCGGAACAGGCGAGGCCCGCTTCGAGGGTCTCCGGGCCCGCGACCACGACGTCCGCGCCGGCCGGATCGCCGCCGAGTTCGACGGTCACGCCCACCGAGGAGCAGGCGAGCAGCCAGACGGCGGTCTGCCAGTGCGCGGGCAGCAGCAGCGCGACCCGGTCGCCGGGCCCGGCGGACAGTTCGCCCTGGATCAGGTTCGCCGTCTTGGCCACCCAATTGGCGAAGGTGGCGACGGACAATTCCACCCGTTCACCGGTGGCGTCGTCGTAGAAGGTGACCAAGGGGCGGGCGGGGTCCGCGGCGAGCGCGGATCGCAGCAGGTCGGCGGGGGTGCGGTCGCTGGCGTTCACGCCGGACAGCGTACGCGGGAGGGCCCGCCGGGGTCCGCCGTACCGGTGACGCCGTCCACCGGTCGGACCGATCGGCCGCCGCTTTCCGGGCGGTGTCCCGCCGCGCGGAACGGCCCGGCGGTACGCACGATCGGCCCATGCGTGCCTCACTCGCCTCCTCGATCGCCGTCACCTGCGCGGCGGTACTCGCCCTGCCGGTCTCCCCCGCCGCGTCCGCGGCGGCCGAGGTGCTCGCGCAGCCACCGGCGGCCTCCGCGCTGCCCCCCGCGCCCGACCTGTCGGGCTCCACCCAGTCCCTGCCGCTCGGCCCGCTGGGCCCCTCCTCACGGGCCGGCGGCCCGGGGGAGCAGGGGCTCACCCGACGCGACGTCAAGCCCTTCTCGCTCGTGGGCGTGGTCTGGGACGACCCCAGGGCCCCGCTGCACGGCACCGTGCAGGTCCGCACCCGGGCCACCGGCACGGACACCTGGTCGGAGTGGCAGGACGTGGAGACCCACAACGACGAACACGGCGCCGACCCTGACACGGCGGAGGGCACCTCCCGGGCGCTCCGCGGCTCCACGGCCCCGCTGTGGGTGGGCGACTCGGACGGCGTCGAGATCCGCGTACGGGCGGAGGCCGGCGAGACGGGCGGCGCGGCGCCGCTCCCGGCCGGTCTGCGCCTGGAACTCGTGGACCCGGGAGAGGACCCGGACACGACGAGGGACACCGAACCGGTCCTGGAGACGGAGCCGGGGCCGGAGCCGGGTACGGAGGTCGAACAGGTCGCGGACACCGGGCCGTACGCCGGGGAGCCGGCTGAGCCGGAGACGGAGCCTGAGCCTGAGCCGGAAGCCGAGCCGGTGTCGAGGGCGACCCTGCCGCAGACCCGCGCCGGCGTGGCTCCGGCTGCCGTGGCTCCCCAGGCCACGACGCCTCCGATCCCGAGCCTGCCCCCGTTCCCGACCCCGGCCGCGATCCCGACCCCGGCCGCGACGGTCGCGGGGAGCACGCAGGCCACCCCGCCCCCGGCTCCGGCCCCGACCGCCCCGGCCCCCCTGTCCCTCTCCGGGCTCCTCGCGGGCCTGGGCGCGATCGACTCCCGGCTCACCCCGTACCTCGCGCCCTGGCTCCCGCTCCTGCCGAAGGAGGCGGCCGAGGCCGTGGCCCCGTTCCTGCCCCGTACCCCGGCGTCCGGGTCCGAGTCACAGGATCCGGCCCAGGATCCGGCCCAGGACCAGGCCAAGGACCCGGCCCAGGAGACGGACCAGATCCAGGACCAGGCCCAGGACCTGGCGCAGACGCCGGCCGTGGCCGCGGCGGCGCCGTTCGTCGGTCCCCGCCCCGCGATCGTCACCCGCAAGGGCTGGGGCGCGGACGAGTCGATCCGCGAGAAGACCTTCGTCTACACGAACACGATCAAGGCGGCCTTCGTCCACCACAGCGCCACCGGCAACAACTACACCTGCGCCCAGGCGCCCTCGGTCCTGCGCAGCATCTACCGCTACCACGTGCTCAGCAGCGGGTGGCGTGACTTCGGCTACAACTTCGCCGTCGACAAGTGCGGGAACATCTACGAGGGCCGGGCGGGCGGCGTGGACAGGCCGGTGCTCGGCGCGCACACCCTCGGGTTCAACACCAGCACCATGGGCATCGCCGTCCTCGGCACCTTCAGCAAGTCCGCCCCGCCTGCCGCCTCCGTGACCGCCGTCGCCCGCCTGACGGCCTGGAAGCTCGGCCTCCACGGCATCAACCCGGTGGGAACGGTGACCCTGACCTCGGGCGGCGGGAACCTGTACGCGAAGGGCACCAAGGTCAAGTTCCACGCCATCGCCGGACACCGTGACGGATTCGCCACGGACTGTCCCGGATCGCTTCTGTACGGCAAGCTCGGCACGGCCCGGACGAGCGCGGCGTCGTACCAGGGGAGGTAGCGGGGGCCCGCGGGGTCGGCCGTCTGCTTAAACTGACCGGTCATATCGCAGGGACGACCGAGACGGGCGTGCCGGCCGGCGCCGAACAGGAAGCAGAGACGACAAGGTGACAGAAGCGATCCTCCTGGTCGGTGGCAAGGGGACACGGCTGCGGCCCCTCACGGTCAACACGCCCAAGCCCATGGTCCCGGCGGCGGGCGTCCCCTTCCTGACGCACCAGCTGGCCCGCGCCCGCGCCGCAGGCGTCGAGCACATCGTGCTCGCCACCTCCTACCTGGCCGAGGTCTTCGAGCCGCACTTCGGTGACGGCTCCGACCTCGGCCTGAGTCTGGAGTACGTCACCGAGGAGGAGCCGCTGGGCACCGGCGGCGCGATACGCAACGTGGCCTCGCGCCTGCACTCGGGCCCCGACGACCCGGTCCTCATCTTCAACGGGGACATCCTCACGGGCCTGGACATCCAGGCCCTCGTCGACACCCACTCCTCCTCCGGCGCGGACGTCTCGCTCCACCTCACCCGGGTCGACGACCCGCGCGCGTTCGGCCTCGTCCCCACGGACCCCACCGGCCGCGTCACGGCCTTCCTGGAGAAGCCGCAGACGCCCGAGGAGATCGTCACCGACCAGATCAACGCGGGCGCGTACGTCTTCCGGCGCTCGGTCATCGACACCATCCCCACCGGGCGGCCGGTCTCGGTGGAGCGGGAGACCTTCCCGGAGCTGCTGGCCTCCGGCGCCCACCTCCAGGGCATGGTCGACTCCACGTACTGGCTGGACCTCGGCACCCCGCAGGCCTTCGTGCGCGGCTCCGCCGACCTGGTCCTCGGCCGCGCGCCCTCCCCGGCGGTCCCGGGCCGCTGCGGCGACCGCCTGGTGCTGCCGTCGGCGCGCGTCGCCCCGGACGCCAAGCTGACCGGCGGCACGGTCGTCGGCGCGGGCGCGGTGATCGGCGAGGGCGCCCGCGTCACGGGCTCCACGCTCCTCGCGGGCGCGGTCGTCGAAGCGGGCGCGGTGATCACCGACTCCCTGATCGGCGCGGGCGCCCGCATAGGCGCGCGTACGGTCCTGAGCGGGGCGGTCATCGGCGACGGCGCCCGGGTCGGCGCCGACAACGAACTCCGCGACGGCGTCCGCGTCTGGTGCGACGCCACCCTCCCGGCGGGCGCGGTGCGCTTCTCGTCGGACCAGTAGTCCGGACCAGTGGTCCGGACCAGTGGTTCGAGTCGGTAGTCGGGCCGGTAGCCGGACCAGCGGTCGGACCGGCGGGGGGCGGTCGGGGGAGCGACGGGGGCCGGCCGGCCCCCGTCCACCGGACCGCTTCCGTTCGGGACACCGTTACGCTCGCCCCATGGCCGGCCGCTTCCCCCAGAACCCCACCGCACCCGCACGGGCGACCGCACGGGTGACCGGCCACGTCCCCGCGCCCCGCACCCGCTCCCTCCCCCTCCGCCCGGGAACGGACCTCGCCCTCACCCTCGGCCCCCTCCGCCGGGGCCCCGCCGATCCCACCTACCGGGCGGCCCGGGACGGTTCGTTCTGGCGGGCCAGCCGGACCCCCGAGGGCCCGGGGACCCTCCGGGTCACCGCCCGGAACGACGTCGCGGAGGCCCGGGCGTGGGGCGAGGGCGCCGCCTGGCTCCTGGACCGCCTCCCGGCGCTCCTCGGCGCCGAGGACGACCCGGCCGCCTTCGCGCCCCGCCACAAGCTGCTCGCCGCGGTCCACCGCCGCCGCCCCGGCCTGCGCCTCCTGCGCACCGGCCTGGTCCTGGAGTCGCTGATCCCGTCGGTCCTGGAGCAGAAGGTCACGACGGACGAGGCGTACCGGGCCTGGCGGCTCCTGGTGCGGAAGTACGGGGAGCCCGCGCCGGGCCCGGCCCCCGACGGCATGCACGTCATGCCGGACGCGCGCGCGTGGAGCCTGATCCCGTCCTGGGAGTGGCACCGCGCGGGCGTGGACGACAAGCGGGCCGCGACGATCCTGCGCGTGTGCCGGGTGGCCCGCCGCATGGAGGAGGCCGTGGACATGGAGCCGGCCGGGGCCAGGAGACGCCTGGAACTGATCCCGGGCGTCGGCCCCTGGACGAGCGCCGAGGTGGTCCAGCGGACCCACGGCGCCCCCGACGAGGTCACCACCGGCGACTACCACCTGCCCGGCATCGTCGGCTGGGCCCTCGCGGGCGACCGCACGGCCGACGACGCGGCCATGCTCGACCTCCTGGCCCCCTACGAGGGCCAGCGCCACCGGGCCGCCCGCCTGATCCTCCTCAGCGGCCGCATCCCGCCCCGCAGGGCGCCCCGCATGACCCCGGGGAACATCGCGGCCCTCTGACCGCCCGCCGACCGCGCGCGGCCCGGCCGGCGGGGTCAGCGCACCTCGACGAACTCCGCGACCGTCCGCGCCGCCCGCTCCCGCGGCGGGGCCGCCGGATGCCCGACCGCCACCGCGCCGAGCGGGTCCCAGTCGTCCGGCAGGTCCAGGACCTCCCGTACGACGTCCCGGCAGAACATCGTCGAGGACACCCACGCCGAGCCGAGCCGTTCGCCCGCGAGGGCCACCAGGAAGTTCTGCACGCCCGCGCCCGCCGCGACCAGGAACATCTCGCGCTCGGCGGTGTCCCGGCGCGGGTCGCCGTAGTGGTGGGAGCCGTCCATGACCAGACACGGCACCGCCAGGTGGGGCGCGTCCCGCAGGACGTCCCCGCGCCGCACCCGCTTCGCGATCGACTCCTCCGACTTCCCGTCCCGGCGCAGGTCCGCGATCCACGCCTCCCGCATCGCGTCGAGCAGCCGCGTCCGCGACTCCGCCGACTCCAGGAGGACGAACCGCCACGGCGTCGTGTGGTGCGGGGCGGGCGCCGTCACGGCGGCGGCGACCGCGCGCCGCACCGCCCCCGGGTCGACCGGTTCGGCCGTGAACTCCCGTACGGTCCGCCGCAGCGTCACCGCCTCCCGTACGGCCTCGGAGGTGCCCAGCCGGAACATGTCGTCGGCGGCGCTCCGCACGAGCGCGCGTGCGCCCGGCTCCCCGTCCCCGCCCACCACGTGCGGCAGGCCCCGGACGACGGCCACCGGAAGCCCGGCCGTCTTGCCCTTCACCAGGTCCCCGGCGGCGGCGAGTTCGTCGGCGGTGGCGACCACGGTCGCGCTCAGCGGATTGCCGTGCGCGTCGGTCCCGCCGCGCAGGTCGTCCAGGACCCGCACCCCGGCCGCCCCGATCGCCACGTCCGTGAGCCCGTTGCGCCAGGGCCGCCCGGAGGTGTCCGTGACGACGACGCCCACGTCCACGCCGAGCGCCCCGCGCAGCCCCTCGCGGATCCGGCGGGCCGAGGCGTCCGGGTCCTCGGGCAGCAGCAGGACCGTCCCGGCGGGGGTGTTGGAGGCGTCGACCCCGGCGGCGGCCATGACGAGCCCCTGCCGGTTCTCCACGATCCGCAGCGTGCCGCGCCGCGCCACCACCCGGACCGTCTCGGCGTCGACGGCCTCCTCGCGGTCGTCGGCGGCGACCACCCGCCCCTCCGCCTTGCTCACGATCTTGGAGGTGACGAGCAGCACGTCCCCGTCGGCCAGACCCGGCGAGACGGAGGCGATCAGCTCGGCCAGGTCGTCCCCGGCCGCCACCTCGGGCAGCCCGGGCAGCGCCCAGACCCGGTACGAGGGGGCGGCGATCACCCCCGTACCTCCTCGGCCAGCGCGAGCGCCTCGCGGGCCATCGCCGCCGTCGCGTCCACGTCCGTCATCATCAGCGGCACCGCCCGGCAGGCGATGCCCGCCGCCTCGACGTCCGCCACCGCGTCCGCGTCCACGGTGTCCACGAGCCAGCCGTCGAGCAGCCCGGAGCCGTAGTGCCGGGCCACCGCCGCCGCCGTGGACTCCACGCCCACCGCCGCGAGGACCTTGTCGGCCATGCCGCGCACGGGCGCGTTCCCGACGATGGGGGAGAGGCCCACGACCGGCGCCCCGGCCGCGGCGACCGCCTCGCGGATCCCGGGCACGGCCAGGACGGTGCCGACGGACACGACCGGGTTGGACGGCGGGAAGAGGATCAGGTCCGCCTCCGCGATCGCCTCCAGGACGCCCGGCGCGGGCTTCGCGGCCTCCGCGCCGACCGGCACGACGGCCTTCGCGTCGACGGAGGCGCGCAGCTTCACCCAGTACTCCTGGAAGTGCACCGCGCGCTGCTCCCCGTCGACCTCGACGGCCACGTGGGTCTCGACGCGGTCGTCGGACATGGGGAGCAGGCGCACGCCCGGCCGCCAGCGGGCGCACAGCGCCTCGGTGACGGCGCTCAGCGGGTAGCCCGCGGCGAGCATCTGGGTGCGGACGATGTGGGTCGCGAAGTCCCGGTCGCCGAGGCCGAACCACTCGGGCCCGACGCCGTACGCCGCGAGCTCCCCCTTGACGGTGAAGGACTCGTCCGCACGGCCCCAGCCCTGCTCCTCGTCGATGCCCCCGCCGAGGGTGTACATCACCGTGTCCAGGTCGGGGCAGACCTTCAGCCCGAAGAGATGGATGTCGTCACCGGTGTTGCCGACGACCGTGATCTCCGCGTCCGGGGCGGCCTGCTTGAGGCCGCGAAGGAAACGGGCACCACCGATGCCGCCGGCCAGAACCACAATGCGCATGTACCGCAGTGTGTCAGGCGACGATCACTCCCGGCGCGTCCGGGGCGGGGGCCGCCGGGGCGCACTGCGCGCGGAGCGACTCGTGCATGGGCATCTCGGTCAGGCCCGGGAAGTAGACGTGCAGGCTGACGGCGGGCTCCAGGGAGTCGTTGACGACCTCGTGGACGTACCCGGGGGCGAACACGCGCTGCGCGCCGCCGGCGAGCGTCCGCACGCCCCGGTCCGTACGCTCCGTCAGCTCGCCCTCCAGGACGGTGAGGACGCCGGAGGAGACGCCGTGGTCGTGCGGTCCGCTGCCCTGTCCTGGCACCCAGGAGAGCAGCCACACCTCGTAGCCGGGTCCGGTGCGCAGGCGGTGGTACCAGCGGGTCGTGGCGTCGTACTCGACGTGCGGGGCCCACTGGGAGCGGTCCTCGGCGACGGAGCGCGCGAGGCCGACGAAGTCGGCCACGGTCACGGGGTGGGCGCGCTCGGGCTGGAGGAGGTGGGGGACCTCCATGATGTCGCCGGCGATCTGGAGGTCGCTGTCCATGTTCATGGGGTGGGGTGGTTCCTCAGCAGAAACAGAAGCGGTGGGGGGTCACGGGAAGAGCGGTGACACGGGTGACGCGGGTGACGCTGGGGGAGGAAGCTGGAGCTCTGCGGCATCAACAGCTGGGACGGCAACAGCAACAGCGCGCCTGGACAGCGCGGCGGAACCCACGGCTGTGGGTCGCGGAGGGCGCTGCGGTCGCTGGCATGCCACCAAAGGTGGCCGGAGGGGTACCCGACTGTCAACTCAATGCCCGATTTGGGGGTAATGTTTCACCTCATCCGGTTCTCCTTTCAGGAGAAAGGTTTGCTCATGGCCGGACCAGGAGAGATGGCGTTTCGGCCGTGCCCGCGAACCCGCGACGCGCGCGTGCAGATCCGGACGGGAAGCGACTCGTGACCCGACTGTGATCCGGGTCGCTTCCGTGGCTGGATCGCAACAAGATCCACGTCCCGGTCGTCCTTCCTGGTGAGGGTCGCACCGCACGGCCGCTCGGTACCCTGTGTCACGGTTTTTGGTGATTTGAACACTTACCGCATACGCTTGGTTCCGCAGAGTGAATACGGGGCCCAATAGCAGATCTCGGCTTGACTCGCACAGAGCACCAACTTGTAATTTCACTCGTGTCGTTCGGCCGTGTTCGCACGGCAACTCCACGGGACGCACAGAACAGACGAGGGGCGCACATGACCGAGTTGTTCCAGGAACTGCTGGTCGAGGACGCGGACGAGGAACTCGGCTGGCAGGAGCGCGCGCTGTGCGCCCAGACCGATCCCGAGTCCTTCTTCCCCGAGAAGGGCGGCTCGACCCGCGAGGCGAAAAAGGTCTGCCTCGCCTGCGAGGTCCGTTCCGAATGCCTCGAATACGCCTTGCAGAACGACGAGCGCTTCGGCATCTGGGGCGGCCTCTCGGAGCGTGAGCGGCGCCGCCTGAAGAAGGCCGCCGTCTGAACCGCCGCTGTCCGAAAAACAGCCCGGGCGTTCGCCCCGACCGCCGCCGGCCGACCGCGTCCGGACCCCCGAGCCGGGACGCGTCCACCGGGACCGCGCCGGGACGCGCGCGCCAGGACGTCCCGAACGGTCCGCCACCCGTGCACCCGAGCACGAGCGGCGGACCGTTCCGCGTGTCCGGCGCGATTCCGGCCGGTCTCCCGCCCGCGACCGTTCCGTCCCCTCTGTCCACAGGGGCCCGGGAGCTCTGTCCACAGGGCGGCGGACCGCTCCGCGCACAGCCGTTAGTGTGGGCCTCCGTCCGAGACGCTCCCCACGCCCCCCGCGGGCGACCCCCGGCCGGAGGGCCCGTAGCTCGATGTCCTCAACTCCTGAGTTCCCGCGACACGTCGTCACCGCCGTGCTCGTCACCCACGACGGCGCCCGCTGGCTGCCCGACGCCCTGGCCGGCCTGCTCGCCCAGGAACGCCCCGTGCAGAACGTGGTCGCGGCCGACACCGGCAGCGCGGACGACTCCGCACAGCTCGTCGCCGACGCCGTCGGCGCCGACCGCGTCCTGCACCTCGCGCGCCGCACCGGCTTCGGCGCCGCCGTCGAGGAGGCCGCCCGCACCGCGCCCGCGCTCGGACCCGAGGACCTGCCCTACCTGAAGCGTCCCAGCGGCTGGGACCCCGTCAGCCGCACCTGGAACGACGAGGCCTACGACCTCCCCGAACTCCCGCACGGCGAACCGGTCCAGTGGCTCTGGCTCCTCCACGACGACTGCGCGCCCGAGCCCGACGCCCTCGCCGAACTCCTGCGCGTCGCCGACTCCGACGCGTACGCCGCCGTCGTCGGCCCCAAGCTGCGCGGCTGGTACGACCGGAAGCAGCTCCTGGAGACCGGCGTCTCCATCGCCCGCAGCGGGCGCCGCTGGACCGGCCTCGACCGCCGCGAGCAGGACCAGGGCCAGCACGACCAGGTCCGCTCCGTCCTCTCCGTCTCCACCGCCGGCATGCTGGTCCGCCGCGACGTCTTCGAGGAACTCGGCGGCTTCGACCGGCGCCTGCCCCTCATGCGCGACGACGTCGACCTGTGCTGGCGCGCCCACGCCGCCGGCCACCGCGTCCTCGTCGCCCCCGACGCCGTCCTGCGGCACGCCGAGGCCGCCGCCCGCGAGCGCCGCACCGTCGACTGCGCCGGCCGCACCGCCGCCAACCCGCACCGCGTCGACAAGGCCGGAGCCGTCCACACGCTCCTCGCCAACACCCGCGGTGCCGCCCTCCCGTACGTCTTCGCGCGGCTCGTCCTCAGCACCCTGCTCCGCACCCTCGCCTACCTCGTCGGCAAGGCCCCCGTGCAGGCCGTCGACGAGGTCATGGGCCTCCTCGCCGTCCTGCTGCGCCCCGAGAAGATCCTCGCCGCCCGCAAGCGGCGCAAGAACCCGGCCGTCGCCGCGGGCGAACTGCGCCCGCTCTTCCCGCCGCCCGGCGCCACCGTCCGCGCCGCCCTCGAACAGCTCACCGCCAACTTCGGCGGCGGCGAGGCCGATTCCGGCGGCTCCCGGCGCGCGGTGGTCGAGTCCGGGCCCGGCGGCGACGACGCCGACTACCTGGAGATCGAGCAGTTCGCCCGGCTCAAGAAGATCGCCCGCAGACCCGGCCCGGTCCTCTTCGCCCTCCTCCTCGTCGTCTCCCTCGTCGCCTGCCGCAACCTCTTCTCCGGCGGTTCCCTGGCCGGCGGCGCCCTGCTGCCCGCCCCCGACACCGTCTCCGGACTCTGGTCCCGGTACGCCGACACCTGGCACCCCCTCGGCACCGGCGGCACCCAGTCCGCCCCGCCCTACCTCGCCGTCCTGGCCGCGCTCTCCGCGCTGTTCCTCGGCTCCACCTCCACCGCGCTGACCCTGCTGCTCGTCTGCTCGGTCCCGCTCGCCGGCCTCACCGCGTACTTCGCCTCCCGCGGCATCGTCGAGTCCCGGCTGCTCCGCGCCTGGGGCGCCGTCGCGTACGCCTTCCTGCCCGCCGCCACCGGCGCCCTCGCCACCGGCCGGCTCGGCACCGCCGTCCTCGCGGTCCTGCTCCCGCTGATCGGCCGCGCCGCCGTCGCCGCCCACGGCTTCAACCGGCCCGACCGGGGCAGCTGGCGCGCCACCTGGGCGTACGCCCTCCTGCTCACCCTCACGACCGCGTTCACCCCGGTCGTCTGGCCCCTCGCCGTCCTCCTCGGCCTCGGTGTCCTCGTCGTCCGCCGCTCCGACCTCACCGCGTACGGGCTCCGCTTCCTCGCCGCCGTCGGCACCCCCCTGCTCGTCCTCGCCCCCTGGTCGCTCACCCTCCTGACCGACCCCTCCGCCTTCCTGCGCGAGGCCGGCGTCGACGTCCGCACCGGCACCGCCACCGCGCTCGACCTGCTCGGCACCAGCCCCGGCGGGCCCGGCACCACCGGTGGCCTCCTCCTCATCGGCCTCGTCCTCGCCGGACTCGCCGGACTGCTGCGCGAGGAGCGCCGGCTCGCCGTCCACGCCGCCTGGGCCGCCGCCCTCGCCGGACTCCTCCTCGCCGTCCTGACCAACGGCGCGGGCGGCACCGGCTGGGCCGGACCCGCCACCCTCGTCTACGGCGCCGCCCTCGTCGCCGCAGGCATGATCGGCGCCGAGGGCGGACGCACCCGCGTCGCCGCCCACGGCTTCGGCTGGCGCCAGCCCGTCGCCGCCCTGATCGCCCTCGCCTGCGCCGCCGGCCCCGCCGTCGCCGCCGCCGGCTGGATGATCGGCGGCGCCGACGGCCCGCTGACCCGCCGCGACCCGGTCCAGGTCCCGGCCTTCGTCGCCGAGGAGAGCACCACCCGCGACCAGCCCCGCACCCTCGTCCTGGGCGGCTCCGCCCCCGGCCGGGTCGCCTACACCCTGGTCCGCGGCTCCGGCGCCCGCCTCGGCGACGCCGAACTCACCGCGACCGCCGCGGGCGACCCGCACCTGGACCGGGTCGTCGCCCTCCTGGTCGCCGGCTCCGGCGCCGACCAGACCGAACAGCTCAGCGGCTACGCGATCCGCTACGTCCTCGTACGGGACGGCGCCCCGCGCCGGATGAGCCGCGTCCTCGACGCCACCCCCGGCCTCAGCCGCCTCAGCCAGATCGACGGCAGCGCCCTCTGGCGCGTGGACCGCGAGATCGCCCGCGTCATGATCACCCCGCCCGTCGCCGGGACCGGGGCCGGGACCGAGGAGGAGACGGCCGCCGAGGCCGTCGCCGTCGCCGCCGGCCCCGTCGAGGTGCACACCGAGGTCCCCGCGGGCCCCGCCGGCCGCGTCCTGCGCCTCGCCGACCGCGCCGACGAGGGCTGGACCGCCACCCTCGACGGCGAGGAGCTGACGAGGACCACCGTCGACGGCTGGGCCCAGGGCTTCGAACTCCCCGCCCGGGGGGGCCGCCTCGACGTCACGTACGACGAGCCGCTCACCCACACCGCGTGGATCTGGACCCAGGTCGCCCTCGGCGTCGTCCTGCTCGTCCTCGCCCTGCCCGGCCGCCGCCGCGAGATCGACGACGACCTGCCCGAGGAGGAGCTCGCGATCCCCGCCCAGACCGCCGAGGGCGACGGCCGCCGCGCCCGCCGCCTGCGCGCCGCCGCCGAGGCGGAGGCCGCGGAGCGGACGCCCGCCGACGCGCCGGAGCACGAGCCGCTCCCGATCCCGATTCCGGAGCAGCAGTCCCACGAGCCCGTCGACCGGGAGGGGGAGTGGGACGGCGCACCCGACCCCGCCCCCGCCGGGGATCACGCCCAGGCCTACGCCGACCAGGCCCCCCACCAGGAGTACGCGGCCGACCCGTACCAGCAGCAGCCGTACGCGTACCCCCAGCAGGGCTACGAGCAGCAGCAGTACGAACAGCAGCAGTACGACCCGCAGGGCTACGACCGTCGGCAGTACGACGGACAGGGCTACGACCCGCAGCAGTACGACCCGTACGGCTACGGCTACGGGCACCCCCGGGGCCACGAGACCGAGCAGCGTCCCGACGGGAGCAGCAACCAGTGAAGCGCACGACCCTCTCCCTGATCGCGGGCGCCACGGCCCTCGCCGCCGTCACCGGCTTCGCCGCCCTCACCGGCCCCGACGGTGCCGCCGCCCCCGAGGCGGCGAAGGCCACCACCCGGCTGCCGGTCGAGCGCGTCGGCCTGGCCTGCCCGGCCCCGAGCTCCTCCGAGGTGGCCGAGACCGTCTACACCTCGTACACCCCGGCGGGAGCCGACGCGGGCAAGGCCGAGGCCCCCGGAGCGGGCACGGCCGGGCGGCCCACGGCCCTCCTGAAGCCCGCCGCGGGCACGACGGCCGCCGGAGGGACCGGCAAGGGCGGCAAGAAGCCCGCCGCGCCCAAGGCCCCCGCCACCGTCACGACCCCCGGCAAGCCCGTCACCGCCGAGGCGAACGGCGCGTCCGCGCCCGCCCTCACCGGCTCGGCCACCGGCGCCCTCGCCCCCGGCTGGACCGTCCAGCAGACCACCCTCGTCCCCGCGGGCGGCGCGCGCGGCCTCCTCGGCCTCGCCTGCGGCGCCCCCGACACCGAGTTCTGGTTCCCGGCCGCCTCCACCGCCCAGGCGCGCCACGACTACGTCCACCTCACCAACCCGGACGACACGGCCGCCGTCGCCGACATCGAGCTGTACGGGCCCGAGGGCGTCCTCAAGTCCCAGTTCACGGAGGGCATCCCGGTCCCCGCCCACTCCACGGTCCCGGTCCTCCTCTCCACCCTCACCCACGAGGCCGCCCAGCGGGACGTCACCGTCCACGTCACCACCCGCAGCGGACGCGTCGGCGCGGCCGTCGGCGTCGCCGACGACAAGCTCGGCAGCGACTGGATCTCCGCCTCGGCCGACCCGTCGGGCAGCGTCGTGCTCCCCGGCATCCCGGCCGACGCCGTCTCGGTGCGGCTCGTGGTCTTCGCCCCCGGCGAGGACGACGCCGACCTGAAGGTCAAGCTGTCCACCGCGAACGGCGCGATCGTCCCGGCGGGCGCCGACACCCTGCACGTGAAGTCCGGGATGACGACCTCCATCGACCTGCCGGACCTCACCCGGGGCTCGGCGGCCTCCCTGTTCCTCGCGCCCGAGGACCCGAAGAGGCCCGTCCCGGTCGTGGCCGCCCTCCAGGTGGTCCGCGGCAAGGGCGACAAGAGCGAGATCGCCTTCGTTCCGGCGGCGGAGGCGATCTCCGCCCGCGCGACGGTCGCCGACAACCGCGCCAAGGCCTCCACGCTCTCCCTGACCGCCCCCGACGCCGACGCGCAGGTCAAGGTCACGGCCTCGGCCGGCTCCGGGGCGGGCACCCCCGTGTCGAAGACGGTCACGGTCGAGGCGGGCACCACGACGGCCCTCACCGACCTCGCCCCCCAGGGCCTCAAGGGCTCCTACGCGCTGACCGTCGAGCCGGTCTCCGGCGGCAGGGTGCACGCGGCGCGGACGCTCGCCGTGACGCAGGACGGCGTCCCGATGTTCACCGTCCAGACCCTCGCCGACGACCGGGGCACGGTCGAGGTCCCGTCGGCCCACCAGGACCTGGGCGTACTGGACTGACCTCTCACGGAGGAAGCACGTGAGGCGGCCGAGGGCCGGCGGGCGAGGAATCCCGCACGTCCACCGGCGAGTCGGCAGGCGCGGAATCCCGCACGCCCACCGGTACGCCGACGGGCGCGGAATCCCGCACGCCCACCGGCCCCGCCCGGCTCAGTCCTGCCCGTACCGGGGGTCGACCGACTCGGGGGAGAGTCCGAGGAGGTCGGCGACCTGCTCCACGACCACCTCGTGGACCAGGAGCGCCCGCTCGTCCCGGCTCTTCGAGCGGATCTCGACCGGCCGCCGGTAGACGACCACCCGGGCGGGCTCGCCCTTCTCCGCCGAGATCGAACCGCCCAGCGGCACCGTCTCGCCCGGCACGGTCGGCGGCACTTCCAGGACCAGGAACTCGACGTCGGCCAGCTGCGGCCAGCGCCGTTCGAGACGCTCCACCGAATCGAGGACCAGATCGCGGAAGGTGTCGGCCCGGCTCGCGGAGAGCGGCACCTGCGGCGGCGCGACGGGGCCCCGCATCCCGCGGCCGTGCCGGTCGCGGCGGCGGACCCGGGGCTCCGCCGGGGGATCCGCGGGGCGGTGCGAAGGGCTCGGCGGCACAGGACTGTCCATCACCGACGCAGCGTAACCCCCATCGGTCCTCCGTACCGTGGCGTGTCCCCGCCACCCTCCCCGGCGCGCCCGGCCCGCGCCCGGCCCATTCCCCATCCATTCCCGAACCACTTCCGGTCCGTCCCCGTCCCACCCCCGCCCTCCTTGACGAAACCTGAACATTCCGGCCAATCGCGCGCTCGGTTCGGCGGTTCGTCACGATCGGCCATCTGGCCCCGATTGACCGGATTCGTATCCTGAAGTGTCCGAATCTCCACCTGCCCCCGGACCCCCGGCCCCCCTTCCCCGCAGGTCGGAACGGCCGCCCCGCACGGGGACGGGACGGAGCTCACACCGCGACACGGTGGAGTGACCTGAGGGAGAGTCGTCGCGGCCCGCTCAAGAGTGCGGTACCGTCCAACGTCGTGAGCCCTGTACGTCGCTGTTCGCGCACCGCGTGCGGCCGCCCTGCCGTCGCGACACTGACGTACGTCTATGCCGACTCGACTGCGGTCCTCGGCCCGCTCGCCACCTACGCCGAGCCCCACTGCTACGACCTGTGCGCCGAGCACAGCGAGCGCCTCACCGCCCCGCGCGGCTGGGAGGTCGTGCGGCTCTCCGACGGATCCGCCCCCGCCCGCCCCAGCGGCGACGACCTCGAAGCCCTGGCCAACGCGGTACGGGAGGCGGCCCGCCCCCAGGAGCGCGCGGCCGGAGGCGGCGGCAAGGGCGGCGGAGGCCGGGGCGGCGACCCCATGGAGGTCGGGCGCCGCGGGCACCTCAGGGTGCTCCGTTCCCCCGACAACTGAGCCGCCCGCCGGACCCGCACGGGCCGACACGCGCCGACGACGGAGCCGCCGACCGGGACCCGCCCGCCGGACCGGCGCGGCCCGACACGCCCCGACAACGGAGCGCAACCGGCCACCGTCCGCTTCGCTCCGCCCCACTCCGGGTAGTTTTGGCGTTCCGTACACGCGCCGCACACGCGTGCCCAGAACTCAGGAGGGTGGATCCGTGACTGCCGATCTGTCGCAGATCGTGAAGGCGTACGACATCCGCGGAGTGGTACCCGACCAGTGGGACGAGGCGCTCGCCGAGCTCTTCGGCGCCGCCTTCGTCCGCGTGACGGACGCGGACGCGATCGTCGTCGGCCACGACATGCGCCCCTCGTCGCCCGGCCTCGCGAGCGCCTTCGCGCGCGGCGCGGCGCGCCTCGGCGCCGACGTCACCCTCATCGGTCTCTGCTCGACCGACCAGCTCTACTTCGCCTCCGGCAGCCTCGGCCTGCCCGGCGCGATGTTCACCGCCTCCCACAACCCGGCCCGGTACAACGGCATCAAGATGTGCCGCGCCGGAGCCGCCCCCGTCGGCCAGGACACCGGCCTCGCCGACATCCGCGCCCTCGTGGAGGAGTGGTCGGAGAAGGGCGCCCCGGAGGCCGCCGCCACGCCCGGCGCCGTCACCGAGCGGGACACCCTCCAGGACTACGCCGCCCACCTCAAGGGCCTGGTGGACCTCACCGGCATCCGCCCGCTCAAGGTCGTCGTGGACGCGGGCAACGGCATGGGCGGCCACACCGTCCCCACCGTCTTCGAGGGCCTCCCGCTCGACACCGTCCCGATGTACTTCGAGCTGGACGGCACCTTCCCGAACCACGAGGCCAACCCGCTCGACCCGAAGAACATCGTCGACCTCCAGGCCCGCGTCCGCGAGGAGGGCGCCGACATCGGCCTCGCCTTCGACGGCGACGCCGACCGATGCTTCGTCGTCGACGAGCGCGGCGAGCCGGTCGCCCCGTCCGCGATCACGGCCCTCGTCGCCGCCCGCGAACTCGCCAAGCACCCCGGCGGAACGATCATCCACAACCTGATCACCTCCTGGTCCGTGCCCGAGGTCGTCCGCGAGCAGGGCGGCGAGGCCGTCCGCACCCGCGTCGGCCACTCCTTCATCAAGGAGGAGATGGCGAAGACCGGCGCCATCTTCGGCGGCGAGCACTCGGCCCACTACTACTTCCGGGACTTCTGGAACGCGGACACCGGCATGCTCGCCGCGCTCCACGTCCTCGCGGCCCTCGGCGGCCAGGAGGGCACCCTCTCGGAGCTGGTCGCCGCCTACGACCGCTACGCCTCCTCCGGCGAGATCAACTCCACCGTCACCGACCAGGCCGCCAGCACGGCCCGCGTCCGGGCGGCGTACGAGGGCGGGGACGGGATCACCCTCGACGAGCTCGACGGCCTCACCGTCACCGCCGCCGACTGGTGGTTCAACCTCCGCGCCTCCAACACCGAGCCGCTCCTGCGCCTCAACGTCGAGGCCCGCGACGAGGCCACCGCGGCCCGGATCCGCGACGAGGTCCTCGCCCTGGTCCGGGCGACGGACTGACCCCGCGCCCACCGCCGGGGGACGGGGCGGTCCCCGTCCCCCGGCGGTAGGCTGACCTGGCCCGAAGGCCGATCCGACGACCCGGTCCGAAGACCCGATCTTCCGAAGACCCGATCCGAGGCGCCGGTCCCGAGGGCAGCACCACCACCGTTCGTCCGCAGTTCGTCCGAAGGGACCACCCCATGCCGCTCGAAGCCGGCCTCCTGGAGATCCTGGCCTGCCCCGCGTGCCACGCTCCGCTGAACGACCGCACGGCGGACGAGACCCCCGAACTGGTCTGCACCGGCACCGACTGCGGCCTCGCCTACCCGGTCCGCGACGGCATCCCGGTCCTCCTCACGGACGAGGCCCGCCGCCCCGCGTAACCGGCCCGGGGACGACGGCCGCCGACGGGATCCGGGGCCGCCACGAGCGACGGACGCCGACGGCGGGTATCCCTTACGGGAAGGCCCGCATCCCGCGCACGCGGCGGTACGGACGACACGGGTGGCGCCGAGGGGAACCGAAGGGCCGGCCGGAGGCCGAGCGCACCCCGGAACCCCGCCCCGCACGGGCCGCCCGCACCGGCGCCCGCCGCCCCGTCCCGCCCCCGCCCGAGGGGCGCTCCCACCGAACCCGCTCACCCCGGGAGGCACCAGATGCTCGACGAGAACCTCCTCGACGCCCCGGACGACCTCGCCCTGGCCGACCGCCGCGGCCTCCTTCGCGGCGCCGCCGAAGCCGGCGCGCGGGTACGGACCGCCACCCGCCACGCCGCCGACGCCGGCATCGCGGACCTCCACCCCGAGGGCCGTCCCCGCGCCGTCCTCGTCGCGGGCTCCGGCACCGCCGCCACCGGCGTCGCCGACCTGATCGGCGCCCTCGCCGGAGCCTCCGCCCCCGTCGTACGCCTCCCTCCCACCGGCGTCGCCCCCGCCGCCGGAGCCCTGCGCTGGGCGCTGCCCGGCTGGGCCGGCTCGGTGGACCTGCTGCTGCTCCCCACCACCGACGGCTCCGAACCGGGCCTCGCGCTCCTGGCCGAGCAGGCGTACCGCCGGGGCATCACGGTCGTCGCCGTCGCCCCCCAGGGCTCCCCGCTCGCCGAGGCGGTCGGCGGCTCCCACGGCCTGTTCGTCCCGATGGCCGTCGCCCCGAACGAAATCCCCGACGAGTCCGGCGAGTACGGCGAGAACGTCGCGGCCGCCCCCGGCGCCCTCTGGGCCCTCTTCACCCCGCTGCTCGCCCTCCTCGACCGCGTCGGCCTCCTGGACGCGCCGCCGGAGGCCCTGGAGAAGGTCGCCGACCGCCTCGACCACACGGCCGAACGCTGCGGCCCGGCCGTCGCCACCTACGGCAACCCGGCGAAGACGCTCGCCGCCGAGCTGGCGGACTCGCTCCCGCTGATCTGGACCGAGGGCGCCGCCGCGGGCCCCGTCGGCCGCCGCTTCGCCGCCGTACTGGCGGAACTCGCCGGACTGCCCGCCCTCGCCGCCGAACTCCCCGAGGCCCTGCCCGCGCACGGCGTGCTGCTCGCCGGGGACTACGCGGCGGGCGCCGACCCCGACGACTTCTTCCGCGACCGGGTCGACGAACCGCAGGCCCTGCGCGCCCGGGTGGTCCTGCTCCGCGACCGGCCGGCCGGCGGCCTCAGCGCCGCCCCCGCCGCCCGGGAACTGGCCCTCGGCCACGAGACCGCCGTCAGCGAACTGGAGCCGGAGGAGGGCGGCGACCTGGAGACCCTCGCGGAACTCCTCGCCGTGACCGACTTCGCGGCCGTCTACCTGGCCCTGGCCGCCCGGAGCACCCCGGCCCCGTAGGGACCCGGCCCGCGGACCCCGCTCCCGTACGCCACGGGCCGCGGGACCCCGGGCCGCGCCACCGCACCACGACCCGGCCCCGGCCCGCGCCACCGTGCCGGAGCCCGGACCGCGACACCCCACCGGACCCCGGACCCAGGGCCGCCCGACCGCACCGCACCCCGGCCGCGCGGCCCCACCCCGTACCGTCCACCACCCCGTCACCCACCCGTCATCCATCCCCTGTCATCTGTCTCCCGTGTCTCCCGACACCCGCACACCCGTCACCCACCCGAGGAGCTGGCAGGCACCATGGACCGCCTCGTCAACACCGTCCGCCCCTACGCCTGGGGATCCACGACGGCCATCCCGGCACTCCTGGGCACCGCCCCCACCGGCGAGCCGCAGGCCGAGATGTGGATGGGCGCCCACCCCGGTGCCCCCTCCCGCACCGAGCGCGGCCCGCTGGACGAGCTGATCGACGCCGACCCCGTACGCGAACTGGGCGAGCGGACCGTCGAGAGGTTCGGCCCGCACCTCCCCTTCCTCTTCAAGGTCCTCGCCGCCGGCGCCCCCCTCTCCCTCCAGGTCCACCCCGACCTCGACCAGGCGCGCTCCGGATTCGCCGCCGAGGAGGCCGCGGGCATCCCGATCGACGCCCCGCACCGCACCTACAGGGACGCCAACCACAAACCCGAACTGATCTGCGCCCTCACCCCCTTCGAGGGGTTCTGCGGCTTCCGCGCCCCCGCCGACGCCGCCGACCTGATCGCCGCCCTCGGCGTCGACGCCCTCAAGCCGTACGTGGACCTGCTGCACGCCCACCCCGAGGAGGCCGCGCTCCGCGAGGTCCTGACGGCCCTGCTCACCGCCGACCCGGAGGAGACGGCGCACACCGTCGCCGAGGCCACCGCCGCCGCCGACCGCCTCGGCGGCGCCCACGCCCCGTACGCGCGCCTCGCCCACCACTACCCGGACGACCCCGGCGTCGTCGCCGCCATGCTCCTGCACCACGTACGGCTCAAGCCCGGCGAGGCGCTCTACCTCGGCGCGGGCGTCCCGCACGCCTACCTCGACGGCCTCGGCGTCGAGATCATGGCCAACTCCGACAACGTCCTGCGCTGCGGCCTCACCCCCAAGCACGTCGACGTCACCGAACTCCTCAAGGTCGTCCGCTTCGAACCCGCCGACCCGGCCGTCCTGCGCCCCGAGGCCTCCCCGTCGGGCGAGGAGGTCTACGAGACCCCGACCGACGAGTTCCGCCTCTCCCGCTTCGTACGGGCCGAGGACGCCGCCCCCACCGACCTCACCGCCCCCACCCCCCAGATCCTGCTGGCCGTCGCGGGCCGCCCGACGGCCGGCGACCTCGCCCTCGCCCCCGGCGAATCCGTCTTCGTACCGGCCGGAGAGCGCATCCAACTGACCGGAGCGGGTACGGTCTTCCGCGCCACCGTGGCGGCCTGATGCGACAATGACCGGCCGAACCGCGGCGAACGAGCCGGAGCACCGACGAAGGGAACCCCTACACCCATGAGCGCGTCAGGCGGAACCAAGGCGATCGTGGCGGCCCTCGCCGCCAACCTGGCGATCGCCGCAGCCAAGTTCGTGGCGTTCCTCTTCAGCGGTTCGTCCTCGATGCTCGCGGAGAGCGTCCACTCGCTCGCCGACTCCGGCAACCAGGGCCTGCTGCTCCTCGGCGGCAAGAAGGCCCGGCGCGAGGCGACCCCGCAGCACCCCTTCGGCTACGGCCGCGAGCGGTACATCTACGCCTTCCTCGTCTCCATCGTGCTCTTCTCCGTCGGCGGCATGTTCGCCATCTACGAGGGCTACGAGAAGGTCCACGACCCGCACGAGATCGAGGCCTGGTACTGGCCGGTCGGCGTCCTCGTCTTCGCGATCATCGCCGAGTCCTTCTCCTTCCGCACCGCCATCAAGGAGTCGAACCCGCTCCGCGGCAACCTCTCCTGGAAGGAGTTCGTCCGCCGCGCCAAGGCCCCCGAGCTCCCCGTCGTCCTCCTGGAGGACCTCGGCGCCCTCGTCGGCCTCGTCCTGGCCCTCGGCGGCGTCGGCCTCGCCATCCTCACCGGCAACGGCGTCTGGGACGGCATCGGCACCCTCTGCATCGGCGTCCTGCTCATCCTGATCGCCCTCGTCCTCGCCGTCGAGACCAAGTCGCTCCTCCTGGGCGAGGCCGCCGGCACCGCCGAGGTCGCGAAGATCGAGGCCGCCGTCGTCGACGGCCGGACCGTCACCCGCCTCATCCACATGCGCACGCTCCACCTCGGCCCCGAGGAGCTCCTCGTCGCCGCCAAGATCGCCGTCGCGCACGACGACACCGCCACCGAGGTCGCGCAGGCCATCAACGCCGCCGAGGAGCGCATCCGCGCCGCCGTCCCGATCGCCCGGGTCATCTACCTGGAGCCCGACATCTACAGCGAGAAGGAGGCCGCGGCGGGCCCCGACCCGGCCGCGACCCCGGGCGGCCCGGGCCACTGACCCGCCCCCGACCGACAGCCGGCAACGGCCGGCAACGGCCGGATCCAGCCACCGAGACCACCCCGCCGGGCCCCCGGTCCGTACGTACGGACCGGGGGCCCGGTGCGTACGGTCCGGGCCCCGGGTCTCCCGGAGAAGTGCCGGGGCTCAATGCGGACTGTGGCCCACCGTGCCGATCGGTGTAGATTCGTGACCAGCCAGACGTCGCTGCTGATGGCGGTCGGGCGGTCCGGAGGACCGGCCGAGGGAGAGAGGGCCTCCGACGACGGCACCATGGAAGTCCGGGCATTCGTGTGCCCGGGATCACCGCCGTGGTGCCCGGCGCCCGAACGACCCTCGTACCCGACCCATGAGGAGCAGCCCCGTCATGACGACCGCAGCCCACCAGGACTTCAAGGTCGCCGACCTCTCCCTGGCCGCCTTCGGCCGCAAGGAGATCACCCTCGCCGAGCACGAGATGCCCGGCCTGATGTCGATCCGCCGCGAGTACGCCGAGCAGCAGCCCCTCGCCGGCGCCCGCGTCACCGGCTCCCTGCACATGACCGTGCAGACCGCCGTCCTCATCGAGACCCTGGTCGCCCTCGGCGCCGAGGTCCGCTGGGCCTCCTGCAACATCTTCTCCACCCAGGACCACGCCGCCGCGGCCATCGCCGTCGGCCCGGACGGCACCCCGGAGAACCCCCAGGGCGTCCCGGTCTTCGCCTGGAAGGGCGAGACCCTGGAGGAGTACTGGTGGTGCACCGAGCAGGCCCTCACCTGGCCGAACTCGCCCACCGGCGGCCCGAACATGATCCTGGACGACGGCGGTGACGCCACCCTCCTCGTCCACAAGGGCGTCGAGTTCGAGAAGGCGGGCTCCGCCCCGGACCCGGCCACCGCGGACAGCGAGGAGTACGCCCACATCCTGCGCCTCCTCAACCGCACCCTCGGTGAGAACCCGCAGAAGTGGACCCAGCTGGCGTCCGAGATCCGCGGCGTGACCGAGGAGACCACCACCGGCGTCCACCGCCTGTACGAGATGCACCGGGACGGCACGCTGCTGTTCCCGGCCATCAACGTGAACGACGCCGTGACGAAGTCGAAGTTCGACAACAAGTACGGCTGCCGCCACTCCCTGATCGACGGCATCAACCGCGCCACCGACGTCCTCATCGGCGGCAAGACGGCGGTCGTCTGCGGCTACGGCGACGTCGGCAAGGGCTGCGCCGAGTCCCTGCGCGGCCAGGGCGCCCGCGTGATCATCACCGAGATCGACCCGATCTGCGCGCTCCAGGCGGCGATGGACGGCTACCAGGTCACGACCCTGGACGAGGTCGTCGAGACCGCCGACATCTTCGTCACCACGACCGGCAACAAGGACATCATCATGGCCGCCGACATGGCCAGGATGAAGCACCAGGCCATCGTCGGGAACATCGGCCACTTCGACAACGAGATCGACATGGCCGGCCTCGCGCAGACCCCCGGCATCGTCAAGGACGAGGTCAAGCCGCAGGTCCACACCTGGACGTTCCCCGACGGCAAGGTCCTCATCGTCCTGTCCGAGGGCCGCCTGCTGAACCTGGGCAACGCGACCGGCCACCCCTCCTTCGTGATGTCGAACTCCTTCGCGGACCAGACCCTGGCCCAGATCGAGCTCTTCACCAAGCCGCAGGAGTACCCGACCGACGTCTACGTCCTCCCCAAGCACCTGGACGAGAAGGTCGCCCGCCTCCACCTGGACTCGCTCGGCGTCAAGCTGACGACGCTGCGCCCGGAGCAGGCCGCCTACATCGGCGTCGAGGTCGAGGGCCCGTACAAGTCGGACCACTACCGCTACTGACGGACCCCGCGGAGCACGTCCGCGGAACACGCCGGCAGAGGAACCAGGCAGGCCCCCCGCACCCCCGTGCCGGGGGGCCTGCCCCGTCCCGCCCCCTTGCTACCCCTCCTGGAAGCCACCCGAGGACCCATGCCCCGCGGCCGTTATTCGCTCCATGACCCGCACGATCACACCCCCCTCGGCGAAGAACACTTCCACTGCGCGCCGGGCCCCTCCGGCTGGCGCTACGTCGCGCAGACCACCACCCCCTCCGGTGATCACCGGGGCTCCGTCGACCTGGCCGTCGACGAACTGGGCCGCCCCATCCGCCTCGAACTGCACGCCGCCGGCTGGCAGGTCCGCGGCGCGGCCCTCGACGGCGTCACCTGGGTCCGCACGGACCCCACCGGAGCCGATGCCACCGAAGGCAATGTGCGCGCCCACGCCTTCACCGGCAACTCCCCGGCGTTCCTCGTCGCCCTCACGCGACTCCTGCGTCTCACCCCCGATTCCCCCGAGACCCGTGTCAGGCTCGTCGCCTTCACGGACCCGGTGCTCGCCCCCCTCACGGTCGACCAGTCCTGGGCCCTGCTGAGAAGTGAAGCGCACCCCACTGACAACGGCCCCCTGACGGTGGACGAGTACCAGGTCAGCGCCCTGGACACGGGCGAACGGCACACCGTCCACATCGCCGGGGACGTGGTCCTCGCGGCCCCCGGCGTCGAACTCGAAGACCTCGACACCCCGCCCTCGGTCTTCCCCTGAGCCGAGGGCCCGCCGAGCACCGGCCCCCGGACGTCAGGCGGGCGGAACGAACCCGGTGGCGGCCGGCCCGTCCTCACGGGAGGACCCGGAGCCCGGGGAAGCACTCACCGGAGGAACGCCCGAAGAGGAAGCGACCGGAGGAAAGGCTTCCGGAGGAAAGGCTTCCGGAGGAGCGGCTTCCGGAAGAAATCCCGGAGAAACAGCCTCCGGAGGAACGACCGGAGGAACCGCCTGAGGCGCGGCGGGAGGAACGGCCCCGGCCGGAACGGCGACGACCCCACCGGCCCCGGACCCGCCCCCCACCACGCCCCCCGCTCCGGCCCCGGCCCCCGTGAACGCCCGCCGCGCGTCCCGCGCCTGCCGCTCGGCCACCACCCCCGCCAGATACGCTTCCGCCGGCACCCCCGCGGGCGGCGGCGTTCCCGTCCGGCCCACCAGTTCGCCGGCCAGGCGCTCGGCGAGCCGCCGCCCCACGGCCGGATCCAGTTCACGCGCGCGCGTGAGGTACTGGCGTATCTCCAGCCACAGCGGCTCCGGCACCGCCGAAAGATCGAGCCCGGTGAACCGCCCCACCAGCCACGGCGGCGGCGGGGGAACGGGCAGGACCCGCGCGGCGGGCATCCGCTCCCGCACGACCAGCGTCCCCGCGAACACGTCCCCGAGCCGCCGTCCGCGCTCGGACACCAACGACGCGACACAGGCGACGACGCCGAAGGTCATCAGGATCTCCACGACCCCCATGGCCCCCCGCACCAGCGCGTGCCGGAAGCGGATCGGCCCGCCGTCGTCCCGTACGACCCGCAGGCCACAGGCCATCTTCCCGAGCGACCGCCCGTGGGACAGCGTCTCCACGGCTATCGGCGCCCCCACCAGGACCAGCAGGAAGGCCACGATGGAGACGGCCGTCACCGCCGCCTCGTCCAGCGAGGCCGTGGCGACCGCGAGCCCGACCATGACCAGCAGGTACACGGCCCACACCACGGCCAGATCGACGAGCACGGCGAGCGCCCGGCTCGGCAGCCGCGCGGGCTGCAACCCCAGTACGACGGCATCGCCCGTCACCACACCACTCACGGCACCCACCCACCCTTCTCCGGCCTTCCCGACCCCCCGAACGCCAGTCTGCCAAGCTGACCCCCAGCGCGCCGCAGTAGTACGGACCCGTCCGCAGCCAGTCCTGGAGCAGCAGCCGATCATGGACCTCGACGTCTACGTCACCGCCCACCGCGCGGAGTGGGAACGCCTCGACCAGCTCCTGCGCCGGGGCGGGAAGCTCACGGGCGCCGAGGCGGACGAGCTCGTGGCCCTGTACCAGCGCGCGGCCACCCACCTCTCGATCGTGCAGTCCAGCACCCCGGACCCCCTCCTCACGGCCCGGCTCACCCAACTCGTGGCACGCGCCCGCGCCACCGTGACCGGCACCCGCCGCTCCTCGTGGCGCGACGCGGCCCGCTTCCTCACCGCCGGCTTCCCGGCGGCCGTCCACGGCTCCCGCCACTGGTGGATCCCCACCGCCGTCCTCTCCATCCTGCTCGCCGTCCTCATCGGCTGGTGGATCGGTACGCACCCGGAGGTCCAGGCCTCGATCGGCGCCCCCGCCGAACTCCGCGAGATGACCCGCCCCGGCGGCCAGTACGAGACGTACTACTCGAGCCACCCGGCGGCCTCCTTCGCCGCCCAGGTCTGGACGAACAACGCCCAGGCCGCCGCCATGTGCCTGGTCCTGGGCGCCTTCCTGGGGATCCCGGTCCTCTTGATCCTCTTCCTGAACATGCTGAACCTCGGCGTCGGCATCGGCCTGATGTCCTCCGCCGGCCGCCTCGACGTGTTCCTGGGCCTGGTCCTCCCTCATGGCCTGCTCGAACTGACCGCCGTCTTCGTGGCCGCCGGCACCGGCCTCCGCCTCGGCTGGACCGTCGTCGAACCGGGCCCCACCACCCGCCGCGCGGCACTCGCGGAACGGGGCCGTGCGGCCGTCGGCATGGCCGTCGGGCTGGCCCTGGTCCTCTTCGTCTCGGGCCTGATCGAAGGCTTCGTCACCCCTTCCGACCTGCCCACCTGGGCCCGCATCACCATCGGCATCGCCGCCGAGCTGGCGTTCCTCGCGTACGTCTACGTCCTCGGCGGCCGCGCCTCCCGCGCCGGCGACCGGGGCGACCTCGAAGAGCCCGACCGCAGCGCCGCGCTCCCCACCGCGGCCTGATGTGCGTACGACCCCGACGAGCTGCTAGTCTCCTCCGGTGCCCGCAAAAGCTGTTGACACGGCGATTGCGGGGAGGTAGATTTGAACAGTTGCCTGGAGCTGGACAGCTCGGCAGCAGCCAAGTAAAGTCTCACTCACTCCGGTCGGGAATTTCGATTCCCCGGAGTCACCCCGATTCTTATCCGAATCACGAAAGCCACCGATTAGGTCGGCCGAAATGAATCTGATAAAGTCGGAAACGCCGAAAGGCCCCCGGAGCGAAAGCGAATGGGACCGGAAAGCACCGAGGAAATCGGATCGGAAAGATCTGATAGAGTCGGAGACGCAAGACCGAAGGGAAAAGCCC
>NZ_JBIBBZ010000029.1:0-44941 GCF_042900925.1 Streptomyces sp. NPDC012825 | reverse complement strand
ACCGCCGCCGCGAACGGCGCGATCTTCGCCTCCGCCAGCGCACGCACCGACTCCCGGAGCATGTCGTGCTCCTCGGAAGGCCGATACAGGTCGAAATCGCCAGAACCCGCCACGTTCACTCACTCCCAGGCTTGCTAACTACCGTTAAGTAACCCAAATGGTAGGGCGTGACCGGGCCCCCGACCAGGGCACGGCTATGCTCGGGCAGGCATTCAGCCCGACCTCCCTGGAGTACCGCATGGCCCTCAAGATCACCGTGATCGGCACCGGCTACCTCGGCGCCACCCACGCCGCGGCCATGGCGGAGCTGGGCTTCGAGGTGCTCGGGCTCGACGTCGTCCCCGAGAAGATCGAGCTGCTGTCCTCCGGCCGGGTCCCGATGTACGAGCCGGGGCTCGAGGAGCTGCTCGCGAAGCACGTGGCCGGCATCGAGGGGTCGAGCGGCCGGCTGCGGTTCACCACCTCCTGGGAGGAGGTGGGCGCCTTCGGCGACGTGCACTTCGTCTGCGTGAACACCCCGCAGAAGCACGGCGAGTACGCCTGCGACATGAGCTACGTGGACGCCGCCTTCACCTCCCTCGCGGGGGTCGTACGGGAAGGGGCCCTGGTCGTCGGCAAGTCGACCGTGCCGGTCGGCTCGGCCGAGCGGCTCGCGGCCCTGCTCCCGGCCGGCGTCGAGCTGGCCTGGAACCCCGAGTTCCTGCGGGAGGGCTTCGCCGTCGACGACACCCTGCACCCGGACCGGATCGTGGTCGGCGTGCGCGGCGAGCGGGCCGAGAAGCTGCTGCGCGAGGTGTACGCGGTGCCGGTCGGCGAGGGCTCGCCGTTCGTCGTGACCGACTTCCCGACGGCCGAGCTGGTGAAGACCGCCGCGAACTCCTTCCTCGCCACCAAGATCTCCTTCATCAACGCGATGGCGGAGGTCTGCGAGGCCGCGGACGGCGACGTCGCCAAGCTGGCGGAGGCCATCGGCCACGACGACCGGATCGGCGCCAAGTTCCTGCGGGCCGGGATCGGCTTCGGCGGCGGCTGCCTGCCGAAGGACATCCGGGCGTTCATGGCCCGGGCGGGCGAGCTGGGCGCCGACCAGGCGCTGACCTTCCTCCGCGAGATCGACTCCATCAACATGCGGCGGCGCGGCCAGATGGTCGAGATGGCCCGCGAGGCCCTGGGCGGGAACTCCTTCCTGGGCCGCCGGGTCGCCGTCCTCGGCGCCACCTTCAAGCCGGACTCGGACGACGTCCGCGACTCCCCCGCCCTCAACGTGGCCGGGCAGATACACCTCCAGGGCGGCCAGGTCACCGTCTACGACCCGAAGGGCATGGCGAACGCCCGCCGCCTCTTCCCGACCCTGGGATACGCGGACTCGGCCCTGGAGGCCGTGCGCGGGGCGGACGTGGTGCTGCACCTGACGGAGTGGCGCGAGTTCCGCGAGCTGGACCCGGCGGAGCTGGGCGGGGCCGTCTCCGCCCGGATCGTCCTGGACGGCCGCAACGCGCTCGACGCGGCGCGGTGGCGCGGGGCGGGCTGGACGTACCGGGCGATGGGGCGCCCGCGGGCGTAGGCCCCGCGGGGCCCCGGCCCGTCACGCCCCGGCCCGTCACGTTCCCGCCCGTCACGCCCCGGCCCGTCACGCCTCCGGCTCGAAGTCCTCCACGAAGTAGCTGTCGTGCCGGACGCGGAACCGCCTGAGCTCCTCGCCGCCGCGCCGCGCCACCTCCGCGACCCGCTCGAAGTACTCCTCGCGCGGAGCGCCCGGGGAGAAGAGCATGAGCATGGACGTGGGCTCGTCGGTCGCGTTCTTGAAGGCGTGCAGGCCTCCGACCGGCACGTACAGGAAGTCGCCCGCGCGGCCGGTGACCCACTTGTCGCCGTCGTAGAGCTCCAGTTCGCCGGAGAGGACGTAGAAGGACTCGGACATGGCCTTGTGGAAGTGGGGCCTGGCCCCGGCGGCCCGGGGGCCGAGGTCCACCTTGTAGAAGCCGAACTCGCCGCCGGTCGAGGCGTGGGTGGCGAGGTAGTGGGTGGCGCCGCCGGGCGAGGAGAGGTCCGGCGGGGTGTCGGCGGGACGGAAGGTCGCGTTCACCTCGCCCCGGTCGCCGTGGTAGCGGGGCTCGGGATACGCGAAGTCCTCGGGGTGCGACACGTCCTGCTCCTTCGGTGGGTCCGCCGGTCTCCCTCCCTAGGGTGGCCCCCGCCCCCGGGGGCCGGCATCGGGCTCGCGGACGATCTCGGGGCCGGTGGACCGGGGACCGGAGACCTACGGCCCGTCCGGCGGCGCGCCCGGGGCGGGACCGGTGGAGCGCGGACGGCCGGCGGGCCGTGTGCCGCCGCGAACCCGATTCAACGCGCACCATCTTGACGGCGCGTCACGCCGACCCGATATTACGGACGAGTAAGACCGATCGGTAACACCGCGCACAGCGTCCTCGCACTTCCGGTGGCAGGCGGACGGGACCGTCCTGCCGTCGGCACGGTGCGCCTTCCGGCCTTCCCGGCGGCCGACGGGCGCCCGCCCCCCCACCCCGTCACGAGAGGCACCGCCATGCGATCAGTCGCACCGAGCCGCCGCACCCGCACCGCCGCCGCCGTCACCGCCGCCACCGCCCTGCTGACCACCGCCGCCGGTCTCGGCGCCGGTCCCGCCTCGGCCGCCGACACCGCGATCGACCGTTACGTGGCCCTGGGCGACTCGTACGCGTCGGGAGCGGGCGTACCGGACCAGACCGACTCCGCCTGTACGCGCTCCGGCCGCAACTACCCCGCCCTGCTGAACACCGCGCTCTCCCCCTCCGCCCACAGGGACGTCACCTGTGGAGGGGCCACCACGGTCCACATGACCACCGCGCAGAACCCGTCCGCGCCACCGCAGTTCGACGCGCTGAGCGCCGACACGGACCTGGTCACCCTCACCATCGGCGGCAACGACGTCGGCTTCGCCGGCATCATCGTCCGCTGCGTGAGCCTCGGGGTGTTCAACCTGGGCGGCTCGCCCTGCAGGGGCAGCTACACCTGGACGGGCACCGACCGGCTCGCCGCCACCGTCGACGCCACCGCTCCCAGGATCGCCGCGACCCTCGACGGCATCCGGCAGCGCGCGCCCCGCGCCAGGATCCTGGTCACCGGCTACCCGGCGATCCTCCCCGACGACGGCACCAACTGCCCCTGGGTCGCGACCATCGCCAAGGGCGACGCCCCCTGGCTGCGGGACATCCACAAGCGGCTCAACACCGTGATCGCCGCGCAGGCCGCCGCGCACGGGGCCGTCTACGTGGACACGTACGCCAAGTCCGTCGGCCACGACGTCTGCAAGCCGGCCGGGACCCGCTGGATGGAGCCGCTCCTCACCGACGCGGCGGCTCCCTTCCACCCCAACGCGGCGGGCGAGAGGGCCATGGCCGACGCGGTGCTCGCGGCCGTCCGCTGACCGGTCGACGGCGTTCCGCCGGTCCGCGCCCTTCCGGGGACCGGCGGAGGTACGCGCGCGCGGGTGGCCTTGGCGTGCGCGAACGCGGGTAGGGGCGGACGGTGGGAACGCCCCATCCGTACGAGCACGAGGAGAGCCATGCCCGTCGCCACCCTGCGGTCCGTCGTCCTGGACTGTCCCGACCCGATGTCCCTCGCCACCTTCTACGCCGGGATCCTCGGCGGTTCCCCCCGGGCCTCCGAGGACTCCGAGGAGGGGGACTCCTGGGTGACGCTCTCCGGGCACGACGGCACCCAGCTCGCCTTCCAGGAGGTCTCCGGGTACGTCGCGCCGCGCTGGCCCGAGGAGGAGGGCGGGCAGCAGTTCCACCTGGACCTGACCGTGGACGACCTCGACCGGGGCGAGGAGCAGGTCCTCGCGCTCGGCGCCAAGCTGCTGGACGCGGGCGGGCCCGACCGCGACTTCCGCGTGTACACGGACCCGGTCGGGCACCCGTTCTGCCTCTGCGTGGACCGGTAGGAGAGCGGCCCGGGGCGGTCAGGCCGCCGGGCCCTCCAGGGACTCGATCGTCGCGTTCGACGGGGCCGTACGGCCCTTCAGGTCGCGGGAGACGGCCTCCGCGTCGCGCAGGACGCGGACCGCGTTGGACCAGGTCAGCTTGGCCAGGTCCGGGCGCGACCAACCGCGGTGGAGGAGCTCCGCGATCAGGTTCGGGTAGCCGGCGACGTCGTCCAGGCCCGACGGCGTGAAGGCCGTGCCGTCGTAGTCGCCGCCGATGCCGACGTGGTCGATTCCGGCCACCTCGCGCATGTGGTCGAGGTGGTCGGCGACCGTGGCGGCGGTGGCCACCGGGCGCGGGTTCGCCTCCTCGAAGGCGCGGTGCAGCTCCATCGCCCCGGCCGTGGTGTCGAGGTGGTCGAAGCCGTGCGCCCGCAGGTTCTCGTCCGCCCGGACGGTCCACTCGACGGCCGCCGGGAGGACGAACTTGGGCACGAAGGTGGCCATCGCCACGCCGCCGTTGGCGGGCAGCCGCTCCAGGACGTCGTCCGGCACGTTGCGCGGGTGGTCGCAGACCGCGCGGGCCGAGGAGTGCGAGAAGATCACCGGCGCGGCGGTGGCGTCCAGGGCGTCCCGCATGGTCGTCGCCGCCACGTGCGAGAGGTCCACGAGCATGCCGGAGCGGTTCATCTCGCGGACGACCCGCCGGCCGAAGGCGGAGAGCCCGCCGACGCCCGGCTCGTCGGTCGCCGAGTCCGCCCAGTCGTTGTTGTCGTTGTGGGTGAGCGTCATGTAGCGCACGCCCAGGGCGTGCAGCGCGCGCAGGGTGGCGAGGGAGTTGTTGATCGAGTGGCCGCCCTCGGCCCCCTTGAGGGAGGCGATGCGGCCCTGCTTCCGGGCCGCCTCCATGTCGTCCGCCGTCAGGGCGGGCGCCAGGTCCGCCGCGTACCGCTCCAGGAGCTGGTCGACGGCGTCGATCTGCTCCAGGGTGGCGCTGACCGCGTCGTCCCCGGCGAGCCGGCAGGGCACGTACACCGACCAGAACTGGGCGCCCACCCCGCCGGCCCGCAGGCGGGCCAGGTCGGTGTGGAGCGCGCCGGTCTGGTCGGCCGCGATGTCCCTCCGGTCGAGGTCGTAGCGCACCTGCTCGCGCAGGGCCCACGGCAGGTCGTTGTGGCCGTCCACCACGGGGTGGCCGGCCAGCAGCTCGCGCGCCTCCGCGAGGCGGTCGGCGGCGGTCACCGGGCGAAGCCGAAGGACCCGGCGCCCTCGACCTTGGCGCGCAGCCGCTTGCCCTTCTCCGTCGCCTGGTCGTTCAGCTCCTGCTGGAAGGAGCGCATCCGGTCGAGCAGCGCCGGGTCGTGCGCGGCGAGGATCCGGGCGGCGAGCAGGCCCGCGTTGCGGGCGCCGCCGACGGAGACCGTGGCGACCGGGACGCCGGCCGGCATCTGCACGATGGAGAGCAGCGAGTCCATGCCGTCGAGGTACTTCAACGGCACGGGCACGCCGATGACGGGCAGCGGGGTGACGGAGGCGAGCATGCCGGGCAGGTGGGCGGCGCCGCCCGCGCCCGCGACGATCGCCTTGAGCCCGCGGCCCGCGGCCTCCTCGCCGTACGCGATCATCTCGCGCGGCATGCGGTGCGCGGAGACGACGCCGACCTCGTACGGGATCTCGAACTCGTCCAGGGCCTGGGCGGCGGCCTCCATGACGGGCCAGTCGGAGTCCGAACCCATGACGATGCCGACGACGGGGCTGGTGCTCATTCGGTGATCGTTCCTCGCAGGTAGCCGGCGGCGTGGCGGGCGCGCTCCAGCACGTCGTCCAGGTCGTCGCCGTAGGTGTTGACGTGGCCCACCTTGCGTCCGGGCTTCACGTCCTTGCCGTACATGTGGATCTTGAGCTGCGGGTCCCTGGCCATGCAGTGCAGGTACGCGGAGTACATGTCCGGGTAGTCGCCGCCCAGGACGTTGCACATCACGGTCCACCGCGCGCGGGGGCGCGGATCGCCGAGGGGCAGGTCGAGGACCGCCCGGACGTGGTTGGCGAACTGCGAGGTGATCGCGCCGTCCTGGGTCCAGTGGCCGGAGTTGTGCGGGCGCATCGCCAGCTCGTTGACCAGGATGCGGCCGTCCGCGGTCTCGAACAGCTCCACGGCGAGGTGGCCGACGACGCCCAGCTCCCGGGCGATCCGCAGCGCCAGCTCCTGGGCCTGTCCGGACAGCTCCTCGGACAGGTCGGGGGCGGGCGCGATCACGGTGTCGCAGACGCCGTCGACCTGGCGGGACTCGACGACCGGGTAGGCGACGGCCTGGCCGTGCGGGGAGCGGACGATGTTCGCCGCCAGCTCGCGCGTGAAGTCGACCTTCTCCTCCGCGAGGACGGGCACACCGGCCAGGAAGGGGTCGCGGGCGTCCTCGGGCGAACGCACGAACCAGACGCCCTTGCCGTCGTAGCCGCCGCGCACGGTCTTGAGGATGATCGGGAAGCCCCCGACCTCGGCCGCGAAGGCCTCCGCGTCCGCCGGGTCCGCGACGATGCGGTGGCGCGGGCTCGGCGCGCCGATCGCGTCGAGCCGGGCGCGCATCACCCCCTTGTCCTGCGCGTGCACCAGTGCGTCGGGCCCCGGGCGGACGGGGATGCCGTCCGCCTCCAGGGCCCGCAGGTGCTCGGTGGGGACGTGCTCGTGATCGAAGGTGATCACGTCGCATCCGCGCGCGAAGTCACGCAGCGTGTCCAGGTCGCGATAATCGCCGACGACGGCCTCGCTCACCACCTGGGCCGCGGAGTCCTGCGGAGTGTCACTGAGGAGCTTGAACTTGATGCCGAGGGGGATGCCCGCCTCGTGGGTCATACGGGCGAGCTGACCGCCACCGACCATGCCGACTACCGGAAACGTCACCCTCTTAGGGTATCCGCACCATCGGGGAACACTCGTCCGGCTGTGGTTTGCCACAAGGATCAAGGACGGGACCGGGGAGGAGCACGGGCGGAGGGGCGAGGTTCGGCCACGGTTCGTGCGGTACCCCGGCACGCGCCGGAGGCCCTGGTTAGCATGGACTGGTTGACGTCACCCGGGCGTCACCCGGACGGACGGGACAGAGCCATCACCATGAGTGAACCCGGCGCGCTGCGCACGCGACTCGACCGGCTCTTCCGCGAGGTCGCGAAGTTCGGGGTGGTGGGCGGCCTCGGCGTCCTCGTGAACCTCGCCGTCTTCAACCTGGTCCGCCACGCGACGGAACTCCCGGTGGTGCGGGCCAGCCTGATCGCCACCGTGGTCGCGATCGTCTTCAACTACGTGGGGTTCCGCTACTTCACGTACCGCGACCGGGACAAGTCGGGACGGACCAAGGAACTGACGCTGTTCCTGCTGTTCAGCCTGGTCGGCCTGGTCATCGAGAACGGCGTGCTCTACACGGCGACGTACGGCCTCGGCTGGGACGGCCCGCTGGCGAGCAACTTCTTCAAGTTCTTCGGGATCGGGGTCGCGACCCTGTTCCGCTTCTGGTCGTACCGCACCTGGGTCTTCCGCGCCCTGCCGGCGAAGGAGGCCGTGCAGACCGCCGAATCGTTCCTGGAGCAGGCGCCGCGGCAGGCGACCCGCCGCCAGCCCGACCGGGTCTGACCGGGCCGTTCACCGTACGGGGCGGTCCGCGGGGCGCTCCGAGGGGCTTCTGACCTCGCGGCTCAGGAAGAGCGCGAAGACCGGCGGCTGCTGCTGGAGGAGCTCCAGGCGCCCGCCGTCCGCCTCCGCGAGGTCGCGGGCGACCGCCAGGCCGATGCCGGTGGAGCTGCGGCCGCTGACGGCCCGCTCGAAGATCCGCGCGCCGAGGTCGGCCGGGACGCCGGGCCCCTCGTCGGTGACCTCGATCACGGACTGGTTGCCGGTGACCCGGGTCCGCAGGGCGACCGTGCCGCCGCCGTGCATGAGCGAGTTCTCGATCAGGGCGGCGAGGACCTGGGCGACCGCCCCCGGGGTGCCTACGGCCCGCATCCCCTGCTTGCCGGAGTGCACGACGGCCCGCCCCGCGCTGCGGTAGGCCGGCCGCCACTCCTCGATCTGCTGCTTGACGACCTCGTCCAGGTCGAAGGCGACGGCGGAGCCGGTGCGGGGGTCGCGGGAGTTGGTGAGGAGCCGCTGCACCACGTCGGTGAGCCGCTCGACCTGGGTGAGCGCGATCGTCGCCTCCTCCTTGACCGTGTCCAGGTCGTCGGCGAGGGCGACCTCCTCCAGGCGCATGGAGAGCGCGGTGAGGGGGGTGCGGAGCTGGTGGGAGGCGTCGGCGGCGAGCCGGCGCTCGGCGGTGAGCATCCTGGCGATCCGCTCGGCGGAGGCGTCGAGGACGTCCGCGACCCGGTCCAGCTCGGGCACCCCGTACCGCTTGTGCCGGGGGCGCGGGTCGCCGGAGCCGAGGCGTTCGGCGGTCTCCGCGAGGTCGGTGAGCGGGGAGGCGAGCCTGTTGGCCTGCCGTACGGCGAGGAGGACGGCGGCGACGACGGCGAGCAGGGCCACCGCGCCGATGATCAGGAGGGTGCGGCCGACCTCGGCGGTGACGGCCGAGCGGGACTCCTCGACGGTCACGGTCTCGCCGCGCTCGCCCTCGGCGGAGCCGCGGATGACCTCGCCCTCGGGGCGCTCCCCGATCGTGATCGGGTCGCGGCCGGGGATGCGGATCTGCGCGTACCGCTTGGCGCCGCTCTGCTCGGCGAGGATGTCCGGGTTGACCGGCTCGCCGCCGATGAGCCGGCTGTCGACGATGGAGACGATCCGCAGCGCCTCGGAGTCCACGCTCTCCTGGGCGCTGCCGGCGATCGTGCGGGTCTCCACGATGACGAGGGAGACGCCGAAGACGGCGATGACGACGAGCACCACGGCGAGCGTGGAGTTGATCAGACGGCGGCGCACGGCTGCTTCTCCCTGAAGGGTCCGGCTCTTCCCGAAAAGGTTCTAGCTCTTCTCGAAGCGGAAGCCGACGCCGCGCACGGTGGCGATGTAGCGCGGGTTCGCCGCGTCGTCGCCGAGCTTCTTGCGCAGCCACGAGATGTGCATGTCGAGGGTCTTGGTGGAGGACCACCAGGTGGTGTCCCAGACCTCGCGCATCAGCTGGTCGCGGGTGACGACCCGGCCGGCGTCCCGGACGAGGACCCGGAGCAGGTCGAACTCCTTGGCGGTGAGCTGGAGCTCCTCGTCGCCCATCCAGGCGCGGTGCGACTCGACGTCGATCCGGACGCCGTGGGTGGAGGGGGCGGCGACGGGCTCGGTGGCGCCGCGCCGCAGCAGGGCCCGGACCCGGGCGAGGAGCTCGGCGAGCCGGAAGGGCTTGGTGACGTAGTCGTCGGCGCCCGCGTCGAGCCCGACGACGGTGTCGACCTCGTCGGCGCGCGCGGTGAGCACCAGGATGGGGATCGCGTGCCCCTCGGCGCGCAGTCGCCGGGCGACCTCGAGACCGTCCATGCCGGGGAGGCCCAGGTCGAGCACGACCAGGTCGACGCCGCCCTGCAGGCCGGCGTCGAGCGCGGTGGGGCCGTCCTCGCGGACCTCGACCTCGTACCCCTCCCTCCGCAGGGCGCGGGCCAGCGGTTCCGAGATGGATGCGTCGTCCTCGGCGAGCAGTACACGGGTCATGGGGTGATGGTAGTCCGCACGGCCCCCGGCCCGGGGCGCGATGCGTGGAGCCCGGGGAGGACCTGGGGATCTTTCGGCCATCCTGTGTGGGACCTTCGAATGGCCTTGTACGGTTGCGCTTGCGCCTGTGATCCATGTCTCAAGTCCTTCCATATCCGGCACTGTCGTGTCGTATGGTGGCGAGACGTCTGTAGCGGTATTCGGGGACCTTCGGCCGGCTTGGTGGGTCGGGGTCCTCTTTTCTGCGTGAGGCGGGCACCGCCCCCCTCGACGACGGCGAATGACCTGTGGGCCGGGTCCCGGGACGTGACGACGCGTCTCCCGGGGCGTGGATCCCGGTGGAGTTCCACGATTCCCCCGGTGCCGGCCTCCCCCACCGGGCGCACCCCGCTCACAAGGCGAGCGTCCCGACAGAGCAAGGATCGACATGGCGTCCAGCCTGACGACGGCTTCCTCCGGAGCCCCCGGTTCCGAGAAGACGTTCTTCGGCCACCCCCGCGGCCTGGCCACTCTCTTCATGACCGAGATGTGGGAGCGCTTCTCCTACTACGGCATGCGGGCACTTCTCGTTCTGTACCTGGTCTCCGGCGGCGCGGACGCCGCGACCGGCAGCCAGGGTGGCGGCCTCGCCATGACGGCGGCCACGGCGACGGCCATCTACTCCGTGTACGTCTCGATGGTCTACCTCATGGCCATGCCCGGCGGCTGGTTCGGCGACCGCGTCTGGGGCGCCCGCAAGACCGTCGCCATCGCCGGGTTCGTGATCATGGCCGGTCACGCCTCGCTGGCCATCCCCGGCCAGGCGATGTTCTTCGTCGGCCTCGCGCTCGTCGCGGCCGGCTCGGGCCTGCTCAAGGCCAACATCTCCACGATGGTCGGCCACCTCTACGACGGCCCGGACGACCCGCGCCGCGACGGCGGCTTCACGCTCTTCTACGTCGGCATCAACCTCGGTGCCTTCGTGGCGCCGTTCGTGGTCGGCACGGTCGGCGAGAAGGTCAACTGGCACCTCGGCTTCGCGCTCGCCGCGGTCGGCATGGGCCTGGGCCTGCTGCAGTTCCTCCTCGGCACGAAGAACCTCAGCCCGAAGAGCGAGGTCGTCCCGAACCCGCTCTCCCCGGCCGAGCGCAAGGGCATGCTGGTCAAGGTCGCGCTCGTCGTCGTGCTCGCCGCCGTCTTCTACGGCGTCGTCGTCGCCCTCGGCGTGTACACCCTGAACTGGGCGCTCGTCCCGATCACCCTCGCCGGCCTGATCATCCCGGTCGCCGTCCTCGTCCGCATCAAGCGCGACAAGGACCTCGACAAGTCCGAGCAGTCGAAGATGACCGGCTACATCTGGTTCTTCGTCGCCGCCGCCATCTTCTGGATGATCTACGACCAGGGCGGCTCGACCCTGTCGCTGTTCGCGGACGACAAGACCGCCGACACCGTCTTCGGCTTCGGCTTCCCGGCCACCTGGTACCAGTCCCTGAACCCGCTGTTCGTCATGGCGCTGGCCCCGGTCTTCGCCTGGCTGTGGCTGTGGCTGGCGCGCAAGAACCAGGAGCCGAACACCATCGTGAAGTTCGCGATGGGCCTGGTCCTGGTCGGCGCGTCCTTCTTCGTCTTCGTCGTGCCCATGAACATGGCGGGCGACGGCACGAAGGTGTCCCCGATGTGGCTCGTCTCGATCTACATGATCCAGACCATCGGCGAGCTGTGCCTCTCCCCGGTCGGCCTCTCCGTCACCACGAAGATGGCGCCGCAGAAGTACGCGTCCCAGATGATGGGCGTCTGGTTCCTCGCCGTCACCGCCGGTGACTGCACCACCGGTCTGCTCTCGCTGGCCGGCGTGGACCTGAACGGGACCGGGATCATCGCCCTGGAGGCCGCTCTGGCCGTCTTCGCGGGCTTCGCGATCTACATGTACCGCAAGAAGGTCCAGAAGCTCATGGGCGACGTCCACTGACGCCGTCCCGCCGCTCACGCAGGAGGCCGCCGCACCGATCCGGTGCGGCGGCCTCCGTCGTCTCATGACCCCTGTCGCGGGCGCCTGTGGGCCTGCGGGGCTCCTCGTGGCCCCCGTTGGCCCGACGGCCCTCCACGGCCCTCTGACGGCCTTCCGCGGCCCCGTCAGTCGCCGGGAGCCGAGATCTCGGCCCAGACCGTCTTGCCGGGGGCTCCGGGCGTGCGGTCGATGCCCCAGTCGCGGCAGAGCCGCTGGACGATGAACATGCCGTGGCCGCCGGGGCGCCCGGCGCGGTGCGGGGTGCGGGGGGCGGGCTGGCCGGCGCCGCGGTCGGTGACCTCCAGGCGCAGCACCTTGGGCAGCCGCAGGACGCGCAGGCTGTCGGGCCCGTCGGCGTGCAGGCAGGCGTTGGTGACCAGCTCGGAGACGACCAGGAGGACGTCCTCGGCGGCGGCCCTGCGGTCGGCGGTGTCGGCGGGCAGCCAGCCCCACTCGTGGAGCGCCGTCCGCGTGAAGTCGCGGGCGAGCGGCACCGTGCCGCTGGTATCGCCGAGGGCGAGCGTACGGACGTCGGAAGCTTGGTCCATCAGCGCTTCACCTCACCGATCGACGGGACTGGGGCAGGACGTGCGGGACGTGCGGGATCCGGGCCGGGCCGGAGCCGGCGGCCCGGTCCGACGGGGCTCATTCGGGGAGTGCCGTCGCGAGCGTGTCGTGGAGGGTGAAGACGGTGTCCGCGCCCGTGATGTGGAACACCCGGGCCACCGCGGGCCGCATCCCCACCAGGTGCACCGCACCGCCGGCGGCGTCCGCCCGCAGCCGGGCGCCGAGCAGGACGTTGAGCCCGGTCGAGTCGCAGAACTCCAGACCGGAGCAGTCGACGACGAGCCGCGAACGGCCCTCGTCCAGTGCCCCGTCCAGGGGTTCGCGCAGGAGCTCCGCGGTGTGGTGGTCGAGTTCGCCCACCGGGGTGAGGACTTCGCTCTCCCCCACGGTCCGCGTCTCGACCCGCAGCCGCGCGGGCAGTGCGCTGCCGATGTGTTCGCGGTCCATGGCCGTGCCTCTTCTCGCTCTCGCGGATGCCGACTGACGTCCTCGAACACTACAAGCGGGCAGGCCTTCGATGCACACAGGGTCCGTCTCATAACGGGCCGGACGGGATCAATGGCACTTGCAACCTTCGAGGTCGAGCAGGTAGGGCTAGAGGAAACACCCGAAACGGCCGGCTCGGAGGCGCCGCAAACCGCTGCGAGAAGAACCCGAAGGAGACCCATGTCACCCCGGCTCGACGCCACGCGTACCCCCGACGCGCCGTCGGCAACCCTTTCCGTCGACCACGCCACCCCCCTCCCGGACGAGCTCGCCGACCGGCTGCTCGACCGGCCCCTCGGCCGGATCGGTCCGGTCGACGCGCGCGCCCTGTCGAAGGACCTCTTCGCCCGCCTCGCGGAGCTGGAGGAAGGCACCCACGACCACGCGTACGTCCGCAACACCCTCGTCGAACTCAACCTCGCCCTGGTCCGCTTCGCCGCCGCCCGGTTCGGCACCCGCAGCGAACCGATGGAGGACATCGTCCAGGTCGGCACCATCGGCCTCATCAAGGCGATCGACCGCTTCGAGCTCTCCCGCGGCGTCGAGTTCCCCACCTTCGCGATGCCGACCATCATCGGCGAGATCAAGCGCTTCTTCCGCGACACCTCCTGGTCCGTGCACGTGCCCCGCCGGCTCCAGGAGCTCCGCCTCGACCTCGCCCGGGCCACGGACACCCTCTCCCAGCGTCTGGACCGCTCCCCCACCGTCGCCGAGCTCGCCGAGGAACTCGGCATCGCGCCGGAGGAGGTCGTCGAGGGCATGACGGCGAGCAACGCGTACACCGCGAGCTCGCTCGACGCCCAGCCCTCCGAGGAGGACGGCGGTGGCGGCGAGGCCGCGCTCGCCGACCGGCTCGGCTACGAGGACAACGGCATCTCCGGCATCGAGTACATCGCCTCCCTCAAGCCGATGATCGCCTCGCTGCCCTCCCGCGAGCGGCAGATCCTCTCCCTGCGCTTCGTCTCCGGCATGACCCAGTCGGAGATCGGCGAGGAGCTCGGCATCTCCCAGATGCACGTCTCCCGGCTGCTGGCCCGCACCCTCACCCGGCTGCGGCAGGGCCTCACTCTGGAGGAATGACCTCCCGGGAGAAGCCCGACCCGTCAGGATGACGGGGGAGAGGGCCCGTTCACGGTCTGCCGACCCTGGACGGGCCCTTTCGCGCAGCACCACCCGTACGGTCGGGGGGCGTTGTTGACGCGCCGCCCGGACGGGGCCACATTGAGCCCGGGTTTCAGGGGGGAATCACATGGTTTCTGCGTACGCGGAACTGGAAGGGCGGATGCGCGACCGGCTCGGGGGCGGGGAGTGCCTCTACGTGCCGTCGTGCCGCCTCGGCCTCTACCTCGCGCTGCGCCACTGGTGCGCACCCGGCGGCAGGGTGCTGATGTCGCCGGTCAACGACGACGTCATCCTCTTCGTCGTCCTCGCCGCCGGCCTCCGCCCGGTCCAGGCGCCGCTCGACCCGCGCGACGGATCCCTCGACGCGGCGGCCGTCCCCGAATCCGTCTGGAGCGGCCTGTCCGCCGTCCTCACGACCAATCTGTACGGGAACCCCGACCCGGCACCGGAGCTGCGGGAGCGCTGCGACCGGCTCGGCGTCCCGCTGATCGAGGACGCGGCCCACGCGATCGGCTCCACCGTCGGCGGACGCCCGGTCGGCACGTACGGCGAGGCGTCCGTCTTCAGCCTCTCCAAGCACGTCCGCGCCGGGACGGGCGGCTTCCTCGCCCTCGCCGACCCGGCCCGGCGCGACGAACTGGCCGCCGCCCGCGACGCCTTGCTGCACCCGGCCCGCGCCACCGCCGAAATCGCCTTCCTCGCACGGCCGTACGCGGAGGCCGCCGTGCGCGGGCTGCGCCTGACCGGGGCCGCCCGCGCCGCGCTGCGGGCGCTCGGCCGGGAGGAGCGGGAGGGGATACGGATGCCGCTCCGGCCCGACGCCCTGGAGCGGGCGCTCCCGGCCGCGCCCGCGCTCGCCCCCTTCCACTCCTGGGTCCGCGTCGACATGCACGACTACCGGCTCCGGCCGGGCGCCGCCCGGCTCCGCCGCACCGGGCGCCGGCTGGCCCGGCTCGACACCGTCCTCGACGCCCACCGGGCGGGCACCGCACGGCTCCTGGCCAGCGAGTACGGCTCCGGAGGCGAGGCGCGGCCCCTGTTCCGGGTGCCGCTGCTCGTCGAGGACCGGGACGCGGCCGTCGCCGCCCTCGCCCGGCGCCGGATCACCACCGGCTACCTCTACGACCCGCCGCTCGACGCCTACGCGGGCGGGCGCTTCACCGACCCCTCGCCCGCGCCGGAGCCGGCCGCCTGGTTCGCCCGGCACGCCCTGCCCGTGGACCCGCGCCGCGCGGACGAGGCGCTCGCCGTGCTGCGCGCCTCCGGAGCCCGGCCCGCCGTCCCCTCGCCCGCCCCCGGCGGCGCCCGGTGACCGGGGCCGTACGGCCCCGGGACGCCGGCCCGGCCGCCCCGGGACGGCCCGGGGCCGGTGTCTCCGGGACGCAGGGCGACGGCGGCTCCCCCGGCGAGGACTCGCTCTTCCGCAACGCCTACGCGCTCATGCTCTCCACCGGCGTCTCCGCCGCCCTCGGCCTCGGCTTCTGGCTGGTCGCCGCCCGTTACTACACCGAGGAGGCCGTCGGGCAGGGCTCCGCCGCCATCGCCGCCCAGCGGATGCTCGCCTCCCTCACCGCCACCACCCTCGCCGGCGCGGTCGTCCGCTACGTCCCCCGGGCCGGCCGCGCCACCGGCCCGCTCGTCGTCCGCCTCTACGTGCTCAGCACGGTCGTGGTGGCCGCCGCCTCCGGGACCTTCCTGCTCACCCTGGACCTGTGGGGACCTTCGTACGCCCCGCTCGGCACCCTCTCCGCCGGCCTCTTCTTCACCCTGTCCTCCGTGGGCTGGGCGCTGCTCACCCTCCAGGACGGAGTCCTCACCGGGCTGCGGAAGGCCTTCTGGGTGCCGGTGGGCAACGCCGTCTTCTCCGTCGGCAAGCTGGTCCTGCTCGTCGTCCTCGCCGCCGCCCTGCCCGTCCTGGGCGTCTTCGTCTCCTGGGCGGCGGCGATCGCGCTCTCTACGGTCCCGCTGGCCTGGCTGGTCTTCCGCCGGCTCATCCCGCGGCAGGCCCGCGCCGACCGGGACCGCGAGCCCCCCACGTACCGCGAGATCGGACGGTTCGTCGCCGGGGACGCGGTCGGCGCCTTCTTCAGCCTGGTCATGATCAGCCTGCTGCCGGTCATGGTCGCGGTCCGCTTCGACGCCGCGCACAACGCCTTCTTCTACACGGCGTACACCGTCGGCGGCACCATGGAGTTCATGGCCATCAACATGGCCTCCTCGCTCACCGCGCACGCCTCGCACAGCCCCGATTCCCTCGCCGGGGGCGTCCGGGGCGCGCTGCGCCGCATGGTGCTGCTGCTCGTCCCGGTCGTCCTCGTCCTGGTCCTCTTCGCGCCGCTGGTCCTCGCCCCCTTCGGCCGGGGCTACACCGACAACGGCTCCACGGTGCTGCGACTGCTCGCCGCCGGGGCGCTCCCCCGGGTCGCGGTGGAGCTGTACATCGGCGTCCTCCGCGTCCAGGGCCGCACCGGCGCGCTCACCGCCGTCCAGGGCGGCATGTGCGTCCTGGTGCTGGGGGGCGCGGCCCTGCTGCTCGGCCCCCTGGGCATCGCCGGGGCCGGCTGGGCGCTCCTCGGCGGGATGACGGTGACGGCCGCGGCGTGCGTGCCGGGGCTGCGGGCGGTGCTGAAGGGCCGCGGGCCGGAGACCCCGGCGGCGCCCGCCGCCCCCGACGACGACGGGTACGGCACGAACTGGGCGCGGGAGAGCGCGTACCTGCGCTCCACGGCCGCCCAGGACGCGGTGACGCCCGCGTACGGCATACCGGTGTACGTGCCCGGGCGGCGGGGCCCCGGGCCCGTGCCCGGCGCGCGGCCGGTCCCGGCGCCGGATCCGCGGCGGAGGGCGGGCGGTGCGGACCGCCCGGGGACGGCTTCCGGGCCGCGGCGTACGGCCCCGGCGGAACCGGCTCCCGACCACGGCCGGACGGCGGCCGGGCTGTGGCTGCTCCTCGGCCTGGCCGCCGGGCTGTTCTGGCTGCCGCTCGCCGGTGCCGGCGCGCTCGACGTGGAACGGCTCTCCGGGACGGCCCTGCTGACCGCGCTCCCGCCCATCACGCTCGCCGCCGGGCTGCTGCTCGTCGCCCTCCAGGGCGTCGCCGTCGGAGTCCGCGCCTTCCGGCCCTCGTACGCCGGAACGGTCCTGCTCACCACCTTCCTCGCCCTGCACACCGCCCCGCCGCTGCTCGGCCTGCGCCCGGCCGGGGCGGGCGGTCCCGGGGCGACGCTCCTGGGCGAGGGGGCGGGGCGGGCCGTCGCCCCGATCGTGCTCCAGGCGCTGTGTCTGCTGCTCACGACCGTGCTGCTGAGGGCGGTCGGGACGGGCGCGCGGGTCACGGCCGGGGTGGTGTGGGTGCTGGTCTGGGCGGGCTGGGCGGGACAGCAGGCCTTCGCCGCCGCCCCGCTCCCGCTCCTCCTCGGCCTGGCCGGGGCCACGATGGCGGTGTGCGCCTTCCGGGGGCTGACCTCGGACAGGCCCTAGGGGGCGTCTTGTCGAGCGGGCCGGATCGGGGAGCGGTGTCCGGCGCCGTCCCGCTCGACGGCGCCGCGTGTGGCCGCCGGCAGCGGCACGCCGGGCAGGGCGGCGGCGACGCTCACGAAGAGGGCGAGGACGACGAGGAAGACCGTCGGGGAGAAGGACTTCGTCAGGAACAGGGTGGTCGCGGCGAGGGTCGCCACGGAGAGGCTGACGGGCGCGGCGAGCGCCAGGGCCTCCAGGCGGGCGCCGGGTCGCAGCCCGGGGGGCTGCGGGAGCATCAGGGCGAGGCCGGGCGCGAGGACGACGAAGGCGAGGACGGGGATCCAGCGCAGCGGGGAGCCGCCGGGGAACGCGGTCGCGGCGAGGGCGATCCATCCGGAGGCCGCGAGGGCGGCTCTGCGCCGGACGCGCGGGGTCGGACGCGGGTGGGCCATGGCGTGTCTGCTCCTCGTGCGTGCGGTCTGCGGCGGGATGTGCCCGGCGGGTGTTCAGCCGCCGGTCGTGGGGCGGTGGCGGAGGACGAGGCCGTACCGGCTCTCCTCCACGACCTCGAACAGCGGGGATTCCCTGAGCGCCTCGCGGAGGGTGTCGAAGCCGCCCTCCGGCAGGTAGCCCTCGCCGATGACGGCCTCGCCCTGGGTGGGGGTGAGGATCACGTAGGCCGGGCGGCCCTCGGGGATGCCGCCGGCGAGGTAGCCGGCCGGGTCCTTCAGCATGCGGAGGTTCTCCTCGACCTCCTGCTCGGTGAAGAACCAGCGGTCGTAGCGGTCGTAGCGGTAGTACGAGTCGGCGAAGGCGCCGGTGGCGGCGATGATCAGCGCTCCCTCCGGCGCCCGGTCGAAGGCGCGGCGGGTGAGCGCGGTCTCGCCGGGCGGCGCGTAGTGCATGCCCTCCTTGCCGTAGTACGAGGGGAGGAAGCCGGCCAGCATGACGATCAGGGTGACCGGCAGGGCGGCGGCGGCGACGCGGCGGGCGTTCGCGGCGGCGCGGCTCGCGGCCCCGACGGCGGGGACGAGCGCCGCGGCGGCGAAGAAGGCCGCGCCGGGCAGGCCGAAGAGGTAGACGCGGAAGACCATCTCGCCGCCGTAGTCGTTGACGGCGAACATCGGGAGGGGCGCCGCGGCGGTGAGCACCAGCGGCAGGGCGCTGCGGGCCAGCCTGCGGCGGAGCAGGACGGCGGCGGCGGCGAGCACGCCGAGGGCGAGGACCATCAGGACGTTGGCGTCGCCGACCAGCTCCGGGCCGGGGCCCGTGGGGTCGCCCGCGAAGCCGGGGCGGGAGTTGGCCAGGAGGTCCCCGGCCTTCTCGCGCAGGGTGCCGAGGGTGTCGAGGAAGAGCTCCCGGCCCATGGTGAGGTTCCAGGTCAGCGTGATCAGACCGGTGGTGACGAGGAGCCCGAGGTTGCGGTGACGGCGGGTGAGACACAGGACGGAGAGGCTCGCGCACAGCATCACGGGGGTGAGCTGGTGCGAGGCGTTGACGGTGGCGACGATCGGGACGAGGAAGAGGACGGCGACCGCCCGCTGCCGGGTGGTGGTGGGCGGCGGTACGGACGCGGCGGCCGGGTCCAGGGCGGAGCGGTCGCGCAGCGCGCCGGCCGAACCGGGCAGGACGAAGTGCCGGACGACGACGGCGAGGACGGTGAGGTGGAGCAGGTACGAGAAGCCCTGGGGGGAGAGGTAGTCCTGGCCGACCCAGTTCGCCAGCTGGAAGATCCACACTCCGGTCCACACCAGCCGCCAGTCGTCGGTGAACGTGCGGTAGACGAGGACGAGGAGGGGCACGACGAGCAGGCCGAGCGCGACCGGGGCCCAGTTGATGAACGAGGCGGCGGTGTCGACGCCGAAGGCGCGGACGAGGGCCGCGTCGAGGGAGAAGAAGCCGGGCCACTGGTCGTAGGCCGCCATGCCGCCGGAGGGCTCGCGCCCGGAGGGGACGGTGTCCTCGGCGAGGAGCCTGCTGATGATCGCGTCGTGCTTGGACGCCCAGGCGTAGCGGACGGTGTCGTAGAGGATCGCGGGCGGCGCCTTGAGGGCGACGAGCATCGCCGCGCAGTAGGCGGCGGGCCAGAGGGGCGCGGTGCCCGCACGCCGCAGGGTGAGGACGAAGCCGCCGGTGAGGACGACGAGCGCGGCGTAGAAGCCGGGGGGGAACCGGTCGAGGAGACCGAACTCCTCGATGCTCCGGAAGTCGGTGCGGGGCAGCGCCCACAGCCAGAGCGCGGTGGCGAGGACGAGGGGGGCCAGGGCGAGGGCGGCCGGGGAGCGGAGCGCGGCGGCGCGGCCGGTCCGGCGGCCGGGGGCCGGGGTTCCGCCGGCGTCGTGATCCCGGTCTTCGCCTTCCACGGCCCCCCGGCCCGGCACGGAGGGCCGGGCCGGGGCACCGCCGCTCCCGGTCACCGGTGTCGAGGGCACGTGGTGCTGCACGACGGCTCTCCTCCCACGGCACCCTCGGCGAACCGAAGGAACGCGCTTCGGTCATATACGCACATTCGACTCCCTTTCCTTACGGGTGACTTGCCATCCCCGCCCGGTCCTGCGGCTCAGCCGGCGAACTCGGGTCCCCTCAGCAGGGCGCGGGCCCTGCGGTACGTCCGCCAGCCGACCGTGGCCGGCGAATCCCGGTACGGGGCGGTCCTCGCGCCCCGCCCCTCCATCCACCGCTCCACGTCGGCGGTGGTGTGGGTGCGGCGCACGATGAGCCGGGCGATGCGGTGGACCTCGTCGCGCCGGGAGCTCAGGGCGTGCCGGACGGCGACCGCCGAGGTGTATCCGGCGGCGGCGGCGGCCCGCCGGACGGCGGGGCTGTTGTAGCCGTGCGGGTAGGCGAGGTGGACCACCTCGTGCCCGAGGACGTCCTCCAACGCGGCCTTCGAATCGCGCAGTTCGCGGCGCAGGGCGTTCGGCGCGAGGGTGTCGAGCTGCGGGTGGGTGACGGTGTGGCCGCCGACCTCCATGCCGTACTCCTCCAGGCGCGGTGCCTGCGCGAGGGTCATCATCGGCGCGGGCGGCAGCAGGCAGGGCCGGCCGGGGGTGAGGGCGCCGGTGGTGAGGTACGCCGTGGCCGGCAGGCCCCGGGTGGCGAGCGCCTCGGCGGTCGGCCCGGCCAGGTCGGCGAAGCCGTCGTCGAAGGTGAGGACGACGGGCCGGTCCGGCAGCGGGGCCCCGGAGACGAGGTGCGCGGCCAGGGTGCCGATGGTGACCGGGGTGCGTCCGCAGGCGACGACGGCGTCGAGCTGCGAGGCGAACTCCTTGGGCCCGACCGTGAATTCGGCGATCCAGTCCGGCGGGTCCTCCATGACGGCGTGGTAGAGGAGGACGGGTATCCGGGCGGGGAGGGGGGCTCCGGTCATCGGGGGTTCCTCCCCCGCCGCGCCGCGACACGGGCCTTCGCGTATCCGATCGGGCCGTGGAGCATGCCGCGTCGCTCCAGTCGGGAGAGGCCGGGGGGCCAGGGGTGGCGGGTGCCGTGCTCGCCGGGGACACCGCTCCCGGCCCCGCCCCGCCGGGCGGTCGTCGCGCGGGCGTGCGCGAGGCCGCGCGGGAGGCGGACGAGGAGCGCGGGCAGCAGACGGGGCCGGCGGACCAGGGTCGCGGTGAGGTACGCGGTGAGGCCGGCGCCGTAGCCGTACGCCTGGTTCCGCAGGTCCTGCCAGGTGTCGCGGTGGTGGTGCCAGACGAGGGCGTCCGGGGTGTAGCGGAGCCGGAAGCCGGCGGAGAGGACGGCGACGAAGGCGTACAGGTCGTCACCGCCCCTCGCCGCCGTCCCGGTGCCGGTGGCCGGGTCGAAGCCGCCGGCCCGGCGCAGGGCGTCGGCGCGGAAGGCCATGTTGGCGCCGGAGCCGAAGCCGCCGGCGGTGAACGGGAAGAGGGGTTCGTCGGCGGGCGGCCGGGCCGGGTCGTACAGGCGCGGGGCGAAGCCCTTGGCGAACCCGCCGTGCGATTCGAGGAGGACCTGGGCGGGGGTGGCGAGCCGGGCGGGCAGGATCAGGCCGGTGACGCAGCCGAGGCCGGGGTCGGCGGCGAAGGGGGCGGTGAGGGCGGTCAGCCAGTGCGGGTCGGCGACGACGTCGTCGTCGGTGAAGGCGAGGACGGTGCCGTCGGCGGCGGCGGCTCCGGTGTTGTGGGCGGCGGCGAGACCGGGGACGTCCTCGCGGACGTACCGGACGCGGCCGGCGTACGCGCGGGCGATCAGGTCACGGGTGTCCGTGGTCCGGGGCGCGTTGTCGACGACGACGATCCTGAAGTCGGGGTGGTCCTGGGCGAGGAGCGAGTCGAGGGCACGGGCGAGCGGCTCGGGGCGCTCACGGGTGGCGACGACCACGGAGGTACGGGGCGGGGCGGCCCCACCGGCCTCCTTCCGGACCTCCGCGAGACGCTCGGCGTGGGAGGGGGGAATGGTCCGGGCGAGTCGCTCGGCGTCGGAGGGGGGCGCGGTCCGGGCGAGCCGTTCCCGGGCGAGGGCGGCGAGCGCCTCGGCGGGGTCCTCGCCGTCCGCGACGGTCCCGACGACGGTGGCGGCGGGCCGGCCCCGGAGCCGTACGAGCGCGTAGACGTCACCGCCCTTCACCTCCGGCCCGCCGGGCGCGGCCCGGAACGCCAGGACGGGCCCCTCGGGCCCGGCGAGGTCGAGCTCGGCGACGGAGAGGGGCCGGGGGGCGGGGGGATTCAACGGGGCCTCCCGAGGGACGTATGTGCGGGCGGGCGTAAGGGGCACGGGCGGGTCGAAGGGGTCCGGATGGGGGTGAGGGGCGCGGGTGATCCGGCCAGGACTGGAGGGGCCCGGATGGGCGTAAGGAGCACGGAGGAACCGGATGGACCCGGGAGGGCCCGGAAGGGTCACCCCCCACCCCGCAGACGGGCGAGCCGGTTGAGGGCGGTGCGGCCGTGGGCGGCGAGGGCGGGGCGGGAGCGGACGAAGGCGTGGAGGCGCCGGGCGGGTTCGCGCCGCAGCCGGTGCAGGGCGGCGCGGGCGCCGGGGCGGACGGCGGCCCCCTCGTACACCGTCAGCTCCCCGGTCTTGAGGGCGTCCTTGTACTCGGCGTCGCCGCGCCCCAGGTCGAGGACGCCGATCCCGGCGGCGGCCGCGGCCTCGGCCATGCGCAGGTGGAGGACGAGGCCGGGCGAGTACTTGGCGAACGCGGGGTCGTAGGCGGGGAACCAGCAGGACAGGACGGTCGCGGACCGGAGCCCGAAGTGGGCGGCGACGGGCCGTTCGCCCGCGTACAGCACGGACAGCACGCCGGAGCAGCCGGGGGTGCGAAGCGTGTGCAGACGCCGGACGAGGACGTTGATCCACTCCTTGGCGAAGCGGTCGCGGCGGCCGGTCCTGCGGTACTGGGCGGACTTCCACGCCATGAGGGTGCGCAGGGCGGCCGGGTCGCGTTCGTCGAAGACGAAGCGGACGCCGCCGTCGGTCCGGCGGGCGAGCCGTCGCTCCTTGGCGAGGGTGGTCTTCAGGAACTTGGGCGACCGGACGCGCAGGAGGGCCTCGTAGGCGGCGTATCCCTCGCCGACGTCGATCACGGGGGAGGCGAAGGACTCGACGGCGGCGTCCCGGAAGAGGTCCTGGCCGTCCTCCAGGTTGTCGAACTCCCACGCCGCGAGCCCGCAGTGGCGCAGCAGGGCGCGTGCGCCGGGCCGCAGTCCGTCCCGCAGGACGGCCCCCTGGCTGTCGGAGACGCCGAACCCGATGGCCCGGCCCTGCCCCAACGGCCCCTTCTCGTAAGGGAAGAACCCGACGGGCTCGTCCCCGTCCCACCAGACGGCGACCCGCGCGCGGGGCCGCACCTCGGCCACCGCGCGCGTGAACTCCGGTTCCATGAACGGATTGGCGGGCGCACCGGACTCGGCCCGCAGCTTCCGCCAGGCCTCGACCTCGCGCGCGCTCAGCTCCCCCGGCCTCACGACCCGCATGCGGACAGCGCTCACCCTGCCGACCCCCGGTCTTCCCCCTGAGTCCTGCCAGGACAGGACGGTACCGGCCCGCAACGCCCGGAGACAGGGATACTCGTCCTTTCCGTGACCGACCCGTGAAGGCGGGGACACGGCGAAGTCCCGGGCGAGTGAACGCACTTCACGGCCGTCGCCGCCGAAACCCCGTGGTCACGGCGGGGAGGGGCCGGATACCGCCGGCGCTCCTCCTCCGGAAGAGAGCGACACGGAGTTCCTGGCCAAGCACCCGGTCCGGCAGGCGGGCGGGCGGGCGGGCGGGCGGACGATCCTCGAACTGTGGGTGCCGGCGGAGGAGCCGGAGGAGTTCAACGCGCATATCGTGGGGGAGATCCGGGTGGTCCACGAGTTCCGTGAACCGTCGCCGAGTGTCGTTTCCCGTGCCGAGGAGTACCCGATGAGCGTGCGCCGCGCAGTCCCCAACCTCCGGACCGGCTCCCCGGAGGAGAACAAGGACTTCTACGGTCTCCTCGGTTTCGAGCAGGTCATGGACCACGGCTGGATCGCGACCCTCGCCTCGCCCGCCGTCCCCGCCGTCCAGGTCAGCCTGATGGGCGCGGATCCGACCGCCCCCGTCTCCCCCGATCTGAGCGTGGAGGTGGAGGACGTGGACGCGGTGTACGCGGCGGTGCGGGCGGCGGGGGTCGAGGTCGTGCACCCGTTGACGGACGAGGAGTGGGGTGTGCGGCGCTTCTTCGTAAGGGATCCGGACGGCCGGGTGGTCAACGTGCTGGGCCACCGGGACTGAGAGGAGAACCGGTCGTGCGCTGGAAGGTCCACGGGGAGCGCCCGCTCCACGAGTACCCCTGGGTGAACCTGTGGCTCGCCGATGTCGAGCGGCCCGACGGGCAGCGGGACGAGTACTACGTGGTCAAGCTCCGCGACCTCGCCGTCGCGGCCGTCGTCAACGACCGCCGCGAGGTCCTGATGATGTGGCGCCACCGCTTCGTCACCGACGTCTGGGCCTGGGAGCTGCCCATGGGCCTGGTCGAGGACGGCGAGACCCCGGCGGAGGCGGCGGCCCGCGAGGTCCTGGAGGAGACGGGCTGGCGCCCCGGCCCCCTCACCCCGTTGGTCTACTCGGAGCCGGCCAACGGCATCACCGACTCCCGGCACCACGTCTTCCGCGCCGCCGGCGCCGCGTACGAGGGCCCGCCGACCGAGCTCAACGAGTCGGACCGCATCGAGTGGATCCCCCTCGCGGACGTCCGGGGCATGATCGCCCGCCGCGAGATCGTGAGCGGCGCGACCCTGGTGGGGTTGTTGCAGGTGCTGCTGGACGAGGTCTCGGGCTGATCCGGGGCGGACCGGGCCGGCCGGCCCCGTCCCCGGGCCCTGGGGTCCGGACCGGTCAGGAGGGCGCGGCGGCGCGGTTCTGTCCGCGCCTGACGTCGGTGATGCGCACGTCCTCCGTCTCCGGGGCCCCGAAGGGCTCGACGCGTACCCGGTGGGGGGTGCCGGTGATCTCCAGGACCAGGTTGTCGCCCATGAAGCGGAGGTCGAGCCGGGCGCGGGGGGAGCCGTCGTGGTCCGGCATCCGGTGGATGCGGGACGGCGGGTGGTCCAGGCCCGTCAGCTTCCGCCGCAGTGCCGGGTAGTCGGCCGGGCCCGTGCCGTCGAACGCCGCGAGGACGCGCTCGGCGTGCGCGTCGCCCGCGCACGCGTCCAGCGGGTTCAGCGGCACCTCCTCGACGGGTCCGGTCCTGGTGGGGACCGGGTCCGGGTCGGACGGCGGCTCCGGGGCGTCCAGGGGGACCGGGCCGCCCTTCGGCAGGTTCCGGTTCCGTGGCGGGATCGTGCCCTCCGGGGTCGGCTCCAGGGGTCCCCAGCCGCCCGGGTCGCACTCGTACAGGATGCGGGCGGACACGGCCAGGTGGCGCGCCTCCGGGTCGGGGTCCGTCGCCAGGCCGTCCGACGGGAGCGACCGCTTCGGCGCCGGTGTCTTCGAGGCGCCGGCACCCACGGCGGACACCTCGGCGGAGGTCGCACCGGTGGAGGTCTCCGTGCCGCAGGCGGTCAGGGCCACGCTGCCGAGTGCGACGGCCAGGGCGGTCCTCGTGAGGCGGTTCGGGGTCCTCATGCGGGAATCATGCGAGCGGACGAACGCCGCCCACATGAGTACCCGTACTCAACGCGAGCCGTGGGGAAACGGACTGTGACCTGCCGTTTCCGGTGTCGCGGCGGCCCCTCGGACCACCCGCACGCCCCTCCGCCACACCTCCGACACCAGCGGCACCCCCGGCCGGTAGGCCAGGTGGACGTGGGACGGGGCGTTCAGGAGGGTGAGGTCGGCGCGGGTGCCGGGGGTGAGGCGGCCGACGTCCGTGCGGCGGAGGGCCGCCGCACCGCCCGCCGTGGCGGACCAGAGGGCCTCGTCGGGGGTCATGCCCATGTCCCGGACCGCCAGGGCGACGCAGAAGGGGACGGAGGAGGTGAAGGAGGAGCCCGGGTTGCAGTCCGTGGAGAGGGCGACCGTGACGCCCGCGTCCAGGAGGCGGCGGGCGTCCGGCCACTCGGCGCGGGTGGAGAACTCCGCCCCCGGGAGGAGGGTGGCGACCGTGTTCCCCGAGGCCAGCGCGTCCACGTCCGCGTCCGTCAGGTGCGTGCAGTGGTCGGCGCTCGCCGCGTCCAGTTCCACCGCCAGTTGGACGCCGGGGCCGTAGGACAGCTGGTTGGCGTGGATGCGGGGGTGGAGGCCCTTCGCCCTGCCCGCCGTCAGGATCGCGCGGGCCTGGTCCCCGTCGAAGGCGCCCTTCTCGCAGAAGACGTCCACCCAGCGGGCGTACGGGGCGCAGGCGTCCAGCATCGGGCCGGTGACCAGCTCGACGTAGGCCGCCGGGTCGTCGGCGTGGTCCGGGGGGACGATGTGCGCGCCGAGGTACGTGACCTCGTCGGTGTGCTCGGCGGCGATGCGCAGGGCGCGGGCCTCGTCCTCGACCGTCAGGCCGTAGCCGGACTTCGTCTCGAAGGTGGTCGTGCCCTGGGCGAGGGCCTCGCGCAGGTAGCGGGCGACGTTCGCCGACAGGGCCTCGTCGCTCGCCGCGCGCGTCGCCGCCACGGTCGTGCGGATGCCGCCCGCCTCGTACGGCCGCCCGGACATGCGGGCGTTGAACTCGGCCGTGCGGTCGCCCGCGAAGACCAGGTGCGAGTGGGAGTCGACGAAACCGGGGATCACCGCCCGGCCGCCCGCGTCGACCCGGTTGTCAGTGGTCGGTGCTTTGCTGGATTCACCGACCCAGACGATCCGGTCGCCTTCGATCACGACGGCCGCGTTCTGGATCAGGCCCAGGGGGCTTCCGTCACTGAGGGAGGGGTCGTTCGTGACCAGGCTGGCGATGTTGACGATGGCGGTGGCGGGGGTCGCCACGGCGCTGTTCGCGCTCGTGGGGGCGGAGGTCGCCGCCGTGCTGTTCCTCGTCTCGGGGCCGGTGTTCATGGTGAGGGGGGTCTCCTTCAGCCGCGCAGGGCGGCGATCGAGTCGGCGAGGGCCCGGGGCACGTCCGGTACGGACTGGTGGACCCCGTCCCGTACGACGTGCCGGCCGCCCACGACCGTGTGCCGCACGTCCGCTGCCGACGCCGCGAATACCGCCGTCTCGGCTGCCAGACGCGGTGCCGGTCCCGCTGTCCTGACGGAGTCCAGGGCGATCGTCGTGAAGTCGGCGAGGGCGCCCGGCGTCAGTTCGCCGGCCTCCTGCCGGCCCAGGGCCGCGTGGCCGTCCGCGCTCGCCGCGCGGAGCAGCGCCGCCGCCGTCCAGTGGCCCCGGGTGCGGGTGCGCAGGCGCTCGTTCAGCTCCATGGCCCGCGCCTCTTCGAGGAGGTCGACGACCGCGTGGCTGTCGCTGCCCAGGGAGAGGGGGGAGCCGGCGCGCTGGAGGTCCACCGCCGGGCCGATGCCGTCCGCGAGGTCGCGTTCGGTCGTCGGGCACATGCAGGTGCCGGTGGAGGACGAGCCGAGGAGGGCGATGTCGCCGGGGGTGAGGTGGGTGTTGTGGACCCCGGTGGTCCGGGGGCCGAGCACACCGTGTTCGGAGAGGAGTTGCGTGGGGGTGAGGCCGTGGGCCGCCAGGCAGGCGTCGTTCTCGGCGGTCTGCTCCGAGAGGTGCACGTGGAGGGGGGCCTCCCGCCGCCGGGCCCAGTCGGCCACCGTGGCCAGCTGGTCCGCCGGGACGGCCCGTACGGAGTGGATCGCCGCCCCGATCCGTACGCCGTCCCGCTCCTGGAGCGCCGACGCCCGCTCGGCCCAGGCGTCCGCCGTGCCGTCGGTGAAGCGGAGCTGGTGGTGCTCGGGGGCGGCGCCGAAGCCGGAGGAGAGGTAGGCGGTGTCGAGGAGGGTGAGGCGGACGCCGGCCTCGGCGGCGGCCGCGATCAGGGCCTCGCCCATGGCGTTGGGGTCGGCGTACGGGGTGCCGCCGGGGGCGTGGTGGAGGTAGTGGAACTCGCCGACGGAGGTGATGCCGGCGAGCGCCATCTCCGCGTACACCGCGCGGGCCAGGGCGAAGTAGCTGTCGGGGGTGAGGCGCTGGGCGATCTTGTACATGGTGTCGCGCCAGGTCCAGAAGGTGCCGGAGCCGACCTGGACGGTGCCGCGCAGGGCGCGGTGGAAGGCGTGCGAGTGGGCGTTGGCCAGGCCCGGGATCGTCAGGCCGCGCAGGACCTCCGCGCCCGGGGGCGGGGTCTCCGCCCCCGTGCGGACCGACGTGATCCGGCCGTCCGCCACCTCCAGGGCGACGCCCGGCTCGACGACGGGGTCGATCCAGGCGTGCTCCAGCCAGTACGTGGTCGTCAGCGGCACGCCAGCTCCTCCAGTACGTCGGCGAGTGCGCGGACCCCGGCCAGGCAGTCGTCCTCGGCCGCGAACTCGGCCGGGGAGTGCGAGACGCCCGTGGGGTTGCGCACGAACAGCATGGCGGTCGGGATCGATTCGGACAAAATACCCGCGTCGTGGCCCGCGCCCGTGCCGAGGACCGGGACCTTGCCCGAGGGCCCCGTGGTGCCGGCGGTGCTCGCGGCCGAGTCGCCCAGGATCCGGGACAGCTCGTCGCGCAGGGCGTGCGAGAAGTCCACGACCGGAGTGAAGGACTCGCGGACGACGGTGAGGTCGATGCCGTGGCGGTCGGCGTAGTCGCGGGCCGCCGTCTCGACGCCCGCGACGACCGCGTCCAGGGCGTCCTGGTCGGCGGCGCGCGCGTCGAGCCAGCCGCGCACGAGGGAGGGGATGGCGTTGACGCCGTTCGGCTCGACCGCGATCTTGCCGAAGGTGGCGACGGCGCCCGCGAGTTCGGCCTCGCGGCGGGCGGCGAGGACGGTCTCGGCGTAGGTGAGCATCGGGTCACGGCGGTCGACCAGGCGGGTGGTGCCCGCGTGGTTGGCCTCGCCGGCGAAGTCGTACCGCCAGCGGCCGTGCGGCCAGATGGCGGAGGCGATGCCGACGGCGTCGCCGGACAGGTCCAGGGCCCGGCCCTGCTCGACGTGGAGTTCCACGAAGGCGCCGATGCGGGCGAGCCGTTCGGGGTCGGGGCCGATGGCGTCGGGGTCGTACCCGGCGGCCTCCATGGCCTGCGGGAGGCTGGTCCCGTCGGCGTCGCGCAGCTCGTACGCCTGCTCCTTCGTCAGCCGCCCGGCGGTGAGGCGGGAGCCGACGCAGGCGAGGCCGAAGCGGGCGCCCTCCTCGTCGCCGAAGTTGACGATGGCGAGGGGGCGCTTGAACGAGACGCCCCGGGAGCGCAGTTCGTCCAGCGCGGCGAAGGAGGAGACGACGCCGAGGGGGCCGTCGAAGGCACCGCCGTCGGGGACGGAGTCCAGGTGGGAGCCGGTGACGACGGCGTCGCCGGCCGTCGGGTCGCCGAGCCAGGCCCACTGGTTGCCGTTGCGGTCGGTCTCGACGTCCAGGCGGCGGGCCTCGGCCTGCATCCGGAACCAGAGGCGGCAGTCGGCGTCGGCGTCCGTCCAGGCGTAGCGGCGGTAGCCGCCGGAGGCGGCGCTGCGGCCGAGGGGCCGCAGCGACCGCCACATGGCGTGGAAGGTCTCGCTCACGCGGAGGCCCCGGAAGCGTCGTCGCCCTCGCGCATCGGGACGCGGACGCCCTTCTCGTCGGCGACCCGCTCGGCGATGTCGTAACCGGCGTCGACGTGGCGGATGACGCCCATGCCCGGGTCGTTCGTCAGCACGCGGCGGATCTTCTCGCCCGCCAGCGGGGTGCCGTCGGCCACCGAGACCTGGCCCGCGTGGATCGAGCGGCCCATGCCGACGCCGCCGCCGTGGTGGAGGGAGACCCAGGAGGCGCCGGAGGCGACGTTGACCATGGCGTTGAGCAGCGGCCAGTCGGCGATGGCGTCGGAGCCGTCGAGCATGGCCTCGGTCTCGCGGTACGGGGAGGCGACCGAGCCGCAGTCCAGGTGGTCGCGGCCGATGGCGAGGGGGGCGGCGAGGGTGCCGTCGGCGACCATGTCGTTGAACATGGCGCCGGCCTTGTCGCGCTCGCCCTGGCCGAGCCAGCAGATGCGGGCGGGCAGGCCCTGGAAGTGGACGCGCTCGCCGGCCATCCTGATCCAGCGGTGCAGCGACTCGTTCTCGGGGAAGAGGTCGAGGATCGCCTTGTCCGTCTTGTGGATGTCGCTCGCCTCGCCGGAGAGGGCGGCCCAGCGGAACGGGCCCTTGCCCTCGCAGAACAGCGGGCGGATGTACGCCGGGACGAAGCCGGGGAAGGCGAAGGCGCGGTCGTAGCCGGCGAGCTGGGCCTCGCCCCGGATCGAGTTGCCGTAGTCGAAGACCTCGGCGCCCGCGTCCATGAAGCCGACCATGGCCTCGACGTGCCGGGCCATCGACTCGCGGGCCCGGGTCGTGAACCCGGCCGGGTCCTTCGCCGCCGCGTCGGCCATGTCCTCGAAGGCGACGCCGGCCGGGAGGTAGGAGAGCGGGTCGTGGGCGGAGGTCTGGTCCGTCACGATGTCGATCGGGGCGCCCTCGGCCAGCATGCGGGGCAGCAGCTCGGCGGCGTTGCCGAGGAGGCCGATGGAGAGCGGGCGGCGGGCGTCGCGGGCCTCGGTCGCCAGGGCGAGGGCGTGCTCCGGGGAGTCGGCCCTCACGTCCAGGTAGCGGTGCTCGATGCGGCGCTCGATGGCGCGCGGGTCGACGTCGATGCAGATCGCGACGCCGTCGTTCATCGTCACGGCGAGCGGCTGGGCGCCGCCCATGCCGCCGAGACCGGCGGTCAGGGTGATGGTCCCGGCCAGGGTGCCGCCGAACTTCTTGGCGGCGACGGCGGCGAAGGTCTCGTACGTGCCCTGGAGGATGCCCTGGGTGCCGATGTAGATCCAGGAGCCGGCCGTCATCTGGCCGTACATGGTGAGGCCGAGCTGCTCCAGGCGCCGGAACTCCTCCCAGTTCGCCCAGTCGCCGACCAGGTTGGAGTTGGCGATGAGGACGCGGGGGGCCCACTCGTGGGTCTGCATGACGCCGACCGGGCGGCCGGACTGGACGAGCATCGTCTCGTCCTGCTTGAGGGTGCGCAGGGTGCGGACCATCGCGTCGAAGGAGCGCCAGTCGCGGGCGGCCTTGCCGGTGCCGCCGTAGACGACGAGCTTGTCGGGGTGCTCGGCGACCTCGGGGTCCAGGTTGTTCTGGAGCATCCGGAGGGCGGCCTCCTGCTGCCATCCCAGGGCGCTCAGTTCCGTACCGCGCGGGGCCCGTACGGGGCGGGGTCCTGACATGGCGGTGCCTCCTCGAATGTCGTTCAGATATTCACATCCTGGCGGCATGAATAGTTGTAGTCAACAGGGCCCGGCGAGAGGTCGGCGCCCGCACGGCGCCCGCCCGCTCCCGGACCGGCCGGAAGACGCGACGCCCTCCCGCTCCCGCACCGCATGGACGACCATGGGCCCCATGGCCTCCTCCCGTCGCGATCTCGCCGTCCGCGCCTCCGTCGACCAAGGGCTCCTCTCCCCCGCCGAACCGGTCGTCGCCCTCCTCGACACCGCCGGCATCCGCGCCTCCGCCGCCGCTCTGACCAGCGCCTTCGCCGCCGTCACCGACGCGCCCGTCCTGCACGCCTTCGCCGTGAAGGCCGCACCGCTCGTCCCCGTCCTGCGCCTGCTCCACGAGGCCGGGCTCGGGGCCGAGGTGGCGAGCCCCGGCGAGCTGGCCCTCGCCCACGCCGCCGGGATCCCGCCGGAACGCACCGTGCTCGACTCCCCCGCCAAGACCCCGGACGAGCTGCGCCGGGCCCTCGCGCTCGGGATCGCGGTCAACGCCGACAACCTCCAGGAGCTGGCCAGGATCGACGCGCTCACGGCCGCCGCGCCCAGCGCCTCACCGCTCGGTCTCCGGGTGAACCCGCAGGTAGGAGCCGGTTCCATCGGCGCGCTCTCCACCGCGACCGCCACCTCCAAGTTCGGCGTGGCGCTCCGCGACGAGGGCGCCCGCAAGGCCGTCGTCCAGGCCTTCCTCGACCGCCCCCGGCTCACCCGGCTGCACACCCACACCGGCTCCCAGGGCGTGCCGCTCGCCCTGATGGCGGAGGGGGTCGGGGAGGCGTACGCGCTCGCCGAGGAGATCAACCGGACCGCCGGCCGGCGGCAGGTCGACACCCTCGACATCGGCGGCGGCCTGCCGGTGAACTTCGCCTCCGACGAGGAGACGCCGACGTACGCGGAGTACGCGCGGCTGCTCGCCACCACCGTCCCCGGGCTCTTCGACGGCCGCTACCGTCTGGTCACCGAGTTCGGGCGCTCACTTCTGGCCAAACACGGAACGGTCCTCACCCGGGTGGAGTACACCAAGACCTCCGGGGGCCGCCCGATCGCCGTCACCCACGCGGGCGTGCAGCTCGCCACCCGTACGGTCTACGCCCCCGGCTCCTGGCCGCTGCGCGTCCTCGCGTACGACTCAGGGGGGCGGCCCCGCACCGGGGAGACCGCCGTCCAGGACGTGGCGGGCCCCGCCTGCTTCGCCGGGGACCTGATCGCCACCGGCCGTGAGCTGCCGCTGCTGCGGCCGGGGGACGTGGTGGCGGTGCCGGACACCGGCGCGTACTACTTCGCCCACCACTACGCGTACAACAGCCTGCCCCGGCCGGCGATCCACGGCTTCGCCGTGGCCGGTGACGGAACGGTGGCGTTCACGCCCGTGCGCAGGTCCCAGACGCTGGACGAGATCGTCGCCGAGGCGGGCGGGGACCTGGCGGACGCGCTGGTGCGTACGCCGACCGAACCGACCGAACCGGCCGGGACGACCGAACCGGCCGAACGGAAGGATCGAACAGAAAGAGGGCCGACAGTCCGGTAGCGCCGCCCCCGCGCCCCGGCTTCCATGAGGACATGAGTGGTGAAGGCATGACCGGAACGGGTGCGGACGGCACCTCCGTCGTCGTCGAGCGCCGGGTCGCCACCTCCCCCGGGCGGGTCTGGGAGACGATCACCGACCTGCCGGACCTGCCCCGGGTGCTGACCGGCGTCCGGAAGGTGGAGGTGCTCACCCCGGGCGGCTTCGGCGTGGGCACGCGCTGGCGCGAGACCCGGCGGACACTGGGCCGGGAGGCCACCGAGGAGATGACCGTGACCGCGTGCGAGCCGCCCGACCGGTACGTCACCGTCGCCGACTCCCACGGCACGCACCACGTCTCCGAACTCACCCTCACGCCCGACGGGACCGGGTCCACCGTCCTGCGGATGACCTTCTCCGCCCGGCCCGCGCACGGGCGCGCCCCCGGCGCCGTCGGCCGGCTGCTCGCCCGCTTCGGGGCGAAGGCCGTCGCCAGGGCGCTCGCCAAGGACCTGTCGGACGTCGCGAACGCCGTGGGGACCCGGGCCTGACGCGGACGCCCCGGCACATGTCCGCCACGACCGAGGGATCAATTTCCGTCAGACCCGGGCATGTTCCGATGGAAAATGCCAGAACACCTCCCCCGGAGCGGAACGTTCAGTAGCGTCACCGTCACTGCCGCACGTTCGCACGCCGCATCGGGAGGGGAATCCGCGTGCCCGGAATCGACGAGTGCCTGACGGAGGCCATGACCCTACCGGGTGCTCGGGGCGCCTCCCTGGTCGACTGGACCAGCGGACTCGCACTGGGGACGGCGGGCGACTCGCCCGTCGGGGACCACGAGACCACGGCCGCCGAGACCGCCGAACTGGCCCGCTCGGCGGCCGAATTCGACACCTTCCTGGCGACGGACGGCGATTCCGGAGGGGACGGGGACGACGGAGGGCCTCCCGTCGAGGACCTGATCGTCACCACCCGGGCCGGCTACCACGTCCTCCGCTTCGTGGAGACCTCCTTCGACAGCAGCGTCTTCCTCCACCTCTGGCTCGACCGCCACACCGGCAACCTCGCCCTCGCCCGGATGAGACTCCGCGACATAGCCGAGAAGCTGGTCCTCGGATGAGCGCGGTCGCCACCCCCGTCTCCCCGATGCTGGTCCGGCTCGCCGCCGAGAAGGCCACCGGCGCCCTGCTGCGCGACCACGGCACGCTCTACCTGGTGGACGGCCGGGTGGTGCACGCCGAGAGCCCCGCCGCCCCCGGCGTCGACGTCCTCCTCACCACCGGCGGCCGGCTGCCCCGGGAGAACTGGGACGAGGCCGTCGACCGGGCCGGCGCCCACCGCGCGGTCGGCCGCTTCCTGGTCGACAGCGGCCGGCTCCAGGACGGGGAGCTGGAGATCTGCCACCTCGGCGCCGTCTTCGACGCGGCCTTCTTCGCCCTCTCCCCCACCAGCGGACCGACCCGCTTCCGGTACGGGGTGGGGCACTGGTTCGGCACGGTGCGGCCGGTCTCCGCCGAGGCCGTCGAGCGCGAGACCGTACGCCGCCGCGAACTCCTCGACGCCGTCTGGCCGTACCCCGCCGTGGACACCGCCCCGGTCGTCCCCCGCCCCGCCGCCCCCGGCCAGACCGTGGGGGCGCGGCAGCGCGCCCTGCTCGCGACGGCCGACGGGGAGCGGTCCCCGGCGGAGCTGGCCAGGCTGCTGGGCCGCCCCGCCTTCCACACGCTCCTCGACGTACGGCGGCTCGCCGCCGCCGGACTCGTCGAGACCCCGCTCAGCCCCGAACCCGAACCCGAAGCCGTGCCACCGGCACCGGCCCTCTTACCCGTCCTGCCGGTGTCCGATCCCGACATCGCCCTGCTGCGCCGGCTCCGTGACGCCCTGGAGGCACACCTGTGATGAGGCGTGCCCTGCGCATGCGCGCCGAGAGGAGACAGCTCATGACGGCAGAAGCCGAGGTCCTCGGCGAGCTGAGACGGCTGCGGGCGCGGCTGCCCCAGCTCACCGGAGCCCTGGCGGCCAGCGCCGACGGCCTCGTCCTGGCCCACGACACCGTGGACGGCGAGGCGGAGAGCGTGGCCGCGCTGACCGCGGCGGCGCTCGGCGTCGGCCAGCGCCTGACCGACTCCACCGGCCAGGGCCGCTTCCGCGAACTGCTCGTACGCGGCGAGAGCGGCTACGTGGCGACGTACGCGGCGGGCGGCTCGGCCGTCCTGACGCTGCTCGCGGAGCCCCGGATCAACGTGGGGCGGCTCCACCTGGAGGCGCGCCGGTCCAGCGCCCGGATAGGCGAGCTGGTCGACGGCGCGCTGGAGCGCAGGGAGCCGAACCGCCTGGGCCAGCTCCCGCCCCCGTACCCGGGGAAGCCCCCGCACCCCGGACGGCCCCCGCACCCCGCCGGGCCCCCGGTCCGTGAGGTCCGGAGCCCCAGGACCCCGTGACCCCGTAAACCCGTAAATCCAGAAGGAAGAAGTACGACACCATGGCGAACACCGAGACCTCCCTCAAGGAAGCGGCCTCCATCGACGGCGCGATCGGCGCTGCCCTCGTCGACTACACCAGCGGCATGGCGCTCGGCACGATCGGCGGCGGCAAGGAGCTCGACCTGAACGTGGCCGCGGCCGGCAACACCGACGTCGTGCGGGCCAAGGTCCGGGCGATGGAGATGCTGGGGCTCAACGACGAGATCGAGGACATCCTCATCACCCTCGGCACCCACTACCACCTGATCCGGCTGCTCAAGGGGCGCAACACCAACGGCCTCTTCCTCTACCTGGCCCTGCACAAGGACCGGGCGAACCTGGCGATGGCCCGCCACCAGCTGAAGAAGATCGAGGCCGAGCTGGACGTCTGACGGCCGGAGGGCCGCCCGCCGCCTATTCGACGAACAGGCCCCGCGCCGCCGCCTTCGCGTCGAACTCCTCCAGGCGCGCCTGCGCGTCGGGGAGTTCGTCGGCCATGGCCTCCAGGAGGACCCGGCCGAGCATCATGGGGGCGCAGGCGGTGTCGAAGGCGAGTCCGGTGCCGACGGCGGCCGGGATGAGCAGGTCGCTGTGGGCGGCGACGGGCGCGAACGCCGAGTCGGCGACGGTCACGACCGTCAGACCGGCCGCCCGCGCGTACTCCAGCGCCTCGACGACCTCGCGCGGGTGCCGGGGCAGCGCGAAGCAGAGCAGGGCCGTCGCCCCGGCCCGTACGGCCGCGTCGACGCGGTCCGTGAGCATCGAGCCGCCCTCGTCGAGGAGCCGTACGTCCGGGTGCACCTTGGCGGCGAAGTAGGCGAAGCCGCGCGCCTGCGAGGAGGCGGCCCGCAGTCCGAGCACGGGCAGCGGCCGGGAGCGGGCGAGCAGCCGGCCGGCCCGCTCGACGGGCCGGGGGTCGGCGAGCAGCCCGGCGAGGTGCCGGAGGTTCTCGATCTCGGCGAGCACGGCCTGCTGGTACTCGTTGTGCTCCTCGCCCCCGTCCGTTCCGGTCCCGGGGCCGGCCTCGGGGGGTGCCACCTCGCGCAGGTGGCGGCGGAGCGCCGGGTACCCGTCGAAGCCGAGGGCGACGGCGAAGCGGGTCACGGAGGGCTGGCTGACCCCGGCGAGCTCGGCCAGCTCCACGCTGGACAGGAACGGCACGTCTCCGGCGCTCCGCACCATGCAGTGCGCGATCCGCCGCTGGGTCGGCGTCAGCCGGTGCCCCTCGAAGAGGGCCTGGAGCCGGCCGGCCGGGCTGTCGCTCACGTCGCCCTCCCCTTTCACCTATTCACTCACGCAACACTCTGCATAAGGATATGCACGATCTCGCGCGGGCGGTCCTGGAAGGGAGATGGACGAAGGGCCCCCGCCGGTGCGGGGGCCCTTCGTGAAGCTTGGCGCGGGGACCGCCGCACCCCCGTTGCCGGGGGGCGGGACGACGACGGTCCCCGCGAGGGACACGGGCCCGGGTCAGGGCCGGTCCGCGTCCGCGGCGTCTCTGGAGGCCCGGGAGCCGCTCCGGAAGTCCGTGACGCCGACGAGGAACAATCTGCCGGACGCGTGTTAAGCGGGTGCTGCGCGCACGTGACGCGCTCGTACCGGTTGCGCGAACTCGCCCGCGCGACCCGTGCCGGGTCCTACTTCGCGCCGCCGCCCGCCAGGAAGGCCAGCAGGTCCTGGCGGCTGACGACGCCGGTCGGCTTGCCCTCGACCAGGACGATCGCCGCGTCGGCGGACTCGCCCAGGACGGCCACCAGGTCCTCGACCGGCTCGCCGGAACCGACCTGCGGCAGCGGCGCGCTCATGTGCCGCTCCAGGGCGTCCCCCAGGGAGGCGCGCTCGGTGAAGAGGGCGTCGAGCAGCTCGCGCTCGACGACCGAGCCGACGACCTCGGCGGCCATGACGTCGGGGTGGCCGGCGCCCGGCTTCACGATGGGCATCTGGGAGACGCCGTACTCGCGCAGCACCTCGATGGCCTGGCCGACGGTCTCGTCCGGGTGCATGTGGACGAGGGAGGGCAGGCCGCCCTCCTTGTGGCGCAGGACGTCGGCGACGGTGGCGGAGGAGGTGTCCTCCAGGAAGCCGTAGTCGGCCATCCACTCGTCGCTGAAGATCTTCGACATGTAGCCGCGGCCGGAGTCCGGGAGCAGCACGACCACGACGTCGTCGGGACCGAGGCCGCGGGCGACCTCCAGGGCCGCGACCACGGCCATGCCGCAGGAGCCGCCGACGAGGAGGCCCTCCTCCTTGGCGAGGCGGCGGGTCATCTGGAAGGAGTCCTTGTCGGACACGGCCACGATCCCGTCGGCGACCTTCCGGTCGTACGCGCTGGGCCAGAAGTCCTCTCCGACGCCCTCGACCAGGTACGGACGGCCCGAGCCGCCCGAGTAGACGGAGCCCTCCGGGTCGGCGCCGATGACCTTGACGGCGCCGCCGCTGGCCTCCTTGAGGTAGTTGCCGGTGCCGGAGATGGTGCCGCCGGTGCCGACGCCCGCGACGAAGTGGGTGATCCTCCCGTCCGTCTGCTCCCACAGCTCGGGACCGGTGGTCTCGTAGTGCGAGCGCGGGTTGTTCGGGTTGGAGTACTGGTCGGGCTTCCAGGCGTTCGGCGTCTCGCGGACGAGCCGGTCCGAGACGTTGTAGTACGAGTCAGGGTGCTCCGGGTCGACGGCCGTGGGGCAGACGACGACCTCGGCGCCGTACGCGCGCAGCACGTTGATCTTGTCGAGCGACACCTTGTCGGGGCAGACGAAGATGCACTTGTAGCCCTTCTGCTGGGCCACGATCGCCAGGCCGACGCCGGTGTTGCCCGACGTGGGCTCGACGATGGTGCCGCCGGGCTTCAGCTCGCCGCTGCGCTCGGCCGCCTCGATCATCCGCAGGGCGATCCGGTCCTTGACCGACCCGCCGGGGTTGAAGTACTCGACCTTGGCCAGGACGGTCGCCTGGATGCCCTCTGTGACGTGGTTGAGCTTCACCAGCGGGGTGTTGCCGACGAGGCTGATCATCGAGTCGTGGAATTGCACCGTAATCTCCGGGGTCTCCGTAATGGTGTGGCCAGCGTATGCGTAGTCGGAGCGGGTTACGGGGCAGTTACACCCTGAACGGCTTGAAGGAGGTGACGGCCCCATGTCCAGGGCGAGGGTGGCGCGGCGGATCGCGGCGGGTGCGGCGTACGGCGGTGGGGGCATCGGGCTCCTCGGGGTCGCGGCGGTGGGGGTCCTGCTCGCCGAGGCGCACATCGCGAAGCGGACCGTGGGGGGCGGGGCGGCCCCGCTGCCGCCCGCGGCGGACGGGCTGTACGGGCGGGTGTTCGGGACGGAGGACCCGCTGCGACTGGCCCTTCTGGGTGATTCCACGGCGGCGGGCCAGGGGGTGCGCCGCACCGGCCAGACGCCGGGCGCGCTGCTCGCCTCGGGGCTCGCGGCGGTGGCGGAGCGGCCGGTCCTGCTGCGGAACGCGGCCCTGTCGGGGGCGCGCTCGGACGACCTGGAGCGGCAGGTGTCGCTGCTGCTCTCGCAGCCCCTGGGGCCGCCGGACGTGTGCGTGGTCATGATCGGGGCGAACGACGTGACGCACCGGCTGCCGGCGACGGAGTCGGTGCGGCTCCTGGCGGCGGCGGTGCGGCGGCTGCGGACGGCGGGCTCGGAGGTGGTCGTCGGCACCTGCCCGGATCTGGGCACGATCGAGCCGGTCTACCAGCCGCTGCGCTGGCTGGCCCGGCGGGCGTCGCGGCAGCTGGCGGCGGCGCAGACGATCGTGGTGGTGGAGCAGGGCGGGCGGACGGTGTCGCTCGGCGACCTGCTCGGCCCGGAGTTCGCGGCGAACCCGCGCGAGATGTTCGGGGTGGACAGCTTCCACCCGTCGGCCGAGGGGTACGCGACGGCGGCGATGGCCGTCCTGCCGACGGTCTGCGCGGTGCTCGGCGTGTGGCCGGAGGCGGACCGTCTGGAGCCGGCGCGGCGGGAGGACATGCTGCCGGTGGCGAAGGCCGCGGCCGAGGCGGTGGAAGAGGCGGGCACGGAGGTCACGGGCGCCCGGGCGCCGTGGGCCCTCCTCAAGCACCGCCGCAGGCGGCGGCTGCCGGTCGCGGCGGAGGTGGCGGAGGTCCCGGAGGGGGCCGAAGGGGCACGGGAGGCGCCCGCGTCCGAGACCCCGGCCAACTGAACGCCCGCCGGGAGCAGGGCCCCGGCGGGCCGGACCCCCGCCGGGAACAAAGCCCCGGCGGACACCGTTCCCGACGGAGAACCCCTGACTGAGCGCCCGCTTAGAAAAGAGGTCCGCATCACACGTCCGCCCCGGTGACCCGGTGCGGTACGTACGGGTAACTTCCCTTTCAGTCCGCTCACTCCGCACCCTCATGGAGCCGTGATGCCCGAAGCCGTGATCGTCTCGACCGCCCGTTCCCCCATCGGCCGGGCCTTCAAGGGCTCCCTGAAGGACCTGCGCCCGGACGACCTCACCGCGACCATCGTCCAGGCCGCCCTGGCGAAGGTGCCCGAGCTGGACCCGCGTGACATCGACGACCTGATGCTGGGCTGCGGCCTGCCCGGCGGCGAGCAGGGCAACAACCTGGGCCGGATCGTGGCCGTGCAGATGGGCATGGACCACCTGCCGGGCTGCACGATCACCCGCTACTGCTCCTCCTCGCTCCAGACCTCCCGGATGGCGCTGCACGCGATCAAGGCGGGCGAGGGCGACGTCTTCGTCTCGGCCGGCGTCGAGATGGTGTCCAGCTTCGCCAAGGGCAACTCGGACTCGCTGCCCGACACGCACAACCCGCTCTTCGCCGAGGCCGAGGCCCGCACCGCCGAGGTCGCCGCCTCCGAGGGCTCCACCTGGCACGACCCGCGCGAGGACGGCCTCGTCCCCGACGCGTACATCGCGATGGGCCAGACCGCCGAGAACCTGGCCCGCTGGAAGGGCATCGGCCGCCGGGAGATGGACGAGTTCGGCGTCCGCTCGCAGAACCTCGCCGAGCAGGCCATCAAGAACGGCTTCTGGGAGCGCGAGATCACCCCGGTGACGCTGCCGGACGGCACCGTCGTCTCGGCGGACGACGGCCCGCGCGCGGGCGTCACCCTGGAGGGCGTGCAGGGCCTCAAGCCGGTCTTCCGCCCCGACGGCCTGGTCACCGCCGGCAACTGCTGCCCGCTCAACGACGGCGCCGCCGCCCTGGTGATCATGTCCGACACCAAGGCCCGCGAGCTGGGCCTGACCCCGCTGGCCCGGATCGTCTCCACCGGCGTCTCCGGCCTCTCCCCCGAGATCATGGGCCTCGGCCCGGTCGAGGCGTCGAGGCAGGCGCTCCAGCGCGCCGGCCTCACCATCGACGACATCGACCTCGCCGAGATCAACGAGGCCTTCGCCGCCCAGGTCATCCCGTCCTACCAGGAGCTGGGCCTCGACCTGGACAAGGTGAACGTCAACGGCGGCGCCATCGCCGTCGGCCACCCCTTCGGCATGACCGGCGCCCGCATCACCGGCACCCTGATCAACAGCCTCCAGTTCCACGACAAGCAGTTCGGCCTGGAGACCATGTGCGTCGGCGGCGGCCAGGGCATGGCGATGGTCATCGAGCGGCTGAGCTGAGCCGTAGCGGAGGCGAAGTTCAGCGCGACCACAGGAGCGAGCGGCTGAGCTGACCCCGCTCTCCTCACGAGCGACGGTCAACCGCGTCGCGTCCCAGCCGTGACCGAATCTCCCCCAGGATGTGACCTACGTCCCGGGGGAGTTCGTTTTCCCAGGTCAGAGCGGTTTCGGGACTAAACACCCAGGAGAAATACCTGTCCAATTCGTGACGTAATGCACTGACAGCGGCCCCCACCTCACGACAAGCTGAGGTAGGAAGTCGGGGGATCGACTCGGAATCGGGAGTACGTCAGTGAGCGCCATGCCTCTTGCCCTGCTGCTGACCACGGCCGCTGCCACGGCCGTGGGCGCCGCCGCCCTGCACGCCGTCCGCGGTCTCCGCAAGCAGGTCACCGCCCTGCGGCGCGAGCTGGCCGCCGGGCACGGCGTCACGGTCCCCGCGGCCCGTGCCACGCCCGCCGCCGAGATACGGGCCGCGGTCGCGGAGGCCCTGGCCGAGGAGCGCGAGCGCGAGCTCGCCGAGGCGCGGGCCTTCTGGGCCGCGCAGGAGGCCCGGGACGCCGCCGACGCCCCGTCCCTGCTCGGCGGCCTCGGCGGACCGGCCGAGGACGGCTCCTTCTTCGTGCCGCGGCAGAGCGACTTCGTGGGCCTGGAGGCGATGGCCCTGGAGGCCATGGAGTCCGAGGCGGCGGCGCTCGACGGCGCGGCGGAGCCGCTGGACGAGTTCCCCGAGGACTCCCCCGAGCTGGCCGCGGCCCGGCGCCGGCACCCCTCGCACCCGGACTTCGTACCGGTGCAGACCCCGGTCGTCACCGACCACGAGCGGACGGTGGCGCGCCTGGAGGAGCTGGCCGACACGCGCACGGCCCTGACCGACGTCCGCCCGGGCCCGCTGGGCACCCTGGACGTGTACGTCTTCGCGGACGGCACCACGCTCTGCATGACCCCCGGGCACCGCGAGACCGCGGAGCGCCTCGCGGAGGCCCTGCGCGCGGGCCGCGTCCCGGTCCTGCTCGGCGGCTCGGGCGTCTCCGGCGCCTTCGCCCTGACCTTCTCGTACGGCGACACGGACGAGGAGAACGTCTACATCCTCGCGGACCGCGTGATCGCCTCCCTGTAGGGCCCGGGAACGGCCGCTACAGCCCCGAGCGCTCCAGCGCCCCCCGTACGAGTCCCACGGCCTCGTCCAGCTCTCCCTCGCGGGGGCCGGCCGGGGCCGTTCGCAGTGCCTCGGCCAGGTCGTTCCCGGCCACCGCGAGCTGGTCGCCCACGGCGAAGATCCCGGCGTCCGGCATCGTCCTGGGCTCCCGGTCCGGCTCCTCGACGCGCTGGGCGCGCACCGCGAGCTCCTGGGCGAGGGCGAGCCCCTCGGCCGCCGCACCCTGCTGGAGGCGGCTGTGCGGGGCGGCCCGCAGCCGGTCGGCGAACCGCTCCACGGCGGCGGTCAGGTCACTCGTATCAAGCACCCCGCGACCCTACGCGCCGCCCGTGCCCCCGTGCCAGGCGGCGTCCCGGGAACGCGGAAGGGCCCGCCCGGCGCGCAGCCGGACGGGCCCTTCCCCCGAGTCGGGGGCGGTGCGTCAGTCGTCGCCCTGGAGGATCGACAGCAGACGCAGCATCTCCAGGTAGATCCACACCAGGGTCATGGTGAGACCGAAGGCGGCCAGCCAGGCCTCCTCGCGCGGCGCGCCGTAGGTCACGCCGTCCTCGACCTGCTTGAAGTCGAGGGCGAGGAAGCAGGCGCCGAGGATGATGCCGATGACGCCGAACAGGATGCCGAGGCCGCCGCTGCGGAAGCCGAGGCCGTCACCGCCCGCGAAGACGGCGAACAGCAGGTTGGTCACCATGAGGAGCATGAAGCCCATCGCGGCGGCCATCACGAAGCCGTAGAAGCGCCGGTTGACCCGGATCCAGCCCAGCTTGTAGGCGATGAGCACGCCGGCGAAGACCGCCATGGTGCCCAGGACCGCCTGGATGACGACGCCGTCGGCGATGTACGTCGAGACGGCGGCCGAGATCACTCCGAGGAAGACGCCCTCGAAGGCGGCGTAGGACAGGATCAGCGCGGGCGACGGCTTGCGCTTGAAGGACTGCACGAGCGACAGGACGAGGGCGACCAGGGCGGCGCCGACGGCGATGCCGTAGGACTTGCCCAGGTTCGCCGGGTCGACCGGCAGCAGCAGCCAGGACAGGACGGCGGTGAGCACGACCGTGCCGAGCGTCATGGCCGTGCGGCTCACGACGTCGTCGATCGTCATCACGTTGCCGCGGGCCTGCTGCGGGGCGCTGAGCTGCGTGTCCTGCGGGGCGTACGGGTTGGTCGCGTACGGGTTCGTCGCGTCCCCGGCGTACGGGTTGCCGGTGGCGTACGGGTTGGTTCCGACGGCGGGGCCCCCGGCCTGCGGCTGCTGCGCGTTGAAGCCCGCGTAGCCGTTGTCGCGGCTGAACCCCCGTCGCGAGAAGACCGGGTTGCTGCTCCTCATCTCACTCCTCCATGGCGGACCGCACGGCGCGGCCTTGCGTCAAGGGTAATGCGTAGGCAAAAGAAACTCCCTAGTGCTCGGGGAGGATCTTTCCCTCATCTTCCCGCTCTTCCTCTCCGGAGGCGCGGGGTGTACGCCCCCTCCCCGGGAGCCGGTTCGGGGCGCGGTCCCTCAGGGCCGTCCACCGGGGGCGTCGACCCTCTCCAGGAGGGTTATCCCGCTCCGGCGCTCGACGAGCCGGTAGCCGGGAACGTGCGGGGCGGACGATTCCAGGGACTTCCCGGTCGCGCATTCCGGATCGGACGGATCGGCGTTGTCGTAGATCATCCACCGGGGCGGTTCCTCCGGCGCGAAGGAACGGGGGAAGAGGCAGACCTCGCTGACGGTGGTCCGGTACGCGAGCTGGGCCGCGAGGCGATTGGACGCGGCCACCGTGGCGCCGTCGGGGATCCTGCCGAGGATTTCGCCGGTCGCCCTCACGTGCTCGGACGCGACCCACGTCCGCGGCAGCACGAGTTCGTGGAACGGGGAGGTGAAGAAGGTGACGGCGGTGGCCACCGCCCCGATCACCCCGGCGTGCAGGAGCCTGCGGGTGATCGTCCGCCCCGAGGCGACGGCGTGGACCGCCGCGGCGAAGGCGACCGGCATCAGGATCGCGCTGTAGTGGAAGTCCATTCCCCAGTAGTTGGGGAAGTCCGAGGTGAAGCGCCAGCCGAGCGTCGGGAGCATGACGACCAGGAGCGGGGAGCGGATCGCCAGGAATCCGGTGGGGGCGACGAGCATGAGCAGAGTGAGCCATTTGACCGGCGGCCAGAACGTCGCCGCGGCCTTCACCAGGAGGCTCTTCTCCTGGGGTTCGGCGGGCGGCCAGTAGGCGAATTCGCCGAGCGGATTGACGGAGGGGAGGACGACGAACATCGCGAGGGCCGTCGCCGCGATCCCGAAGAGGGCGAGCGGGATTCCCGCGCGCCGGGGCCCCTTCCACGCGATGTACGCGCCGACCGCGGCCACCGTGAGTCCGAGGTCCTCCTTGACCAGGACCAGGGGAATCGCCCAGAGGACGGCCGCGCGCCACTTCTCCCGGCCGGCCGCGCACACGGAGAAGGCGAGGAGCGGGACCGCGAAGGCCACTTCGTGGAAGTCGAACTGGACGAGTTCCGCGATTCCCCAGGAGGCGCCGTAGGAAATTCCGGTCCAGTAGGCGAATTTTCGGCCCCTGACCTCGTGGGCCCATCGCGTGATCGGAATGACGGAGACCGCGACCAGGGCCGCCTGGCAGACCAGGAGCGTATAGCTCGACGGGAATGCCTTGTAGACGGGTCCAAGAATTGCGAGGATCGGGTGGAAATGGTCCCCGAGCGCGTTGTAGCCGGTTCCCTTGAGCGGCGCGTACGGGGCCGTGAACTGCGAGTAGGACTTCACTATCTGGGTGAAGATCCCCAGGTCGTACCCGGTCGTGAGCTGTATCGCGTGCCGCCGGGCGGACAGGGCGAGATAGACCAGGAAGAAAATCCCGGAAAGGAGGAGAGCGGGTTTCGAGAACCGCTGTTCCACGACCTCCGGCGCATTTCCTCGACGCGCCGTGCCACCCCCTTCCGGTGCGCGCCGCTGTGTGGGCACTACCGAAAGGTTCAGGATATTCATGTCGGCATGAGAACCTAACAGGAGGCGGAGGGGCCCCCAGGGTAACAGGGGGCAATCGGCGGCCCCCGGGCCGCGGCGACGCCCCCGCGGGCGGGCCGGCCGGGGGCGGAGGAACGGAACGGTCCGCTCCGTGCGCGAGGGGTGCCGGAGGGGGACGTCCTCCGAGCTCCCGGCGGAGGTGCCGGGCGTCCCCGCCGGTCGGCGGCACTGTCAGCGGTGGTGCCCGGAACCGGACTCGAACCGGTACGGCCCGAAGGTCAGCGAGGTTTAAGCTCGCCGTGTCTGCATTCCACCATCCGGGCGTCGCGAAGCTCCGCGTTGGCACATGACCCTATCGGGGCGCTTCCCTCGTT
>NZ_JBIBBZ010000028.1:0-49471 GCF_042900925.1 Streptomyces sp. NPDC012825 | reverse complement strand
ACCACGCCAGGCTGCGGGCACCGGGAGAGCGGGCCTTCGCGCAGCTGAAGTCCTGGCGCATCCTCCGCCGCGCCCGATGCTCCACCCGCCGCATCGGCACCCTCGTCCAAGCCATCCACACCCTGCTGACCTGGAGCTATTCAGGATGAAAGAGGCTCACTCAAGACCATGACGCCCTTCATGAGGCCAAATGCGAGGTGAGCCCAGGAAACCTCATGGAGAAACTGATCGAAGCCGAGCGGAAGAAGCGCGGCCTTTGTTGAGCCGGCAGGCACACGCGGCCCTGATGCGGCAGCAACAGACAGCCGCTGTCCGGCGCAGTGGACACCACGACCACCGCAACGGCCATCTCCCTGACGGATGAGCCGAGTGCCGGGATTCGCCGTACCACCGCAGAAGCAACGGCCAGGGAAGTCCGGTCGCTACCCCGCACAGCCAGTGACTGATCAAGCCACTGCTGCCGACTTCAGTCGCTCGGTAAAGTACCAGCTCAGAGCCCTGCACACCTGTCAGCAGTGACTGAAGTGACTGAGTTCCGCATGCTGCTTGCGTGGATCACTCGTAGGTGTCTTATGTAGACACCTTGAGTCGCTTTCTCTTCACCCATATACCGCCTGACCTGCTGTTTTGTTCAGCAATGCAGAGTAAGCGACTGAAGCAGCCCAGTCGCTGCCGCCATACGCGGTTGCCGCCGAGTACCTCTCTACAACTCATCTCTCCGCAGGCCGTCCCCATTGAAGACACCCTGCTCACGCCTCACATCGAGATCGACCGAGGACCCTTACCGACGGTCAGAGCGGTGTGGCCAAGGATCTGGTGAGCACGTCTGGTGCCCAGGCCGAGGCGTTTGAGGGCTTGGGCTTTGCTGAGGCCGAGGTGGGTGAGGAAGCTCAGTTCATGATGGAGGAGGTCGGGGGTCCAGGGGGACTGGTGGGCGGGGGTGCGGATGCCGTTGGGTGAGGTAGCGGGATCGTCGATGGTCTCGTTGTCCCAGGCCAGAGGCGGTGCCCAGGCTTTGGCCTGGGCGCGTTGACGGGCGGCGGGGGAGGGGCCTGGCTGGTGGGCCAGCTCTTCCCAGGCGGCCAGGATCGCTCCGCGCAGGGCGGGTGTGCTGTGCGGATGGCCGATGAAGGCGGTAAGCGTCTTGGCGCTGATGCCGCCTGCCGCGCCGATGTTCTTCAGAGTCCAGCCGGCGGTGCACAGGGCTTGCAGGCGTCGTAGCAGTCCGGTGTCGGTGATCTGGATGCGGCGCGGACAGGCCGGTGGGGGAAGGTCTTTGAGGGCGAGGATCCGCTGGGCTATGGCGGTGTAGATGCCGCGTCGGGGGTTGCGGACGTGGTCGAGAAGGGCGCAGGACAGAGTGCTGGGTTTGACGCCCGCGGTGCGGGCGATGAAGGAGCGACTGGCGCGGTCGTAGCGCAGTTGCAGGTTGTGCAGATGGTCGATGACCTGCTGCAGGTCGGTGGTGTCGCTGCGGCGTGTAAGGGCGGCGATCAGAAGCAGATCCGGATCCAGGACGAGGAGCCGTTGGGCAGCTGCCTGCTGGATACGCCGGGGCCGGCCAGCGGTCACGTCGTGCAGTGCGGCGGCCAGGGTGCTGGGCGATATGCCGGCCGCTCGTGCGACAGCGGCCTGTGACAGCGCGGGGTGCGCGGACAGCAGCGTCTGCACGTGGCGTATGGCGGGGGTGGCGTCGGTGGAGCGGCCGCCGTATCCGCGGTCGCGACACGGCAGATCGACCGCCCTCACCGACAGCAGGCGCTGGGCGATGGTTGGGCTGACCGTACGGTCCTGGGCTTGGTCTTGGCTCTTTTCGTGACGGGTGTCGCGCAGCAGGGATTTCAGGGTGGAGGAGGCAACGCCGGCGTACCGGGCGATCGCGGCCACCGGCAGGTGCGGGCGCTGGGCGATCAGGTGCCGCACGTGTTCGATGACGGGGGTGGCGGCTGTGCGGTCGGCTCGCATGGGGGAGTTCCGGGAGAGTCGGACAGGACGATCGGGCCTATGTGTTGCCCGAACTCTACGAGTGAGCAGGACCCATGAGGAAATGCGGCCGGTCCTTGACGGCCGCTGTACCGGCAGTGGAGTTCATGACAGGGGGGTGTGGGGGAGAGGAGGCTATCGGAGTGGTGTGTCCGCGGGGCGGAGTGTCGAACCGCCTCCCGAAATCGAACAGGAGTAGCATTAATCCGTGAGTGAGAACGCATCTCCCGATGAGGAGCCGAAGGATCCGTACGGCTTCCCGGTCGATCTGAAGGACCTCCAGGCCCGGCTCCACCAGGCGCATGCCGCCTACCGGGCGCTGCTCAAGAGCCTGCCGTGGTCGGTGGAGCCGTTGCCCGGCTGGCCCGGCACGGAGCATCCGCACACCAAGGAGGTCCTCCCAGGCCGGGAGAACAGCCCTGGCTACACCCCAGAGCAGGCTGCGGAGGAGAAGCGGCTGTGGGATCTGGTGCGTGAGCTCTCAATCGCAGTAGCCACGCATCCGTACTGGAGCAAGTCCGAGCGCGGCACCGGACTAGTCGAGGCCCGCATGGCGCTGAAGCATCACCCTGACGTCATGGCCGTGATCGACGGCCTTACCGAGGCGGCCTGAAACAAGACGGACGGAAAAAACGGTCGGCTACCCGTGCTCGGGGGCACGGGTAGCTGGCCATTGGGCTCCCGTCCTGTCGGAGGCCGTGCCCCGACCGTACGTCACAGCGGTCTTCACGGGCTCGTGATGAGGATGCGACATGGGCTGTGCGGGTGGCCTGGCCAGTCATCTGGCGGAGTGTTATCAGCTCGCTGATGTCGCGAAAGCCCCATCCCGCCGACGATCGGCCCCCTCTCGACGAATGGCACTGGACCTCCGGGGGCGGACCGGTATGCCTCAGCGAGGGGGAGGTCGGGGGCAGCCCTTCTCAGACAGCGCTGCAGCCGCAGGGTTACCCGCAGCAAGCTTGGTACGCCCTGGTGCTGTGCGGTAAGGCCTACGCCACCGACGAGCGCGTTCTCCAGGCAGAACGCGCTTCCGGGGTGGAAGAAGCCGTGCGGATCGTGCATGCCCATCTGGACGATCATCGCGCGCAGCTCAGGGGGCGGGTCCAGGGCGAGCGCCTACTGGACGCAGCCGAGGTAACTGAGACCAACGGTCCCCAAAGGACGCCCAAAAACCAGGGCGGCCGACGCAACCAGACGGTAGTGGCCTGGCCGGCAGCGGCCTCGTTGCGCCAGAGGTGGAGATCGCCGCCGGAGCCGCCGGTGCCGCGGCAGCTCTGGAGGACGATGTGGAAGCCCTACTCAGCCAGGAGGGCCCCGTACATCGGCGCCCAGGGGAATCCCCGGCCATAGGGCAAGCGCACCAGCAGCGTGGGGAAGTCCCCCCGTCCAGCGGGTAGTAGCGGTCACTCAGCAAGCCGCTGCCGTCTGCTGCGGGACGACGAGGCCGGCGTAGGCGTCGTGCGGCTTGGACGGCAGTCCCCTCAAGGTTCATCGCACGGCCCTTGTGCTCAGGGGCTGATCTGGGATGTCAGTCGGTTGTGGTGGTTCGTTGACGGTCTTTGGACCCTGACCGGCTGTGAATGCTCGAGCATGATTCTGGTGTTCAGGTCAGTGCTTCTCCAGGTTGAGACCCTGGGCTGTTTAGTCCCTGCAGCTTCAGTCCCTGGAGAAACCTGCAGGTCAGAGCGGTTAGCTCTACCGCTGAGGGACTGAAGGGACTCAATTTTCATGTTTCCAGCCTTTACGTGCGTGCGTGTATGCGCGGGCGTATGTATCTCCTTGAAGCCTGAGCCGCTCATAACTAGAGATTTCAGTCCCTTCAGTCCCTTTGAGTCCCTGAACCGGCTGCCCCAGCCCGCTGACCTGCAGGTTTATGTAGTGACTGAAGCGTCAGGGACCGAGGCGCTTCAGTCCTGCTTTAGCCCTCTCGAACGGGGAGGGTGTGCAGGGGGAGGGGAAGTCCGAGTGGATGACCCGGGCTGGAGGTCTTCCAGCCAAGTGACCGAACAGAGACTGAAGGGACCGAAGGGACCGAATTTTCAAAGAAGGGTGAGGTCATGCGCGAGTCGCCCACGGCGCTGCGCTAGCATCCAGGGTTAGGGAATCTTCAGTCCCTTCAGTCCCTCAGTCCCTTCGATCACCTCCTCTGTGCCGCCAAGGAAGAGCCTGTGTCCGTCCGTCCTGTGCATGTCGCAACCTGGATGGCTCGGCATGGGTTCGCAGTGCATCCTCTTACTCCCGGTGCCAAGACACCTCCCCCTAACTGCCAAGCCTGTACAGCAGGAGCCCATCAGCCCCAGAACTGTCCCTGCCACGTACAACAGGGCTGGTGTCACGGTTTTCACGCCGCTACCACCGACCTGCACACCCTCCAGCAGTGGTGGTCCATCCAGCCGGAGTTCGGCATCGGTATTGCCTGCGGCCCTTCCCGCCTAGTCGTCGTCGACGTGGACACTCACGCCGACCGCCTGCCTGATCGGTCCCGGCTGCTGCCTGGCATCTCCATCCACGACTCCGTCGACCTTGCCGGGCTCAGCAGCGGATTCGACACGCTCGCTCTATTAGCTGCCTACCGACGCCGACCAAACCCTTGCGCGGACACCTCGACCCTGCGCGTACAGACCCCTTCCGGTGGAATGCACATCTGGTACCGCACGCCCCGCCACGCCCCCGCGTTCAAGTCCTCCAGCGGATCCAGCAACCGCACCGCGCTCGCCTGGCAGGTCGACATCCGCGCAGCCAACGGATACATCGTCGCGCCCGGCACCCGCACCACAACCGGCGCCTACCAAGCCCTGCCCGGAGCCCGCATCCCCGCTCCGCTCCCACTGTGGCTGGTCGCCGAACTCACCCGCACCGGACACCGCGCGGACGCTCCAGCACCTTCGAAATCCCCGGCACCGAGCTCCCCCCGCCCCGCAAACACCCCCCATGTCCTTACAGCCCTCCTCAAAGAGGTAGAGGACTGCGGAGCCGTCCCCGAAGGAGCAGCCTTCAGTGAAAAACTCAACCGAGTCGCCTTCACAGCCGGTGGACTCGTCCAAACCGGCTACCTCAACAGCATCGAGACCCGGCAGCTGCTCATCGAGACCGCTACACGCGCCCGGCCCCACCAGCCCCGCAGAAACGCCCACATCGTCGAGACCGGCATGCGTGCCGGCAGCACCCGACCCATCCGACCCGAGGAACGCACATGAGCAGCGCCGGAAGCACCGGGTTCAACGCCCAAGCGGCGGCCGAACAGCTCGCCGCGTTCGGTGACGAGCCCGCGGCCGAACCGTCCAAGCGCCTGCATCCCCCGCAGAAGAACGCAGGCCCGGTTCTCACAGATCCTTCCGACTTCGTCCAGTCCGGGCTGCTCGCCAACCTCAGCGACCGTGGCAACGCCAAACTCTTCGCCCACCTGTACCATGATCGATTCCGCCACGTCGAAGGACTGGGCTGGTACGTCTGGGACGAGTACCGGTGGAAGCGCACCGGAGGAGAAAAGGCCGCCATCTGGGCCGCCGGCGACATGGCCGAGGATCTGCCCATCGCCGATCCCCGCGGCGTCTTCACCGACCGGGAACTCATCCAGCACCGCAAGCGCGCCATGTCCACCTCCGGCGTGAAGGCCATGCTGACCCAGGCCAAAGCATCCCCCGAGCTCGCCCTCGACCCCGACAGCCTCGACGGCGACAAATACGCTCTGTGCACCCCGGCAGGCGTCGTCGACCTGCGCACCGGCGAACTCCACAAGCCCGACCCCACCCGCGACCTGCACTCCCGGGCCACCTACCTTGCCCCCGAAGCCATCCCCACCCCCCGGTTCCACAGCTTCCTCGACCAGACCTTCGGCGAGGACGACCGCGGCAAAGAGATGATCAACTTCCTGCATCTCCTGCTCGGCTACTCCATCACCGGCGACGTCGGCGGCCAGGTCCTGCCCTTCCTCTACGGCGTCGGCGCCAACGGCAAATCCGCACTCCTCGACGTCGTCATCAAGATCCTCGGCGACTACGCCGACGTCGCACCCCCCGGCTTCCTCATGGAACGCGGAAAGTTCAACGAACACTCCACCGAGCTGACCGAACTCCACGGCCGCCGACTGTTCGTATGCAGCGAGCTCAAGCCCCACGACAAGTTCGACGAAGCCCGCGTCAAACTCCTCACCGGCGGCGACCGCCTCAAAGCCCGACGCATGCGTCAGGACTTCTTCAGCTTCGAACCCACACACAAGCTGTGGCTGCTGGGAAACCACCGCCCCGAGGTCGGCACCGGCGGCCACGCGTTCTGGCGACGCATCCGCCTCATCCCCTTCGAACGCGTGGTCCCCGACCACCGCAAGATCGACAACCTCGCCGAGATCCTCGTCCACGACGAAGGCCCCGGCATCCTCTACTGGATGATCCAAGGCGCCAAGGCCTACCTGGCCACCAAGCCCGCCCTCACCGGCCCCAGCGTGGTCCGCACCGCCACCCAGGCATACGCCACCACCGAAGACCACATCGGACGCTTCCTCGCCGAGTGCTGCACCACCGGCGGCGACCTGGAAGAACCCCGCGACCTCAGAGTCGAGCAGGGAGCCCTCTACCGCGCCTACAGCAGCTGGTGCCAGGACGGCGAAGGACTGCGCCCGGCCACCACGCGCGCATTCGCCACACGCATCCGGGCCGAGGTAGGTGTCGCCTCACCCAGCGAAATGCTGCGGTCCAACGGACAGAAGTTCTATCCCGGGCTCGCGCTGCTGGCAGACGACTGACCCCCTCAGCGCGCAGCAGACGGGTAAGCCTCAGCACGAAGCCGGAACGCGTGCTCCCGGAAGACGACCGACACACCTACCATGGATGAAGAATGAGCCGAGCCACCCAAGTGCCGGGCCTAGTGACCGCCGGCCGTATACCGACATCGGCGCCGGGTACGGCGTGGAGGAAACCGGGCCCTGCACGGGCCGACATGATCAAGAAGGGATCCAGGCCATGAGTTCGCTACTGACGGCAAGCGACCTCACCCACGAGGACAAAGTGGTGTGGCTGGAAGACCCCGAAGACCTCGACTACGTCCGCCAGGCCCTGGACAAGACCCCCCGGCGCCGGGGAAAGCCCCGATACCACCGCGACGGCCGCATGATCGGCTTCGCCGAACTCAGCGACAGCGCCGAAGCCGACCCCGACAGCGGCCTGCAGAAACGACGCGTCTTCTACCTGCTGCCCCACGACCGTGACGCCGAGCCCGACGGGCTGTACCGCGCCGGGGCACCTGGCGAAGCAGTAGACCCGCGAACGATCCAGCCGGGCCAGGTGGGCAGCAAGACCGCTCGCTCCCAGCGCGGATCCGAAGCCACCGTGGCCTGAACCGGTTTTCCAGTCCCTTCAGTCCCTGGCGGACGTACGCGCGCACAAAGAGAAGCGTCGCAGTGCACAGGGATCTTTCTCAGGTTCAGGATGTGGCGTGGGGGAGGATACGAGGATCTCCACGAGATCGTCTTCGAGGGGCATCAAGGATGGACCTCACCTGTCCATCCTAGGGAAGCGGGGATGCCGGCTCATCCCTACGCGGCCGCAGGCTGCTCGTCCTTGAGGCAGGCGAGCACAACCTCTCGGTTCTCGCCTCACTGGATCATGGCCGGGAAGTAGAGAAGCGTGGGCGGTCTTACCGAGGCGAAGCTGGCGCAGATGGCCGGGAAGCGTTCGTTTGAACGCGGGCTCGGCTACACCGACGCGGTGTCCGGACTCGAGGTGGGTGACGGCTGGATCAGAGCATTCGTACATGGCACGGAGCGATACGAGGCAGAACTGCTCCTGGGTAAACGCGGACGACTGTCCGGCAGATGCGACTGCCCATACGGCCAGGAAGGCAACTTCTGCAAGCACCTGGTCGCCCTGGGCCTGACAGTGATCTCACAGGAAACAGATGTCCTGCGACGAGGTGAGCTGGCCCGAGGCCGAGCGCACGGCCTCGACGCCTGGCTGTCCAGCCTGTCAAGAAAGGAACTGCTGGCACTCCTGCAGCAAGAAGCAGCCGGGGACCGACAGTTGCGCCGCCGTTTGGAGCTGAAGGCGGCGAGCGCCTGCGGAGACCTGGACGGCATCCGGGCCCGTATCCGCGAGCTGTTCGATATCGGACCGTTCGCCCGGTACGGCTATGTCGAGTACACCGATGCCCAGGCCTACGCCGACCAGGCTGGCCAGGCAGTGACCGCGATCAAGGCACTGATCGGCTCAGGCCGGCCGAGTGATGCGATGGTCCTGGCTCAAGAGGCCATCAGCCTGCTGGCAGCAGTGGTCGAAAGCATCGATGACTCCGACGGATCGCTCACCCAGATCGGTGGCGACCTGGCCGACGCTCACTACGACGCCTGTGGGCAAGCTCGCTTCGACTCCGAGAAACTCGCGCACTGGCTGGTGACCCATGCGCTCGATGACGCGTCCGATCTGACGGACATCGACCCCCTCAAGTACAAGGACCTGCTGGGGGAGCGGGGGATGGCCTCTCTACGTCGTCATGCGGTCAACGCATGGCAGGCCAATCGCACCGGCTGGGCCGAGAAACAGCTCATGCAACGACTCGTGAAGTCGGAGCAGGACACCGACACGCTCATCGCCATGCACGCCGCAGACCTCGCAGCAAACGGTCACACTCACCTGCTCATCGCCCGCGAACTCGATACCGTAGCCCGTCCGTCCGAAGCCCTTGAATGGGCCGAGCGCGGCATCGACGAGACCGAGGATCTTGCCGCAGTAGACACCGCCCTGGTGGACTACCTTGCCGACCGCTACCAGCGGGCCGATCGGCTCACCGATGCCCTCGCGCTGCGCCGCGAGCACTTCATAGCCCGCCGTACCCTGCTCACCTATCGGCAGTTGCGCACCGTCGCCCGAGCCACCGGCCGCTGGCCGGCCGAGCGAGAAGAAGCCCTGAACCTCCTCCGGTCCGCCACCACCGCGAAAGACACTCACAGCAGCCATGTCCTGGTCGATGTCCTACTGGACGACGAAGACATCGACACGGCCTGGCAGGTGGCCACCGACAGCGGCGCCCGCGACAACCAGTGGCTCGCACTGGCCAGCCAATCCCACGCCACCCGCCCCGGCGACGCTCTCACCGTCTACCACCGCCTGGTCACCCCGCTCACCCGGCAAACAGGCGACCGCGCCTACGAGCAGCTCGTCAGCCTGCTCCTGAGCATCCGTGACTGCCACGACCACCTTGGTACGCCAGAGCTCTTCACTGCCTATGCTGCTGATCTGCGCACCGCCCAGAAGCGCAAGCGGAACCTGATGAGACTGATGGACGAGCACGGGTTGTGAACCAGGACAGCGTCCGAGTCCGGTGGCAGGCGCCACCTGTGCCATTCGCAGCCTGACAGCCGCTTCGCCAAGGGCAACGTGACTGTTATCGACCTCTTTGCTTCCTGGTACAGGCGCCGTTCGAAGCCTCCTGGAGAAAACTTCCGAAGCCTCCAGCGAGGCAGAAGCCCTGATCGGAACGCACCCTCTGACTGCAGAGACCAGCCGGTACGAGACCTTGAACAGCAGGGATGGCAGATCGGAAAAGTTCTTCTCCTCTACAACCAACCGGCCCGTAACGGCCGGGCTCCGTAGAGCGCTTGGCGCCCTGCGATCCGCCGAAGCAGCCGAGCCCGGCCGTTGGACCATTCAGGCTCCGGCCGTGACCGTCTCGGCGGGTTCACCAGCCGGTGCGGAAGCCCCGGTGCCGGCATCGGCAGTGTCTGCGGTCCTGGGCTTGGTGTAGAGGGCGACGCCTTGGCGGGTGTCCTTCTCGACCTTGTTCTTCTTCACCAGGCCTTCCAGGGCGTTGCGGACGACCTGGACCGAGGTTGAACGCTCGGCGTGCGCCGCGGCGAGTTCCGCGTGGATCTCACTGACCTTCAGCGGCTCGCCGAGGAACTTCTCCCCCAGCAGGCTGTCGATGAGCGTGCCAAGCGTCGGCTGCGCCCCTGACGTACTGCTGGCGGCCTTCTTCGGCGCTGTCTTTCCCGGCGCCGTCTTCTTGGCCGGTGCCTTCGCCCTCTTTGCTGTCGGCTTCTTCACCGGCGAGGCCTTCTTGACCGTCGCCTTCTTCGCCGACGAGGCCTTCTTCACCGCCGCCCTCTGAGCAGGGGCCGCCTCCCGGGTCTCCCGCGGCTGGGGTACGGCCGCTTCTCGTACGGCCTCATCCAACCCGGCCACTACGCTGCTGACCGGTGCGGAAGAGGGCATGGAGTCCAGCGTTGCGGTCAGCCACTTCTCCTCCGTCCGCAACTGCTCCAGACGGGCGGCGATCGACGCTTGCTCGGCACGATTGGCCTCGAGGTCAGCGGTGAGCTGCTCTGTGTACCTGGTGTGAATCGAGGTGCTGTCCAGCTCGTTCGGCACTACAGTCCACGCTCCTTAAATGATGGGCATTGGTGCCGGATGTTACTCGCCACTGGCCAAATCCCGTTGCTGCAGCCCGAAAACATCCCCGGCGAACTGACGGGACCGGCAGACGGGGAAGGTGAAACACCTCGCGCCAAGAGCCCGTTCACCCCACGTCTGAAAGGCAGTTGGGCATGTCGAACCACGTTCGTTCGACGGCATAGGGTTAACGCGCAAGGGCGTCTTGAGTGCGACGGGAGAGCACGCGTGCGTGAGAGCGGTGAGCACTGGCGCGAGAGCGCCGTCTGCCGACAGGGGGACGCCGAGCAACTCTTCGGAGCAACCGCACACCAGAACCGGGCCAAAGCCCTGTGCACTGGTTGCCCTGCCCGCATACCGTGCTTAGCCGAAGCTCTTGATGAACAGATCGAGTTCGGTGTCTGGGGCGGTATGACTGAACGTGAACGCAGGGCACTGTTGCGTCGTAGACCTCACGTCTCGTCATGGAAGGCAGTGCTGTCCGGTTGACTCGCACGGCTTGCTTTACCGGACCGGCAGGCTCGAGTGGTACGCGTAAGGCCTTTCACCGAGACCGACCCTCTGTGAGCCCCTGGGCAAAAGGCCAGGTCAGAACGGTCACAATAGAGAAGCAGGGGCTGAAGGGACTGAAAACCTGGAACCTCTTCGCCTTATCGGCACCCCTCGCCATCGAGTTCCCCTCCCTGGTGAACGACCTCGCAGCCGGCTGCCCACAGATCCGGTGAGCTGAAAGGCCATCACCTGTCTGCGTCCTTGGGCATGCGCTCATCGTTCCGCCCCTCTACGGTATGCCTTAACCGCCCCGACAGGACGGCAAGGCGGCCTCGTGTTCCTTCGCACGTCACGGGGCCGCCCCTGCTCACCCCATAGGCACTGTCGCGACACCGGCCACTGCAACACAGAGCCCGACAAACTCGGGGTGATCACCGCCCAGGTCCTGCAGGTGGCGGGATTGGCCCTCAAGGACTCCTCCTCATCGGGCGGGGTCGCGTGGCTCTGGTCATGCGGAGGCCAAGGCGGTCGGGCTGGCAATCACGATGGTGGTACCGCCGCTGCTTCTGACACATCAATGGGGTGTGTCACTGCGATCCGGCCACCGGTTCACCAACCGCTGACCATTCAGATCATTGCGAAGCACGTCCGAGGGACAAGACACTGTGCGCGGGCGGAGTGGTGATGATCCTGCGCCACGACCCGATCGTCGGCCAGGTGTGGATCGTCGAGGAAGTCTGCGCGATGTGCGCACCCCACATCCCCCACGCCCGGATCCTGGCCCGCGCCGCGGCCCCCGCACGACACACCACCAGCAAGCCCACCACCCAGAGCCAGGCCCAGGGGAGCCGAGCGCAGGTGCTGCCGCGCCCGGGCGTGCCCAGCCTGTTCTCCTCCGCCGACGCCGCCGAAGTGGGCACCGACACCGTCCGGCGCCCACGCAAGCCCTGCCGCCATCCCCGTCAGGGCTGAGAGGTATCACCGGCGGCAAGGAGCTCGGTTGACGGAGTGGGGGTCTGTTCGGTGGGAGTGGCGGCTGAGTGCTTCAGCCGGTGAAGCCTCGGAAGACACCTTCGGGATCTTCCCCAGCCATATCCGCGACCTCGTCAAAACCCTGATTGGCGATCATCAGGTTCACGTTCATCTCGTGCACCCCATGCGGCACCGTACGGAACATATCGCCGTAGATCTCGAACTCCTCATCATTTTCGCACTGGTCCCTGCTCCGCAGGGACAGGGTCAGCAGCGTGCAAGGGCTCTGCCACATCGAGACGTGATCAGCCAGATAGACCACGCTGTAACGCTCCGCAGTCCCGGACGCCATGGACATGACCTGCGCGGGTGTGATCCCTCTCCACTGCGGGTCGTCGACCAGATGGACGTAGGGCTCGAAGTCATCCTCCTCGCCCCAGGTCCTCATGAGCGCCGTCCACGCCTGCTCGTCACCGTAGCCGGTCCTGATGACCAGCGCGGCATCCCTGTCACGCTCCATCGGCCACTGCACACGGCCACTCATCCCGCTCTCCTCCGCCCAATCCAGAGCCCGCAGCCGGAAGGTACGGTCACCCGATCCCCCGGCGCACAGCTTGCAGCACGCACGGGCCGCATACCCCTGCAACCAGGGGGGTGCGCCACGCAGCACCGATGCTCCCGGGAGTGACTGTCCTTGGGTGACTGGTTTGATGCCGTGGGCTCGGAGGATGCGGCCGTGGTCGGGTGCGGGGGATTTCTACAGACAGACCCAACTATCGCAACTATGATAGTTGGAGGTAGGATCGGGACTATGGAGCCAAGGATGTATACGACGATCGATCTGCGTAAGCAAATGGGGGAAATCCTGGATCGGACCCGTATCGCGGGCGAGCCGGCCGCGATCACCCGCAAAGGCAAGACGCTGGCCTACCTAGTGCCTGCGGACTGGTTCGAGCACTATCAACAGCTCACCCAGCCCGAGGCCGCAGAGCCCGGACCCGTCCCACCCGCCGCCGCCGACGACAGCGCCGACGCGGCCTGACCGGCCCGCCCCGCGCCCAGGAGAACCCCCGCCATGACCGCACAGCCCCTGCACTCCGAAGACCCCGGCACCAACCGTCCTCGCCCGGTGCCTCCCATGCCCGAACGCACCCCCCAGGCCCTGCGCCTGGCCATCCAGGACCACGCCCCGCACCTCCTGCCCGACTTCGAGGCCCACTGGCGGCGCGCCATCGCCGACACCTTCAACCTCACACCCGTCCCCGCGTTCATGCACCTGTGGTGGACCCAGTACGCCATCGCCCGCGACCCCGAACTCGAAGCACACCTCGCCGACCTCCAGGCCCGCGCAGCCAAGGAAACCGACCCGAACGAATCTGGGCCCCTACTTGCCGAATACAGCCGCCTGCGGGCGATCGCGGCCGCAGTGGAGCCCGGCCGGTGACCGACCAGCCCCACCCGCCACACCCACCCTGGCAGATGGACTGGACCGCCCAGGCCCGCCACACCTTCGACAACATGCCTGCCGACGGCCGCAAGCTCGTCCTGGCCGTCCGTGCGGAACTGATCACCGCCACCGACCCCTACTACCGGGGTATCGACGCCGACGCTCACCTGCCCCACTGGATCAGCGTCCGCCCCCTCACCTCCACCAACCCGGGCAGTGAACACATCGCCGATCTCGCCGGCGGCCGCGGCTGGCTCATCTACAACTTCATCCGTCGCCATGCCGAACCACAGATCACCGTCACCGACGCCTTCTGGGCCTGACCGCCTTCCTGCCCGGCGGCACCAGATTCCCAACCATGCCTGTCACGCACACCCCACGCTCAGTTCCCGCAGCGCATTCCGCTGCTCCACCGTGAGCTCGTCTCATCAACCACTTCTGCGGCAAGGACGGCCAGTCGCGTATCTGCGGAGGCTGGACGGGCTGCCATGACCGTGACCAGCTCCTGGCACTGCGCGTGGCTCTCGCTGACAGCCAGATCACCGTAGAAACCGCTGAGGCGATCCGGGACTACACCTCACCGATGCCATTGTTCGAATCCGGCGCTGAGGCCGCCGCGCACGGCATGCGCGACATCCTCGCCCCCGACCCCGAGGCTCGCCGGACCATGAACAAGATCGTCCGTGTCCGCCCGGACGTCACATACGCCCCCGCACGCCCCACTGACTGACCCCCGGTCCCGATCCCGCGCTCGCGGCGCCGGGACCTTCTCACGCCCACCACAGGCATACTGGGCCTGCCTCATCCGGCCCCAGCCCTGCCGCTGCGCCCTTTGTCCGATCTCGCAGCGCTCCCGGCCACCGCGTCAGCCAGGCCCAAACGAAGACACTTCACGAACACCCCGAGGGGTCTGCTCCACCCGCGTGAAGTCTCACGCGTACTACCGGTCGGCGTCAGGCGACGGGTTCGATGCCGACGGCGATGTTCTGAGCGCGCAGGTGCACCGCCAAGATCTCCATCTCGACGAGCGTGCCGATCAGACCATCTCCAGCAAGCTGTACGGCCCGCGCCCGTGCCGCGGCAAGGGACACCTCCCGGTCACCGCGCAGGGCCCGCAGTCCCCCGACCAGATGTGGTGTCTGCCCGGACAGGCGAAGCCGCACCGCGCCGTGCGCCTGCAGCAGAGCCTGCCGAATGTCCTCGGGCGTGACCGACCCGCTGTCCTGCTCACACCAGCCGTGCGAACAATCCTCGCAGTAACCCTCACACCGCTTCCTCCAGCATCCCGACCCGCCGCACCCCGTCCTCGAGCACCTGCACACCCACGGCATCACCGCCTGCTTTTTCACCACCGCCACGCGCGGCACAGCCTCCGGCCTGCGCCTGGTGGCCCCCACCACGGAAACGGAGTTCAGACAGCTCCAGCACGCCCTGGACACCCTCCCCGAGTGGCTGCGGCCATGAGGATCACCATCGACACCGACACCGACACCGAGACCGAGAGCTACGCCGACGCAGCCACCTGCCTGCGCACCGCATACGCACCCTCACTCCGTGGCCGCGCATCCATGTCCTACCTCGGCAAATTCGTACTGGAACCCCTGCCCGCCGACACCGAACCCGCCGAGCGCTCGTTCATACCCGTGAGGGATGAACGACCGACGCCGTAGGAGCAGGCGCAGTGCAGCTCGATAACCGGGGCACCGGCACGGAACCCGCCCCGACCGGCCTCGCCGACAGCAATCGGCCGCGACCGGCCCGGGCGCTCCTGCCGTGCCCGGGCCGTGCCCGTACGCCCGGCTACAGCGACCGCCATCCGTCGTACAGGGAGCTGGCCGGGCGAGGGGACGGCTCCGTCGGCGAGTCTGACCCGGACCCGGCCGGTCAGCCGGTCCAGATGGAGCCGCAGGAGCCTGCCGGCGCGCAGCGTCCCGCCTGTCGGACCGGCCCAACGCGATTCCGGCCCGGCCACCCCGCACCCCCATGCCCCTGAAGAACACAAGGAAAGGACCCCATCTCATGCTCGCAGGATTCGACGTCACCCACGCCGACCAGGCATCACGACACCAGGTCAAGGACGGCATCACGGTCACGACGCTGCGCGACGGCACCCATGACGAGCTGTCGGCGATGCTCATCGACTTCGAACCCGGCGCCGTCTTTGGCGAGGAACTCCACCAGACCCCGGAGATCCTCTTCGTCCTGGAAGGCCAGTTCCACGACGGCCAGCAGATCCACCCGGCGGGCACGCTGATCACCGCCACCGCCGGCAGCGTGCACTGGCCGCAGTCCGAGACCGGCTGCCGCCTCCTCGCGCTCTACCCCAATGGCACCGCGAGCGCGGGCGAGTAGCCCGCCCCTACCGCATCCCCGCAACCGGCTCCGCGTTCTGCAGACGCCCGCCCCGGGGCTCATCCCCAGCAGTACCCGGTCCGGGAGGGACCGCCCCCCTTGCCCCTCCCGGACAATCGCATCCCGGCAGCCAGGCCCCGGACCGCTGATCCTCCCTCCACTACGATGGGCGGCACAGGGCCGGTGCGCCGGCCTGCTGCCCCGTTCCCGCGCCCACGCCGCGAGGGGAACCCCGAGGCCGAGAGCCTGCAACTCTCTTGCCCCACAGTGCAGTTCTTCTTGTCGGCACGCTTGGTCTTCCAGCGGCCCGCGAGGCGTGGAGTGCCGGGCCGGGGACGAGGATCGGCATGTCCAAGAACACCACCCGCCAGCACGACCGGGCCGTGCGCGCCTACATGGCCGAGCACGCCGTGTCCTTCAGCCAGGCACGGTGCGCCCTGACCGCGACCACGCAGAGCCAGACCAGCGCTCCCGCACCTTCGCAGTGGGACGGCTTCACCCCCGAGGAACGCCGCCGCTGGGACGGGGTGAAGCTGTCGAGCCTGGCCTCGTGGCAGGAGCTGCGCCGGCTTGGGGAGGTGGCCGACGAGCTCGGCTGGTCCATGCCGGCCACCTCGCCGACTGGTATCCCGCTCTGGGGCGGGTGAGCCTGCGGCGCAGCGACGCCTTCACTTACGAGACCCTGGAGGAGGCACTCCTCGGCGCGGCAGAGGTCTACCTGCTGTGGGGGCGACAACCAGGGCTTCGAATGCCCCCACCACCCCCTGGGCTGGAAGATAATGAGAGAGGGCATGCGGGCCGAACGCTGGTTCGACACCTTCGCTACCACCATCCCCCGCGACCCCGACCGTAGCTTCCCCAAGGAAGTGTGGTCCCGGCTCACCGACCACGCCCGCTGCACTCTGGCACGGGAGCCTCTCTGGCTCGGCGCCGACCCCGAGTCGACCGCCAATCGGCAGCAGAGCCCCGCTGCTTCGGACCGGTTGGCCAAGGACGCGCTGCTGGGTGTTGTGTCGGCAGCGAACTTCCTCATCGCCGCATGGCGCCAGCAGGTCCTCAACCTAATCGGCGAGGCGATGCGTACCCGGCACCATGTGTGGCACGTCGAGAGCACTGACCAGGCCTGGCAGACCGACGGACGTACCGTGTTCAGCGACATCCCCGCCGTCGCACTGGCACAGGCCCGCCGTCTGCTGACCAGAGAGGGCCGTAGCCGGGCAGGGCGAGATTGTTGACATCTACTGGGCCAGTCCCGCACCGGCGGGGCACTACTACCGGTCGCTGTGGTTCCGGCTCAAGGTCTGGAAGATCGAGGACCACTTCACCGGCCCGCGTGATGTCCCCTGGATGCGCGTCCAGTGAGCCGACGGCATCCTGCCGGGCATCTCCTTCACCGACATTGTCGCCATGCGCCGGGCCACCGGCCAGGACCTGTCGCCGTGGGTCCCGGTCACCAGCGAACTCCTGCGGATGCCGACCCTCGACGATTACCCCTCGCCCTTCGACGACGCACCCGAGGAGGACTGAGGCCTCCATGTCAGTGGCTCGTCACCCAGCCTTGGCCGGGTAATCAGCGGCGTCATTGATCGGGGCTATGGTTCCCGGTCATGGGGTTCTCGGGGTCTTTCATCGTGGCGCGAGCCGGTCGGCCGCTGACGGAGTTGGCGGCGATACGGGCGTCGGACTGTGTGCCGTTGTGGTTGGCGCGCGATGGCGAGTGGCAGATCCTGCAAGCGTGTCCCATCACGGATCCGGAGCCTTCGATCATCGGCGAGACGCGCGCTTCTGTTCTGGTCTGCCATGTGGTCGACAGTGACTTCGCGACCGTTCAGGCAGCGAGCCCCGATGACCTGTCATGGCAATGTGCTTTGTCACCGGAGATGGCGCGGGATTGCGGCCTGCCTGGTGAGTGGATCGGTGATTCGGTCAAGGTGAGCGAGCGAGCTGCAGCCTGGGCTCGAGGGGCCGGTTTTCAGCCGGACCTGGTGGCGCTTAGGGCTGCCCTGGTGACTGAGTGTGATCCGCTGGCGGAGGACTTGGTCTTCGCGCTCGTTCACGCCTTGGGGTTCCGGTTCCGTAACGCGGTCCACCTGGAACCGCCGACGGTGTGATTCAGTGTCCGTTCACGAGCTGCGCCCTGCCGACTCACCAGCCGAAGTGCCCAGAGCGGTCGCACGATCTGCTGCTTATTGACTTCGGCTTGTCGGGGTACCCCTGGATACCCCAGGGGTACCCCGACAAGCCGAAGTCAGTACCTGCCCGCAGGCTGTCTCCAAGACCTGATCTTGGAGGTGCTCGTGGGGCATCGACTGAGCGTGTTCGTCCGGCTGGTGAGCATGGCGGCACCACCCTAAGAAATTGTCTCACGTGGCAAGTTTCGCGAGATTCTTGTAGCAGGTCAGGGCGGCAGTCGTGGCCGGGCCTCGGCTCTGCCGGTCATTGCGGACCGCATACGTGATCTTGAGAATAGGAGCGGCCAGTGGCAGGCTCGTGCCGCATGATCGATGCATTCGCGAAAGACAACCTGCACGGGAGACTGCGGCGGGACCGCGAGGCGCTGCTCTGGAAACTTGACGGCCTGTCCGAGTACGACGCCCGCCGGCCTCTGACGGTGACCGGGACCAACCTCCTCGGCCTGGTCAAGCACGTGGCCACGGTCGAGGCCAGGTACTTCGGCGAGGTCTTCGGCCGTCCTTCACCGAAACCGCTGTGCCGGTGGCAGGACTCCGACGGCAGCGATCTGTGGGCCACCAAGGATGAGACCTGTGAGCAGATCATCAGCTTTTACCGGCGCGCGTGGGAACACTCGGACGCGACGATCGAGGTGCTTGCCCTGGACGCCTCCGGCCGCGTGCCGTGGTGGCCCGAGCCTTATACCAACACGAACCGGTTCGCCGTCATGATCCATGTCCTCGGCGAGACCGCCCGGCATGCCGGGCACACCGACATCCTGTGCGAGGGCCTCGACGGTCGGACCGAGCTGCGCCCCGAACACGAGAAGCAGATCGACGAAAAAGCCCGCGCGGCCTACTGCGCGAAGATCGAGCAGGCCGCCAGGTCGGCGGCGCCAAGCGAGGCGTAGAGGTTGTCTCACGTCACGTCCGTGCGGGCTGTACTGGACGAACTCGGGGCCCGGGGTGAGGTGGACTGGTCCTCGGCGATCGCCGACGCGGCCCCTCCAGCCGGGACATCCACCGGGCGTGCATCCGCCCTCCGTCCGGAGAGATCCGAACGCATCCCTCCGGCCGGGCGCCCACTGCAAGCCGTGAGCCCAACCACGCCGTATACGCTCGCCTGGTTCTATGCCACCGGGAAGGGACCCACATGATCCACAAGAAGTCAGTGCAAGGCACCGTGTTAGCCGCCGCCGTCCTGGCGGCCCTGGCCGTCTCCTGCGGCACAACCCCCGAGCCCGACCGCCCCGCATCAGGCGCAGGAGCGGCCGGCCCCGACAGGGCCGGCGCAACCCCCTACCCGGACAACGCCTACGCGCCGTCCACCGGCGAGAAGGTCCGGGACGCCTTCGCCACCCTCCAGGCCACACTCAACGACTCCTGCGCGAAGGACTGCGACTACTTCCTGGGCCGTGTGAACAAGGAACTCCAGGAACTGGACCGGGCGATGAAGAACGACCCCAAGGGACCCGGGCACTTCCCCGAGCCGATCCAGAAGATGACCGAACTCAACAACACGCTCGGCGCGGACGCTTCCTCCGAGAACCTGAAGAAGCACCACAAGCAGCTCATCGCCACCCGCGACTTCATCAACACATGGATGCAGGACCACCCCGACGACTACCGCTGACCGCAGACGTCACCTGCCACTGCAGAGACGGAGGCCCGCGGCCAGAGCGCTTCGAAGACACCTCCTGGACCGCGCCCTCCCAGTGCTCCTCCTGCCGTGCTCATCGCTTCTTGCCGGCGGTGGGGCGCGCGGGACGGTCGGCGCATGGGGGAGTGGTGACCTCTCTCGGGTCAGGCCGCGCTCACCGGCGGCCAGGCAGGGTCGAGGGCCACGGCAGCTGCTGAAGGGGTGTAGTGCCATCCGGTCCGGTACAGGGCCTCCGCCTGGTCGGCCAGTGCCTTGATACAGGCAGACCGTTTAGCGGCCGCGCGCCGGCGGGCGGTCTGGCCCGGGTGATGCCGTGCCCGGTTCCTCGTCCGCCCCCATGGTTTCTGTCGGGCCCTGTCAGGGCTGCTGTGGCGCCGGTTTTTCCCTCCAGGTGTCGCGGGTCTCGAGGACTTCCAGCTTGTGGGGCAAGGAGAGCTCGTCGAAGAACCGGGCGTCTCCGTAGGCCGCCTCCTTGGCTTCCAGAGCCTCCTCTTCGCAAGCCGCGTTGAACGCTACCCACGTCGCGCCGCACGAAGGCTCCTTGCCGGCTTCGAAGACGTGGAGGCAGCCGTGGGAGAAGCAGTACGCGTAGGTGTCCCCAGGTTGGTGATTCACGATCCCAACTCCTTCATGCGTGCGGGTAAACCGGGTACCGGTGGCCGGATGGGTCACTGGCGGGGGAGGGGCGGGACGATTCTGTCACCGGGCGGTGCGGCGGGTGGGGTCCTCACCCCGGGTTGTTCACCCTGCCGGGCGCCCACCCCGGGCGGGCGTCCGGTCCGGCTGTGGAGGACACCGGTGCAGCACGGCCGCCGCTACTGTGTCTGCCGCTGATCAGTAGCGCCCAGCGCCGCCCGCCACTTGGCCAGTTGTTCATCGGTCACCAGGCAGGTGTTCAGCTCCCAGCTGGGGTGTCCCTGCGGCCGGAGGTGGCCGAGGACCTCGCGCAAGATCTCCTCCAGCTGTTCGCAGCGACGGCCTTGCCCCTCTTGCCCTGCCACTTCCGAGGGGGAGGGGGAGGTGACGAAAGTGCCCCGGCCCGGTACGGCGCCGGCCAGGCCCTCGGTGCGCAGGAGGTTCAGGGCGGAACGTGCCGTCAGGCTGGAGACGGCATACCGCTTCTGCAGCTCGCGCATCGACGGCAGCCGCGCACCCGGCGCGAGACGGCCGCTGTGGATCTGTCCGCGCAGCTCCGACGCGATCTGCCGGTACAGAGGCGCAGCCCCACGGCCAGAACGCAGCGAAAACATCTCCTGGACCATGGCTCCCGCCTTTCCCGGCGCTCCTGCTTCTGCCGCGCTCATCGCGTCTTGCCAGCGCCGGGGCGCGCGGGACGGTTGGGCTGCCGGCCGATCTGCTCGGCGACGGCCCGGATCTCCCTCTCGCCGTAGGCGGTACGCACACCGGAGAAGGTGTAGCCGGAGCGCCGGGCGAGCTCCTCCAGACCGTAGGGGTGGCTGCCGTGGAACTCGCGGCCGTAGGCCAGCAGTCGGCGGATCTGTGCGTCGACGGCTTCTTTCTGCGTCCTGAGGCCGTCCAGCGCCAGCAGCAGCGGATCCACGCCCATGGCCTCACCGGCGGCCTCCAGGCGGAAGGCTTCCTCCTCGCGCAGCTCTACCGTCTTCTCGCAGGCGTCGGTGAAGCACTCCTCTGGTGTCACCGAGCCCGGCTCGGGCAGCGGGTGGCACAGGGCGGCAAGTTCTTGAGTCCCATCCATTTTGCGATCATCGCAAAACTTTGTGATGATCGCAATGCTGGAATCTTGGTAGGCCGGGACGGAGTGCGCACCACGGCGCTCCGTACACCTGCCCCTCCTCCCACGCACCACAGGCCGGGCACTCGCAGTCCTGCCCTGCCCCGGCCTCTCCAGGGCTGCTGAGGAGGACTGTTCCTGCCGCAGGATGGTGTCGGTGCTAGGCCGTGTATCGAAAGTGGATCTTGGGCTGTGAATGATCACGGTTCATGGGTCGGGGAGATCTCACGGACGAGCAGTGGGCAGTGCTGGAGCCGTTGTTGCCGAAGGGGGAGAAGGTAGGGCGGCCACCCGTCTGGCCTCGGCGGCAGCTGATCGACGGCATACGGTTCCGGGTCCGGACCGGTGTGCCGTGGCGGGACGTGCCCGTCGAGTACGGGCCGTGGAACCGGGTCTACGACCTGTTCCGCCGATGGCAGCGGGACGGCACCTGGCACCACATCCTCACCCGGCTCCAGTCCCTGGCCGACGCGAAGGGAATGATTGTGTGGGACCTGAGCGCCGATTCCACGGTCTGCCGTGCCCACCAGCATGCGGCTGGAGCCCGAAGGCAGGGTGACCTGCAGAAGGAACCACCAGGCGGTGTCCATGAAGAGCCCGGAGATCACGGACTGGGACGGTCGCGCGGAGGGTTCACCACCAAGCTGCACCTGGCCGTCGAACAGGGCCAGAAGCCCATGGCGATCGTGGTGACCGCCGGGCAGCGCGGGGACTCGCCGCAGTTCGAACCCGTCCTGGCAAAGGTCCGCGTGCCCCGCCTCGGTCCGGGCCGGCCACGCGTCCGCCCCAACCGGGTCCGCGCGGACAAGGCGTACGCCTCCCGCAAGAACCGTGCCTACCTGCGCCGCCGCGGGATCCGCTGCACCATCCCCGACAAGGCCGACCAGGCCCGCCACCGCCGGAAGCTCGGTTCCCGCGGTGGCCGACCACCGCGCTTCGATCCGGTCGACTACCGCGAGCGCCACGCGGTGGAGTGCGGGATCAACCGCCTCAAGAGACACCGCGCTGTCGCCACGCGATACGACAAACTCGCGGTCCGCTACGAGGCGACCGTCCTCGTCGCGGCCATCAACGAGTGGCTGTGACCCTCGGCCATCACACGATGGGATCCACGTTCCACGTCTCCGGCAGATCACTGCCGCAGAAGACGCAGACGAAGTCGTCCTCGCGCACGATGTTGTGCTCCTGGCAGTCAGGACACCGGCGGAACACCACCTCGTGGGTGAAGCTGGAGGGCCGTTCGATCCCTACGTCGTCCAGAGCACGAGCGACTGCCGACCAGGAGCCAATGTCGGGGCAGTATCCGGTGGACTGGTTGCTGACCGTGTTCACAGTCCACCGGTCCCGCTCGCGCACGAAACCAATCTCGCCGGCACTCAAGACCATGGCTCCGCCGGCACAGGCCACGTGCTCGCTCCGTCGCGGCGCCAGCCGAAGCACACCGTCCACGCCGACCACGAAGGTGAACGGTTCGGCCAGTTCTGCTGCCGATAGCTCAGCGATCCAGCTGTCGAAGTCAGTCGCCGAGCCGATCGGGCACCCGCCGCTGTCAGGCCGGACCGCAGCCTTCAGCTCGACCGGTCCGACGTATCGGTAACTCCGCCCCCGCGTACTCACGTCAGCCAACCTAGTGCCGCATCAGGCAACGTTCGCCCTGGTCGCTTCTTCCTTCGGCGTACGCTCTGGCTGTCTATTGAGTGGTTGTGACGTCGAAGGGGTCGGGTGTGGGCGAGAGTGTGCTGGAGCGGGTTGATCTGGGTGAGGTTCCCTATGTTGAAGCGGTTGAGCGGATGGGCTCCTGGGTCCGCCAGCGGCGAGAGGGGTTAATCGCAGATCGGCTGGCACTCCTCACCCATCCGTCAGTGATCACTTACAGTGCCCGAACGCCGCGTCACGAACTGCCTGTGCAGGCTGGGATCCCTCTGGTCGAGGTGGACAGAGGCGGTCAGGCGACCTACCACGGACCGGGGCAGCTGATCGGTTACCTGGTGGTCAATCTCCGTGAGCGTGGCCCCGGGGACATCGTGCGCTGGCTGGAGGAGGGCTTGGTCAGTGCCCTGGACTCGCTGGGCCTGCAGGCTGTCCGACGGGATACCCCGCCCGGGGCCCAGAGCCTGGTCGGGGTCTGGACGCCGGCGCACAAGAAGATTGCCTCGATCGGTATGAGGATCCGCGGCGGTGTGACAAGCCACGGGTTCGCCCTGAACATCGCGCCGGACCTGGCCGCGTTCTCGACGTTCACGGCCTGCGGGTTGCCCGAGGTCGCCATGACCTCCCTTGCGGAAATGGCTGCCGCCGTGGGCAAGGCCACTCCTACCGAAGGAACGGTGCGAGACGCTGTAGCCGCCGCGCTCGGGGCCGTTTGACGCCCCAGAAGCCACCTCACCCCCAGAACGCGGGTTTTCCGTCAAGCTATGTGGGTGGCTGGGAGGGTGCGGGTGCGCGAGATCGATGACGACGAGGGCGGGCGGTTACTGCGGATCGTCCGGCGGGGCACCGGCTCGGTGGTGACCTGGCGGCGGGCCCAGATGGTGCTGCTGTCCGCGCAGGGCATGCCCGCGGCGAAGATCGCCGAGGTGACCTTCACCAGCGACGACCGGGTCCGCGACGTGATCCACAACTTCAATACCGATGGCTTCGAGTCCCTCTACCCCAAGTACCGGGGCGGACGGCCCAGGACCTTCACCCTGCCCGAGCGCCGGGAGATCAAGAAGATCGCCAAGTCCAAGCCGGCCGAGCACGGCCTGCCTTTTTCGACCTGGAGCCTGGCCAAGCTGGCCGACTTCCTGGTCGCCGAGGGGGTGGTCGACGACATCAGCCATGAGGGCCTGCGCATCTTGCTCCGCGAGGAGGGCGTCACCTTTCAACGGGTGAAGACCTGGAAGACCTCGAAGGATCCCGAATACGCGGCCAAGAAGGCCCGCGTCGAGCACCTCTACGCCATCGCCGACGGCGAGGTCGTCCCTGAGGACGGCGAACCCGAGGTCGTTTTGTGCCTGGACGAGTTCGGGCCGCTCAACCTCCAGCCTCACCCAGGCCGGCAGTGGGCCGAACGCGGCGGCCAGCACAAGGACCCCGACCGTGAACCACGGCCGCGGCGCCGCGCGACCTACACCCGCCCGCACGGCGTCCGGCACCTGTTCGCCGCCTACGACCTGGGCAAAGACCGGCTCTACGGCCACATCAAGCCGAGAAAGCACCGCACGGGGTTCCTGGAGTTCTGCCGTTACCTGCGCAGCCTGCACCCCCTCGGGAAGCGCATCGCGATCGTGCTCGACAACTACTCCCCGCACCTGACCACCAAGTGCTGTCGGCGGGTCGCGGAGTGGGCGGAGGCGAACAACGTCGAGTTCGCCTACACGCCCACCAATAGTTCGTGGCTCAACCGGATCGAGGCCCAGTTCACCGCCCTGCGCTACTTCGCCCTCGACGGCACCGACCACGCCAGCCACAAGGAGCAGGGCAGCATGATCCGCCGCTACATCATCTGGCGAAACAAGCACGCCACCGACAAACGCCTCCGTGCAGTCGTAGACAGGGCGAACGTTGCCTGATGCGGCACTAGAGCACTTCCGACACACGCCCTAGTTCTGCCATGGGTGTCAGTGCCGCCCTGCATAGTGCCGGTCATGATCAACGACTTGGACAAGACAGACTGGGCGTCCCTGGGGCATGCCTACGGGTCGGCCGACGACGTACCCGGATGGCTGCGCGGCATGGTCTCGCCCGACCCCGCTATACGGCAAAAGGCGTTCAGCAGCTTCTACGGCGCCGTGCTGCATCAGGGCAGCGTGTATTCGAGCACGGTGGCCAGTGTGCCGTTCCTGTTCGCGATGGCGGACGATTCTGCGACTCCTGACCGCGGGAAAGTCGTCGCGCTGCTGCTGAGCATTGGGCGGGAAGCGGTCGACGCCGAGGAGATCTACGCCGTCGTCTGCGGCGAGGACGGTGAGGAGTCCACGATCTACCCGGACACCGCACGCCTGATGCGCGAGCACGCCGACGCCTTCATCGCCTACGCCCGTGACCCCGACCCGCGGGTGCGCCGGGCGTCGATCGAGGGCTTGGGACTCTTCCTGGACGACACCGAGCGGGCGGTGGAACTCCTGCAGGACCGTTTCGCGGAAGAGGACGGGATTGCGGAGCGGCTGCTGGTGGTGCGGACGATGGCCGGCCTGGCGCTGCGCCTGCCCGCAGCCGCAGTACCGGCGCGGGCATGGCTGGACACCCTGGCCGACGACCTGGCGACCGATCCGGACATCCGTCTGGCGGCGCTCGTCCACCGGGCCCGCTGCGCCCCCGATTCCACCGACGACCAGACGGTGCCGACCGCGATCGAACTGCTCCGCCAGGTCACCCCCGCACCCCGGCCCGACAAAGGCGAGCACAAGGACCGGGATCCGTCCCGTCCGTGTGCGTGCGAGGCCGAACCCGACCCCGACCCGAACGTTCCCGGGTACGTTACGGCCGCTTTCGCCGACCTCGAACGGCACGGCCGCGTCCACGCCGCCACCACTCCCTTGCTGACGGCCTTCCACACGGCCCTGGACACACGCGCCCGGGACCGAACAGCTCTGCTCACCGCACAGCTGCGCAGCCCGGACCCGGGGACCCGCTACGATGCCATCGCCATGGCACGCAGTCTGATCACCTCTTTGCGGGGCGACCACACCGCTCTGGTACGGCTCATCGGCGACCGCCTGCTCCCCGCCGACCCCTACACCGCCGCGGCCGCGGCCGAGGCGTTCGGCTCCCTGCACACCCTTGCCGAACCGGCCCGCGAAGCCCTCGCCGCCTACGTCACCGCCCACCGGCCCGACGCGTGGGCGAGCCCGCACCGCACCGTGCGCCGAGCCCACCAGATGGCCGTGGTGGCGCTGGCCGGCCTCGGCGACGAGCGGGCTCTGCCCAGCCTGCTTGTCGCGCTGGACACCGACACTGACGTCTGGCGCGCTCTGGGCGCGGTGGGCCATCTGCCCCAGTGCGCTACGCAGCTCACCCCCCGGCTGATCAAGCGTCTCGCCGACGTCGACCACTGCGGCGACTGGCCCGACGTCAGCCCTGTGACGCTCGCCTCCGCCCTCGCCAAGCTCGCCGATCCGGCAGCCGTACCCGCACTCACCAACGCCCTCCAGGCCGCACTCCAGCGCGAGCAGATGCACGCCATCGAGCCTGCCTTGAAGGCACTGGCGTCCTTCGGCCCCCGCGCCGCATCCGCCCTGACCGTCATCCGCCCCCTCACCGACGCAGGCGATGTCTCCCTGCGCACCGCCGCGGCGAGCGCCGTCTGGGAAATCGAACGCCGCCCCGGCACCATCGTGCCGCTGCTGGAAGACCTCCTCGACGCCCCCCGGAAATTCGAAGCGCTCAACCTCGCCGGCCGCATCGGCCCCGACGCCGCAGCAGTACTGCCGCGCCTGCGGCAGATCCTGAATCAACAACTCGAGCAGAACGCGCGCAACGAGCTAAACGGCGCGGCCGTGCTGAACGACTCCTGGACCCTCCTCCATGCCGCATCCGCCCTGTGGGACATAGCTGGCACCAGCGAGGCCGGCACCGTCGTGCCCGCGCTGCTGAACGCCTGGAAGGACAACAACTCCACCGCACGCGACGTCCTTGCCTGCCTGAACCGCATGGGCCCAGCCGCACACCCCGCCCTGCCCCAGATCCAGATCGCACTCGCACAACCCCACCGCGACCACCAACGATGGTCGGACGCGGTCGCCTTCGACCTCGAAGTCGAGCACGCCTGCCGGGACCTCCTCGCGCGCCTGACCGGCCTTGCGGACCCGGCACCGGCCAAGAGGCAATAGCTCCCGCCACCCTAGGGATCCCGCCCGGCGAAACGAGCGGCACGAAGACACGTGCGGTTGTCCCGCCAGGCGGGACGGCCGCCCCTTCCTCCCCGCAGCCTGCCACCGGCCCGCACAGACTCTGTGACACAGAGCAAACAACGCCCCCCCCGGGGCGATGAGAGATGAGGGCGGCGCGAGCGTGGGCAAGGCGAGCAGGCGCAAGAAGCAACGCATCACCCGGCCCGAGACCCGGACGTGGGACCCGGCGATCGCGGCCCGCCGCGCGCTGCGCGACCGCACAGCCACAGCAACACTGATCGATAACAACCCCTACGTGGCCGCCCGGCTTGCCGAATCGACCCAAACCACCTTCCAGCACACCCTGTGGCACTACATCCGCGCCGGTCTCCCGCTCGCTGACGCCTGGCACGAGACGGCCGCCTGGATCATGGGCGAAACCGGCTACCAGGGCCCCTGGCCCCACACCGCCCAGCTCATCGCCGACTACGGCGTGTGGGAGAGGGAAAGGCACCTTGCGCTGCTGCGGGACAGCGAGATCTGCGTCGTCTCACCGGCCGCCCACGCAGCCCTCGTGGCAGCCGCCCTCACCCTGGAGACCACCGACCTGCTCACCCTCGACCGGGACACCGACATCCCGCTCCCGGCAGCCCTGGTCGTCCTGCCCGAGCCCGTCGTCCTGTCCGTCCAGGGAGACATCGCCGGCGATCTGAGCGTTCTGGGTTGGTCCTTCACCACGATGTACGGCGCTGACGGCGAGCAGTGCCCCGCCGTCGGTGTCAGCGGCATGCTCCCCACCGACGGCCCCGTCCAGAGCGCCGAGTGGAGGCAGTTCCTGGCGGAAGCCAAGGCCGCCGGCCACCGGATGCCGCCCTGGACGCCCGCAGGCACCAACGGCATGCGCGCGGACGCCTCCACCAGGAGCACCTCCTCCCAGGCCGCCGCGCTGGTGCAGGCCCGCGCCCGCCACCTGCTGCGCCACGAGGTCGGAGACCTCATCCACGCCGATCCCAGCATCCCCGTCCCGGAGGTGGCGCAGTGGAGCGGCGAGCCGATCGACGACCCCTACAACAACTTCGCCGACCGCTACCTCTTCGCCTTCTGGCGCCTTGCCGCACAAGGCGTCACCACCGTCACCGACACCCCGGCCCCCGACCCGGCCACGCCGCGCGGCCCCTCCCACAACAACGCCTCCGGCTCCCGGGACACCGCCGGAGTGCGGCTGGTCGACCTGCGCCGCACCACGGACCGCTCACCACGCTCCGACGACACACCCAGCTCACGCCGCTACAGCCACCGCTGGCCCGTACGCATGCACAAGGTCAACCAGTGGTACCCCACCCTCAAGCGCCACAAGGTCCTGTGGCGCGGTCCTTTCATCCAGGGCCCGGCCGACGCCCCGCTGCGCGTGACGGAGAAGGCCTACCACCTGAACGTCTGAACCCCTCGGCCCCCGGTGTACCGGCGAGGGCGGGTTCATGTCGAAGTAGCCGGGCCAGGGCGACCGGATCGCCTATCCCCGGCCCGCCGCGCTGAATGCCGCCCCTGGCCTGCTGGGGCGAAAGACGGACACGGGAAAAGCCCTTGGGCCCCCGGTCAGGCGTGAAACGCCCCGATGCAGGCCTTGGCGGACGGCAGGTGCCACCTGGGCCGCATGAGGTGGGTGTGCGCTTGGCGGATGAGTCTCGCGGCGTGTCCGATGCGACGTGAGACTGCTTGGGCGGCGCGCTTTTCATGATCGGTTCATGGATGACACCGGTCGGCGATGCCCGGGCGCTTGCAGGTTTTCCGGGCGCCAGTGTGATCAGGCATGTGCCTTTGCGGCGCAGGAGTGGGGGGACTTCCTCGCCCGCCGGGTCGACGGTCGGGTGGTGAGGCTGGTGCGGCCCGGCGATACCGGGCGTCCGACCTGGGTGGTCTACGAGCGCGGGGCCCATCTCGGCACCGTGCACGCCCGACCTGACGGGGACGGAATGTGGCACGTACAGGAGGCCGGGGAACAGTGCGGCGGCCTGGACGACGCGGTCAGGATGCTGCGCAGGCCGCCGGTCTGGCTGCGTCAACGCCAACAGGTGAGGCGGTGGGCGCAGGGGCTGCTGGCGGATCCCTCACTGCTCATCCTCGATGTCCAGACCGCCGGCCTGGGTACTCAGGCCTGGGCGGTACAGATCGCCGCGCTGGACAACCAGGGGCGCACCCTGATCAACGAGTTGCTCAATCCGCGTCTGCCGATCCCGGCCGAAGCCAGCAGACTCCACGGCATCACCGACGCCTGTGTCGCTCACGCCCCGAGCTTCGGCGGTCTGCTGCCGGAACTGAGGGGCGTGGTCAAAGGGCGGCGCTGCATCGCTTACAACGCCCGCTTCGACAAGGGCGTCATGGACCGGGAACTGTCGCGCCTTCACAGCAGTGTCCTGCCTGCTCAGGCACCGCTCGAACCAAGGCGCTGGGAAGACGCGGGGTCTGTCAATCGAACGGTGTAACCGTGGTGTTCGAGGTTACTGTCGGGCTGCGGCGAGTCGACCGTCGAAGGTGATGTCGAAGGCGTTCAGGGCGGTCTTCCAGCGCAGGGTCCAGCGGGTCTGTCCCCCGCCGGTCGGGTCGAGTGACATGATCGCCATGTAGACGCACTTCAGTGCGGCCTGCTCGTTCGGGAAGTGTCCCCGGGCCTTGACCGCCCGCCGGATCCTGGCGTTCACCGACTCGATCGCGTTCGTGGTGCAGACGATGCGGCGGATCTCGGTGTCGAAGCGGAGGAACGGCGTGAACTCCTCCCACGCGTTCTTCCAGAGCCGGACGATCGCCGGATATTTCCTGCCCCAGGCATCGGTGAACTCCGCGAACCGCTCCAGCGCGGCCTCCTCGGTCGCCGCCGTATAGACGGGCTTGAGGAGTTTGGCGATCTTGTCCCAGTCCTGGTGGGCGGCATAGCGGAAGGAGTTCCGCAGCAGGTGGACCACACAGGTCTGCACGATTGTCTGCGGCCAGACGGTCTCGACCGCGTCGGGCAGGCCCCTCAGGCCGTCGCAGACGAGCATCAGGACGTCGTTCACGCCGCGGTTTTTGATCTCGGTGAGGATGTGCATCCAGTGTTTGGCGCCCTCGCCACCGTCCCCGGCCCACAGCCCCAGGATCTCGCGCCGGCCCTCGACGGTGACCGCCAGGGCCACGTAGATCGGCCGGTTCGCGACGGCCCCGTCTCGGATCTTCACGTGGATCGTGTCGATGAACACGACCGGATAGACCGGGTCGAGGGGCCGGTTCTGCCACTCGGCCATGCCCTCAAGGACCTTGTCGGTGATCGTGGAGATCGTCTGCCGCGAGACGTCGGCGCCATAAACCTCCGCCAGGTGGGCCTGGACCTCGCCGGTGGTCAGGCCCTTCGCCGACAGCGAGATGACCATCTCGTCCACCCCGGTCAGACGCTTCTGCCGCTTCTTGACGATCCTCGGCTCGAACGAGCCGTCGCGGTCACGCGGCACGGATATCTCCACCGGCCCGACGTCCGTCAGCACGGTCTTGGCCCGGGTGCCGTTGCGGGAGTTCCCGCCGTTCTTCCCGGCTGGGTCGTGCTTGTCATAGCCGAGGTGGTCGGTGATCTCGCCCTCCAGGGCGGACTCCAGCAGCCGCTTCGTCAGCTGCTGGAGCAACCCGCCCTCGCCCGTCAGCTGCAGGCCCTCGGCCTGGGCCCGGGACACCAGCTCGTCGATCAGCCGGTCGTCCACCACCCTCGCCGGCTGCGGCTCAGCCGCCTCGACGGGCTCGCCCTCGGGCACGTTCTCACTGGTCATCGGTGCATCCTCCATGATCGGGAGTTACACCGAACGATTTACAGTCCCCCGGGTTCTGCGGGCCTCTGGCACGGGGATCCGGAGGCTGGTAGCTGTATGGGAGTGGGGGTCTGTGCCGTTATCAATGTCGGCAGACAGGCCTGATCAGGTGGAGGCGTGGTTGTGGTCAGATAGTGCCTTCGCCTTGTCAGCGGTGGTGAGGTGGGGCGCTGATCTTGAACTGGGGTCGGTGCTGCGGGGTTGTCGGGCTGCTCGATCAGGACGTATCAGACGGTTCGGCGTCGGGTAGACCGTTGCGGGTGAGCCAGTGTTGGGCTGATACCGATCCTGCTTGTGCGGCTGCGCGGTTCAAGCGTTCGGCGTCATGTAGGCGACCATTGAAGAATCGCAGGTGGGCGAGGCCGTGCAAAGCGTGGCTGTTACCGGCTGCCGCGGCAGTGTATGCGAGGTCCTCGGCGCGTTGGTGATGGCCCTGCCCTTCGTAGTGCCATGACATCCATTCCAGAGCCTTCGGGTGCTTTTTGGCGCCGGCTGCGCGGTAGAAGCACAAGGCGGTGGCATGGTCGCGATGCTGTGATCTCTCGTGTGCGAATGCGACCAGGGCACCGGCATGGCCGTGATCAGCGACAAGGCTGCTTAGCCGGTCCGCATCGTCGAGCCTTCCTGCTTCGACCCGAAGCTGAACCAGCACAAGGGCGGCGGATGGGTCTGCGTGCTGTCTGAGGGCCATCTGGGCCAGGTGTTCGGCCGTGGTCCGGTCACCCCGGGCTTCGTGATGCACGGTGAGCCACCGCAAAGCCACTGGGTCTCCGGTCTCAGCGAGCCATGAGTAGACCTGCTCGGCAGTGCGACGCATCCCAGATGCCGACAGGTGGTAGGCCAGACTTCGAGCGCCCTTACGGTCACGGCTGACCTCGTATGCCCGGCGCGCCAGACGCTCAGCGTCCTTGAAGCGTCCAGCGAGCCCAATAGCCGCGGAAAGCTCTCCCAGGAGCAGCCCGTCGAGGCAGTACTTCTCGATGAGTTCCTCAGCCCGTTCGAACCGTCCGAACTTCATCAGGCGACGGATGAACCACTGCAGCACCTCTACATCTCCGCATGCCGCCGCCCTCAGATAGAGCTGTTCACAGTCCACGGCGCCCAGGTTGCGGGCCGATTGGGCAAGCTCCCGCATGTCTGTGTCCGTCTGAGAGTGGGCCGCTGCTGCCGCCCACAAGGAGAGAGCAGGACTCTCCTTCTCCCTCGTCGCCCGGCTTCTCTCGTGCAGAAAGTCGGCCAGCTGGTACAGCGGACTGACGAGAGGCGGCTCATCGTGACGCGGGCGGAACCGGGTCAGTGGCCCCGGCAGGTGACGGTGCGGCCTGAGAAGCTTGGCGAGATTCGAGGCGAACCAATCCTCATCCAAGGCATGCCACGTGACGTCATCTATATAGCCCTCAGCGGCTACCCGAAGGAAGTCCTCAGACAGCAGTGGACCGTGCCCGCAGCGACGCGCGTCCATGGCAGCGTGAAGGATAGCGCGGGCTGCTCCGGCGGACTGCTCGTAACGACGCCACAGATGCGGAGCTCCGGCCAGAAACTGAGTGATGCGTCCACTAGCGGCACGGCTGCGGGCCAGTTTCAGGCGCGGGTCGGAGGCAACCACCGCCGCAGCACGTGTCAGGTCCCGGGAGGTGAAGGCGGCAGGCATTCTGACTGTGACCGCTAGGTCAGCAAGCTGCTGCACCGCGCCCGCTCCGGTGTCCACGCCGCTGTCCTCAAGCGCACGTTCCGTCAGCTCCTCCCAAAAGTCTGGCCATATAGTGCCCAGGACGAGAACAGGCCCACGCTGAGGGTCCGTCGACAGGGCTTGCAGGCTGGCTGACACCTGAGCCGCGTAGTTCTTGACCAGCAAGTACAGGTTCGCTTCGTTCAGCCAAAGCACTGTTCGTGGCTCCAGAACACCTGCCTGTAAGACAGACATCAGAGCCGCAGGTCTTTCAGGCGCCAACGGATGCACAATGCGCCAGTCCGGCAGCTCAGCCCGCACCGCTTCCCAGCAGGACCGAGTCTTGCCCGTGGAGGAGCCACCAACGACCATCACCAGCCGGCTGCCACTGACCGCCCCGGCCACTTGGCGTCGCAGCTCGTCATCAACGCTGTCCGGACGATCGATATATGGCGGAAGCGCAGAGAGCGCCGCAGAACGGGTGTCCGTCTCGAATGCAGGGTGCACCTCCAAGCGCAATGCATCGACTGCCTCCAGTTCTCTCACCACATTCACCCGGGCAGAAACGGTTGGATCTCGAGGCGGCAGATCGCCGCGCAGCGTGACACCTCGCGCCTGCAATCGGCTTCGCAGCATGGCCGCATCCACAGTGCCGGCCCTCGGCCCCCATTCCTGCGCCAGCTCCTCGATCATTCGATACACCGCGGCAGGATCGTGCTTAGAGCCTGTCGGGAGTACCCGATCCTCTAGTAGGGAGCAGAGGTAGGGGTACCGGGGACTCATCTGTTCAGTAGGCTCCACCTGTACGACCAGGCGACGTGCGATCCGAAAGGAAATCAGCTCTACCGAATCCTTCGCAGGAGCCGCAACGCCGTCTTCTACGAGGAGATCGTGGATGGTTTCCACAAGATGCTTCCACAAGCGACGATGATCTTGACCCATGTTCGGGAGCTGCCGCAAGAGATCGTCCACACTCTTCTGCGCGGCTGCGTACGTGGCCAGACTCCGTAGCACCTCCAGGCCATGAAGAGGCCCGGATGCAGTTACACCAAGTCTATGCCGGTCAGCGTCGATGTCATTTCCGAAGGATTCAAGGCTTCGCAAGCACTGCCGCATCGTCTTACGCCAGGGCGCACTACTAGGAGCAATCTCCAGCGTTCGTTTGACCTGCCGCTCCACGACCAACCGTTGGGGGCCTTTGCGGTTAAGGGCCACAACATCATCTAGAGGAAACTCGCTGCTCTGCTGCAGGCAGATCGCATCCGGTACGACATCAAGACCTGGGACAGGCACGCCACACAGCAGTGAGACCAGATCGAGAGCTGCGACCCGATACTCATAGATGGTGCCGCCCCCACCAGTGCCGATTGAGGAAGCCCCTCTACTCAATCACTCACTCCTCGTTCGCACTCAGGTCAAGCCGCAGTCATGTCCACACCCTCGGGACTCTACGGGAGATGATCACCCTGGCGCTTTCAAACGGCTGTGCACACTTCCTACCGGTCGGCTTCCCATGTCTGCAACGTCACGTCCACTGCATGCCGAGTGCTCGTAGCGTTGTCATCGGTCAGTGAGCCTCTTTCATCCTGAATAGTTGCAGGTCAGCAGGGTGTGGACGGCTTGGACGATGGTGCTGATGCGGCGGGTGGAGCATCGGGCGCGGCGGAGGATGCGCCAGGACTTCAGCTGCGCGAAGGCCCGCTCTCCCGGTGCCCGCAGCCTGGCGTGGTCGCGGTTGAACTGCTGGTAGTGCTCGGGCTGTTCGCGGTGGTTCTTGTACGGGGTGTGGACCGTGGCGCCAGCACCCTGGTAGGCACGGTCCACACCCCGTACCACCACCGCGAACAACCCGAGTACTACCAACAGTTCAACCGCGACCACGCCCGCCTGAGAGCTCCCGGCGAACGCGCCTTCGCGCAGCTGAAGTCCTGGCGCATCCTCCGCCGCGCCCGATGCTCCACCCGCCGCATCAGCACAATCATCCAGGCCGTCCACACGCTCCTGACCTGCAACTATTCAGGATGAAAGAGGCTCAGTGAGGAAGGTGAACGGCGGCCTACGAAAGAGCCGTTGCAGAGTCAGCTACTGACCTTGAAGTCGTCTTGTCGTAGGGGCTGACGGTTGCTGATCGTCGCGGTATGCCGGATGTATGAGGTATCCGCAGGGTGGGGGTCTGACCGCGGAGAGACAAGCTTTCCGTGAGCGAGTCCGGATGGAAGCAGTCGGGATGTTCGCCGAGGGGCGGGGCAGCACGGAGATCGCGAAGGAGTTACGGGTCAGCGTCCGGTCCGTCCAGCGATGGCGGCGGTCCTGGCGGGAGGCCGGTCGGGACGCGGTTCGTTTCCGTGGCCCGGCGTCGCGTCCGAAGCTGAGCGATGTGCTGTTCACCGTGCTCGAGGAGGAGTTGGCCAAAGGCCCGGTCGCTCACGGCTGGCCGGATCAGCGGTGGACGCTCGCGCGGATCAAGACGCTGATCGGCCGACGGTTCCACAAGAGCATGACGTTGTCGGGCATCTCCCAGATGCTGCGCAGGCACGGCTGGAGCCATCAGGTTCCTGCCCGTCGGGCGGTCGAGCGTGACGAGGCGGCGGTGGCCGGCTGGGTGAAGGAGGTGTGGCCGCACCTGGAACCACCGCGGCGGCGCTCGGGGCCTGGCTTGTCTTCGAAGACGAGGCCGGATTCTCGATGACGCCGCCGACCTTGCGCACCTGGGGCAAACGCGGGTCCACCCCGGTCGTCCGGGTCCGCGGCCGTTCCCAGCGGCGCTTCTCCATCGCAGCCCTGTGCTGCTACAGACCCGGGATGCGATCCCGCCTGATCTACCAGCCCAAACGGCACACCGATCACAAGAACGGCGGCCGCAAAAGCTTCGCCTGGACCGAGTACCGCGACCTCCTCATCGCAGCCCACCAGCAGCTCGGAGGGCCGATCGTCCTCGTCTGGGACAATTTGAACGTCCACAAGGACCGGCGGATACGCGAGTTCATCGACACCCACGACTGGATCACCGCCTACCACCTGCCGCCCTACGCACCTGATCTCAACCCGGTTGAGGGCATCTGGTCAGTGCTCCGCCGGACCAGCCAGGCCAATACCGCCTTCGCCGACCCCGACCAACTCATCCGCCGACTACGACTCGGTCTCCGCCAGATCCAATACCGAAGCGACGTCATCGACGGCTGCCTCGCCGCTACCGGCCTCACCCTCACGACATCACGCCTACAACCTCAGTAACGTCGGAGCATGGCAGAGAAGGACATACTCGGGACAGCATCAGACGACCCTGTGGCAGCCAAGTGGCAGGCCGTGCGGGACATGGACGCGAACCTCATCGACAAAGCCCTGGTAGAGGCCGCATACGCAAACCCTGCCCTCCGGGCTCTGTTTCCGCTGGTCAGCCATGGATCACTGCAGTTCAGCCGGTGCACCCGTTTCCCTTGGTCGCAAGACCTGCCCTCGATCTTCCCCTACGACGGCGAACGGCGCTTCCGCGTTCGTCGGCTGCATGAGCCGCGCGGTTCGGGGCGGGAGCAGATCGGTGGCCCTGTTACTGCCGACGAGGCCGTGGAACTCATAGCTTCGCACCTTCCCGCAGGCTGTGGTCCTGCCCTTGACGGCACGCCCGACGACCTCGAATCGCTCAACTGAGTCAACTAGCTTGTCTGGCTGCGGTGCGTACGAGCGGGTGCGGGCCCTGCCGCGTCGCCGGTCGGCCGCGGGTGAGTCGGCGGACCATGATGCCGATCATCGCCCAGCGGATCACGGTCTCGGACCGGGCCGGAATGGTCTCGTAGTCCCGGGCGAGGCGGCGATGGGCGGTAAGCCAAAAGAAGGTGCGCTCGATTGCCCACCACTTGGGTTGGACCTGGAAGCCGCGCTGGCCAGGGTCTTTGCGAACGATGTCCAGCTCGCGGCCGAGGATCTGGGCGGTCCAATCGACCAGGCGGCCGGCGAAGCCCTGATCCGCCCAGAACTTCTGGATCCGCAGGTGGTTGAGCCGGGCCCACAAAAGCGGTCGACGGGCGCCGTCGCAGTCCTGGACGCTCGCAGCGACCACGTAGACCCAATCAGCAGGCCGAGGGTGTCGGTGACGAGGAACCGCTTACGACCCTTGACCTTCTTGCCGGCGTCGAAGCCCCTGGTCACGGCGGGGACGGTATCAGCGGTGCGGATGGACTGCGAGTCGATCAGGCCAGCGCTCGGCTCGGCATTGCGGCCGTCAGCCTCGCGCACCCTGTCCCGCAGTGCGTCGTGTACGCGCTCGACGGTGCCGTCGTCGTGCCACCAGGCGAAGTACCAATACACCGTAGGCCAGGGCGGGAAGTCCTTCGGCAGCTGCCGCCAGGAACACCCGGCCCGCACTACGTAGAAGATCGCGTCCACGATCCGACGCTGCGAGTGCTTCTCCCGCCGACCGCCCTTCGGACCCACCCGCGCCAGCGGCAGCAACGGCTCCACCAGCGCCCACTGTTCGTCCGTCAGGTCCGACGGATATCCGCCTCCAGAACCACTTACGGACAGTTCAACGAGCACGTCAGCCCATGGCGACGGCAGATCTCAAACGCGGTCTGAGGGCATCCTGGCCAGTTCCTGCACCGGCAGATTGTTCAGCAGGAAGGCGAGGCGGGGTGCGTCGTATCCGGCGTCCGCGATGGCGAGGATGTCCGGGTCATCCGCCTGTTACTGGTCTGTGGTGATCAGCCGCTCGACCAGCTCGCGCAGTTGTAGGGCGGTGGCTGTGGTGGTGTCGTCCCCCGGTGCCAGAAGTCGGTCATCCAGTGGGGTGGTCTACGAGCTGCGGCCTGGTTCGAGTGCGTAGATGACTGAGTAGGGCCAGCCGGTGACGAGCGAGCGAAGCCTGCGGCTTCGCAGCGAGGGGCGTCAAGAGCACCTGCAGGCAGAGAGGCTGGCATCGGTACCGACCCAAAGCGGTCCGATGCACCCTAAGCCGATTCTCCTCCGGAAAAGCCTCGTGAGAGGCATACGCGACCCTTCATGCCTATCAATCAGAAAAATATACCCACCCCCCTCAAAAGGGATAAGTATCGGTTTCTGGTCTCTGGCACTTCGAGATCAGTCAACCTCCAGAAGCGTAAGGGGAGTTATTGGCGGAGCGCAGGCCCCAATATCCATGCAGGTCACGGTGCTGAACGAGCACCCAAGGCCACTCTTGACTGCCTTGGATCTCGCCTTCATATTGGGGTGGATCTTTGTGTGGATCATGTGAATGATGTGGGTGAAATATGCAAGATGAGGCGTGGCGTCGTGGACGCCGAAGACTGAGCGCCATTTTGGCCGCTACAGTCGTTCTATCCGTTTTCTCACCGCTGTACGGCCATCAGGATGCTGCTCTGGCGGCATCCTCCGACGTACTGGGCGAGGAGACGGACACACCAGAATCGGCCGCCTCGGAGGCAGCAGCTGAGACCGGGCAGAGGACGGAGGTAATTGCCCGCACGACGGAGACGTCACAGGTCTTCGCCAACCCGGACGGCACCTTCACCAAGGAGATGAACGCCGCTCCTGTTCGTGCTCAGAAGGACGACGGGTCGTGGGCGGCCATCGACACGACGCTGGTCCATACCGAAGACGGTGGCATCGCGACCAAGGCCACGGTAAACCGTGTGGAGTTCTCCGGCGGCGGTTCCGATCAGCCGATGGCTACCGTCTCCAAGGCGGGCAAGGAACTGTCCCTGGCCTGGCCTGGCGCCCTGCCCGAACCGGTCCTGGACGGCAGTACCGCTACCTACGCCGAAGTCTTCCCTGGCGTGGATCTGAAGCTGACAGCTGTCGAGAGCGGATTCACGCAGACTCTCGTCGTCAAGACTGCCGAGGCGGCCGAGAACCCGTCCCTGGAATCCGTGCGCCTGGGCATGGAGAGCAGCGGCGTGCGGTACACACCCGGTCGCGACGGTGGCATGCGCTTCGTCGACGACGACGGCAGGACCGTCTTTGAGAGCCCGAGCGGTCAGATGTGGGACTCCTCCGGAGATACCACAAGCTCGGCCGAGGCACCGGCGAAGACGTCCAACGCCCAGATACGCAGCATGGCTGTCGAAGAGTCGAATCCGACGGCATTGCCGGAGGAAGCGCATGACGGCGGCAGGGAAGAGCCCTTCTCCTCCCCAAGCATCGGCGACAAGACCGCTAACGTCGCTGTGGAACTCAACGCGGACACGCTGGAGATGAAGCCGGACCTGGATCTGCTGCGCAGTGCGGAGACGGTGTACCCGGTGTACATCGACCCGCCGGTGACAGGTCTGGTGCTGACCGACTGGACGGCCCTTCGGTCGGACGGCGTGCGGTACTGGGAGTTCACGGGGGACAAGGGCGTGGGCTACTGCTCCAACTACGCCGGCTACTTGTGCTCCGAGACCCCCTACACGCAGCGGATGTACTTCGAGTACCCGATGGGCTCGCTGTACAAGAAGAAGATCCTGGATGCCACCTGGGAGATCTACCAGACCTGGAGCTTCACCTGCACCCAGCACAACTACCTCCTCGTCCGCGCCGACGAGAACAAGGGCATCTCCAGCTCCACGACGTGGGGAACCAAGCCTGCGTATGTCGACATGATGGGAGACCGGTGGGCGGCGCAGGGCCGTGGAGAGCTGTGCAGCCCCGCTCAGCCTGCGAACTGGCTGCGGTACAGCGACAACGTGACCGGCGGCGAGAGTGACGAGAACCTCACCCCCACGCTGCAGTCCTTCGTGGACAACCAGAAGCCCAACCTCACCCTGGAATTCCGTGCCCAGGACGAATCGACGACCGCCGCGTGGTCACGCTTCCGCAACGACGCCAAGCTGTCCGTTACCTACGTCTCTCAGCCCGAGAAGCCAACTTCGGTAGGCGTGCGCTACGGCACGACGGGCAGGGCGTGCAACGCCTCGACGACGCCTCTCGTGACGAGCAGCGTCACCCCGAAGCTCACCTCCATCGTCCAGTCACCTGACGGTGCGAAGGCCCAGCTCCGGGCACTGTACGAGGTGTGGAAGGCGGACGGTTCACAGAAGATGTTCTGGGCCGTGTCCCCTACCGGCGGGGCCCACGCGTCTGACAACGACGTGACCGATACCACCTCGCCCACGCTCGCCGACAACACGAACTACCGGATGCGCGTGCTGACGGAGGCCTACTGGGCGACCGACCGCGGCGCCTCCGGGCACCTGCAGTCACCCTGGTCGACCTGGTGCTACTTCCGTGTCGACAAGACAAGTCCGCCGCCGCCGATCGTCACGAGCGACGACGGCCTGTACCCGCCGGCGGAGAGCAGCGTGCCGACTGGCGCCGTCGGCAAGGCGGGCAGGTTCCGCTTCACACCGGTGGACACGAACGCGAGCCTGTCGGGCATCCAGTCGGATGTCACCTCCTACAAATGGCGACTGAACAGCGGTCCCCTGTCGGCGCCTATCAACGTGTCCACCGGGGCGTCGACGACGTTGTGGGTGACTCCGAACCAGGACGGTGAGAACACCCTTCAGGTGTGGGCCTACGACGCGGCCATGCACAGCTCGGTGACGGCCTACTACAGCTTCGAGGTTAAACGGGCCGATGCCCCGGTCGGCATGTGGTCCTTGAACAACAGCGGCGCCGACTTGACGACCGCGACGACGAAGCGGCCTCTCACACTCGGCGGTTCCGCCGTATACAGCGCCAAGAGCCGCGCGGGCACCCACGCCCTGCAGGTGAATGGCAGCACCGCGTACGCAGCCACGTCCTCCGCGCCGGTGAACACGCTGTATTCCTACAGCGTGTCCGCGTGGGCCAGGATTACACCCGGTGTGTCCGGCGGAACCGTCGTCGGGATCGACGGCAAGGTCTTCAGCGGTTTCTACCTTGCCTACGACAACGGGCGCTGGTCCTTGCTGACGTCTCCCCTCGACACCACGAGCGGGAACATCAACGATCAGGTGGTGGTGTCCAAGCAGCCGGCCACGACGGGGGTATGGACGCATCTGACAGGGGTGTACGACTCCATCGAGAAGGAGATCCGCCTCTATGTGAACGGGCGCCTGCAGGGAACGCACGCGGTGCCGGCTTCTTGGACGGCCACAGGTGGCCTGCAGATCGGACGGGCTCTGTGGCAGTCCGAGTACCACGGCTACTTCTCCGGATCCGTCGATGAGGTGTACACCTGGTCCCGGGCACTCTCTGGTGACGAAGTGGCCCAGATCGCGACCCAAGAGGACGAGGACGCCAGCGACGGCTACACGGGCGACCACGTCACCGCCAACGTCGCCTCCTGGGACGCCACCACAGCGACCGGCACCAGCATCCAGGACACCTCCGGGTACGGCCGCACGATGACGCTTAACGGCGCCACCATCGGGATCGACCCGGCCACGGCCGACAACGAGGCCTCGGGTCTGCCCACGAAGAACGCGATGGTCCTCAACGGCGTGTCCGGCTACGCCGGCGCTTCGGGTCCCATCGTGGACGACACCGGCTCCTTCACCGCCACCGCCTGGGTGCGTCTGGACAGTGAGGGGGTCAAGGACACGTCCCTGGGATACCTCCGCCAGGTCCTGGGCCAGGCAGGCACGTCGAACTTCTCGTGGGGTATCTGGTACGAACAGCCCGCCGGATCCTCCGCCGGCAAGTGGCGGCTCGGACGTTCCAGCAAGGACGCCTCGGGTTCCGCATGGGCCTATGGCTCATCCCTGCCGGCGCAGAAGGACAAGTGGGTTCGACTGACAGTCGTCTACGACGCGCAGTACTCAGCCGCCTCCGGAGACGGCGACGAAGTCAGCCGCGGCGCCATGTTCCTCTATGTCGATTCGTCGCAAGTCGATGGGGACGACGGCGTGGCCTTCACGGCTCCCTGGCAGGGCCTCGGAAAGTTCGAGATCGGCCGGGGCATCGTCAACGGCACCGTCGGACGCTACTTCCCGGGTTATGTGGGGAACGTCCGCGTGTGGGCGGGCGCCATGTCGCCGTCCGCAGTCGGCGATTCCTACGCGAATGAGCAGGACCAGTTCGAGTAACACCATGCCGGTGGCTCGCCACGATGTTCGGCGAGCCACCAGCTTCTCTTTTTCAGCACCACATCTGTGCCGACTTCCCCAGCAGAATGGAAAGCCCCATGTCAACTGCCCCGAAGGGCAGACGACGCCGAACCTCACTGCCCAGATGGTTCGGCCGAGGCGCGCTCGCGCTCTCGATAGCCTTGCTCCCGCAGATCGCCATCCCCAACGGGATCGATCTCACCACCAGCGCCGCCGCCTCGGGCCGCGACTTCTCCCAGCCCGCAAACCCGAAGGTCGACCGTGTCGAGGACTACGCACGGACGATGTTCAAGCCCGTCGACGCCACAGTCGCCGCCAGTGAGGCGACGAAGAAGCGTCTGGCCAAGGCGCACTGGCCGAAGGCGGACAAGACCACTCTCACCCTGCTGGCCGACGGCACGACGAAAGCATCCGTCGGAGGTCTTCCCGTCACGCTCGCGCCGGTCGGCAAGAACGCGAAGCGTTCAGCCGGAAACAGCGCACGGCCGGCCAGCCAGGCCGAGGTCAAGATCCTTGACCAGGAGACCGCACGCAAGGCAGGCATCAACGGCGTACTGCTCTCCCTCCTCCCTGGCCGGTCGGCGGACACGGCGGACACGCTGCGCTTCTCGCTGGACTACGCGTCCTTTGCCGATGTCTACGGCGGCGATTTCGGTGCCCGTCTCCATCTCGTCCGCCTTCCCGTCTGTGCGCTGAGCACGCCGGACAAGGCGGCCTGCCGCAAGCAGACCTCACTCCTTTCGGAGAACGACACCAGCGAGCAGACCCTCAGCGCCGACCTCCCGGGCGGCACGCTCCGCGCAGCCGAGCCGATGCTCCTGGCAGCCACGGCGGGAGCCTCTTCGACACAGGGTGACTTCGGTGCGACACCGCTGTCGTCCTCCGCGACCTGGTCCGCCGGCGGCAACACCGGTGACTTCAACTGGAGCTACCCGCTGCGGATGCCGCTGGCCACGGCCGGCCCTGAGCCCTCGCTCGCCATCAGCTACAACTCCAGCAGCGTCGATGGCCGCACCGCGAGCGAGAACAACCAGACCTCCGTCATTGGAGAGGGCTTCTCCCTCACAGACTCCTACATTGAGCGGAAGTACGGATCCTGCAAGGACGACGGGCAGGCCGGCAAGGGTGACCTGTGCTGGAAGTACGCCAACGCGACCCTCGTTCTGAACGGCAAGGCGTCCCAGCTCGTCAACAGCTGTGCCGACACGGCGGCCTGCACCACGGCGGAACGCTCCGAGGCGGCCGGCGGTTCGTGGCGTCTGGGGGATGACGACGCGAGCAAGGTCGAGCACCTCACCGGCGCCGCCAACGGTGACAACAACGGCGAGTACTGGAAGGTCACCACGACCGATGGTGTCCAGTACTTCTTCGGCAAGCACAAGCTCGAGGGCTGGAGCGACAACGGCACAGCGGCGGACGACCCTGTGACCCACTCCACCTGGACCGTGCCTGTCTTCGGCGACGACGTCAGCGAACCGTGCCACGCCAGCACGTTCGACACGTCCGCCTGCACCCAGGCATGGCGGTGGAACCTCGACTACGTCGTGGACCCTCACGACAATGTCATGACCTACTGGTACGGCAAGGAAACCAACAACTACGCCAAGTCCGGCGTCGACAGCCCTGGCACCCCGTACGTCGCCGGCGGTTATCTCAAGCGCATCAACTACGGTCAGCGTCTGGACAGCATCTTTTCCAAGCCGGCCTCCCAGTCGGTGGCCTTCGCCTACTCGCAGCGCTGCACCGCCACGGACTGCAGCAGCCTCACCAGCACGACCAAGGCGAACTGGCCCGATGTCCCGTTCGACATGATCTGCGACACCGGCAAGGCGTGCACCAACATCATCGGGCCCGCGTTCTTCACGCGATACCGAATGACCCTCATCAGCTCCTACGTCTGGTCGGGCACCGGCACCACCATGCGGCTCGTCGACTCCTGGACGATGGAGCACGACTTCCCCGCCACCGGCGATTCCTCGTCCCCGAGCCTGTGGCTGAAGTCCATCCAGGCCCACGGCAAGGCCGACGGCACCACCCTCAGCATGCCAAAGACGACGTTCGGCGGCATCCAGATGCCCAACCACGTCGAAGGTGGCACCAACACCCTGCGCTACTACAAGTGGCGCGTGCGCGTATTGGCCTCGGACACCGGCAGCAAGACCACGGTCAACTACTCCGACCCGCAGTGCGTCCGCGGCACCATGATGCCCGCGAGCGAGGACAGCAACAGTCTGCGCTGCTTCCCCGTCTACTGGTCACAGGTCGGCGGAACACCGGAGCTGGACTGGTTCCACAAGTACGTCGTGGACTCCGTCGTCGTCACGGACCCCATCGGCTACGCCGACGCCCAGGAGACGCACTACACCTACCAGGGTGGCGCCGGCTGGGCCTTCGCCGACGACGACGGCATCACTAAGGACAAGTACCGCACGTGGTCACAGTGGCGCGGCTACTCCAAGGTCACGACAGCCACCGGCGTCACCACCGGCACGCAGGGCAAAACCTTCACCCTGTACATGCGGGGTCTCGACGGAGACAAGAAGAAGGACGGCACCTTCCGTGACGAGAAGGTCACCGACTCGACCGGGCAGACGATCGAGGACTCGCGCCAGTACAGCGGTTTCGTCCGAGAAAGCATCGGCTACGACGGCGCCGAAGAGGTAAGCGGCAGCATCACCGACCCATGGTCGTTCAGGACCTCCAGCCACAAGTACACCTGGGGCACGCCCGAATCCTGGTTCGTCAAGCCGGGCACGGTACGAAACCGGTACAAGACCTCGACCGGCGCTCGCACCGTTTCCACCACCACCACCTACGACACCACGTACGGCATGGCCACCAAGGTGGACGCGGCCGGAGACACCGCCAAGTCCGGCGACGAGACGTGCACCCGCTCCACGTACGCCCGTAACACAGCCGCCTGGCTGGTCCAGTTCGCCTCACGCATCGAGACGTACGCAGTAGGCTGCTCCATCACGCCTTCGCTGCCCTCGGACGCGATCTCCGACCTGAAGACCTCGTACGACGGCCAGGCCGCCGGTGCCGCTCCCACCAAGGGCGACATCACCGGGTCCTATCGTCTTTCGGGCTACACGTCCGGGACGCCCGTCTACCAGACCGCCTCGACATCGACGTACGACGTGCTCGGCCGGCCCACGTCGGTGACCGACTCGCTCGACCGCACAACCAAGACCAGCTACGAGCCCGCTGTCTACGGTCCGCTGACCAAGCAGACCGTCACCGACCCCAAGCTCTACACCGCCACCACGGTGATCGACCCCGCCTGGGGCAAAGCCACCAAGGTCACCGATGCCAACGGCAACACCACCGAGTGGGCATTCGACGCCCTTGGCCGGCTCACTTCGGTCTGGAAGCCCAACCGCATCCGGGCCATGGCGGATGCCGCGAGCATCGTCTACACGTACAACGTCAGCAACACCACCGAGACCTGGATCCGCACAGACACCCTGAAGTCTGACGGCAAGACCTACAACAGCTCCTACCAGATCTACGACTCCCTGCTGCGTCCTCGCCAGACGCAGGTCCCCGCACCCAACGGCGGGCGGGTCATCTCCGAGACGCTCTACGACGACCGGGGCCTGGCCACGATCGCCAACGGCGGCATCCACGACAACGCTGCCCCCAGCGGCGCCCTTCAGAACACCTTCGAGGGCTCGGTCCCGGCATCCACCAAGACCGTCTTCGACGGAGCCGGCCGTCCTACCCAGGCACACTTCCGTGTGTACAACCAGCCGAAGTGGACGACCTACACCACCTACGAAGGTGACCGGACCGCGTTCACTGCGGCACCTGGCGGCACCGGCACCGTCACCTTCACGGATGTCTACGGCAAGACCACCGAGCGCCGCGAGTACCCGGGCCCCACACCAACCGGCAGCGAGTACACCGCGACGAAGTACACCTACACGCCAGGCGGCCAGATCGAGACCATGACCGGTCCCGACGGCGCCAAGTGGACCTACACCTACGACCTGCGCGGCAGGCTCGTCGAGTCCACCGACCCCGACAAGGGCAAGAGCACCAGCACGTTCAACGATGCGGACCAGGTCCTGACCACCACGACCTCCGTAGACGGCCAGACCAAGACCCTCATCAGCGAGTACGACGCTCTCGGCCGCCAGACCGGCACCTGGGAAGACGTCAAGGACAACGCCCATCAGCTCACCAAGAACCTCTACGACACCGTAGCCAAGGGCAAGCTCTCGGCTGCCATCCGGTATGTCGGGGGTACCACGGGCCAGATCTACTCCGATGCAGTCACCGGCTACGACATGATGGGCCAGCCCACGGGGATCAAGACGGTCCTGGCGGCCACCGACCCGCTGGTCGTCGCGGGAGCACCGCAGACCTTCACCACGTCCACTGCCTACAACCTGGACGGCACCGTCCAGAACACCATCCTTCCCGCCGTCGGTGGGCTCCCTCTCGAGACCGTCGCCTACAAGTACAACGACCTCGGCATGCCGACGTCCGTCGAAGGCATGACGGACTACGTCCAGTCCATCGGCTACACGCAGTACGGCGAAGCCGAGGACACCCGCCTGGGCACCTCCACTACCGCTAAGCACCTGCAGGTGGTCAATCGGTATGAGGACGGCACCCGGCGGCTGACCAACAGCCACGTCGTGGACGAGGCGAGTGTTGGCTACCTCAGTGACGTCGACTACCGCTACGACGCCAGTGGCAACGTCACGTCTATCAAGAACAAGGCCGGCACGGCTGACAACCAGTGCTTCGCCTACGACGGCTATCGGCGTCTGACCCAAGCGTGGACGCCTGCTTCCGGTGACTGCACCGCATCGCGGTCCATCGCGGCGCTGGGAGGACCGGCCCCGTACTGGCACAGCTGGACCTACAAGCCGGGCGGCCTACGCGACACCCAGACCATCCACACCGCCACCGGCGATGCCGAAACCAAGTACGCCTACCCACCCGTGAACACGTCCGGTGCCGGACAGCCTCACACCCTGACGAGCACGGTGTCGGAAGGCGTTACTGCGAACTACGCCTACAACTCACTCGGAAACACGACCAAGCGTCCTGGAACTACCGGAGACCAGACCCTCACGTGGAACATCGAGGGAAAGCCGGCCACTCTGACCGAGGGCACGAACACGACCGCCTACCTCTACGACGCTAGCGGTGAGCTTCTCATCCGCCGCGGCCCGACGAAGACGGTGCTCTACCTTCCCGGCGGCCAGGAACTCCACTACGACACCGTCGCCAAGGCATTCTCCGCCCAGCGGTACTACGGAGCCGGAAGCGGCAAGGCCCTTCGCACGAACACGGGCCTGAGCTGGATCGTGGACGACCACCACGGCACCGCCTCCATGAGCGTCGACGCCACCACCCAGGCCGTCACCCGCCGCTACACCAAGCCGTTCGGCGAAGCACGCGGCAACACGCCAACATGGGTCGACGACAAGGGATTCCTCGGCAAACCCCAGGACGAGGAAACAGGCCTCACGCACATCGGAGCCCGCGAGTACGACCCGGACCTCGGCCGGTTCATCTCCGTAGACCCGATCCTCGCCCCGGACACCCACGAGTCCGTCAACGGCTACACGTACTCCAGAAACGCACCTACGACGTTCTCCGACCCCACGGGTCTCAAGGAGATCATCACCGAGCGCGGCGGCGTCTCCGATGACAAGTACCTCCGCGACCACAACGCCAGCTGGAGCGGAGGACCTGGTAACTGGACCTACACGCAGCACAATGACACGCCCATCACCTTCAGTGATGGCTCATCGGGCACTCTGCGTAAAACGGTAACCATCGGCAAGACCGTCAAGGTCGAATACTTCATCAAGGGACCTGATCCCGTTCCTGTGAAGAAGGAAGCCGCGCCCTTCACCGGGTACGCGATGGGAACCAACCCCAACTACAACCCCAACGTGCCCCTGGGCATCGACCGAGGCCCGCTGGCTACGTGGCAGAAGGTCGTCCTCGGAGCCGCGGTAGTCGTAGCACTCGCAGTCGCGATCGCACCCGTGGCGGCCGTAGCGGGCCCTGCCTGCCTGGCAGCCTGGGTCGTCTGCGCCGAAGGAATCGCCGAAGCAGCTTCGGGCCCCGCCGCCGGCAGCGGAACCGCCGTCGGCGGCGCACTCGCGGTCGGTTCCCGCGCTGCGCGCGCCAAGGGTGCCGCGGCGCTTGCCAAGGAGTGCAACAGCTTCGTCCCTGGCACCAAGGTGCTCATGGCCAACGGAACGACCAAGCCGATCGAGAAGGTCAGAGTCGGCGACAAGGTTCTCGCGGCCGACCCCGAGACAGGTACGGTCAGGTCTGAAACCGTCACAGCCGAAATCAAGGGCCAAGGAACCAAACGTCTCGTCAACCTCGCCATCGACGTCGACGGCCCCGGAGGCACCAAGACCGCCCGGATCTCGGCAACAGCCGGCCACCCCTTCTGGGTCGCGGCCCTGGGCAAGTGGGTCGACGCCACAGACCTCCGCCCGGACCAGATGCTTCAGACGAATGCCGGCACCTATCTCCGAATCGACGCAATTCAACGGCAAACAGCCCTGAAGGCCAAGGTCTACAATCTCACTGTCTCCAACCTGCACACGTACTATGTGCTGGCGGGCGAGACTCCGGTACTCGTTCACAACAGCAACGGGTTGTGTGACGTATGGCAGTCCGAGTTCGGAAATCTATCGAAGGGAAAGCAGGGGCACGTTCGGGAAATGCCCGATGAGGAGACGATGCGTGGCGCCTTTGAGCGCTGGACTGCTGGCGCTGAGCAACTCCCAGCGCGGGGTCCAAAAATTCCCGACGTGTATCGACTGCCAGATGGCACCGTGATCCAGTGGAGAACGGCGTCTGCTTCCGGTGGAGCGACAATAGATATCCAGCCTGGTGCTGGCGGAAAGCCATTGAAGGTTCACTTGCCATGATCGAAAAGCGTATTTTCGCGGATGTATTGATCGAAGGGCTGGACGATTGGGTCCCAATCGATCAGCTCATCTGGGCAGCACGGGAGGCAGCGCAGGGTGGCCCGTGGAAGGGTTTCTTTGCTGATCTGCTGCACTTCTTGCTCGAAAGTGGCCTGATCCAGATCGGTGAACTTGCCGCAGAGGGATTCTCGCCCTGGAAGGGAGGGCCTGGTGAAGTTGTCCAGTTGGTACTCGATGACCTTGAGCGCCTTTCATGGGAACCCAAGCTGGGCAGCCGCGCCTGGATCGCCAATACGGATGCAGGTAATAAAGTGGCGCGGTCGCTGATCGACGACTAGCGCCGGGGTATTTCAGGAATGACTGAAAGGCTAGAGTCGTTCCCGAGATGCTCAGGGGACCTGTATCGGCAACGATGAATACCGGTGTCGGCGGACGTGGGTACATCCTCGCTGCCCGATCCCGCACCCCAAATGCTAGATAGCAAAATCGAAGCCCCGTCAGGTGTGCCCTGGCGGGGCTTCTGTGATGGGTGACGGCAGTAGTTGACGGCAACGTCAGTGGACAGTGGCTCCGCACGGCGACGGGTCGTCACCGTCGCCGCAGGTCGGCTCGTCGCTGACAGGACCGTCAAGGACGATGCTGAGGGTGTCGATGGCGTCGCGCTGGAGACGGAGTCGGACGTGGGCGTAGACGGTGGCGGTGACGCCGATGTGGGCAAGTCGAAAGCTTCGCGTAGCACACGTACTATGTGCTGGCGGGGGCCACGCCGGTACTGGTTCATAATTCTGGCGGGTGCCCCAGGATTGGTACTGCGGAATCCCTGATAGAGAATCTCGACGATGACGTGATACTCCATTATGTGGACGAAGATGGAATTGCCTATATCGTCAATTTGGGCGCAATAGGGGTCGACTCGAAGGGGCGAGCATGCGTTACTGAGCCTCTTTCATCCTGTGCTGGAGGGTGAAATGGGCTGGTCAGCGGGTGTGGTGACGAGGCAGGGCCCCTCGTCGTTGGCGTAGTGATCTC
>NZ_JBIBBZ010000027.1:0-52299 GCF_042900925.1 Streptomyces sp. NPDC012825 | reverse complement strand
GGGGCGGCGCCGGTGCTCCGGGGGGGGGGGGGGGGGGGGGTGGGGTGGGGGGGGGGGGGGGGGGGGGGGGGGGCCGGCGCCGGGGGGGCGCCCCCCCCCCGGCCGGGATCCACGAGCGGGGGCGCGGGGCCCTCCGCTCAGCTCCGGAAGGCGATCAGGCCTTCACGACGCCGGAGTCGGCGACCTTGATGGAGGCCTTGGTGGTGCCGGAGGCGGAGCCGAGGCCCTCGATCTTCTTGACCAGGTCCTGGCCCTCGACGACCTCGCCGAAGACGACGTGCTTGCCGTCGAGCCAGTCGGTGGCGATCGTGGTGATGAAGAACTGCGAGCCGTTGGTGTTCTTGCCGGCGTTGGCCATCGAGAGCAGGAACGGACGGTCGTGCTTCAGCTGGAAGTTCTCGTCCTCGAACTTCTCGCCGTAGATGCTCTTGCCGCCGGTGCCGTTGCCGCGGGTGAAGTCGCCGCCCTGGAGCATGAAGTTCGGGATGACGCGGTGGAACGGGGAACCGGCGTAACCGAAGCCGTGCTGGCCGGTGGCGAGCTCGCGGAAGTTCTGCGCGGTCTTCGGCACGACGTCGTCGAACAGCTGGAAGACGATGCGGCCCGCGGGCTCGTCGTTGATGGAGATGTCGAAGTAAACGTTGTCGCTCATGGGGACATCCTGTCATTACTCGCGCACCGGGTGCGCACGGGCTGCCTCCGGCCGTGTCACGGCACGCCGGTGCCCCGCCGCCCGTGGGGGCGCGGGGCACGGTCCGTGCCGTCGGGCACGGGGCGGAACGGGGTCGGCTAGAGCAGTCCGCCGGTCTCCGGGGACTGGAGGCCGCCCCCGGCGCCCTGGACGGTGTCCTGGACGACGCTCCCGACGCCGTGGTCCGGCTGGAGGAGGCCGAGGGGGCTGCCGATGGGGTTGTCGCCGACGACGGCGTTCGCCTGCGGCGGAGGCGTGACGAGGGCGGTGACGACACCGGCGGCGAGGGAGGCGATGGCGAGCATGCTGCGCTTCTTCATGCCCTGGTCAACTGCTGAACGCCCGAGGGGTTACGGGCTTCCCCTGATCGGGCGCGGATCGGGCCCCGCCCGGCCGCGCACCCAGACGAGCAGCAGCAGGGAGGCGACGGCGGCGAGGGCGCACCAGGTGGAGACGAACTCGGTGGTCCACAGGAGGGCGCAGAGGACGGCTCCGACCCCGGTCAGGAGCCCGAGGAGCCGCAGGAGCCGGTCACGGGCGAGGAGCAGGGCACCGACGGTGGCGAGGAGGTACGCGGCGAGGAGCAGCGGCGCGTACGGCAGGTCGACGACGTAGCCGAGGGTGCGGCCGCGGACCTCGGCGGTGACGGGCCGGGTGGCGAGCCGGTACGCGAGGACGCCGGCGGTCACGAGACCGGCGACGAGCGGTACGAGCAGGCGCGGCCGGTCGGCGGGGCGGGCGGCCGCCAGGACGCCGACGGGGAGCCAGAGCGGCAGCAGGGGCAGGGCGATGACGGCCCAGGCGAGGGTGGCGGGTCCGGCTCCGCCTCCGGAGTGCCAGACGGCGGCCTCGACGACCTGGTGGGCGCCGAGGAGCAGGGGCAGCGCGGCGAGCGGCGCGTCCCCGAGGCGGCGTACGGAGGCGAGAGAGGCCACGCCCACGGCGCCGATCCCGAGGCCCGCCCAGAGGTCGGCCGTCGCACTCCAGCACATAGCGCACTTTTACCGCATACCGCGTGGAACGTACGGCCATGGCGGGTGTCTCCTCCAGTGTCACCGCCGGTCCTGAGGCGTGCCGCAAGCGGGACCGTCCGTCCGGACGGTCCCGTCGGGTACGGACGGTTCCGTCGGGTACGGATACTGTCCCGATGCGGGACAAATACTCCGAGGCCGTCAGAGCCGCCCCTTCCGAGGGAGGCAGTCAGTACTCCCCGGGGCCGGCCTCCAGGTAGACAGGGGTTCCGGTCCTGCGAGCGCGGTCGATCGCCGCGAGGCGGCCGAACTCGGCCGGGTCCATCTCCCGCTCCCACTCCTCCAGCGTGCGCAGGCTGTACTCGCTGTGCTCCTCGGGATCGAGGACGACGGCGGCGATCTGCTCGTCCGTCAGCTCACCGCCGTCGAAGACGAAGCCGATGTGGTTGGCGGGCCAGTCGTCGCCCCGGTCGGTCGTGAAATGGGTGCCGAGCAGCCGGGGCTCTCCGGTGAAGACGATCCCGGTCTCCTCGCGGCACTCGCGCACCGCCGTCTCCCAGGGGGTCTCCCCCGGGTCCATGTTGCCGCCGGGCCACTGCCACGCTCCGGAGTGGTAGGTGGCGCGCATCTGGAAGGGGCGGCCCCCGGTGTCGGTGAAGTAGAGGCAGGCGTAGGCCGTCGCTCTCGGGAGGGTCGCTACATATTCGACGGACGGCAGCCAGGTGTTCGCCATGGGGCGGTTCTCTCTCGACGGGCCGATGGGATCGCCTCCATCCAAGCGGTCCGCGAGGCGCGGCCCGGCCGCTCGCCGGTGGATCACCGGATCGTGTGACCACGTCCTTTCCAAAGGCTCCCGTGCCGGGTCAGGAGGCGGAGACCAGGCCCGACTCGTACGCGATGATGACGAGTTGCACGCGGTCGCGGGCGTCCAGTTTGGCGAGCAGTCGGGTGACGTAGGTCTTCGCGGTGGCGATGCTGATGTGGAGTGCGCCGGCGAGCTCGGTGTTGGAGAGGCCGCGGCCGACGAGGGTGAGGACCTCGCGCTCGCGGTCGGTGATCCCCTCGATCCGGGGGTGCGGGACGACCGGGACGGGGCGGGGCCGGTCGGTGAAGTCCTTGATGAGGCGCCGGGTGACACCGGGGGCGATGAGGGCGTCGCCGGAAGCGACGACACGGACGGCGGTGAGGATGTCGTCCAGGGCCATGTCCTTGACGAGGAAGCCGGACGCGCCCGCGTGCAGGGCCCCGTACACGTGGTCGTCGTCGTCGAAGGTGGTGAGGACGACGACCCGGGCGCCGGTGGGGCCCTCGGTGATGAGCCGGGTGGCCTCGATGCCGTCGGTGCCGGGCATGCGCAGGTCCATGACGACGACGTCGGCTCCGGTCTCTTCCACGAGCCGGACGGCCTCGGCTCCGTCGGCGGCTTCGCCGGTCACCACGAGGTCGGTGGTCTCGGCGATGACCATGCTCAGGGCGGTGCGCACGAGGGGCTGGTCGTCGGCGAGGACGATACGAACGGGCCGTGTGGGGACCGTGGCGGTGCTGCTGCTCATGCGGAGGTGACTCCTGAGGGGAGGGGAAGGCGGGCGGCGACGCGGAACCCGCCGCCCGGGCGGGGCCCGGCGGTGAAGTCCCCGTGCAGCAGTCCGACGCGCTCCCGCATGCCGGGGAGGCCGTACCCGGAACCCCCGCCGGACCGCTCGCGCTCCCGGCCGGGAGCGGGGCCGAGGTCTTCGACGGTGAGGGCGAGGGCCTCGGGGTCGCTGTGGTCGACGGTGACCGTGCAGCGGTCGGCGCCGGAGTGCCGTACGACATTGGTGACGGACTCCTGTACGAGCCGGAAGGCGGAGAGGTCGATGTCCGGGGGCAGCGGCCGGGGCGCGCCCGTCCAGCGGACGGCGACCCGGACCCCGGCGGCCGCGGTCGTCTCGGCGAGCCGGTCGAGGGCGGCGAGACCGGGCATCTCGGGAAGCACGGACGGCTTGGGGACCACGGGCGGCTTGGTGAGTGCGGCTCCCTTGGGGAGCGGAGACGTTCCGGAGGGAGCGGGCGCCCCTGAGGTGGCGTGGGTGGTTCTGTGGTCGGTCGTGGGGGCGGTTCTGTGGTCGGTCGCGGAGCCACGGGAGCCGTTTTCCTTGGCTCCGTTCCCCTCTTCGTCGGCGGTGCGCAGGGCGCCGAGCATGCGGCGCAGCCCGGCCAGGGTTTCACGGCTGGCGGTCTCGATGGCGGCGAGGGCTTCGCGGGCCTGGTCGGGGCGGTTGTCGATGACCCGGCGTGCGGCGCCGGCCTGGAGGGCGACGATGCCGATGCTGTGGGCCACGGTGTCGTGCATCTCCCGGGCGATCCGCAACCGTTCGGCTGTGACGGCCTGCTCGGCGATCCTGAGCCGGGTCTGCTCGGCGTGCTCGCGGGTCTGTCTCTGCGCACGGCCGAGGAGCCAGGCGACCGCGGCGGTGAGGCCCACGGCGAGGGCGGTGGTGGTGCCGACGTTCCAGCCGCACGCGAGGCGGACGGCGAGGTAGCCGGCGACGGTGCCGAGGCCGAGGAACACCGCCCGGTCGGACTCGTGGTGCGGGCGGGTCACGGCGATCGCGTAGAGGGCCACGTCCACCGCGAGGTACTGGGCGAGGGGGATGGCGGTGACGCCGAGAGGCAGGGAGCCGACGACGGCCGAGCCGAGCAGATGTCCCAGGGCGGTGCCCGGGCGGCGGGTCAGGAGGAGGCTGCCGCGCAGGGCGAGCAGGGTGGCGAGGGCCAGCATGGTGAGGCCGTCCCAGCGGAGGATCACCACACCGGCGAGGACCTCCGCCTTCTCCTGACCGGGGAGACGGACCCGGAGCAGGACGGTGAAGAGGAGGCCCGCGAGCCAGGCGAGTGCGGCCCACCCGCCGGGGGTGATCTTCCTGAGGAACGGTGCTGCCTGTGCGGCTGACATGCCGGTGATCGTAGGACGGAAGGCGCCGACGGGGCATCAACCCGTGGTTGTAAGACCTGGGGTGACAAGCGGGGGCGCCGATTGTCGGCGCTGGTCCGATGCCCGGCGGAGGGCCGGGACGGCACGGTGGTGCACATGATCGAAGTCATGGAACTCACCAAGCGCTACGGCGCCACGACCGCTGTCGACGGGCTGACGTTCACCGTGCGGCCGGGCCGGGTCACCGGCTTCCTCGGGCCGAACGGAGCGGGTAAGAGCACCACGCTGCGGATGGTCCTGGGCCTGCACGCGCCGACGGGCGGGACCGTCACGGTCGACGGCCGGCCGTTCCGGGACCGGCCGCGCGGCCTGCGGCACGTCGGCGCCCTGCTGGACGCGGGGGACGTGCACGGCGGCCGGACCGGCCGGGCACACCTGAGGATGCTCGCGCGCGGCAACCGCGTCCCGTTCGCGAGAGTCGACGAGGTGCTGGAGGAGGTCGGGCTCTCGGAGGCGGCGAAGCGGCGGGTGGGCGGCTATTCGCTGGGGATGCGGCAGCGCCTCGGCATCGCGGGCGCGCTCCTGGGCGATCCGCCCGTGCTGCTCTTCGACGAGCCGCTCAACGGTCTCGACCCGGCGGGGGTGAAGTGGGTGCGGGGGCTGTTCCGACGGCTGGCCGCCGAGGGCCGCACGGTCTTCGTCTCCAGCCATCTGATGAGCGAGATGGAGCACACCGCCGACGAACTGGTGGTCGTCGGGAAGGGCACGCTGATCGCGGCGGAGAGCCTGACGGCCTTCGCAGCGCGCGGTACCGGGGAGAGCGTGACCGTCGGCACGCCCGACCGGGCGGCTCTCAGGTCCCTGCTGCTCGCGGCGGGGGCGGAGGTCCGCGAGGAGTCGGGGCTGTTGACCGTGACGGGGCTTCCGGCCGGCCGAATCGGCGCGATGGCCCTGGAGCACCTGATACCGCTCGACTGCTTGACCCCCCGTACCCCCTCTCTGGAGGAAGCCTTCATGGAACTGACCGCCGGCAGCGTCGAGTACAGGGCGGGAGGTGCCCGATGACCACTCACCACCTTCTCCCGGCCGCCGCGGGTGGGACGCCCTCCGTGACGGAACCCCGTGCGCGCTTCTGCGACCTGGTGGGGTCGGAGTGGCTGAAGCTGTGGTCACTGCGGTCGACGGTCTGGTCGCTGCTGCTGAGCGCACTGGTCGTGGTCGGCTTCAACCTCAGGACCGCCTGGGACCACTACCGCTACTGGTTCCAGTACGACGCGGCGGGCCGGGCCGAGTTCGTGGCGAGCGAGCTGGCGCTGTGGGACGCGTTCACGGGCAACGCCTCCATGGTCATGGTCCTCTGCGCCGCCGCGACGGGGGTGGTGGCGGTGGCCGGCGAGTACGGCACGGGGCTCGTCCGTACGACGTTCGCGGCGGTGCCGGCACGCGGCACGCTGATGGCGGCGAAGCTGCTGGTCATAGCCGGTGTCCAGGCCGTGTTCGGGGCCGTCGTCGCGGGACTTTCGTTCTGGTCGACGCAGGCGGTGCTCGCGGAGCGGGGCGTCGGGCTGCCCCTCACGCATCCCGGGGCGCTGCGGATCGTCGTGGCGTCCGCTCTGCTCGCGCCGGTCTGCGCGCTGGCCGGGGCGGCTCTCGGCACGGTGTTGCGACAGAGCGCGCTCTCGGTGGTCTGCTCGGTGGTACTGCTCCTGCTGGTGCCGTCGGTTCTCAGTGACGAGCGGCACCTCTCGGCGGTGTTCGCCCACGCGACACCGCTCCATGCCTGGCAGCGGCTGGTGGCCGTGGGGACGCACGGGGAGCCGTATCCGTGGACGCCGGGAGGCGCCTGGCTGGTGTATGCGCTGTGGGCACTAGGCGCGACGACGATCGCGGTGGTGGCGGTGCGGCGGAGGGACCTGTAGTCCCGTGCCCGTCCGGGCGGCCACGGGCCGCGCGAGGAGTACGCAGGGTACGGAAAGTGCGGGGTCAGACGCTGCTCGGCCGGAAACGGCGCAGGCGGCGACGGACGAGGTGTTCGTGGACGAGGCGGCCGACGAGGGCGCCCCCGTAGACGACGAAGCCGACGCCGACGAGCCAGGACTGGAGGACGAGGACGGTGCCGAATTGGCCGTAGGTCACCGCGTTCGAGGCGATGAGGGGGGAGAAGACGAGTTGGGAGAAGATCCGCAGTCCGAGGAGGCCGAGCGAGGTGAGGACGGCTCCGGGGAGGAGGGCGCGCCAGCGGATGCGCCCGCAGAGCAGGAGGCGCTGGGACCACCAGAAGAAGAGGAAGGTGCCGAGGGTGTCTCCAAGGGCGACGGCGGCGGTGGTGAGGGCAGGGGCGTCCTCGGGGGCGGGGAAGGCGACGAAGGCGAGGAGGGCCCCGACGAGGACGGCGAGCCAGACGACGTGTCGCCACATGGTGTGCCAGCGGGCCGTGGGGAGGTCCCAGACCCGTTCGTATCCGGTCTGTACGGCGGATCCGAAGGTGACACCGAAGGCGGCGAGGGCGGCGAGGCCGAAGGCGGTGGTGCGTTGCAGGGCCTGCCCCGGCCGGCCGAAGAGCTGCTCGACCTCCTCCTGGGAGACCTCGGTGACGCCGAGGCCCTGGACGAGCCAACGGGCGAAGCCCTGTCCTCTGGCGAGGTCGGCCGCCGCGACGACGATGAGGAGGGGGACGAGGGTGAGCAGGCTGAGCGCCGCGAAGCCCATGGCGCGGTGCATGAGTTCCATGGCCCGGCCGCGATTCCACGCGAGGCCGACGGAGGAGGCGGCGACGCGGTCGTGGAGCCGCCGGAACCAGTGGCCGTGTTCGGTGGGGGCACCGTCGTGCGGCGGACCGGATGTGGAGGGCATGCCTCGTGAGGTACCCGGCCCGACGGTGCGGCATCGCGGAGTGCCGCCGAACGGGTGGGGCCGGTCTTCGGAGGAGCCGGCCGGGAGTCGGGTCCCGGGAGTGCGAAAGCTTGGAAGGTGAGCGCCGGGGGTGGGTGCGTGAGTGCGGAGTTCAGTCGCCGGGAGAGCGTGTTCCTGAAGCCGGGGCGGGTTCTTGGAGCGGGGAGAGGCTCGCTGAAACGAGGACGGGCTCCTGGAGCAAGGAGAGGTTCGCTGAAGCGAGGGCGGGTTACTGGGGCGAGGAGAAGCTACTGAAGCGAGGACGGGCTCTTGGAGCGGGGTCAGGTGTGGAGGCGGCGGGCGCCGGGGCCCGGGCGGACGGCGACGTCGCGGACGGAGAGGGTGGCCCGCTCCTCGCCCTCGCACTGGACGACCACTCGGACGGGGGCTCCGCAGTCGGTGTGGCGGATGTCGAGGACGGGGCCCTCGGGGACGTCCGCATGGGTGTCGCCCCACTGCTTGAGCGCGAGGAGCACGGGCCAGAGGTCGATGCCCTTGGGGGTGAGCCGGTATTCGTACCGTGTTCGGGCGCCGGGTTCGCGGTAGGGCACGGCGCGCAGGATCTGCGCCGCGACGAGCTTGCGGAGGCGGTCGGCGAGGACGGCCTCGGAGAGTCCGAGGTGCCGGCGGAACTCGTCGTACCGGCGTATGCCGTTGAACGCGTCCCGCAGGATCAGCAGGGTCCACTTCTCGCCGACCAGGTCCAGGGTGCGCCGGACCGAGCAGTTCTGCGTGTCCGTCTCCAGCCACTTCATCTTCATACTCTAGCCACCTGCCTGCGTCGTTGACAGTCAGCTTTCAGGACGGCTAGCTTCGACATAAAGAGTCAGCTGGTCGAGTCGGGTGGAGAGTGGTCATGGGGCGGACGCGCACGGTCGAGTGGGAGGATCCCGCGGCCTCCGCGCGGGCCGCGGGAACGATGGCGGGGCTGGACTTCCTACGGGAGATCGCCGCCGGGCGGCTGCCCGGGCCACCGATCGCCGCGCTCCTCGGCTTCGACCTCGAAGAGGTGGAGGAAGGGCGGGTGGTGTTCTCCTTCGAGCCGGCCGAGGAGCACTACAACCCGATCGGGAGCGTGCACGGCGGTGTGTACGCGACGCTGCTCGACTCGGCGGCCGGGTGTGCGGTGCACTCCACGCTCCCCCGGGGCACGGCGTACACCTCACTCGACCTGTCGACCCGTTTCCTCCGTCCGATCACGACCGCCACCGGCAAGGTCAGGGCGGTCGGCACGGTGCTGACCCGGGGACGCCGCACGGCGCTCGCGGAGGCGGGGCTGTACGACGCGGAGGACCGGCTGCTCGGTCACGCGACCAGTACGTGCATGCTGTTCCCGATCCCGGTGTAGACGGCCCTCCGCGCCGCGCGGGCGCGACGCCTTCCGGCGTGGTTCGGCGGAGTCGGGCTCAGCGGATGCCGGGGACCGGGCGAGTGCGGGTGCAGCCGTCCGGGACGGTGTCGGGGACACCGCTGGCCTGGAGGGCGGCGCTCACCAGGGTGGCGAGGAGGTCGATGTCGGACCCCATGTCCAGACGGACCGTCACCCACCCGGATCCGGCGCGCAGACGGACGGCGCTCGATCCGAGGAGGGCCGGGCGCAGTTTGGCGATCATGGCGCGGGTGAGATGGACGTCGGCCTCGTGCTCACCGTGGAAGTGCACGATCTCCTGCGTCGCGGTGCCCAGTCCGACCTCGGCGCCGCAGTGGGTACGGCCGGGGGTCAGCGAGGGCCAGCTCATCAGACGTTCACTGGCATGCCTGGCCGTGTTCATACGAGGAGCGTGCCGGGCGCCGGGTCCGCGCACAAGCGTCCTGCCGAAAGAATCCGGCCGACATGCGGAACAGGCCATCGGGGAGGTCCTCGCGATCGTGCGGCGCGGCGGCGCGTGGGAGGGAAGTGACTCTGTGTCACGGTGCGGGGAGGGTGTGATCGGGTGTGGTCCGGCCCTCGGCCCCGTCCCACGGGGCGGGCGGCTTCGGGGCGCTCCCGGTTGTACGGCGGGCGGGTCGCCGAACTAGCGTGACCTCCATGGAACTCTTGGGAGAGATCACGGGCGACCGCCCCCTGCTGGTACTCGCCGTCAAAGAAGAGGCTCAGTTCCTCGACACGGGGCTTCCGGTGCTGCTCACCGGCATGGGCAAGGTGAACGCCGCGACCGCGCTGGCGACCGTGCTCGGCCGGGGGCCCCGGCCGTCCGGGATCGTGAACCTGGGAACCGCCGGAGCGCTGCGGCCGGGCCTGATCGGGACGCACGTCGTCGGCACCGTGGTGCAGCACGACTTCGACGGCCGGCTGCTCGCGATGCTGACGGGCGAGTCGTACGGGGCGCCGCTGACGCTGCCGGACGGCGGTGACATGGTCCTGGCCACCGGCGACACCTTCATCTCGGACGAGGTCGCCCGTGCCCGGCTCGCGGAGCAGGCGGCCCTCGTCGACATGGAGGGGTACGCCCTCGCCCACGTCGCCGCGGTCGCCGGGGTGCCGCTGCGCCTCGTGAAGCACGTCAGCGACGAGGCGGGCGAGGGCGCCGCGCGCACCTGGCGCGAATCGGTCGCCGGGTGCGCGCGGGTGCTGGCCGACTGGGCGGCGGCGAACGTTCCGTACCACTCCTGAAAACGCCGCCGCCCTTCGTACCGTCCGGTCAGGGGTTCTGGAAGTGCGCCTCCGGGTCGGCCGTGGACGGGCCGTCCAGGACCGGTCGCGCGAGACCGCGCAGGTGCCGGTCGAAGAAGGCGGAGACGTACGTCCGGGTGAGGGCGACGGCCCGGTCGGCGGGCAGCTCCGTCTCGGGCAGGCCGAAGTGACGTGAGATCACGGGGCCGTCCGAGAAGGAGAAGTGGTCCGATCCGGTCAGTGTGATCCAGCGCTTCCAGCCGTCGAGCGCGGACCACGTCCGGTCCCAGCTGGCGTCGGTCCCGCCGGGCAGGTGGGTCTCGTCGTGGGTGCCGAGCATCATGAACGGACGGCCCCGCAGTCCCTCCGCAGGAAGGTCCTCCCAGAAGGCGCCGTCCATGTTGATCCCGGCGTCGATGCGCCGGTCGGCCACCATCGCGGTGGCCGCGCTCGCCCCTCCGATGGAGTGGCCCGCCATGCCGATCCGGCGCGCGTCGATCACGTCGGCGTACCGCCAGACGGACCGGGGGCCGACGAGCCGGTCCAGGACGTATTTCATGTCGGCGGCGCGGGTCGAGGTGACCACGCTTCCGTGCACCCCGCCCTCGTCGAGGGCCGTGCAGGCGACGCAGGTGAGGGTGCGGCCCCCGGGGAGGCTGATCCCGTACGACTCGTAGGCGTGGTCGACGGAGGCGACGACGTAGCCGCGCGAGGCGAGGTCCTCGGCGAGAGCGGTGAGTGTCCAGCGGGAGACGCTGAAGCCCGGGGACAGCAGCACCAGGGGGTGGCGGCCCGGTGCCGGCCGGGCGTCGGCCCCGCTGTGGGTGCGCGTCCGGGCGAGCACGTCGCCGGAGACGCCGGGCCCGAGCTGCTCGGCGAGCAGCCGTGCCTCCTCCCGGGTGGCGTACGGGGCGGGGCCGCCGCCGGAGCGCGCGGCCGGGTAGTGGAGCGTGACCATGAGCGCCCGCCCGTCGGCGGTGGGCACCCAGGGGTCGGTACGGGACCGGTCGACCAGCGGTAGGACCGTACTGCCGACGGTGTGCGGTCCGGTGGGCGCGGGGAGGACGGCGGGCCGTGCCGGCTGCGCGACCGCCGTGCGCGCGCCGGGGGCGGGGACGTCGGGAACGGCCGCGGTGGCGACTCCGGCCGTCAAGGCCAGGGAACAGGTGAGAACGGTGGCCGCGACGGCCCTGGTGAGTCGAGTCATGCGGGAACGGTAGGCGCCGGGGACGGCGCCGCACGTCCGTCCGTGGGCTCACTTTCGATCAACCTCGGGTCTGAGACGGGACCCGTCCCGTCACCCACGAGTATCCGTGCCGCCGCCCGCCGGTTCCCGTGCCGCCGCCGACGGGTGCCGGTGTCCGGTGCACACGGGTCCCGGTCTCCGACGACCTCTCAACTCCCCTCCCCCGACTCCGTCCTGGCGCGCCGGCCGACCGGGGGATCCGTGCGGCGAGACGACCTTGACAGCGCGGAAGGGCGCCTGCCTAAGGTGAGGAGTCCCCGCCCGCGTCCGGGCGGGACCGGGACCCGGGGGAGGCGCGCGTGCTCACAGCGACCACGGCGCCGTACGCCCCGGCCCGGGTGGGTGCCCGGCTCGTCTGCCGTCGGCACGTCGACTTCTGCCGCACCGCGTCCGCCATCTGTCCTTCGCCGCGCGTCTGACCCCGCTCCACGGGCCCGCGCGTCCCGTCGCCCACCCGGCGAGGGACGTCGCGGTGGTCCCGTCGCGCCCGGGTCCGCGCGTCCCGTGACGCTCCGTCGCCCGGTCCCACGCAGCCGTGCCCCGCGCCGCTGCCGTGCCGCCGTGCGTCCCCGCCGTTCGGAAGGACTCCCATGCCCCGCCCCGCCCTGCACCTGGCCGTCGAGATCGACGGCGACGGTGCCCATCCCGCCGCATGGCGCCGCGCCGCGCACACCCCCGGCGAGCTGCTGAGCCCGCGCCGGCTCGCCCGGACCGCCGCCGCCGCCGAGAACGCCGGGTTCACCCTGATCACCCTGGAGGACTCGATCCTGCCGCCCGGTTCCGCCGACGGCACCGGCCCGGTGGGCCGGATCGGGGCGGTGGAACGGGCCGCGTTCGCGGCCGCGTCGACGAGCGTCCTCGGCATCGCCCCCGTCCTGGCGACCACGTACGCCGAGCCGTTCCACGTCTCCTCGCAGATCGCCTCGCTCGACCACGTCTCGGCCGGCCGGGCCGGCTGGGTGGTGGGGACCGAGGAGGACCCGGCCGCCGCGCGCGCCTGGGGACGGCCGGCCGTCGAGGGTGCCGACGCGATCGCCCGTGAGGCCCGTGACGGCCTCCGGGTCGTACGGGACCTGTGGGACTCGTGGGAGGACGACGCGGTGATCCGGTCGGTGGCCACCAGCCGCTACCTGGACCGGTCCCGGCTGCACTACGTGGACTTCGCGGGCGAGACGTACTCCGTGAAGGGCCCGTCGATCGTGCCGCGCCCGCCGCAGGGCCGGCCCGTGGTCCTGGCCCCCGCCGGTCTCGTCCCGGCGGAGCTGACCGACGTGGCCCTCGTCGGCGGTTCCACCCCGGCCGAGGCGGGCGCGGCGGCCTCGGCGGCCGGCGCGCCGCTCGTCTTCGCCGAGGTCGAGCTGGCCCTCGACACCCCGCGCGAGACGGCGCGGGAGCGGATCGCCGACCTGGAGCGGTACGCGCCGTGGGAGAACCGTGCCGGCCGGCTGCGGTACACCGGTCCGGCCGCCGGTCTGGTGGAACTGCTCACGGAACTCGGCCGGTACGTCGACGGGGTGCGGCTGCGTCCGCTCGTCCTCGACGAGGACCTCGACGTGCTCTCCCGGTTCGTCCTGCCCGAGCTGTTCGTGCGGCGGCTCGCGGCCCGGCCTCTGCCGGGCGCCACCCTCCGCACCTCGCTGGGCCTCCCCCGGCCCCTCAGCCGCTTCTCGACCGCCGGCGCCACCGCCACGCCCGTTCCGGAGGAGACCCGATGACCCGCACCGACCCGAACGACGTCCCGCGCCCGGACGCGCAGCTGCACTTCGGGGTGTTCTTCCAGGGGGTCAACCACTGGACGATCTGGTCGGACCCGTCCAGCGGCTCCCAGATCGACCCGGCCTCCTTCCTGCGGGTGGCCAGGGCCGCCGAACGCGGTTTGTTCGACGCCTTCTTCCTCGGCGACGGACTGCGGCTGCGCGAGTCGGAGGGAGGCGTCCACGAGCTGGACGTGGCGGGCCGGCCCGACTCGATCACCCAGTTGTCGGCGCTCGCCGCCGCGACCGAGCGGATCGGGCTCGTCTCCACCTCCAACACCACCTTCAACGAGCCGGGCGACCTCGCCCGGCGGCTCGCCGGCCTCGATCTGCTCTCCGGCGGCCGGGCCGGCTGGAACGTGGTGACCACGCACAACGCCTGGACCGGTGAGAACTTCCGCCGCGGCGGGTTCCTCGACCACGCGGACCGCTACCGGCGCGCCGAGGAGTTCCTGTCCGTCGCGCGCGCCGTGTGGAACGGCTGGACGGAGGACGCGGTGGCGGACTCCGCCGAGGCCCGCTCCTGGTCGGTGCCGGGGGCGGTGGGGCGCGTACGGACGGAGGGCGCCCACTTCGACGTCGACCTGGCGCCGACCCTGCCGCGCAGTGCCCAGGGCCATCCGGTGATCTTCCAGGCAGGCGACTCGGGGGACGGCCGGGACTTCGCGGCCCGCAACGCGGACGTCATCTTCTCGGCCCACGGTACGGACTTCGACGACGCCTTCGCCTTCGCCGAGGACATCCGGCGGCGGCTGCGGGCGGCGGGCCGGGCCGAGGACGCGCTGCGGATCCTGCCGGGCACGGAGATCGTCATCGGGGCGACCGAGAAGGAGGCGGAGGAGAAGGCCCGCTGGGTGCGCCTCGAACAGGTCACGCCGGCGGTGGCGCTGGGGATCGCGAGCCGGCTGTGGGGCTTCGACCTGTCCGGGCGGGACGCCGACGGGCCGCTGCCCGCCGAGGAGCCGGTGGTCGCCGAGTACCAGGGGAAGTTCGGGACGCGCTGGGTGGACGATCCCCGGGCGGTGGTGGCCGAGTGGCGGGCGAAGGCCGATGCCAACGGCTGGTCGCTGCGCGAGACGGTGATCGAGCTGGGCCCGCAGCGCGGGCACGTCGGCACTCCGGCCGGGCTCGCGGAGAAGTTCGCGCGGTTCGTGCGGCACGGGGCGCTGGACGGTTTCAACGTCTCGCCGTACCTGGTGCCGGACGGCCTCGACGACATCGTGGAGCTGCTCGTTCCGGAGCTCCAGGAACGGGGCGTGTACCGGACCGCGTACACGGGGACGACGCTCCGGGAGCACCTGGGACTCGCCCCGGTGGCGTGACGCCGGACCCCCGGGGAGTCTGTCCGGCGCTCAAGGGGCGTCGGCGGGGCGGACCACCAGGAGGGCGGCCACGTCGTCGCCGAGGCCTCCGGCGCTGTGGGCGGCGAGGTCACGGTGGAGACGGGCCAGGAACTCCGGGGCGGGTTCGCCGCTCCACTCCCGCATGCGGGTCTCCACCGGGTAGAAGACGCCGTTCCGGTCGCGGGCCTCGCTGACGCCGTCGGTGTAGAGGAGCATCCGGTCCCCTGGGCCGAAGAGAACCTCCTCGATCCGGTGGCGGCTGTCGGCGAGGCCCGTGAGGTTGACGGGCAGCGAGGGTGCGGCGAAGCGCACGCCCCTCACCTCGTTCCCGTGCTGGAGCAACGGGGTGGGGTGGCCGAGGCTGAGGAACCGTGCGACGTCCCGGTCGTCGGGGAGTTCCACGAGGACGACGGTGGCGAAGCGTTCCGCCGCGTCGGAGGCGGGGTCGCGGGGGTCGTGGCGGGCGAGGCCCTCGTCGAGCCGGTCCGCGAGGGCGGCGAGGTCCGGGGCGTCGTGGACGGCGGCGCGGAACGCGCCGAGCAGGACGGAGGCGGTCTCGACGGCGCCGAGGCCCATGCCCTGGACGTCTCCGAGCATGACGCGCACGGCCCCGGGGATCCGGGCGGCCTCGTAGAAGTCGCCGCCGACCTGCGCCTTGGCCGCGGCCGCCACGTACAGCAGGTGGAGTTCGAACCGGCCGAGGCGGTGGGGCAGGGGGCGCAGCACGACCCGCTGGACGACCTCGGCGACGGCGGTGAGTTCGCGCAGGTCCTGTTCGCGGCGGGTGCGGACCCTGCTGGCCCAGGCCGAGGCGGCGGTCACGACGGCGAGGACGGTCTCGCTGGCGAAGGACTCCGACAGGGGGTCCCCGCCCCGGTCGAAGGCGAGCAGCACGCGGACCGCCATCGCGAGCAGCCCGATGCCGATCGTCCCGCGCACGCCCCAGGTGACGGCGGCGAGCGGGGGCGCGGCGACCAGGAGGCGGTCGAAGCGCTCCTGGTCGGGAGTGAGCAGATCGGCGAGGGCCGTCAGGAGCAGGACCAGGAAGGGCAGGGTCCGGCCGATGACGAACTGGGCGCGTGCCGCCGTGCCTGTACGGCTTCGGGAACCGGCTGTGGGCATTTCATGATCGTACGCAGGACCGTCGACCGGGCCGGGGCGGCCGGGGCTCCGGGCGTGTCCCCCGGCGGGCGGTGCCGGGCAGGGCGAGGGCGGCGGGCAGCGCGAGGGCGGCGACCACCGTCAGGGCCGGGAGCGCGGCGCCCCGGGCCGGTACGAATCCTCCGTCCGGTACGAGGGCGAGCAGGAGGGCCGCGGTGGCGACGCCGAGCGCCGGGCCGACGTTCATCGCGGTCTGCTGGAGGCCTCCGGCGACTCCGGCGTGGGTTTCGGGGGCGCGGTGCACGACGACGGAGGTGGCGGTGACCATGAGCGTGACGAAGCCTGCGCCGAGGAGGGCGGAACAGCCGCCGACGGAGAGGGCGCCGGCCGTGGTGTCCAGGCGGGAGAAGAACAGGACGCCGAGCGTGAGCAGGACGGCGCCGGCCGTCGCCGTGCGGCGGGGGCCGAAACGGCGCTGGAGAGGTGGGCAGAGGGGTGCGCCGAGCACCATGAGGAGGGCGAGCGGCAGGACGCGCAGCGCACAGGCGAGGGGGTCGAGTCGCTGGACGTCCTGGAGGAAGTACGTCGCCACGAACAGCGAGCCGAAGAGGGCCGCCGAGGCGGCGAGGAGCGCGGCGACCCCCGCGACGACGGGCACGTTCCGGAGCAGCTCCGGGGGCAGCAGGGGGCGTGCGGCGCGGCGTTCGTGCCGGGCGAGGGCGACCGCGGCGACGGCCGCCCCGGCACACGCGAGCGCGCCGGGCCCGGCACCGCCGGGGCGGGCGGTCTCGGCGAGCCCGTGGACCAGCAGCCCGAGGGACACGGCGAGCAGCAGGGCGCCGAGGGGATCGAGCGCGACGGGGCCGGAGGCTGTCGGGTCATGGGGTGTCCGGTCGCGGGCTGCCTGGCCGTGGATCGCCCGGCGGTGAACCGCCCGGTCGCGGGTTTCGGCTTCCGCCTCCTCGGAGCGCGGCTCCCGGGTCGCGAGGGCGAGGAGGCCGATGGCGAGGGTCGGCGGGACGCTCAGGAGGAAGACGGAGCGCCAGCCGTACGCGGAGACCAGCGCGCCGCCCACGAGCGGTCCGGCGGCGGCCGCGAGACCGATCACGGCGGTGCGGACGGCGATCGGGGCCGCGAGCCGGTCGGGCGGGAAGGCCGTGCGCAGCATGCCGAGGGTGGCGGGTTGGAGCAGCGCCCCGGACACCCCCTGGAGCACGCGCAGTGCGATCACGGCTTCGATCCCTGGAGCCAGGGCGACACCGGCGGAGGCCGCGGCGAAGCCGAGGGCGCCGACGGCGAAGACCCGGCGGTGACCGTAGCGGTCGCCGAGGCGGCCCGCGAAGACCAGGAGGCTCGCGACGGCCACGAGGTAGCCGGTGCTGGTCCACTGGACCTGGCCGACGTCGGCGTGCAGGTCGCGCTGGAGGGCGGGTTGGGCCACGGTCAGGACCGTGCCGTCGAGGGCGACGACGGCGGCTCCGACGACGCTGCACGCGAGGACGAGAACGGGGACGGGAGCGCGGGTGAGGACGGGGGCAGGGGTGGGAACGGGAGCGCGCCGCCGGTTCACGCGGTCGGCCCCGCGGGTCCGAGGTGGGCGTCGAGGGCGGCCGCGAGCAGCGGGGCGGGGTCGGCGCTCCCGGTCGCGAGCCGGAGGCTGCCCCAGTGCCGGAGCTGGGCGATGCCGTGCAGATTGGCCCACAGGGCGCCCGCGACGACGACGGGGTCGGCGCCGGGGCGGACGCGGGCGACCAGTTCGGTGAGCCGGGCGAAGAGCGGCAGGCTCGTCTCGCGCAGTCCGAGCCTCCCGCTCTCCAGCAGGTCGTGCCGGAACATCAGCTCGTACATGCCGCGCCGCGACCCGGCGTAGTCGAGGTAGACGCGGGCGAGGAGCGTGATCCGCTCGCGCGGCCCGGCGTTCTCGCGGTCCTCGGCGGCGACACGGGCGGCCAGTTCGGCGAAGCCCTGTCGGGCGATGGCCGACAAGAGGTCGAGGTGGGTGGGGAAGTGGCGGCGGGGAGCGCCGTGGGAGACGCCGGCGCGGCGGGCGATCTCGCGCAACGAGAGGGCCTGGGCGCCCTCGGCGTCGACGAGCTCGACGCCGACCCGGACGAGCCGCCCGCGCAGCCCGCCGTCCTCGCGACCGTCGCGCGGCCCGTCATCCGTACCGCCGCCGCGCTGCCCACCGGCCGTTTCGCCGTCGCCCGCGCGGTCGTCGCGCGGTCCGCCGTCTCCCCGGCCGCGTTCCTCGTCACCCTCGTGGTCCTTGTGCATGGACGCTGTCTACCAGGGTTCAGTAGACACTGTCTACCAACTCTGACATCCGGGTCCGTTACACTGGGCCGCAGCGAAGGGGAGTAGCCCTGAGAACCGGTCGTCGACACACTGGAACCCCCGGGTTCCCGGTGGCCGGGTCCACGGACGACGTGGACGGGCGAGACCTTCGGCCAGGCATCAACCGCGTCCGCGCATCCGTGGGCGTGGTCCGTCATGCCGGGCCGAGTGGTCCTCCCGCCGCCCACCGAGGTGTCGTGCGGGGCCCGGAGGCCCGGACCGAGCAGAGAGCCCCGGTATGCACCTCGACCCCTTGGCGATCCTCACCGCCTTCGGGCTGATCTTCCTCGCCGAGCTTCCCGACAAGACGATGTTCGCGTCCCTCGCCATGGGCACGCGCATGCGTCCCCTGTACGTGTGGATCGGCACCTCCACCGCCTTCCTGGCACACGTCGCCATCGCGGTGGGCGCCGGCAGCCTGCTCGGGCTGCTCCCGGGCTGGATCGTCAAACTCGTCTCGGCGCTCCTGTTCGCCTTCGGCGCCTTCATGCTGCTGCGCGGCGGGGACGACGACGAGGACGACGACACGGGCGGCCGTACGGTCACCGGCTTCTGGCCCGTCTTCTCGACCGCCTTCACGGCCGTGTTCATCAGCGAGTGGGGCGACCTGACCCAGATCACCACCGCCAACCTGGCCGCCACCAACGGCACCTGGTCGACGGCGATCGGCGCGTTCGCCGCCCTGACGAGCGTCTCCGCCCTCGCCCTGGTCGCGGGCCGCTTCATCGCGAAGCGCGTCCCCCTCAAGACCGTCCAGCGCGTCGGCGGCGTGTGCATGGCGGGGCTCGCGATCTGGTCCCTGACCGAGGTCTTCACCGGCTGACGCCGTCCCGCCGCCCCGGCCCCACTGCCCCGCCGTCCTCCGGAGGACGGCGGGGCAGTCCGTTCGTCGGCGCCCGTCCGGACCCTTGATGAAGCAGTGAATCACTGCTTCACTCCTTCCATGCCCTACCGCCGCACCCCCGCCGTCCAGGCCCGGCTCGACGCCCAGCGCGCCTCCGTCGTCGAGGCGGCCCTCGGACTGCTCGCCGAGCAGGGCTACGCGGGGTGCACCGTGGCGGCCGTCGCCGCCCGGGCGGGGATCGCCACGGGCAGTGTGTACCGCCACTTCGACGGCAAGTCCGAGCTCGCCGTCGAGCTCTTCCGGACCGTGGTGGGCCGGGAGGTCGCGGCCGTCTCCGAGGCGGCCGGGCACCCCGGACACCGTTCGGCCGCCGAGCGGGTGGTCGCCGTCGTCGAGACCTTCGCCCTGCGCGCCCTGAAGTCGCCGCGCCTCGCCTACGCGCTGCTCGCCGAGCCCGTCGACCCGGCCGTGGACGCGGAGCGGCTCGTCTTCCGGCGCGCGTTCCGGGACGTGTTCGCCGCCCGCGTCGAGGAGGGCGTCCGCTCGGGCGAGCTGCCGCCCCAGGACCCCGTCCTGACGGCCTCGGCGCTGGTCGGGGCGGGCGCCGAGGCACTCGTCGGTCCGCTGGCGGAGGGGTCCGTCGGACCCGGCACCGTACCCGCACTCGTCACCTTCACCCTGCGAGCACTGGGAGTCCCCGATGCCGACCACGCATGAGGTCACCAACCAGGTCCCCCCGCTGACCGGTCACGACGTCTCCGCCGACCCCGCCCTCCTGGAGGCGCTGCACCGGGAGGGCGCCGGCTGGGCCGAGACGGAGGTCCGCGAGCTGGGCGTACGGGCGGGCGGCGCCGAGGCCCAGGAGTGGGGGCGGCTCGCCGAGCGCCACTCCCCCGTCCTGCACACGCACGACCGGCACGGCCACCGCGTCGACGAGGTCGAGTTCCACCCGTACTGGCACTCCCTGATGGACGTGGCCGTGCGGCACGGGCTGCACGGCGCGCCCTGGCGCGACGAGCGGCCCGGCGCCCATGTGGCGCGCGCGGCGAAGGTGTTCGTGTGGGGGCAGGCCGACGCCGGACATCTGTGCCCGGTCTCGATGACGTACGCCGCCGTGCCCGCGCTGCGCGTCCAGCCGGACCTTGCCGAGGTGTACGAGCCGCTGCTCACCTCCCCGTCGTACGACTTCGGCCTGCGGGTGCCGACGGAGAAGCGCGGGATCATCGCCGGGATGTCGATGACCGAGAAGCAGGGCGGTTCGGACGTCCGGGCGAACACGACCCGGGCGGTCCCGGCGGGCGAGCCCGGTCTGTACGCGCTGACCGGTCACAAGTGGTTCACCTCGGCCCCCATGTCCGACGTCTTCCTCACCCTCGCGCAGGCGCCCGGCGGGCTCTCCTGCTTCCTGGTGCCGCGCGTCCTGCCCGACGGCACCCGCAACGAGATCCGCCTCCAGCGCCTGAAGGACAAGCTGGGCAACCGGTCGAACGCCTCCTCCGAGATCGAGTACGAGGGCGCCCTCGGCAGGCTGGTCGGCGAGGAGGGGCGCGGGGTGGCGACCATCATCCGGATGGTCAACATGACGCGGCTCGACTGCGCGATCAGCTCGGCGGCCGGGATGCGCCTCGGGCTCGTGCACGCCGTCCACCACGCCACGCACCGCCGGGCGTTCGGGGCGCGGCTCGTCGACCAGCCGCTGATGCGGAACGTCCTGGCCGACCTGGCGGTGGAGGCGGAAGCGGCCACGCTGGCGGCGCTGCGGCTCGCCGGGGCGGTGGACCGGGCGGCGCGCGGCGACGCGGAGGAGGAGCAGCTGCGGCGGCTCGGGCTCGCGGTCACCAAGTACTGGGTGTGCAAGCGGGCGCCCGCGCACGCGGCCGAGGCCCTGGAGTGCCTGGGCGGCAACGGCTACGTGGAGGACTCGGGCCTGCCGAGGCTCTACCGGGAGTCGCCGCTGCCCTCGATCTGGGAGGGGTCGGGGAACGTGGCCGCGCTCGACGTGCTGCGGGCGATGGCCCGTCAGCCGCAGGCGGTGGAGGCGTTCTTCGCGGAGGTCGACCGGGGCGCGGGCGCCGACCGGCGCCTGGACGCGGCGGTCGCCGGGCTCCGCAAGGAGCTGGCGGGGCTCGGGGACCCGGACGCGGCGGCGTACGGGGCGCGGCGGCTCGTGGAGCGGCTCGCGCTCGTGCTCCAGGGCTCGCTGCTGGTCCGGCACGGGAATCCGGCGGTGGCGGACGCGTTCTGCGCCTCGCGGCTCGACGGCGACCGGGGCCTGGCCTTCGGCACGCTCCCGGCGGGCCTGGACACGGCGTCGATCATCGGACGGAGCGGCCCGGACGCGGCGGTCTGACGCGCCGGTCGGACCGGCTCCCCCGCCGTGCTCCCCCGGCCTCCCGGTGACAGGCTGGGGGAGCACGGTTTCCCGGAGGGCGACGGCCGGGCCACGGCGTTCGCCACAGCGAGAGGGAGGCGTCCCCTTGGACAGCGAGGCGGTGCACGGCGAACTGGACGCGCGGGCGGCCGGGGTCGAGGAGCGGGTGGTGGCCTGGCGGCGCCGTCTGCACCGGCACCCGGAGCTGTCCAACCGGGAGGTGAACACGGCCCGTCTGGTGGCGGACCACCTGCGCGCCCTCGGTCTCGACGAGGTCCGTACGGGCGTCGCGGGCCACGGGGTCGTGGGAGTCCTGCGCGGTGGAGCGGCGGGCGGGCGGGTCGTGGCGCTGCGGGCGGACATGGACGCCCTGCCGGTGCGGGACCTGTGCGGGGCGGACTTCGCCTCCGAGGTGGTGGACGCCGACTATCCGGGCGGCCCGTTCCCGGTGTCGCACGCCTGCGGCCACGACTGCCACACGGCGATGCTGCTCGGCGCGGCGACGGTCCTCTCCGAGGTCCGCGACCGGTTGCCGGGGACCGTCCTGTTCGTCTTCCAGCCCGCCGAGGAGGGGCCGCCGGTGACCGAGGAGGGCGGGGCGCGGGCGATGGTCGAGGCGGGCGCCTTCGCCGATCCGGTGCCGACGATGGTCTTCGGGCTGCACGTGACGCCGTACCCGGTGGGGTACGTGGGGTACAGGGTCGGCAACCAGTACGGCGCGTCCACGCTCGTCCGGATCGTCGTCACCGGTCGGCAGACGCACGGCTCCACGCCCTGGCAGGGCGTCGATCCGATGCCGGCGGCCGGTGCGATCCTGACGGGCATCGGGCAGCTGTACCGGCAGGTCTCGGCCTTCGACCCGGTCACGGTCTCCATCGGGCACGTGGAGGACGTCGGCCGTTTCAACATCGTCGGGGAGACGGTGACGCTGTGGGGCACGATCCGCACCGCCGTCGAGTCGGACATGGCGGAGGTACGGAGGAGGCTGACGACGCTCGTGGAGCACTCGGCGGCGGCGTACGGGGCGACGGCCACGGCGGAGTACCTCCAGCCCGTGCCGCCCGTGCACAACAGCGGGCCGTGGGTGGCGGCCGGACTTCCGACCTTCCGCCGGGTGGCCGGCGAGGGGCGCGTGGTGGAGACGGGCGGGACGCTCGGGTACGACGACGTCTCCGAGTTCGTGAAGCGGTTCGGCGGCCTGTACGTGACGCTCGGCGTCCAGGACGCGGCCCTGGACGCGTCGGGCCGGCCGGTCCCCGTGGAGGGCGGGCGCGGTCTGGTGACCAACCACAATCCCGGCTTCTACGCCGACGACTCCGCCCTCGTCACCGGTGTCCGGCTGCACGCGCACGTGGCGTACGACCACCTGAGGGGAGCCCTCGTCACCCGGGAGGAGGGTCCCGGCGCGGGCGGGCGGCTTCCGGCGCGGCGACCGCCGTCACGAAGGCCCTGAGCAGGGCGGAGTCGGCGGCCGTGGGCCGGACCAGGGCGTATTCGAGGGGCGGGGCGTCGCGCAGGGGTACGTAGGCGATGCCCGGCCGGGGATGGTAGCGGGCGCCGCGGGCCGCACCGGGGGTGACGCCCCGTCCGGCGGACACGTGGGAGAGGGCCTCCTGCCAGGTGGCGGCGGCCGGACCCCGGCCGACGGGGGCTCCGGAGGGGGTGCGGCGCGGGTAGTGGTGGTCGAGCCGGTACCGGGGGTTGGCGCCCCCGGTGGTGATCAGGGGCAGGCCGGCGAGGTCCTCCGGGCCGAGGGAGGGACGGCCGGCCAGGGGGTGGGCGGCGGGAAGCAGCAGGACCCGGTCGTCGCGCAGGACGACCGGGCCGGTGGTGAGTCCCGGCTCGCGGACGGGGAGGGTGGCGAGCCGCACGTCGGGCGCGCCGTCGAGCAGGGCCCGGACCCCGCCGTCGAGAGGGACCTCGCGGACGGTGACCTCGCAGCCGGGGTGCGCGGCGAGGAGGGCGTCCGCGGCGCCCGGCGTCGTCACCCTCGCGCTCGCGACGCTCGCGCTCTCCACGACGACGGTGCTGCCGCAGATCCTCACCCCGGTGGCGGCGGTGCTCGCGGGCCCGGGGCGGCGGGGGCGGATCGTGGGTCTGGTGGGCCTCGGCCTCACCCTGGGCTCCACCCTGTCGCGTACGGTCCCGGGGGCCGTCGCCGACGCGACCGGCACGTGGCGGGCGGCGTACGCGGTCGCCGCCGTGGCGACGGCCGCGCTGCTGTGCGTGCTGCCGCGCCGGCTGCCCGAGCGGCTGGGCGCTCCCGGTGAGCGCGGCGGCAGGTCGTACGCGAGGCTCCTGGCCGGGCTCCCCCGGCTCCTCGCGGCCCACCGCGAGCTGCGGATCCCGGCGGCGCTCGGGGCCTGTGTCTTCGCCGCGTTCACGTCTTCTGGGCCGTGCTCGCCTTCCGCCTGGCGTCTCCGCCGCTGGGGTACGGGCCGGGGACCGCCGGTCTGTTCGGGGTCCTGACCCTGCCGGCGGCGCTGCTCTCGGCGGTGGCCGGGCGCCTCGCGGACCGGTGCGGGCCGACGGCCGTGAGCGCCGGGGGCCTGGTGTGCGCGGGGCTCGGCCTCGCGGTGGCGGGGCTCCTCCCGTACTCCCCCGTGGCCCTGGCGGCCGGGGCGAACCTGCTGGTGGCGGGGGTCAGCTCGTGCCAGGTGGCGAACCAGACGAGGATCTTCGGGATCGGCCGGGCGGTGGCGGCCCGGGTCAACACCGTCTTCATGCTGGCCACCTTCGGCGGAGGGGCGGCCGCTTCCCTCGTCGGGACGTGGCTGTACGCGGCGTACGGCCGGCGGGCCGCGCTGCTCGCGACGGGGGCGTGCGTCGCCGCCGGCGGTCTCGTCACGGTGGTGGCACGGGCACGGCCGGCGGCCTCGACTTGCGTCCCCGTCGTCAGACGGGAGGCTGGGGGTATCCGCCCGCGCACCCCGCAGGGAGAGACATGACGCCGGACCTCACCGCCCTCGCCGACGAGCACCTGGCCGCGGCCCACGCCGCACCGCACGGGCGGAGCGCCCGTCTGGTGATGCACGACGGAGTGCTCCGGCAGACCGTCATCGCCCTGACGGCGGGCACGTCCCTGGACGAGCACAACGCGCCTCCGGCCGCGAGCCTCCAGGTGCTGCGGGGCCGGGTGAACCTGACGGCGGCCGACCGGGCGGAGGAGCTGCGGGCGGGCACGCTCCGCATGATCCCCAAGGAGCGGCACGGGCTCACCGCCCTGGAGGACGCGGTGGTCCTCCTGACCGCCGTGAACGACTGACCCGGCCCTCTCCGCACCCGGTCACCCGGTCACCCGGCCTCCCGGCCATCCGGTCACCCGGTCGCGTCGAGGTCCTCCGCGTAGTGCTCGACGGCCGCCCGGTACGTGCGGACGGACGGGTCCTCGCTGGTCGCGGCGAGCAGGCGCAGCAGCAGGGCGACCGACTCGTGGTGCCGGCCCGTGTTGTAGAGGGCCATCGCGAGGAAGGCGCGCAGGGAGCCGTCCTCGGGGAACTCCCCGACCGCGCGGGTCAGGAGGGCGACCGCCTCCTCGTACCGGCCGAGCACCCGGTAGGTGCTGCCGAGGCCGAGGAGGGCGCCGCGCCGGTCGTCGGGCGCGAGCCGCCCGGTGGTGTCGGCGAGGGCCCGTTCGTAGTACGGCACGGCCTCCGCCTCCCGACCCAGGACGTCGTGCGCCCAGGCCGTCTGGTAGGCGACCCCGGGGTCCTCCGGCCAGCGGGCGGCGAGCCCGGCGAGCCGCTCGCGGGCCTCCTCCCGGCGGCCCCCCTCGCGCAGCGCGACCGCCTCGGCCAGCAGGCCGTCCCTCTCCCCGTGATGCTCCATGGCGCCATTCTCGCAGTTCGCGCCGGATGCCCGTGCGCCGACTGCCAGGTGACGGGCCGCCATAGCGGACGGGCCGGATTGTGGCGTCCTCACCCATGGAGGACGGCTCGGGAGAGGCCGTAGCGTCCCGGCCGATCCCCCGTCAGGAACGAGCCGCCCGGGAGCCCCCATGCGTTCACCCCGTCCCGCCCGCTTGCGCGGGCCACGCCGTCTCGCGGCGCTGCTGCTGTGCGCCGCCGCGACCCTCTTCCCGACCGCGCCCCCCGCCGGGGCCGCCGCTCCCCCGCCCGTGCCCGGCACGCTCCGGGGGTACGACATCGGCTCCGTGTTCAGCGCGGGCGTCTCGTCCGGCGGGTACATGGCCACGCAGCTGCACGTGGCGTACTCGGGGACGTTCGAGGGCTCGGCGGTGTTCGCCTCGGGTCCGTACGACTGCGCCCGGGGCCAGCTCGCCACGGCGCTCAACGCCTGCATGGACACCGTCCAGGACCTCCAGCTCGCCACCCTTGAACAGGCCACCCGCGACCGGTCGGCGCAGGGGCAGGTCGACCCGGTGGCGAACCTGGCCGGAGACCCGGTGTACGTCTTCAGCGGGTCGGCGGACACCACGGTGAAGCGGCCGGTGGTGACCGCGCTCTCCGACTACTACGGGCGGTTCGGCGCCCGGGTCCTCTACGACCGGTCCACGGCGGCGGGACACGCCTGGATCACCCCGCTCGGCCCCAACTCCTGCGGGGTGACGCAGACCCCGTTCCTGAACAGGTGCGGGACCGACGCGGAGGGGGCGCTGCTCGGGCACCTCCTCGGGTCGGTCGCGGCGCCCGGTTCCGGGACGGGCGGCTCGCTGATCCGCTTCGACCAGAACGCGTACGCGCCCGGCGGTTCGGCCTCGGCGGTCTCGATGGGGGCGGAGGGCTTCGCGTACGTGCCGAGGTCCTGCTCCGACGGGGCGCGCTGCCGCCTGCTCGTGGCGCTGCACGGCTGCAAGCAGGGGTACACGTACCAGGGCTTCGGGACCCGGTTCGTGGAGGGCGCCTACCTCAACGAGTACGCCGACACCAACGACATGATCGTGCTGTACCCGCAGGCGGCGGCCACGGGGACCCTGGAGAACCCGAACGGCTGCTGGAACTGGTGGGGCTACCTCGGTGACACGGCCTACGCCCGGCACGGCGGGAAGCAGATCGAGGCGATCATGGGGATGGTGCGGGCGCTGCGCGGCTCCGGGACGACGCCGCCACCCGCGACCGACCGGACGGTGCTGTCCAGCACGGACGCCGAGGACGGGTACGTGAAGGCCGGGGCGGACGGTTCGGGGGCGGCGGTCGGCACCCTGGAGGATCTGTCCGGGCTGGCGCTCGGCCGGGGGACGGACGGGAAGGTGAACCGGGCGGTGGTCTCCTTCGACACCTCGCGGATCCCGGCCGGCAAGGAGGTCTCCCGGGCCTGGCTGACCGTCACGCGGTCGAGCGGCTCGGGCGACCCCTGGGCCTCGCCCGCCGGGAACCGGCTCCTGGTGGACGTGCGGACGGGCTGCTTCGGCGGGTGCGCGGTCGAGCCGGCGGACTGGTCGGCGCCGGCCACGGTGGCGGGCGGCGCGCGGATCGACGCGTTCTCGTCCGGGAGCGCGGTGTCGACGGACCTGTCGGCGGAGGCGGTCGCGGCCCTGAACCGGGGCGGGACGACCCAGTTCCGCCTCGGGTTCGCGTCGGCGCCGACCGGTACGGCGTACCTCTTCGTGAACCGGGACGCGCCGGTGACGCTGACGGTCGAGTACCGGTAGGCGGCGGAGGTTCGCCGACGGGGGCGCGCCGACGGGCGTTCGCTCAGAGGGCCGGGTCGAGGCCGCCCGCCGCGGGTCCGGTGTCCGCGGCGGGGCGGTGGAGATCCGGTCCGAAGGCGCTGCCCCGCAGCCACGCGGCCCGGTCCGGGTTCCAGTCGCCGAAGCCGTTGCCGAAGGGGGCCATGGGCTCCCCGTGGCCGTTGACGACCCGGACGAGGTCCTCCTCGCGCACGGTGCGGAACAGCCAGGCGGCGTCCTCGGTGCTCATGCCGGTGCAGCCGTGGCTGACGTCCTCGCTGCCCTGCGCGTCGAGGGACCGGGGGACCGGGTGCAGGTACTCGCCGCTCCAGGTCACCCGGGTGGCCCAGTGGACCTTCAGGTCGTAGAAGTCGTCGCTGCCCCGGGCGATGCCGATGGAGTCGCCCCGCATGCGGACCACGGGCTCCTTCCCCGGGACGACCTTGGTGCCGCTCCGGGTGCGGTGTCCGGCCTTGCCGGTGGTGACCGGGAGGATGTGGAGCAGTCGCCCGTCGCGGTACACGCGCATCCGGTGGGCGGCGACGTCGGTGACGGCCTCGATCCGGGCGCCGGTGGTGAAGGTGAGGGGGCGCGAGGGGCCGCCGTACAGGCCGTCGGTGATCCGGGTCCCCGAGGCCGCTGTGGACGCGGACGGTGGCGCGGGCGGGCCAGTAGCCCCGGGGCCGGTGGTGGAGCGTGGTGGGACCGGCCCAGTACCAGGAGCCTTCGACGTGCGGCTCGGCCCGTACGTCGAAGGCGCGTTCGACGGCCCGGCGGGCGCGGGGGTCGTCCGCCGGGACGGGGTGGCTGAGCTCGGCGGTGACCGGCCGGCCGACCCCGTACGTACCGCCGTCGTCCGGTCCGAAGGAGACGGTGAGCCGGTCCCCCTCGGGCGCCCCGGCGGTACGGAACTCCAAGCGGGCGAGGGCGCGGCGGGGGCCCTCGGTCAACGGGACCGTGCGGTCCGGCGCACAGTTCTCCGGCGCCCACGCAGCCGTCCACCAAGACGACGGCGGGAGGGGTGGAGTCCGGGGCCGAGGCGGCGGGTACGTCCCGGTCGGCGTCCGCGGCCGGGTCCGGCCCCGTGGGCGAGGGGGCCGCCGCGCCGGCGAGGACGGCACCGATCGCGAGGGACAGCGCGCCCCACCCCCGTGCGTATCTGCGTGACGACACGTCGGACACTCTCCCCCTTCGCGTTTCGCGTTTCGCACGGTGGTGTCGGCGGGCGGTGCCGACCCGGGCATCAAAGCCGATGGGAAGAGAAAAAGATGATCAAGACACCGGGCGTGGCGGAGGAGTCGGGCGCGAGACGACTCGAATGGGCCAGCGGGATCGCCGGTCCGGCGGGACGGCCGGTGGATCAGCGGATCGGCGCCGGGTCAGCGGGGTGGCGACGGGAGTTCCTCGCCGGTCTCCAGAAGGGACTTGAGGCTGGAGACGAGTGCGGGCCAGCCTTCGCCGATGAGTTCCTTGATGGTGCCGTCGGGTGCCAGGCCGCCGTGGGTGACCGTCAGCCTGACCGTGTCGCCCGACGGTTCGATCGCGAAGGCCACCCGGGACCGGGGCTCCGCCGCGAGGCGTTCGTACGCGTCGTGCCCGAGACCGACGGCGTCCGCCCAGGCCGGGGTGAAGGTGTGCCAGGTGTACGAGAGGAGCCGGCCGGGCTCGGCCTCGAGGACCACCTGCTCGGGGTCGGCGGTCCTGCGACCGCCCTCCTCCCAGACCATGGGGGCGCCGGGGGACCAGTCCGTCTCGAAGGCCACGCCCCAGTAGCGGCGGGTGAGCCGCGGGTCGGTGAGCGCCTTCCAGAGCTCGTCGGGGGTGGTCCGGATGTAGGTGGTGTAGACGAACGTGTCGCTGTCCATCGCGCTGCCCTCGGATCTGCTCCCCCGTGGCTTCCCCTCCCCTCCAGCCTAGGCGGGCGCCGGACGTACGTGCCAGTGAAGGAAGCCGGGGCCCACGAGCGGGCGGCCCCGCCCGGTCCGATGATCCTTCTTCCGTTGAATAGGTGCGGAAGAAACTATTCAACGGACTGCTAGCGTGTCCGGATGTCCCTCAAGCACGCCGTCCTCGCAGCTCTCCTGGAGGGCGAGGCCTCCGGATACGACCTGGCCAAGATCTTCGACGTGTCCGTCGCCAACTTCTGGGCCGCCACCCCGCAGCAGCTCTACCGCGAGCTCGACCGGCTGGCGGAGGCCGGTCTGATCGCGGCCCGGGTGGTGGAGCAGGAACGGCGTCCCAACAAGCGGATGTTCAGCCTCACGGAATCGGGCAGGCGGGATCTGGCCGCCTACACGTCGACGTCCCCGCGTCCGAGCGCCGTCCGCGACGAGCTGTTGGTCCAGGTGCAGGCCTGCGACGAGGGGGACACCGCGGCCGTCCGCGCGTTCGTGGCCCGGCGGATGGAGACGGCCCGGGCGAAGCTCGCCCGCTACGACCGTCTGCGGGAGCGGATGCTCGCCGGCCGGGACGAGGAGACGTACCTGGACGAGGCGGAGCGCGTCGGGCCGTACCTCACGCTGATGCGGGGCCGGTTTTTCGAGGAGGAGAACCTGCGCTGGGGCGCCCGCGCCCTCGCCGTGCTCGACCGGCGCACCGCTGCCGCGCGGGCCCCGGAGAGGGAGACGGGGAGGACCACTGCCGAGGCGGCGCGGGGAGCGTGACGGCCGCCGGGGAGGAAGGCGGGAAGGGTCGTGACCGAGGCGGTGCGGGGCATGTGACGGGGCCTTCCGGGTGACCGGGGCTTCTACTCTGCGGTAACGTCACCGGCCGGCCGCCGGAGGCTCCGGCGGCGCATCGGAACGGATCGGGGACGGACCTCCATGAACGTCGGTGACCTCGTCGAGGACTTCAGCCTTCCGGACGAGACGGGCGCTCCGCGCTCCCTGACCGGGCTGCTGGCCGAAGGGCCGGTCGTCCTCTTCTTCTATCCCGCGGCGCTCACTGCGGGCTGCACCGCCGAGGCCTGCCATTTCCGCGACCTGGCGGCCGAGTTCCGGGCCGTCGGCGCGCTGCCCGTCGGGATCAGCTCCGACGGGGTGGAGAGGCAGCAGGAGTTCGCCGAGCGGCACTCCCTCGGGTACCCGCTCCTGTCCGACCCGGACGGTGTCGTACGGGAGCGGTTCGGCGTCAAGCGCGGGTTCTCGCTGGCGCCGACGAAGCGGGTGACGTTCGTGATCGGCCCGGACCGGCGGGTGCGGGAGGTCGTGCGCAGCGAGCTGCGGATGAGCGCGCACGCGGACCGCGCGCTGGCCGCCCTGCGCGGCGCCTGAGCCGCACCCGGTCCACGTCCCCGTCCGGACACGGGAGGCGGCGGTCCGCACGGCGGGCCGCCCCGACGTGCGGGAGCGCGTCGGCCGGGTGAGACTCGCTGCACACGTCCGGCCCTCCCCGGCCGGCGCCGGAACGGAGCGTGCGGGAATGGACGACTACCCTCTCCTCGACCTCTTCTGGACCATGCTGTGGTTCTTCCTCTGGATCATGTGGCTGTTCCTGCTGTTCAAGGTGATCACCGACATCTTCCGGGACCACGACCTGCACGGCTGGGGCAAGGCCGGCTGGCTGGTCTTCTGCATCCTGCTCCCCTACCTGGGGGTGCTGGTCTACGTCATCGCCCGCGGCAAGGGAATGAGCCGGCGTGACGTCAAACAGGCGAAGGACACCGAGGCCGCGTTCCAGGACTACATCCGCAAGACCGCCGGGACGCGGGGCGACGGCACGAGCGCCACGGACGAGCTGGCCCGGCTCGCCGACCTGAAGGACAAGGGCGCCATCACGGCGGAGGAGTTCGAGAAGGCGAAGGCCAAGGTGCTGTCCTGAGGCACCGCCGACATCACACCCCCTTAATACGTATCTGAAATACCTTTTTGATACGTTCATGCCGTGAGGCTGACGAAGTTCACCGACCTGGCGCTCCGTGCCGTGATGCGCCTGGCGGTCACCGCGCAGGAGGAGTCCGTCACCACGCGCGAGGTGGCGGAGTCGATGGACGTGCCGTACGCCCACATGGCGAAGGTGGTCACCCGACTCCAGCACCTCGGTGTGGTCGAGGCGCGCCGCGGACGCGGCGGCGGCCTCGCCCTGACGGAGGCGGGCCGGCGCTCTTCGGTGGGCTGGCTGACCCGCACCCTGGAAGGCGAGGAGGAGGTCGTCGCCTGCGAGGGCTACCCGCCCTGCCCGCTCAGGTCCGCCTGCCGGCTCCGGGGGGCGCTCCGCGAGGCACAGGAGGCGTTCTACCGCGTGCTCGATCCGCTGACCGTGGCGGAACTCGTGTCTTCGCCGACCGGCCCGCTCCTCCTCTCGCTCTCCCCCCGCCCCACCCCCTGACCGCGCGCACCACCGGGTGCGCGCTTCCTTCCAGCTTTAAATAGGTAGATCATTTACCAGATTGGAAGTCCGCATGCTGTCCGAGCAGGCCGTCCCGGTCGTCCGCGCCACCCTGCCCGCCGTCGGCGGCGCCCTGGACCGGATCACCGAGCGCTTCTACGGGCGTCTCTTCGACGCCCACCCCGAGCTCCTGCGCGACCTGTTCAACCGGGGCAACCAGGCCAACGGCGAGCAACGGCAGGCGCTCGCCGGCTCCATAGCGGCCTTCGCCGTGGCCCTGCTGGAGCACCCGGACCGGCGCCCGGACGCGATGCTGTCGCGGATCGCGCACAAGCACGCCTCGCTCGGGGTCACCTCCGAGCAGTACAAGGTCGTGCACGAGCACCTCTTCGCCGCGATCGTGGAGGTCCTCGGCGACGCGGTGACGCCCGAGGTCGCGCACGCCTGGGACGAGGTGTACTGGCTGATGGCCAACGCCCTCGTCGCCGTGGAGACCCGGCTGTACCAGGAGGCCGGTGTCCCCGAGGGCCAGGTCTGGCGGTCGATGGAGATCGCCGAGCGGCGGGACGAGACGGCCGACGCGGTCTCGTTCGTCCTGCGCCCCGTGGACGGGAGCCCCACGGCCGCGTTCCGGCCGGGTCAGTACGTGAGCGTCCGGGTCGCCCTGCCCGACGGCGCGCGGCAGATCCGCCAGTACAGCCTCTCCTCCGCCCCCGGGCGTCCGCAGTGGCGGATCACGGTGAAGCGGGTCGCCAGCGACCCGGCGGGCGAGGTCTCGTCCTGGCTGCACGCCCACGCCCGCGAGGGGGACGCGGTCGAGGTGTCGGCCCCGTTCGGCGACCTGGTCCTGCCCGAGGGCGACGGCCCCCTGCTGCTCGCTTCCGCCGGGATCGGCGGCACCCCGATGCTGGCGATGCTCGGCCACCTCGTGGACACCGGGTCGACCCGCCCCGTCGTGGTCGTGCACGCCGACCGCGCGCCCGCGTCCCACGCGCACGCCGCCGAACTGCGGCGCCTCGTGGACGCGCTGCCGCAGGGGACCCTGCACCTCTGGTACGAGGAGCCGGGCGACTCCGGTGTCCGGCCGGGCCGCGCGGACGTCACGGCGCTCGACCTGCCGGCGGGCACGACCGCGTACCTCTGCGGGCCGCTGCCCTTCCTGCGCGCCGTGCGCGGCGACCTCCTCGGCCGAGGCGTCGCCGCGGCCGACATCCACTACGAGGTGTTCGGTCCCGACCTGTGGCTGGGCGCCGAAAGCTGACCCGTTCCCCTCGAACCCCCTTCGATCTCCAAGCATCATGGCGCTGTCTCTACGGATACTGCATAGTGAGGTGCCATGTCGGCCTCGCATTCAGCGGGTCCGAGAGGAACGCACGGAAGCGACGGAGACGATGGGATCGTTCGGGTCAGCACACGGCGGCCGGAGTGCCGGGCGGCCGGTGCGCGGGATCGCCCTCGACATCGGCAGTTCCCGGACCCGCGCCTGGGCCCCGGGGGCGGGTGTCTTCGCGGACGTGCCGAGCGGTCCGGTGCTGCGCGGCCGCGTGACCGACGCGGACTCCCAGCTCCGGCTGCTGCGGCGCCTGACGGCCGGGGCTCCGGGCGGGGACGGGCACGACACCGTCGTGATGCTGACCCATCCGGTGCTCGCCGGCCGGGAGGAACGGGAGGCGGCGAGGCGGATGGCGGACGGCCTCGGCGCGGTGCGGGTCTTCGCCGTGGACAGCGCCCGCGCCGCGGCGGCCCACGCGGCCCCGCCCGGCGACGGCCCGCTGCTCGTGGTCGATCTCGGCGCACAGCTGACCGAGGTCACGCTCGTCGTGGACGGCCGCGTCGTGGACGCCCGGCTCGCCGAGGTCGGCCTCGACGACCTGCCGGACCCGGGAGGCTCCCCGGACCCGGTCGCCGGGACGGCCGCCGACCTGGTGGGCGACCTGTGGCGGCGCGACCGCACGGGCGCCGCGCGCGGGGCGCTGCGCCGGGGTGTCCTGGTGACGGGCGGCGGGGCCCTGAGCCTCGACGTGACCGGCCGGCTGGCCCATCTCCTGCGGGCCCGCATCCGCCTGGCCAACGACCCGTCGACCAGCGTCGTCCGCGGCGCGGGCCTGATGCTGGCATCCGCCCTCCGCCATCCGGCCGCCTCCCCCGCCGGAATCTGACCCCGAACGACAAGGCCCCGGTTGGACGGGGGGTTCCAACCGGGGCCGATCGTCGTGACGGGCGAAGGGCGGTCACCTCTCGGGGGGGAACCTCGGGGACCGGGCCCCTCCGCCGTCACATACATATGAACGGTAAACCTTTCCTGAACGTTCCGAGAGGTCCCGGGTGGGCGATGTGAGACAACTCACCCCATTTCGGGTGGGCCGTCAGTCCTTCTCGGGACGGTAGACCGTGCCGGGCTCCGCCTTCCCGGGGGCGAGGAGCTCCGGCACGGTCACGAAGGTGAAGCCCCGCCGCTTGAGCTCGTCGATGATCGGGGGGACGGCCGGGACCGTGCCGTCGTAGATGTCGTGGAGCAGGATGATCCCGTCGCCGTGCGCCTGTTCGAGGACGCGCTGCTCGATGAGGGCCGAGTCGTCGGTCGAGTAGTCCTTGGCCGTGATGCTCCACAGGATCTGGGCCAGTCCCAGTTCCCGGCTGACCTCGGACACGGTGCCGTCGGTACGGCCCTGCGGCGGGCGCATCAGGGTGGGCTTGCGGCCCGTGATCCTCTCGACGGCGTCCTGGGTGCGCGACAGCTCCTCACGGATCTCGGCGGCGTCGAGATCCGTGAGGATCCGGTGGGTCCAGGTGTGGTTGGCGACCTCGTGGCCCTCGTCGGAGATGCGCCTGACCACCTCGGGATAACGGTCGACGTGCTTGCTTCCGAGCAGGAAGAAGGTGGCGGGGACCTGCTTCTCCTTGAGGATGTCGAGGAGCCTGGGAGTGTCCTTGCCCGGCCCCGCGTCGAAGGTCAGCGCGATGCACTTGACCTCGGCGCAGTCGACGCGGCGGCCCGTCCCGCCCGGCTTGTCGTCCGATCCGGCCTTCTCCCGCGCCTCCTGGGGAGTGAGCGGGTCGACGCCGCAGCCGCTCAGCGTCGTCATCAGCGACGCGGCGGCCAGCAGGGCGACGACCGTTCCCCCGCGTCGGCGCAGCCTGGATCGGAACATGGTGGAACCCGCTTTCCCCGGTGACGTTCGACAGGGCCGCCGCCGTCGCCTGGTCAGGGCGGGCCTGCGACCGAACATGCACACTACACAGGGTGTATACCGGGGACGACGGTGGGGCGGGCGACCGCTCACGGGCACGCGGGAACCCCGGGAGCGCCCGTCCGCGCCTCCCGGGGCGTTCTTGACGGCGACGCGTCTCCTACGGCGACGGGCCCGGGCGGGAGACGCCCCCCGCTCAGCGGGAGGCGAGCAGCAGGCGCGCCTCCCGCTCCTGGTCGCCGGAGACGGTGTGCCGGGACCGGACGTCGAAGCCGGTGGCCAGGACCTTCTCGACCTCGTCGACGGCGTGGTAGCCGCCGGTGAGCGTGACGCCGACCGTGGCGGACAGATGGGCGGGAGACACCTGCCGGTGCTCTCCCCCGGCCGTGTCGAACGTGGCCGTCCAGACGGTGGGGGACGGTTCCGTCGCCGCCTGCGGGCCGGGTGCCGTCATGTCCTCCAGCCGGTAGGCCGCGTCGAGGACGTCGAAGACGGCCTGGGCGTCCTCCCGTCCGCAGTCGCTCAGCTGGACGGTGACGTCGGTGTCGATGTGCAGGTCGTACACGTCGCTCATCTCCTCACGGCCCCCCGGTCGCCGGTGACACCTCGCGCTCCTCGTGCCGGGCACTCGTCGCGCCACCCCTCCAGCATCCCTCCGGTGCCGCCGCACCGCGAGGGCCGCCGGGCGCTCGACCGCATCCGACGATCCCGGCGCTCCCCGCGATCCCGGCGACGGCCGGGCGTCCCGGCGTCCTGATGCCGTGTCCGGCCGGGCACGGCATCAGGGCCACGCCACGGGACGCCTCCGTCGCCGGGCGCGCGCCTCACCGCCCGCCCTCCCCCGGCGGAGCCGGTCGAGAAGCCGGATGCGGGCCGGCCGGGAGATCCGGCGGGAGGCCTGACGACCGGACGCCGCCGCCGGACGCTCGGCGGAAGCGGGAAGCATTGGAGGCCCAGCCGGGGCGCTCTCCCGGGGCGGCGGGACCGTCGGCGGCGTCTCGGGCAGGGAGGGTGCCTCCGTGGAGGGCCCCGCCGTCGCAGAAGACGGTGCCGACGGCAGGGACCGCGCCGACAGGGCCCGTGGGCCGCCGCGTACCGTCACCGGAAAGGCCCACGGATCCGCCGCTCCGGACAGTACGGAAGACGTGGGGACGGGGGCGGGGACGGACCGCGTTGAAGACACAGCGGCTGCCCTCCGCGCGGCCGGGGCGACCGGGGTGACCGATGTGGCCGATGTGGCCGATGTGGCCGGCACAACCGAAGCAACCTCCCCCGGATACGGGGCCGGGCACGTGGCCCGCGCCTCGTCCAGGGCGAGTGCCAGGCTCAGCCGGTGCCAGAGGATCTCGTCCGGATCGTCGGCCCGCGCGAGCCGCTCGGCGATCTCGCGCGCCGCCGCGGGCGTCGGCATCCCGGGCGGCGGTGGCGGACGCAACCGGTCGAGGTGCGCGCGCTCGTACGGATCGTCCACGACCTCGGCCACCTGAAGCGGATCGAGCAGGGAGGCGACGGCCGCGGCACGCGCCCACGGGTCCTCGGCGGCGCGGAGCAGCAGGGCGAGCCGTCGCGCCCGCCAGTTCCTCGGCCGCAGGTCCTCACGCGCGGCCAGGCGCTCGCGGAGCGCCGGCGGCAACCGTCCCGCGAGCAGCGCCGGGCAGGAACGGCCGAAGTCGGCGACCTCCTCCGCCAGGTACGTCCACACCACCGCCCGGTAGCGGTTCAGGGAGAACCCCACCGGGCTGAGGTGCCCCGTCCGGGCCAGCCTGGTGAACCGGTCCGGAGTGATCCCGAGGAGCGCGGCGGCCTCCCCCGTACCTACAGCGCGCACCCGGTCGCGCAGACCGGCGGGGAAGTCCGGCGCGGCCCTGAGCCGGTCGAGCTCGCACCGCTCGACACGCCTCCGCCCGCCCTCTCCCACCGATACCGTCCGCACCAGACCGAGCTGGACCGCGAGCCGGAACTCGTCGCGCTTCAGATCCAGTTCCTGCGCGGCCCGCCCCGGTGTCACCGTGCGCGCCCCTTCGTCCGCCGTCCTGCCGTCGCCCTCCGTCGTCATCATGCGACCCTCCCCCGTGTGTCCGTACTCCGTGTGTCCGTACTCTCCGTGGCGCGGATCCGTCCGACCCGCCGAAAAGAACGTAACGCAGAGTGACCACGCCCGCACCATCTGTGGACAACCGCCTGTGGACAACTCGCGGCGGAACGGCGTGGCGGAGCGCGGGGGCGAACCGTCAGAACGGGCCGTCGTCCGGATGGCCGGGCTGTCGTGCCTCCACGCCGAGGTGTTCGCCGACCCGGTTGACCAGCAGTGTCATCTCGTACGCCACTTGGCCGACGTCGGCCTCCGCCGCGCTCAGGACGCACAGGCAGCTGCCCTCGCCCGCGGCAGTCACGAAGAGCAGCGCCTCGTCGAACTCCACCATCGTCTGCCGTGCCCGGCCCGCCTTGAAGTGCCGGCCCGAGCCCCGGGCGAGGCTGTGCAGACCGGAGGAGACGGCGGCCAGGTGCTCGGCGTCCTCGCGCACCAAGCCGCTGCTCGCGCCCGTCACCAGGCCGTCGTTCGACAGCACCAGCGCGTGCCGTATGTGTCCGACCCGCTGCGTCAGGTCGTCCAGGAGCCAGTCCAGTCCCTTGTCCAACGCCATCAGTCGTCCTCCCCCTACGTGGTGCGTCCCCGTCGATCCGGATTCCCGTGCTCCCCGTGTCACCGTGGTCCGCGTGTCGGCGCAAGCCTTACGCACTGTCGTGGACAGGGCAAGCACTGCACCACGCCCGCGTGTGCCGCAGGATGGGGGCATGACGAGGATGACCGACGACCAGTGGCGGGCCTTCGTGTCCGCGGGCACCCGCACCGGCAAGCTGGCGACCGTCCGCGACGACGGCAGTCCCCACGTCGTGCCGATCTGGTTCGTGCTCGACGGCGACGACTTCGTGTTCAACACCGGGAAGGCGACGGTGAAGGGCCGCAACCTCGCCCGCGACGGACGGGTGTCCCTGTGCGTCGACGACGAGGCCCCGCCGTTCTCCTTCGTCTCGCTGTTCGGACGTTCCGAACTCAGCGAGGAGCCGGGCGCGTTGCGCCACTGGGCCACCCGTATCGGCGCCCGCTACATGGGCGAGGACCGGGCGGAGGAGTTCGGCGCGCGCAACGCCGTCCCCGGAGAACTCCTCGTCCGGGTGAGGATCGACAAGGTGATCGCCGAAGCCGGCCTCGCTGACTGAGGACCGGACCGGACAGAACGGACGAAGACCTGAACGTCCGAATGCCCGAATGCCCGAATGCCCGAACGCCCCAACGCCCGAACGCCCCAACGCCCCAACGCCCCAACGCCCCAACGCCCCAACGCCCCAACGGGTGGAACACCCGGCCCCACTCCCCCACCCGCAGCTCAGCCGACGGTGTCGAGGAGCCGGGCGGTGTGCATCCGTCCGGCGTACTCGACCAGGCGGACCAGCACCTCCTTCCCCGAGTCCCGGTCGCGCGCGTCGCACAGCACGACGGGCGTGCCCCGGTCCAGGTCGAGTGCGTGGGAGACGTCGTGCGCGCTGTGGGTACGCGCGCCCGTGAAGCGGTTGACGGCGACCACGAAGGGGATCCGTCGGTGCTCGAAGTAGTCGACCGCCGGGAAGCAGTCCTCCAGGCGCCGGGTGTCGGCGAGGACGACCGCCCCCAGCGCTCCCCGAGCCAGTTCGTCCCACAGGAACCAGAACCGGTCCTGACCGGGGGTGCCGAAGAGGTGGAGCGAGAGCCCGGAGCGGATCGTGACGCGGCCGAAGTCCATGGCGACGGTCGTGGTGGTCTTCCGGTCCACGCCGCCGGTGTCGTCGAAGAGTTCCCCGGCCCGGCTGAGCCGCTCCTCGGTGCGCAGGGGCCGGATCTCACTGACCGCGCCGACGAGGGTGGTCTTGCCGACGCCGAACCCTCCGGCGACGAGGATCTTCAGGGCGAGGGCGGTGTCGTCCGTGTCGTCGTCCACGCCGGTTCTCTCGGAGTGCTCGTAGGCCATCGGTTACTTCCCTCGGGATTCTTTCGTCGGGGAGCCGCGCGGGCGGCACGAGTCGGCCGACACGGACGAACGCCGGCACGGGGGTGAGCCGGCCGGAGGCGGCGTGGTCCAGGTGTCCCATGACCCGGGGACGCTAGTGCGCATCGGGGGGCGTGCCGGGGGCGCTTTTCGAAAGCCGATGGAATGTGGCGGATAGCTGCCACCGAACGATCGCGCAGAGTTCGAACGCTCACCCAGAAAGCGCGGGGCGAGCGTTCGTCCCTCCGGGCGGTACGGGTGCCGGGCCGCCGCCCTTCCGGAAGGCACCCACGCCGGACCGCCGCCCCTCCGGGTGAGGGATCATGAGCGTATGAGCGACGACCCCACACGCGTCCGAGAATTCTTCGGTGCCCGCGCCGCCGACTGGGACAGCCGGTTCCCCGACGACGGTCCCGCGTACGCCGCCGCCGTGGCCGAGCTGGGCCTGCGCCCGGGGGGCTCGGTCCTCGACGCGGGCTGCGGGACCGGCCGTGCGCTTCCGCCGCTCCGCGCCGCCGTCGGCCCCTCCGGCACCGTCGTCGGGGTGGACCTCACCCCCGAGATGCTCGAACGGGCCGTCCTGGCCGGGCGCGGCGGCGCGGACGGCGGGACACTGCTCCTCGCCGACGTCGGCCGGCTGCCCGTCCGCGACGGCGCGCTCGACGCCGTCTTCGGCGCGGGACTCGTCTCGCACCTCGCGAACCCCGCCGAGGGTCTGCGGGAGCTCGCCCGTGTCGTACGGCCCGGCGGCAGGCTCGCGCTGTTCCATCCGATCGGGCGGGCCGCTCTGGCGGCCCGGCACGGCCGTGCCCTCTCACCGGACGACCTGCGCGCCGAGCCCCGGCTTCGTCCCCTGCTCGCCGGGGCCGGCTGGCGGCTCGTGGACTACGTCGACGAGGACACGCGGTACCTGGCCCTGTCCGTCCGCGAGGGCTGAACCGCAGTAGGCGTCTTTCCGGCGGGGAGTCCCGTTCCCTGCCGGAAAGACGCCCCCCCCGCACCCGGCCCTCGGGCACCGACGCGCTCTTCTGCACCGGCACTTCCCTGTCTACGGTGGATCTGCCGGGCAGTCGTGCCCGGGAAAGGCGGCGGGCCGTGACGCAGATACCGGAAAGACTCCGCAGACTCCTCCTCTTCGCCCGGAAGCCCTCCGCGGCCGCGCCGGCGCCCGCGCGGCCCGCCCGGCAGGGACACAACCTCTTCGAGGCGGCGGCGGTGTACGTGGCCGCGTGCGCCGAGGACGACCAGGCCCGGGCGGAGGAGGCCGCGAACCGCGTCTCCCCCGGCGCGCTCTCCTTCGGCGTGAACGAACTGGCCTGCCGGGCCCTCGTCGCGCTCGCCCGGGAGCGGAACGAGCCACCGCTCACCGTGGCCCGCTCGCTGCTCGGCCTGCGGAACGACCCGGCGTGACGCCGGGCGGACGGGCGGGGACTTCCGAGGCGGGGACCCTCGACGCGTGGGTTACTCACTGGTTAAGGTGCGCCGACGACCGGATGGGGAGGCTGCCGTGGCTGGGACGGACCCGATCGCCGAGGAGGCCGGCGACGCGGACGCGCTGTTCGTGCTGACCGCGGCGCTGCTGACGCCCGCGCGCTTCCCGAGCGTGCTCGGTGACGACTATCCGGCGGCCTGTGCGGCGCTGGGACTGGGGCCGCATCCGGAGGGCTACGGGCTCGTCTTCGGCCAGGACGGTCTGGGGGCGCGGTGGACGGTGGTCGTCGACGACGTGTCACTGGTCGCGGTGGCGATCTCCTCCTGGGACTGCGGCATGGCCTACGACCTGTCCCCGGACGAGCGGTCCGTGGTCGCCGGGCTGCCGGGCTGGCCGCTTGCCGTGGCCACCGCCGCCCCGGGGGTGCCGGCCCCGCACGACCCGGAGCCCGAGGAGGGCGACCCCGCTCTGCTGACCCCGCCGTCGGGCGACGTGTGGGGACCGGCCCAGCGCCGGCTGGGCGCCGACCAGGTGGCGCTCCACTGGACCGCCTGGCGGTCCCGGATCAACGACGACGGCACGTACGCGGAGGACGCACCGGCTTCGGAGGACGAGCCGACCCCGGAGGGCGCGCCGGAGCCGGGGGCGGCGGTCGGCGGTGGTGCGCCGCCGACCGTGCCCGCCGCGCCCGCCCGGGCCTCCGGGGCCGCGCCGTACGACGGTGTCAGGAGGGTCCTGGACGAGCTGCACGCCTATCTGGAGGAACCGCCGCCGCTGGGACGGGTGCGGTCGTCCTCCGGCGCGGAGGCCGGCGCGCCGCTGCTGCGGGCGGACGGCCCCGGCTGGTCGTTCGTGGCGAGGGCCGGCGACATGGCGTTCGTCCTGCTCGACGAGGTGCCGCGCGAGGTGCTGCCGGTGGCCCGGGGGGAGAGGCTCCCCGCTCTCCTCGACGGCCTCGACGCGATGGCCGTACGCCCGGCCTGAGCCGGACCCGCTTCCCGCCACCGGCTCCCGGGGCTCCGTACCTCAGGTCAGGGCGTGCCCGTACGCGGCGGCCAGGTCGTCGAGCTCCGGGTCGCCGTACGCCGTGCGCAGCGCCCCGAAGGCCGCGACCTTGTCCTGGCCGAACCGGCTCACGGACACCGTGCAGGTCTCCGGGGAGAGGAACTTCGGCGGCGTGCTCTTGCTGTGGAACTTGTCCGCGTACATGACCAGCCGTTCCTCCGGCGTGACCGCCACGTAGTCGGCCGGCGGCAGCGGCAGCCCCTGCGCGATCACGTCCTCCTCGGTCAGCCCGACACCCGTGTGGCACGAGCAGAACCTGCACACGGCCTCCGGGAGTCCTTCGGCCGCCAGGAGTTCGTGTCCCAGGATCCCGTGGCGGATGTAGTTCCGGCCGTCGAGGCGTCCCTCGGCGTCGTACAGGCGGTACACCCCGATGTCGTGCAGCAGGCACCCGGCGCGTACGAGCTCCGGGTCGAGGTTCCCGCCCACGCGCGGGAGCAGTCGCTCGGCGATCCGCCACACGATCTCGCAGTGGGTCAGGACGAGTGCGAACGCCTCCTCGTGAGGAGCGTGTTTCCTGTGCAGCGCGCGGATCTCGTCGACCGAGGGAATGTGCATCCCCGCAGCCTAGGGCCCCTCCTCGTCGCGGCTGCGGATCCCGTCATCCGGAGCGGAGGACATGCCGGTGAGTGTCCGGTGGGCCCGCAGGCACCTCCTTATCCTTCAGGGTCGACAGAAGTGCGTTCGTAGTGACACGGGTAGGGACAAGGATCGCCTCCGTCCGCATGGACGGTCCCATCCATCCGAAGCTCCCCGTGCTCCAGAAAGAATGGGAGACTCTGCGTGTCGTCGTGACCCTTGAAAGCGAGCACCGGATAGGGCGACAAGCCGGGATCTTCATTTACACCGTGCCATTTCCCTTCGGACGAACGGCGCGTCACCTGCGCGTCCGGCACGGGGCCGTCCCACTCGACCGGAAAGTCTTCGCCGGAGAAGGTGTCATCGTCCCGCAGGCGAAGTACCGGTGATCCGGAAGGGACGACCCGAGGGCTGTCCCGTGACGGAAGAGGCGGACCCCATGGAGCGGCGGTCCGAGATGTGTTCTCGGACCATGGTCCGGCGGAAGGGGCGCGCCGCACGATGTGGCGCCGCTTCACTTTCCGCCGTCCCACCGGAGGCCCACCATGCGCCTGTCCCCGGGCGTCTCCCTGTTCGCCGCGTTCCTGGCCGGGATCACCCTCCTCGCCCCCGCCTCCCCCGCCGGAGCCGACCCGGGGGCCGCCGCGCACTGCGCGCGTCAGGACCGGCTCCACGTGCCCGGCGCCGGGCACCAGCAGTCCGCCTGTCTGGAGGACCTGACGACCGCGGGGCTCGCAGGCACGCCGTACACCGACATGGCGGACCAGGCCGGTCTCGCCGCGAAGGGGACCCGCAACCCCTCGGGGGTGCCGGGCGTCCAGATCGACGGCTACTTCCCCGACGACTCGCGGCTCAACGCCACGCACGGCTGGGCCCACGACGCGCAGTTCGTCATCCGGCTGCCGGACCGCTGGAACGGCGGGCTCGTCGTCACCGGCGCGCCCGGCACCCGCCGCCAGTACTCCACGGACGCCCTCATCTCCGACCAGGTGCTCGCCCGGGGCTTCGCCTACGCCTCGACCGACAAGGGCAACACCGGCCCGGACTTCTTCACCGACGGCCGGAGGCCCGGCGACGCGGTCGCCGAGTGGAACCGCCGGGTGACCGAGCTGACGCTCGCCGCGAAGAAGGCCGTGCGGCAGCGGTACGGGCGGACCGCGGACCACACGTACATGACCGGCATCTCCAACGCCGGCTATCTGACGCGCTGGCAGTTGGAGAACCGGCCCGAGCTGTACGACGGCGGGGTCGACTGGGAGGGGGTCCTGTGGACCGCGGACGGCCCCAACCTCCTGACCAGCCTGCCCGTCACCGTGGCGCGCTCCCTGGGGCGGGCCACCGACGAGGACCTGATCGGGGCCGGTTTCGCGCCGGGCTCGCGCTTCCTCTGGCCCTACCACGAACAGGCGTACTGGGGGCTGACGCAGAAGATCTTCCGGGCCGAGTTCGACCCCCCGTACGACCCGGCCTGCCCCGGCTCCACCGCCGGCCGGACCGCGGCGGAGATCTTCGCGCCCTGCGCCTCGGACGCCTCGTACGACTACGCCTCCCGGCCGGCGTCCGTCCACCGCGCCGTCGCGAAGGTCGCGCTCACCGGGCGGATCGGCAAGCCCCTCGTCACGCTCCACGGCGACCTGGACACCCTGCTGCCCGTCGCCACCGACTCCGACGTGTACGCGCGGATGATCGACGACCGGGGGCGGGGCCGGCTGCACCGGTACTACACGGTGCGGGGCGGGACGCACACCGACGGTCTGTACGACACGTATCCGGACCGGCTGCGGCCGATCCTGCCGTGCTACCGCTCGGCGTTCGACGCGCTGACGCGCTGGGTCGAGGAGGGCACGGCCCCGCCCGCGGACCGCACGATCGCACGGCCGGCGGACGGGGACGTGGTCAACTCCTGCGCGCTGGAGGGCTGAGCGTCCCGGGTCGCCGGAGGGCGGCACAGCCCTCCGGCGACCCGGTCCCGGTCCCGTTCACACGCGCAGGGGCGCACCCACCTCGTGCAGGTGACCGAGGGCCTGGCGGTACGAGTCGACGAAGCCGGTCTCCGTGTACGGCACGCCGAGCGCGGCGCAGTGGGCCCGTACGGCGGGCTGGGCGAGCCGGAGGTTCGGGCGCGGCATGCCGGGGAAGAGGTGGTGCTCTACCTGGTAGTTGAGCCCGCCGAGGAACCAGTCGGTCAGGGCGCCGCCACGGATGTTGCGCGAGGTGAGCACCTGGCGGCGCAGATGGCCCCAGCTGTCGCCGTCCTCGTGCTCGTCCGGCCGTTCCATGCCCTTGTGGTTGGGGGCGAAGGCCATGCCCAGGTGGACGCCGAGGAGCATCTGGTGGAGCAGGGCGAAGACCAGGGCCTGGGCGGGGGTGAGGAGGGTGAGCAGCAGGGCCGCGTACCCGGCGAAGTGGGCGAGGAGCAGGCCGCCCTCGACGAGCCGTTCGCGCCGGGTGCGGCAGGGGCCGTCCTTCGCGAGCAGGGCCCGGATCCCGTACGCCTTGAGGGCGATGCCCTCCAGGCTCGTCAGGGGGAAGAACAGCCCGGCCTGATGGCGGGTGAGGAAGCCGCGCAGACCCGTGCGGCCCGCTGTCTGGTGCTCGGCGAACACGAGGACGTCGGCCGCGACGTCCGGGTCCTTGTCGAGGTGGTTGGGGTGGGCGTGGTGACGGTTGTGCTTGTCGTTCCACCACTCCCGGCTCATGCCGAGGAGGAGGTTGGCGTGGACGAGCTGGACGGCGCGGCTCACCTTGCGGTCGGCGGTGATCTGGGCGTGCCCGGCGTCGTGGCCGACGAAGGCGGCGCGAGCGGAGAGCAGGGCGAGGGGGACGGCGAGCGGGAGCGCCCACCAGGAGGGTCCGACGAGGGCGAGTCCGGTCACCACGGCGGCGATGCCGAGGAGGTTGAGGGCGATGACACGGGCGTACCAGCCGGGCCGGTGTGCGAGGAGGCCCTGTTCCCTGACCGTCCGCAGGAGCGGGGTGAACTCGCTGCCGCGCCCGGCGCGGACGGGCGCGGTGGCGGGTGCGGCGGCCGGGGGCAGGACGGTGGCCTGGGACATGGCGGGCTCCGGTTTCTGTCGGGCGGTGGGCGACCGGGGGCGGGCCGGTCGGCGGGGCGGCGGGTCGGCCGGTGGGTGCCCACTGAACGTACGGACGCGTGACCTGCCGGAGCCATGGCGTCACCACCCGTCCCGGGTGGGGGGTGCCCCAGGGGGTCGGGGTGAGGGAAGCCCCACCGTGGAGAGCTCCATCCCGGAGGACGCCTCCCGAAAGAGACGAACGAACTGTGGCGTGGATCACTCGAAATGAAGGAGCGTCACAGAGTTCGGTGGGGTACTCTCGGCGACTCGGTCCCCAGTAGTCAAATTTGAGGAATGCGTTGTCGCTGTCGCACGGACCCGATGATTCGGCCCGCGAACCCGCCCGGAACCTCTCCCGCCACTCCGCCGTCTTCCTCCCCGCCGACCCGCCCCGCGCCGGACGGATCGCCTTCTGGTCCCCGGACGGCGAGCCGCTGCCGGACTCCCCCGGCGCCCCCGCGACCGTCGGCGAACTCACGGTCGTGGACGGTGACGACCTCAGGGCCGTGACCGTCCCCGCCCGCACCCTCTCCGTACGGGACGCCCTGCCGCTGCTCGTCCGTGCCCGGTCCTCGGACACCGCCTCCCCCGCGACCGCCTTCTGGGGCGCCGCCGCACTGCTCGCCCTCGACCTCGTGGCACGCGGTCTGCTCCTGCCCGGCCTCACGCCCGGCGACCACGACGCGTGGCGGGCCGGGCCGCTCGGCCCCGAGGAGCTGGAAAGGCTCCGTACGCTCGCCGCGTCGATGCCGCCCACCGCCCATGCCGTACCCCTTCCGCCCGACGCCTCCGCCTCCCCCGGCGAACCGCCGCTGCTGCCGGAGCCCGAGGCGCTGCTCCGGGCCTTCGCCGACGCCGTCGCGGACACCCTGCCGCGCACCCCGGCGGCTCCCCTGGCGGCCGGCGGGCCCGCCTTCGCGGCCGAGGAGCCGCAGGCCGTTCCCGCACAGCGTGCGTGGGCGGCCGACGTGGCCGCCGTGCACGACGCGGGCGTCCGGCTCTCGCTCCGCCTCGAACTGCCCGGTTTCACCGCCGAGTCGCGGGAGGCGCCCGGATTCCGGGCGGTGCTCCAGCTGCACGGCGTCGCCGATCCGACCCTGGTCGCGGACGCGGCCGAGGTGTGGTCCGGCTCGGGACCGGCCGGAGCGGCGCTCGGACCCCGCGCCCGCATGGACGCCCTCCTCGCCCTCCGGCGCGCCGCCCGCGCCTGGCCCCCGCTCTCCCCGCTCCTGTCGGCGGCCGTGCCCGACGCGGTCGAACTGGCCGACGAGGAGGTCTCGGAGCTTCTGGGCCCGGCGGCCGACGCCCTCGCGGCCCTGGGCGTCCGGGTCCACTGGCCGCGCGAACTCGACGCGCGGCTGACGGCCCGGGCGGTGATCGGCCCGCGCACGCCCGGCGCCCTCGTGGACACCGGCGCCGACGACGGCTTCGGCGACGGCGGCACCCGTACCGACGCGGGCTCCTCCTCCCTGCCCTCCCTCCTCGCCTCCGACTCCCTCCTCGCCTTCAACTGGCGTTTCGCCGTGGGGGACCACGAGGTGTCCCGCGCCGAGCTCGACCGGCTCGCCGAGGCCGGGCGGCCCCTCGTGCGGCTGCGCGACCGGTGGGTGCTCGTCGATCCGGCCGAGGTGCGCCGCGCCAGGACCCACCAGGACCGCAAGGTCACACCGGTGGACGCCCTCTCCGCCGTCCTCACCGGTACGACCGAGGTCGACGGGCACACCGTCGAGGTGGCGGCGACCGGCCCCCTGGAGCGCCTGCGCGAACGGCTCGCGCACCCCGGGGACGGCCGGCCCGAGGTGGTCCAGCCCGCCGCGCTCGCCGCGACCCTGCGCGACTACCAGCTGCGTGGACTCGACTGGCTGCACCGGATGACCTCGCTCGGTCTCGGCGGCTGCCTCGCCGACGACATGGGCCTCGGCAAGACGATCACGGTCATCGCCCTGCACCTGCACCGGCAGACCGATCCGGCCTCGGCGGGACCCACCCTCGTCGTCTGCCCGACCTCGCTCATGGGCAACTGGCAGCGGGAGATCGAGAAGTTCGCGCCCGGCACGCCGGTGCGCCGCTTCCACGGCACCGCCCGCGACCTGGAGGGGGTCCCCGACGGCGGTTTCGTCCTCACCACGTACGGCACCATGCGGCTCGACGCCGAGCGGCTCGCCGGGCGGGACTGGGGACTCGTCGTCGCGGACGAGGCGCAGCACGTCAAGAACCCGTACTCGGCGACGGCACGCCGGCTGCGGACCATCGGGGCACGCGCACGTGTGGCGCTCTCCGGCACGCCGGTGGAGAACAACCTCTCCGAGCTGTGGGCGATCCTCGACTGGACCACGCCGGGGCTGCTCGGCGGCCTGGCCGCCTTCCGCACCCGGTTCGCCTCCGCCGTCGAGGGCGGCCGCGACCCGGCCGCCGCCGCGCGCCTGGCCGCGCTCGTCCGGCCGTTCCTGCTGCGCCGCCGCAAGTCGGACCCCGGCATCGCGCCCGAGCTTCCGCCGAAGACGGAGACCGACCGGGCCGTGTCGCTGACGCCCGAACAGGCCGGTCTGTACGAGGCGGTGGTGCGGGAGACGCTGGCGGCGATCTCCGCGGCCGACGGCATGGCGCGCCGCGGTCTGGTCGTCAAGCTCCTGACGGGGCTCAAGCAGATCTGCAACCACCCCGCCCAGTACCTCAAGGAGGAGCGGCCGAGGATCGGGGGGCGGTCGGGCAAGCTGGAGCTGCTCGACGAGCTCCTCGACACGATCCTCGCCGAGGGCGCGTGCACCCTGGTCTTCACCCAGTACGTGGGGATGGCCCGGCTCCTGGAGGCGCACCTCGCGGCCCGGGGCGTGCGGACGCAGTTCCTGCACGGCGGCACGCCGGTCGCGGAGCGGGAGGCGATGGTCGCCCGCTTCCAGAACGGGGAGATCCCGGTCTTCCTGCTCTCCCTGAAGGCCGCGGGCACGGGGCTCAACCTCACCCGCGCCGAGCACGTCGTGCACTACGACCGCTGGTGGAACCCGGCGGTCGAGGCGCAGGCCACCGACCGCGCGTACCGGATCGGGCAGGACCGGCCGGTGCAGGTCCACCGGCTGATCGCCGAGGGCACGATCGAGGACCGGATCGCCGCGATGCTCGACCGCAAGCGGGAGCTCGCGGACTCTGTCCTCGGCACCGGCGGGGACGTGTCGCCGGAGCTGACCGAGCTGACCGACGCCGAACTGGCGGAGCTGGTGCGACTGCGAGGGGACGGACGATGAGCGGGTACGGACATGGGGACGACGAGCGGACCTTCGCGGCGCTGCCGCCGGCCCGGGGCGGGGCGTTCACCCGGACCTGGTGGGGCCTGACGTGGCTCAAGGCCCTGGAGGACACCGCGCTCGACAACCAGCAGCTCAAGGCGGGGCGGCGGCACGCGCGCGCGGGGGCGGTGGGGGCCGTGTCGGTGCGGCCCGGCCGGATCACCGCGGTGGTCAAGGACCGGGACGGCACGGCGCACCGGAGCGACGTGCTGGTGCGGGAGTTCTCCGAGGAGGAGTGGGAGCGGCTGCTCGACCTCGCGGTGGACAGCGCGGGCCACATCGCGGCCCTGCTCGACCGCGAGATGCCGCCGCACCTGGTGGAGGACGCGGCGGCCGCCGGTCTCGATCTGCTGCCGGGCATCGGCGACCTCGATCCGGAGTGCGGCTGCGAGGCCTGGGACCACTGCCCGCACACGGCGGCGCTCTGCTACCAGGTGGCGCGGCTCCTGGACGAGGACCCCTTCGTGCTGCTCCTGATGCGCGGGCGCGGCGAGCGCACCCTGCTCGACCAGCTCCAGGCGCGCAGCGCTTCGCGTGCCGCCGCTCCCCCGGGACGTGACGGGAGCGACCGTGACGGCGCTCCCGGGGGCGTCGGCGGGATGCCGGGCGTGCTGGCCGAGGAGGCGTACGCGTCGGCGTTCCTGCTGCCGCCGCTGCCCGCTCCCCCGGACCTCCCGGCCGCACCGGGCCGGGCCCCCTCCCTGGACACGGACACCGAGCCGGAGCCGGGGGTGGACCCGGCGGCCCTCGAGTTCCTCGCGGCGGACGCGGCGGCCCGTGCGCACCGGTTCCTCGCCGGGGCCCTGGGGCCGGGCGGGGACGTGCCGGAGTTCACGGGGGCGGACCTGACGGAGACGGATCCGACGGGGTCGGCCCTGACCGCGGCTCAGGACGCGGTACGGCTCGCCGCGGGCTCTCCCGCCCCGCGGATCGCGGCGCGGCTCGCCACCGGTTCGGGCCGGTCGCGGGCGGACCTGGACCTCGCCACGCGCGCGTGGCGGTTCGGAGGCGCCGCCGCCCTCGCCGTACTGGAGGAGGAGTGGACACCGGACGCCGGGGCGTCGGCCCGCGCCGGGGCGCGGCTCGCGGAGGCCTGGGAGGACGACGAACGGCCGGTGCTGCGACGGGCGGGCGGCGCGCGGTGGACGGTCGTGGGCGTGGAGGCGCAGCTGCGGCTCGGCGAGGACGGCCGCTGGTGGCCGTACCTCGGCTCCGCCGGCCGCTGGACTCCGGCGGGTCCGCCGGACCGGGACCCGGCGGCGGCCCTGGCGACGGCGTTCGCGGCGGGCGCCGCCTGATCCCGGGGCACCGCCCGCGTCGGAGACGACCGTACGGACGCGTCGTGGGCGCCGGACGGACGCGTCCATGGGTGCCGCGTCGCGTGAACCGGCGTGCGCTACCTGAGCCGGTGGCCGATGCTGCCGCCGGCGGTGGAGGGGGCGGCCAGACTGCAGGCGGCGGTGTCCGAGCCGAGGAGGTGGCTCGTCCGGTACGGGTACTGGACGAAGGTCGTCCAGCGCGTGCCGGACGGCTGCCGGGCGGCCTTGCGGCGCAGCGGTTCGCGGCAGAGCTCCGTGGCCGCCTCGCGCACCGCCCGGTCCGTGGCGTAACGGCCGGTCAGCCGGGGCCGGGCGACGAGTTCCGCGGAGTGCGGCGTGTCGCAGGGGCGCGGGACGGCGGTGCCCGGCGCGTCGCGGTCGATGTCGAAGCAGTCGCCCACGCGCAGCGCCTCGAAGGAGACGGGCCGGCCGGGGCGCCGACCGTCCTTCGGAACGCCGGAGGGTGCCGGGGCGGTGCCGCTCGTCCGGGACGGCGCCGGTGACGTGCTCGCCCGCGGGGTCCGATGCCCGGGCTCCGCGCGCGTCGGCGTGGCGCCCCGCGCGGCCGTGGTCGCCGGCGTGCCGTCCCGTGTCGTGCCGTCGCCTGTCGTGCCGGGCGTCGGCGTGCCGGTGGTCCCGGTGCCGGACGCGCCGGACGTCGGACCGCCCGTCGGAGGAGGGGCGGCGTCCCCGGTGGCGACGGGGGACGGCGCGCCCGTCGGGTTGCCGTCGTTCCCCTCGCCGTCCCGGACGGTCAGGAAAGCGGTGGCCACCAGGGCCGCCGTGAGCAGCGGGACGAGCGGCGTGCCGAACCGGGAGGTGCGGCGCGCCGCCGGTCGGCGGCCCCGGCGCGGACGTTCCCGGTCGCCCGGGCGCCGTCCGCGCAGCACTCCGCCGACCGCCGAACGCGCGCCCTGCCGCCTCCCCGTCACCGTCGTCCTACAGACCCAGCTGGCGCTCGGCGCCCTCGACCGTCTGGGCGAGGAGCACGGCGATGGTCATGGGGCCGACACCGCCGGGGACCGGGGTGATGAGGGAGGCGCGCTCGGCGGCCGACGCGAAGTCGACGTCGCCGACGTTGCCCGGGTTGTAGCCGGCGTCGACGACGACGGCGCCGGGCTTGATGTCCTCGCCCTTGATGAAGTTCGGCTTGCCGACGGCGGCGACGAGCACGTCTGCCTCGCGGACGACCGAGGAGAGGTCCCGGGTGCGGGAGTGGCAGTAGGTGACGGTGGCGTCGCGGCCGAGGAGGAGCAGGCCGGCGGGCTTGCCGAGGATGGCGCTGCGGCCCACCACGACGGCCCGCTTGCCGCTCAGTTCGACGTCGTACGCGTCGAGGAGGCGCATGATGCCGCCGGGCGTGCAGGAGACGAAGCCGGGCAGGCCGAAGCCCATGGCGGCGAAGGAGGCCGTGGTGACGCCGTCGACGTCCTTCTCCGGAGCGATGGCCTCGAAGGCGGCGCGCTCGTCGATGTGGGGGCCGACCGGGTGCTGGAGGAGGATGCCGTGGACCTCGGGGTCCCGGGAGAGGGCGGTGATCGCGGCGACGAGTTCCTCGGTCGTCGTGGTGGCGGGCAGCTCGACGTGCCGGGAGCGGATCCCGGCCTTCGCGCAGCGGTTCTGCTTCATCTTCACGTACGTCACGGAGGCCGGGTCGGCGCCGACCAGGACGGTCGCCAGACAGGGGGTGACGCCGGTGCGGCGGGTGACCTCGGCGGCGCGGGCGGTGGTCTCCTCGACCGTGCGGCGGGCGAGGGCCGTACCGTCCATGAGGGCGGCGGTGCTGGTGGACATGGCAACTCCTGGGCGTCGTCTCTGACCGGTGGTTCGCCCAGGCGCACGGCATTCGGCACGGGCGCGCCGAGGGGCGCGCTCCGCCGGGCCGCTCCCCGGTGGTGATCCACCTCAAGCGCCAGTCACGGCCCGGGCTCCACTCTACGTGAGGGTCCGGGGGCGAGTCTCGGACAGGTCCGGGCCGGTCCGCGGCGGGCGGCGGCGGTCCGTACGGGACGGATCGTCGCTGACCATCCCCGGGCTCCGCTCCGGCGTTCGACGGCCCGGCCCCGGTGGCGCCGATCCGGAATCGATCCCCTTGCTGTTCCTGGCAGTTAGTGATCAATTCAAGTACTCTTCGATCGCGCCGGGGGGCGTTGGGGGCACCCGGGCCCGATGCCCTGGGGGTGCCCGTGTTCCATGCCGCAGTGCTCGACCTTCCGTTTCCGCCGCACGGTCATCCGGACCGGGAGCCCGTCGCGCGGCTCCACCGGGAGTGGCTGGAGCGTCACGAGGGGCTCGCCGGAGCCGTCGACCGGGCGGTGTACGACCGGTGGGACGTGCCCCGGCTCGCCGCTTTCACCAGTCCCGACTGCGCCACCGGCGAGCTCGCCCTCGCCGCGGACCTGCTCGGCTTCTACTTCCTCTTCGACGACGGGTTCGACACCGGTCTCGGCCGGGCCCCCGCGCGGGTGGCGGAGGTCTGCACCCGGCTGACGGCCCTCCTGCACGGGGACGGTCCCGCGCCCGGCGCCCGCACCCCCGTCGAGCTGGCCTTCGCCGACCTGTGGGAGCGCAGCGCGCACGGCATGTCCGCCCGGTGGCGGGCCAGGAGCGCCTACAACTGGGAGTGGTACTTCGCCTGCCACCCCGCCGAGGCCGCCGGCCGGCTCTCCGGGCGGCTCCCCGACCGGGAGGGCTACCTGGCGCTCCGCCGGGGCACGGCCGCCATGGAGACGCTCTTCGACATGATCGAACGACTCAACCGGTTCGAGGTGCCGCAGGAGGTGCTGCACCACCCGACCCTCCGCCTCATGCGTCAACTGGCGGCCGACATACCGTCGTTCACCAACGACGTGCACTCGTACGCGCAGGAGCTCGCGCGCGGCGACGTGGCCAACATGGTGATGATCGTCCGCGAGGAGCGCGGCGGGACCCCCGAGGAGGCGGCCGCCGAGGTGATGTGCGAGGCCCAGACGATGGTCGACCGCTTCGTGGAGCTGTCCGCCCGGGTCCCCGGGATCTGCGACCTCCTCGGCCTCTCCCCGGCCGGACGCGAGGCGGCCCACCGGTACGTCGACGGCCTCGCCCGCTGGATCGCCGGCTACCACCGCTGGGAGGTCGACACCGGCCGCTACCGCGACTGAGGGGTGGGGGCGGGCGGGGGCGGGGGGGGGCCCCCCCCCCGGGGGGGGGGGGGGGCGGGGGGGCCCCCCCCCCGCCCCGGGGGGCGGGGGGGCCGCCGCCCCCCCCGCGCCCGCGGCGGGCCCCCCCCCCCCCGGGGGGGGGGGGGGGCCGGCGCCC
>NZ_JBIBBZ010000026.1:0-52786 GCF_042900925.1 Streptomyces sp. NPDC012825 | reverse complement strand
CGCCACCCGCTACGACAAAACCCGAGAGTCCTACCAGACGGCCGTCCATCGCCTCCCTCCTCCTCTGGCTCCGACCCATTTGAAGACACTGCCTAAGGCCAGACCCGACTGTGAACAGGCATACACATGGCAGACGGTGCCCCACGGCCAGAGCTGCTAGCGGGTCCACACCCCGCAGGAGCGGAGAACAGTTCTAAACGGTGCCGGTAGCCGGATCGAACAGGAGGCCATCCCCGCGAACATATGGAGAGCGGGACGCCGGTTTCTCGCCCAGGGAGATCGCGAAGGGGCCATCCCCGTGATCGCCCGGGGCTTCACCACCGCCTTCAGTCGGCTTCGCGTGCCTCGTTCAGCGAGACCCCCAGGGCCGCGGTGGCGCGGGTGAGCCAGTCGGAGAGCACTGCGATCTCCGAGGGAGAGTAGTCGGCGAAGAGGTCGGCCATGCGACGGTAGTTGCCTCCGTACGCTTCGAAGAGGCGGGCGGAGGCTGAGGCGTCGGAGACGACGTACACCCGTCTGCGGTCGTTCGGATCGTTCTCGCGCCGGGCGTATCCGGCGCGTTCCAGCCGGTTAATGACACCGGTGATCGCCCCGGTGGTCAGGTTCGCCCGCTGCGCCAGGTTGCCCGCGCTGACGGATTCCCCGGCTCCCTCGGCCTCCAGGACGAAGCCGAGGCAGGTGAGGTCGGTGACGTTCAGGCCCAGGCGTTGCGCCATGTGGTGCTGCGCCACGATGCCCAGCGCGATGAACCGGTCCATCTGAGCGTGTGCCTGCTCCCGGGTGGCAGGAGGGCGCGCCTTGTCAGCCAATGCACGTTTCCCTTACAGTCTAAGTAACTTAGCTCGTGAGATAAAGCTTCTCTTGAGTCAGCCTATCCCTGCCGTCAGGAAGGACCTTTCATGAGCGCGCACGGTGATGTGGACCTCGGTCACACACTGGCCGGCTGGACGGGTACGGCGCTCGCGGTCGCCGGCCTGAGCGTCCTCGGCGCCTCGGTCGTCGCCGTCTCCCTGCCGCTGCTCTTGTCGGGCGTCGGTCTCGGCCTCCTGGCCGGTCTCACGACCTGGGTGCTGCACCTCGCCGGATGGGGCAAGCCGAGCGGCCCCCGCCCCCGGGAGCAGTGGCCCTGGCGGGCGCGGGACCTCGGGGCACGCCGGGGCCACCCCGACTGCCTGGGGTGCCGCATGGTCGGCCGACGACCCGCGACCGTCATGGCCGGCCGGGTGGCGGCAGCGGTCCAGACGTCGTCCACGGTTCCGGGCCCCAGCCAGCAGGACCGAGGAAACTCACCCGTTCCGGAGTGGAACTGACCGCGCCCCGAGACAGGAGCAGCGGATATCGAGTGACCATCATCTTCCCAGGGTCGCCGAGACTGCTCAGACGCCGAAAGCGGTCTCCCGGGCCGTTGTGGCTCAGGCTCGGCGCCTGATGGTTTTGCGGATCCAGTCGGCGTAGGCAGGCGCGCTGGTGTAGAGGCCCGGCCCGGCCGAACACGCGACGCCCGGAACTCCGGGACCGGAGGTGACCCCTACGAGCTCCCACCGGCCCGGTCTGCCCTTCCGGAGCTGCGGTCCACCGGAGTCCCCGAAACACGCCATGGCCCCGGGCACACGGCTGATCGTGCACAGCCGGGTCCTCGACGCGTAACCGGGAGCGCACTCGGCCGAGGCACCCCTGCGCGTCTCGAGCTCCTGCAACCGCTCCGCGAACTCCAGCCCGGTGTCGACGGTCGTTCCGAACCCCAGGATCCGGGTGGGAGCACCGGGGTGCCCGGCCCGCTCCGCGATCCGGACGGGCTCCTGCGCGACCGGGCGATCGAGGCGGACCAGCGCGATGTCGTTGCGGTTGGGAGCCGTTCCGTCCCCGTTCGCATAACCGGGGTGGACGACCGTGCGCTCGATGGCCCGGAGCGTCCCCCCGGATTTCCGGTTCTCACTGCCGATCCGGACGACACCCTCCAGTTCGAGGCCGTCCCCGCGTACGCAGTGGGCCGCCGTCAGCACCCACTGGGGATCGATCAGCGTCGCCCCGCAGTTGCCGTCGTGCACCCCCTGCTCCGGAGCCGATTCCGGGATCACCGCCATGAACGGGTAACGCTCCGTGGAGTCACCTCCGTTGACGATCGCTCCGGCGTTGCCGGTCATCATCGTGGCGCACACCGTGACGGCGAGAGCTCCGACGGCTGCGGCTCGTGCCCTGCGGTGGCCGACCGCTTTCGAATGGAACATGAAGAGCCTTCCGGCAGTGGATCCGAACATGTGCGTCCATCCTGCTGGCCGCGAGATCCACCGGACCATCCGGACAGCGGCCCGGCTCCTGTGGGGGTATCCCCCATCCCGTACCGAGGGGTGACTCCCGAGACGGGACGGTGGGTCGCCCCAGCGCGGTCCGCAGGTGCGGCGGGCGAAGATCGCTTCATCGGCCCAGAAAGCCTCGCGCACAAGGAGTGATCAGCATGTACGGGTGCAGGAAGACGACCGGTCGGCGAGCAGCGCTCGCACTTGCGGGAGGGGTCGCCGCAACGGTGCTGTTCACCACAGTCGTTCCTGCAGCGCCGGCCGCAGGAACGGTTCGGGACGCGTCCGCCGTTCCGGCAGCCGATTCTGTCGACAGGGGCGGGGAGGCGACCGTCCTGCGTTCCCTGGAACGGGCCGCACACCCGCTGCGCTCCACGGATCCTGGCGGACAGGCCTCGGACCTCCGGGCTTTGAGCCGTATGGTGGCGGGCGCGAAGGTGGTGGGCCTGGGTGAGGCCACGCACGGCTCGCACGAGTTCTTCGCCATGAAGGAGCGCGTCTTCCGGCACCTCGTCGAAGAGCGGGGCTTCACCACCTTCGCCCTGGAGATGAGCTGGTCGGCAGGGCTCAGGATCGACGAGTACCTCCAGGGCGGTCCCGGAGACCCGCGGCGGATCGTGAGGGAGGCGCTGACTGGATCCCCCTGGGAGCGCGAGGAGTTCGTCAGCCTGATCGGCTGGATGCGCGAGCACAACCGTCGCCATCCTGACCGCCGGGTGCACTTCATGGGAGACGACCTCGGCGCGCCCGGGCTCGGCGACCCCGTCTTCGAGCGCGTGCTGTCGTCCGTCGGGAAGGCCAGGCCGGAGGTGCTGCCCCGGCTCACCGAGCTGTACGCCGGACTGCGCCCCTTCGATGACATGTTCGCCTACCTGCGCAAGCCGGTCGCCGAACGCAAGGAGAACGCCACACGCGCCCTGCGGGCATTCGACCTGGGCGCAGAGGATCGAAACGGCGGCGACGACCACACATGGGCGGTGCAGCATGCCCGGAACATCGCGCAGACCTTCGCCTTCGCCACCGTGGACCTCACCGACCCCGTCTCGGTCACAGCGGCCGAACGCCTGCGTGACCGGGCCATGGCGGACAACGTGCTGTGGTGGCACCGCCAGACCGGCCACAAGATGCTGCTGTCGGCCCATAACGGCCACGTCGGATACCTCTCGACCCACCCGGACATGTACCCGGTGACTCAGGGCACCGTGCTGCGCGAGCGCCTGGGCCGCGACTACGCCGCGATCGGCTTCACCTTCGCCGCCGGCTCCTTCCTCACCAAGGACACCTCCCTCGACGGAGACTGGAAGCCGGTGACCGTGCCGGCAGCGGGTCCCGGGATGAACGAACACACCCTGGACCGGGTCGGGTACCAGGACTTCTACCTCGACCTGCGGACCGTCCCCGCCGCGGCCCGCGCCTGGCTCGACCGGGCCCGTCCCGTCTACGACGCCGGCTCGACCTTCACTCCGCACCCCCTGCCCCCACTGGCCCTGGGCAGGGCCTACGACGTCCTCATCCATCTCCACCGGATCCGGGCAGCCGACGAACTCGCGTCCCGGCCGCGCCGCCCGGCCGCCTGACGGGACCGGCCTCCTCATGCAGGATCCGGGCCGGGAGGCCGACAGGGCCGGAGCGATCCGACATGACCGGCCCCTGGATCGACGACCTGCCAAAGACTTCCGAGTGATCACGACATCACACAGGCCCTGGGGGGCGTCTTGTCGATCAGGCCGGGCTCGCGGCGTCCGGGACCGCTCCCTGATCCGGCCTGACAGGAAAGACCCCCGGTCCGGCGGCCGCCGCTCCCCGACGCGGCGGCCGCGGTGTCCGTGCACGCGGACCGGAGCCGGGCACCTTCCGGCAGCGTGGCATCGAGGCCATCTCGCTCTTCCCGTTCGTCCAGGGCCTCGGCATGCCCGAGGTGCCTCCGGCGGGTCATAACGCGGGTCTTATGCCCGCAGGGATGACTCCCGTTCGTCATGTCCACGCCCATACTCGGCGGCGATGACACCCGAACCCCCACGATCGGAGTGCACGTTGCAGCCCACCAGATGGACGGCGGCCGTGACAGCGATGGCGCTGTCCGCAAGCCTCGTCGGCACCCTCGCGGGAACGGCGTCGGCAGCGCGGCCGGCGCCGGCGCAGAAGGACAGTCCCGTGACCCGCGCGGTCGCGGCCGCGGACCTGGCAGTCGACAGCGGTCTCGACACGCTGATCAACTCGGCCCAGGAACAGTACGAGCGACGTCTCGTCACCCCTTGGGTGAAGGACCTCTACTCGGTGTCGTACGAGCGCAGCTACCGCGGCCTGCCGGTCGTCGGCGGTGACGCCGTGGTCCTCGCCGACGGTTCCGGCAGGATCCGCGCCCTCCAGTCCGCCTCCTCCGCGCGCATCGACGTGGCGACCCGGCCGTCGGTCACCGCGAAGAAGGCCGAGACCGCCTCGCGGAAGAGACTGGCCTCGGTCGACACGGTCGAGAGCAGTCGGCTGGTCGTCCGCCTCAAGAACGACAAGCCGGTGCTGGCCTGGGAGACCGTGCTGCGCGGCCGCACCAAGAGCGCACCCAGCAAGCTGCACGTCTTCGTCGACGCCCGTAGCGGTTCCGTCGTCGACAGCTACGACGACGTGGTGGCGGGCACCGGCAACAGCAAGTGGAACGGGCCCGGTCCGGTCACCATCAACACCACCGCCTCGGGCTCCACCTACTCCCTCCGCGATCCGAGCCGGACCGGCCTGAGCTGCGCCGACTACAGCACCAACGCGGTCCTCTCGAAGTCCTCCGACTCCTGGGGCACCGGCAACCCCACGAGCAAGGAGACCGGCTGCGTCGACCTGATGTTCGCCGCACAGAAGCAGTGGGACATGCTCAGCCAGTGGCTGGGCCGCAATGGCGTCGACGGCAACGGCCGCAGCTTCCCCGGCAAGGTCGGGCTCAGCGACCTCAACGCCTACTGGGACGGCAGCTCGGTGACCATCGGGCGCAACAGCGCCAACGAGTGGATCGCCGGCGTAGACGTGGTGGCCCACGAGTACGGGCACGCCATCGACTCCAACACCCCCGGCGGCACGAGCGGACAGGAGGCCGGGCTCGGCGAGGGCACCGGTGACATCTTCGGCGCGCTGACCGAGGCGTACATCAACCAGCCCGCCCCCTACGACGTCCCCGACTACCTGGTCGGCGAGGTCATCAACCTCCAGGGGCGGGGCCCGATCCGCAACATGTACAACCCGCCCGCCGTCAACAACGACCCGGCCTGCTACAGCTCGGCGATCCCCGGCACCGAGGTGCACGCCGCCGCAGGCCCGCTGAACCACTGGTTCTACCTGCTGGCCGAGGGCACCAGCCCCGGCGGCGGCAAGCCCAGCAGCAGCACCTGTAACCAGAGCACCCTGACGGGCGTGGGGATACAGACCGCCGGCAAGATCTTCTACGGTGGCATGCTGCTCAAGACCAGCAGCATGAGCTACAAGAAGTACCGGACGGCGACGCTCAGTTCCGCGAAGTCGCTCGACGCGACCTGCGGCCTCTTCGACAAGACGAAGGCGGCGTGGGACGCGATCACCGTGCCCGCCCAGTCGGCGGACCCGACGTGCACCCCGAGCGGTCAGAACAACGACTTCTCGATGTCGCTCAACCCCTCGTCCGGCACGGTCCAGCAGGGCGGCTCGGTGGCGACCACCGTCGGCACCGCCACCACGACCGGCACGGCGCAGTCGGTGACGCTGACCGCCACCGGCCTGCCCGCCGGGGTGACCGCCTCCTTCAACCCCGCGACGGTGCAGTCCGGCCAGTCCTCGGTGCTGACCCTGACCGCCACCTCCAACGCGGCACCCGGCACGTCCACGGTCGTCGTCAAGGGCCAGGGCTCCACCCTGTCGCACACCACCGACTACACGCTCAACGTCGGCGGAACCCAGCCCGGTAACGACCCGCCGGACATCGACGTCGCCAACGTGCAGGCGTACCTGAGCCAGTTCAGCGCCATCGCAAGCCAGAACGGCGGCAACCGCCGTGCGGGCAGCGCCGGCTACGCCCAGTCGCTGGCCTACGTGAAGGGCAAGCTGCAGGCCGCCGGATACACGGTGACCGAGCAGAACTGCACCTCCTGCACCTACCCGTCGAACAACCTGATCGCCGACTGGCCGGGCGGCCCCGCCGACCAGGTCGTCATGTTCGGTGCGCACCTGGACGGCGTCTCGGCGGGCCCCGGCATCAACGACAACGGCTCGGGCTCCGCGACCCTGCTGGAGAACGCCCTCGCCCTCGCCCAGAAGAACCCGACGATGACCAAGCACGTGCGCTTCGCCTGGTGGACCGACGAGGAACAGGGCCTCAACGGCTCCGCGTTCTACGTCAACCGCCTCACCGCCGCACAGCGGGCGACCATCAAGGCCTACTACAACTTCGACATGGTCGGCTCCACCAACGGCGGCTACTTCATCAACAACCTCAACTCCACCGCCGCCGCACCCCTCAAGGCGTACTGGACCTCCCTGAACCTGGCGCCCGAGGAGAACACCGAAGGCCAGGGCCGCAGCGACGACTACTCCTTCCAGCAGGGCGGCATCCCGACCTCCGGATACGCGGCCGGCGCGAGCGCCCGCAAGACCTCGGCGCAGGCGCAGAAGTGGGGCGGCTCCGCCAACACCGCCTACGACTCCTGCTACCACAGCGCCTGTGACACCACGAGCAACATCAACGCGACGGTCCTGAACCGCAGCGCCGACGGGGTCGCCTACGCCCTCTGGAAGCAGGCCGTCGGCGGCACCGCACCGGCGCAGGACTTCTCCGTCGGCGTGAGCCCGTCCGCAGGCAGCGCGGCCCCCGGCGGGTCCGTCTCGGCGACGGTGAACACCACCACCGTGAGCGGCGCCGCCCAGACCGTGGGGCTCTCCGTCTCCGGCGCACCGACCGGCGTGACCGCCACGCTCAGCCCGACGTCCGTCCAGTCCGGCAGCTCCTCGGCCCTGTCCGTCCAGGTCGGCGCGAGCACCACGCCCGGCACCTACACCCTGACGATCACCGGCTCGGGCACCGTCAGCCACACCACCACCTACACGCTGACCGTCACGGGCGGCGGCTCCTGCACGCCGCGCCAGCTCGTGGTCAACGGCGGCTTCGAGAACGGCAGCAGCCCGTGGAGCGCGAGCACGGGCGTGATCACCAACGACGCGCGGCAGGCCGCGCACGGAGGCAGCTACAAGGCGTGGCTGGGCGGCAGGGGTACCAGCTACACCGAGCGCGCCGCGCAGTCCGTGTCCATCCCCTCGGGCTGCACCTCCTACCGGCTCTCGTTCTTCGTCCACATCGACACGGACGAAACCGAGAACGTCGCCTACGACGTGGCCACGGTCAAGGCGGGCGGCACGCAGCTGGCGTCCTACTCCAACCTGGACGCGACCGCGGGTTACGTCGAGAAGTCGTACGACCTCTCGTCCTTCGCGGGTCAGACCGTCACCCTCGATTTCACGTCGGTGGAGGACCAGTCCCTGCAGACCTCGTTCGTCCTGGACGACGTCTCGATCCAGCTGAGCTGAGACCCGGCGCCCATCCGCACCGGTGAACCAGGCCCGGCATCCGGGAGCCGGGCGGCTTCGCCCGGCCCCTCCCGCACGACAGGGCCGGCCCCGATCCTTCGATCGGGACCGGCCTCGGTGCGTGAACCGGCGACGCCGGCCAAATCGCCGGGCGCGTTGACCCCACCCTGGTTGTCGAGGATCACGCCGAACCGGTTGGTCGCGTTGATCATGGCCACCGCCGATCACCCGGGCGAGAGGGTAGGGCCCGGGCAAGCGGGTCCGTCCGGTGCGCTGCGGTTGTGGGCAAGCCCATGCCGAGGTACCCCCGCGGCAGTTGCACCGGAGGGGGGTGGAGGGTTGCTTGCAGGGATGTACCAGGGCCTGTCTTCAAAAGGATCTTACCCAGAGCAGCAATGACGCCAGGTTGATCGCTACCTCGTAGGAGGGCGGTTTTCTGGCTCGGCGGAAGCCCTGGAACGTGAAGGACAAGTTATGGGGGGTGGTCGAGCCGCTGCTGCCCAGGATTGAGCGTCGGTTCCGGTATCCGGGGCGGAAGCGGCATCCGGACCGGCAAATGTTTCAGGGCATCTTGTTCGTGCTGGATACCGGGATCGCATGGGAGCACCTTCCGCAGGTGCGCGCTCGCGGCCAGGACGGTGACGGCGATGACCAGGCCGAGCACGTCCACGGCCAGGCCCCGCTTGCGGCCCGACGCCTTCTTCGCCGGGTCCCCGCCTCCACTTACGCCCGTAGGCAGCGCTTTTGTCCCGGCCCGGAACGAGCGGCACTCAGCGTTTCGCCAGTTGGCACCGAGCTGCCGTCCGAAGCCGTCCATGCCCGACGCGGGCGACGCCTCCTGCACCACGCGGGAAGCGCTGTTCTTCGTCATCGACAGAGCCAGTCCGGCGTACCGGCTCTGCGGGCAGGTACCTGTTACAAGAGGCTCGTCCGTCTCAGCATGTAAGACATGGTCTGAAGATGCAGATGGCTCAGCAGGGTCTTGACCGGCGTGTCCCGGTCAGGGAATGGACCGCAGCGGTGGTGCCTGCCACGTCATCCCGGGTGGTTGGAGCAGGGGCGAAGGCTCGGGGCCGGGGTCGTCAGTGACGACGACTCCGGCGGCCGTGGGATCGAAGCCGGCGGGCCAGCGGGTGTGCTCACTGGCCAGAGCACCGGTCAGGCGTACTTCGGCAAGGCTGGCGCCGCTCAGGTCGGTACCGCGCAGGTCGGCCATACGGAGGTCGGCACGGTGAAAAACCGCGCCGTGGGCATCGGCTTTACGCAGGTTCGCCTCGCGCAGGTCGGTCTCGGTGAAGTCGGCGTCTCGCAAGTCGGTTTCGACGAGCTTAGCGGCCCGCAGGTCGGCCAGGACGCAGCGAGTCCGGCGGAGGATCGCCGTCGTGAGGTCGGCGTGCCGCAGATTGACCGAGACCAGGGACGCCTGGGTCAGGTTGGCGCGATAGAGGCCTGCGGCCTCCATGCAAGCACGGTCGAAGTTGACCTCGGGGAACCACAGTCCGTCGCAGTCGGCCCGGCGCAGGTCGGTGATGCTGAGGTTGACCCAGGACTGCTCTCGCTGCCGACACAGCACGCCGAGCGCCGTCAGCGCCACCTGGGCATCTGCGGCACGGGTCTCCAGGGGGGCGATGTCGTTGATGGGTACGTCTGCCGCCGGTGATTGCGGACCGGTCGGTGGCCAGGGCAGGTGTGTGCGCAGATATGCGGCCTGGATGGAGATGATGGCCTCCCGGTCGCGGACGGATTGCTCCGCGATCCGCCACAGCGCGTGCAGCCCACCGATGCGCACGTCCAGCTTGTCGCTGCCGAGCTGGTCGACGGCCCGGCTGAACCGGTCCGTGACGTAGCCCTCCTGGGTGGCACGCAGACCTTCCTGGTTCACCCGCAGTTGCCGCCAAGTGGCATACGCGCCGAAGAGCAGAATCAGGCCGCCGACCACTTGCAGCAGTGTCGTGCGGACATCGTTCACCGCCTTCAGCCGGTCCTGCGCCGTGATGTCCGCCCCGGCGAGATCGTGCTCGACCACCGCCTCCGGCAATGCGACGAACACCATGCCCAGAACGACCAGCCCCGCCCCGGCCAGCAGACCTGCGGCTACGCGACGCCTGACCGGCCCATCACGCCATCCCCGCCGCCCGTGACCCGACTCCCCCGTCTCCATGGACATGGGAGCCTAGGTGCCGCTCAGAAGACGATCAAGAGTGTTGCATGACCGGCCCGCAAACGAATGCCCTGGAATTCCCGAGCCGGCCCCCACCAGAACCTGACCGATCGCTTCAGAATGAGGTTCGGAGGCGGCGGAGGCACGTAGGGCCACCAGCCCGGCTGAGGCCACCGTCCTTGTCTCACCCACTGATCTTTTCTTTAGTTCCGTGGGTGCGATGACGTCGTTGGTGGGAGTCTGATGGCGTGTCTTTCAAGTCTTCGTCTGTGGTTCCTCCTTTGACGCGGCCGCAGTTGGCCGAGGCCCGGCGTGTGCGGGCGGCCGAGTTGTTCGAGCAGGGACGTTCGGGTGCCGAGATCGCGCGGATGCTGGGCGTCAGCGAGGAGAGCGTGCGGCGGTGGAGACGCGTCTGGGAGGAAGGCGGCGCTGACGGGTTGCGTCGGCGTCCGGCCAGTGGTCGTCCGCCCAAGCTGGACGATGCCCAGGTCGAGCGGGTACGGACTGCGCTGGAGCAGGGCGCCCAGGCCCATGGCTTCGAGGCGGATCTGTGGACGCTGGAGCGGGTCGGACTGGTCGTCGAGCGGGTGACAGGAGTGACCTTGTCGCGGGCGTCGGTGTGGCGGCTGCTGACCGGTCGGCTCGGCTGGAGTCTGCAGCGTCCCGAACGGCGTGCGGTGGAGCGCGACGAGTCCGAGATCGCCCGCTGGATCGCTCACGAGTGGCCGCGGATCAAAAAGGGGCGGTGAGCACACGTGCCTGGATCGTCTTCCTCGATGAATCAGGTGTCTCCTTACTGCCGCAGGTCCGCCGCACCTACGCTCCCCGCAGTCGCACACCTCTTCTGCGGCACCGGCTGAACTGGAAACGCGCCTCTATGGCCGGTGCCCTCGGCCACCACGCCACCGACCCCGAACGTGGTCCTCGGCTGTGCTTCCACCTCAGGCCCGGCAGCTGCGACACCGCCGCACTCATCGAGGTCCTGGAGCAGCTCAAGGTGTTCTACAACGGAGAGCAGGTCGTCCTGGTCTGGGACGGGCTGTCCGCGCACTGGAGCCGGGCGATGCGGGCCTGGGTGGCCGAGCAGGACTGGCTGACCCTGGAGCGATTACCCGTCTGTGCACCCGAGCTGAACCCGGTGGAACTGCTGTGGTCCTCGCTGAAGAAACGCGAGCTCGCCAACCTCGCCGGCGACCACCTCGCCGATGTCGCCGACGCCACCGAACAAGGCATCCGCCGGATCAACACCAACCCGCAACTGCCCTGGTCCTTCCTCACCCACACCGGCCTCACCCTCCACCCACCAACCCCACCCAACTAAAGAAAAGATCAGTATGACCCGTCTCGGTGAGCACCCACAACCGGTGTCCCGACTTCAGGCGCCTCTCCACCCGGACCATGCCCGTCTCCTTCAACGCGTTCAAGGTGTTCCTGGTGCACCGGTCGTGCCGGTCTCCGGGTCGCAGCATCCGCCACAGGTGTTCAGCAGTAGCCTTCTGGACGATTCCCAGAGCCCTCAGCACTTCCTGTGGCCGGCCGACGCGCCCGTCGGAAGCGCTTGCCGCCCTGACAATCGATTTCGCGAGGTTCGGGCTCCGGACGAATCCAGTGCCCGCTTTGACGGCGGACCAGCCGACTGGATTCAAGGTGAGCGGCGGGGGAATGAGAAAAACAGGTCCCTCGACTGTGCCCGGCTTTCCACTTGGGTGCTTTTCAGACGGCGGTGGACGATCAGTGGTGCACACTTCTCCCAGACCTGGCGCACACGACGGGGACGGCGCCCGTGAGGGCGAGATCCTTGCCCTCCTGCTACACGTCATCGATGCTCTGGCGGCTCTGGAACGGAGTCAGGAACGGCTCGTACGTGAGCTGAGGTGTCTGCACCCGACCGCGGAGGGGGACGACGACGCGGTGGACGAACGGGTGGGTGCCGGCTTCACCGACTGGTGCAGAGCGTCCGGTCTGACGGAACGGGAGAGCCAGACACTGGCAGCGCTGCTCACCGGGGCGACCAACCGGAAGATGGGACGCGGTCTCGGTGTCACCGAGCGGACGGTGAAGAACACCCTGCACTCGGTGTACGTGAAGCTCGGGGTGTCGGGACGGTCGGAGGCGATCAGTAAGACCATGGCGCACTTGGTGGGGCGCCGGGGCTGCCCGTAGCGTCTGGGCCCGGGCAGTCGCGGTGGTCCGGACGCCTCTTCGGTGGCGCATCCTCCGGCTCCGCACGGCGCGTGGGGGAATCAGTGCGGCCCGACGGCGGTTCCACCAGTTCCCGGAGGATTTCCAGCGCGGTGATCGCGTGGGGAAAGCCCGCGTAGGGCAGCGTCTGCAGAATGGCCTCGGAGACCTCCTCCCGGCACAGCCCCGCCCGGAGGGCCGAGTCGATGTTGGCGCGTGTCGCGGTCGCCGGAGCGCCCAGGGCCGTGAGGGCTCCGAGCCGGACGAGAGCTCGCTCCCGCAGAGGCAGGACGGCCCGCGCCCACACGTCCGCGAAGGCGAAGCCCAGCAACAACTCCTCGAAGTCCGGGGCCACTTCGCGCAGACCGTCGGTCATATCACCGCCCAGTCGGGGGGAGAGCAGGTGCATCATGGCGCGGCCGCGTGCGATCCGGTCCGCGGGATCGTTCATCGTCACTCCTCAGGTTCATGGCGCCGGCATCACCGGGCCGTTCCTTCGTACGGGTCCGGGCGGGGCGTCAGCGGCTGGCCGCCGGACCGCCTTGCCACGTCAGCCCGGCGGCCGCCATGCGCTGCACGGCCCGGGTCAGGGTTCGCGTAGCCGGTCCCAGGAAGAGGCGGACCTGGTCCTGTCCGGTCACGGGGAGCGCCCCTGGAGTGGTCATGTGCCCCTCCCCCAGGAGAACGCCGCTGCGGCGCAGGCAGAAGGAGCGGTAGGGCTCGCCCGTCCGGGCGTCGTACCAGGGGGGTGTGCGCATCAGCAGGTAGGGACCGCACGGGCCGATGAAGAAAGCGTCCCGCGGGTAACCGAGTTCCCCGGTGAGGTGCCGGGCCATGTGAGCTCGTTTGAGGGCGTACTCCTCGCGTTGCCGGGCCAGGTAGTCGTCGCTCTCCCGGTTCCCGAGCCAGGACGCCATGGCTGCCTGGAGAGGAACGGAGGAGACGAAGCCGTATTCGGGAAGGAGCCGTCCCAGCAGGTCTTCCAGCACGGCCGGAGGTCCCGTCAGTGCTCCGATTCCCCAGCCGTTGCAGTGGAACTGCTTGCTCAGGGAACGCACCGCCAGCCACGGCGGACGCCGTGCCGCAGGAAGCGTGCCGAACTCCTCCAAGAGGATCCGCAGGGCGGAGACGGGGGCCACCCCCGGGTCGTGCAGAGCGTAGTACGCGTCGTCGACGAGGACGCCGCTCCCCACTTCCAGTGCCGCGCGGACCATCGCGCGTATGGTGTTCTCGGCCCAGTTTGCGCCGGTCGGGTTGTGCTGGGCGTTGACGACGAGGAGGAGCGGGCCCGAGGTTTCCGCCCGGGCCTTCCTGAGTACGCGCGCGACGTCGCCGGGGTCGGGCCGGTATTCCGTCCCGGGATCGAGAGGGAACCGGTGAACGTCGTAGCCGAGCGCTCCAAAGACCCCCGGGTAGTCCCACCCGGGTGAGGAACACACCACGGCCGGACGGGCTTCCGGCTTACGGGACCGATCGGCCGTGAGCCGTCCGAAGTGGAACATGGCGTTGCGGGTCCCGCCGTGGGAAACGGCCACGTCGTACTCCTCTCCCAGTCGCGCCGACGGGGGTAGCCGATGCTCGGCGGGGATGCGGGAGCGCAGCATCTGCCTCAGTGCGGGGAGGCCGTACGGGCTGAGGACGTAACCGTGACCGTGCGGCGGAACATCCCTGCCGAGGGCGGTGACCAGTCCCGGAGCGGCTCCGTTCCAGGTTTCCCCCAGGCTGAGGTAGATGATGTCGGCTATCTCCCTACCGGCCGCGGTCGCTTCGCGAAGCAGTTCCGTGTCCTCGTACGGGTTGTAGAGGTCGCCGTCCTTGACCATGGTCTCCGGCACGCTCATGTCGTGTCTCCTTCCGTTGGGTCCGTGGCGTTCCCGCCCCGTGGGGAGACGGGAACGGCCGAGTTGAGAGGTCGGCACGCGAAGGTCCGGCCGGGGGAGGGGGTCGTGCGGCGCCTGTCGTCCCACCGGTGTCGCGCTGTTCCATCGGCCGCAATTCCCGGTTGACCGGGTTCTCGCCTTCCATGTGGGGACCCGGCCGGTACCTTCGGCCGGGCCGGGCGGTACCCGTCGGCGCGTGGCACGGAGCCGTGATCCGGTGGCGCCTACCGGCCACACGTCCGGTGCGTGGGCGAGCCGGCGCGCGGGTAAACAGCCGGAAGACCCATGCGGTGAGTACCGGGGTGACCCGACCGTTCCTGCGACCGCCTGACGCGCCGACGGCGCGGGAGGACGCGCGGCCCGGAAAGGACCTTTCCGGGCCGGACCGGGCGCGTGACGCGGAAGCGACCGCCTCTGCCACAGACCCCGATGACCGGAAGGAAGTCGCTCATGTGGGAAGCCCTCGATCGACTGGCCCATCGCCGCGATCTGGAGGAGGCGGAAGCGAGACGCGCCATGTCATCGGTGATGCGGGGCGAGGCGTCGCCCCTGCAGGTGGCCGGCCTCGCCATGGGGATGGCGGGAAAAGGGGTCACCGCAGGTGAACTCGCGGCGTTCGCAAGGACGATGAGGGAGTTCTCGGAGCCCTTCCCCGGCCCTTCCGAGGTGCTCGACACCTGCGGCACGGGAGGCGACGGACACGGCACGTTCAATATTTCGTCCACGGCGGCCATCGTCGCTGCGGCCTGTGGCGTGCGCGTCGCCAAACACGGCAGTCGGAGCGTCTCCTCCCGGTGCGGCAGCGCCGACGTCCTCGAAGCGCTCGGGGTGAACGTCGACTTGCCCCCCGGGGCAGCGGCCCGCTGCCTGGAGGAGGCGGGCATCACCTTTCTCTCGGCCACGGTGTTCCACCCCGCCTTCAAGCACGCCATGGGGCCGATACGGGAACTGCGGGTCCGGACCGTGTTCAACCTGCTGGGTCCCCTCTGCAATCCCGCGCGGGCGGAGTACCAGATCATCGGGGTGCCCGACGAGGAGGCGTTCGAGTTGCTGGCCGGTGCCCTAGAACTCCTCGGGGCCGCCCATGTGATGGTCTTCTGTCCACGGGACGGCTTGGACGAGCTGAGCACTTCGACGTCCGCCCGGGTGGTGGAGATGAGGGAGGGCCGGACCCGGCGTTATGTGCTCGACCCGGCCGCGCTGGGACTCGCCGCAGCGGCGCCCGGTTCGCTCACGGGTGGAACACCGGAGCGGAACGCCGACCTGACGCGCAGGGTGCTGACCGGGGAGCGAGGACCGCGCCGCGACATCGTCCTGCTCAACACGGCGGCGGCGCTGCGGATCGCGGGCGGGTACGAGGACTGGGGCCGGGCGATGGCGCGTGCCGCCGAAGCCATCGACGACGGAACCGCGCACGACGTGCTCGACCGGTGGGCACGGGTGTCGCAGTCGCGGTAAAAGCTTCCGGAACGGAAAGCCCTGGTCCGGCGGCACCGGAAACCCGGACGGGACTTCCGTGGGTATGGGGCGCAGTTGTGTTCCGGTTTTCCATCAGAGGGACTCAGGAGGAGACAGAAAACCATTGGTGCGGAATTCCGCGCAAGTTGCCCGAAAAATAATCGAAATCGATTTACATATCCCCGCGCGAGGCGTAGGAAGGAAGCGGAATCCCTTCGGGCGATAATGTGTGGGGCACGTCATGCAAATGGTCGAACCAGCGTTTGAGGACCAGTGCGTTGCCGAGCGGTGGATGAGGGAGTACCTCGCCGAGGAGCACGGGGACCTGGGGCGCGGAGGAGCGGTGTGTCCTTTCGTCGAACCCGCTCGGGAGGCGGGGGCGATCCGGACGGAGAGCCTTCGCGCGGAACCCTCGGACGGCACGGAGGAACTGGTGGGCTTCCTGCGCGACCGCATGCAGCACTTCCGGGACCTTCCGGTTCCGGAGGGAAAGGAATCGCTCACCGCGCTGGTGGTCCTGATACAGGGCCTCCCCCGGCACCGCTGGCGTCTGCTCGACACGGCGCAGCGCCGTCTGAAACGGGAGGCCGTGCGGGAGGGCCTGATGGTGGGGCAGTTCCATCCCGACTGCCCGGAACCCGCCCACTGGAATCCCTCCTTCGCGGTGTCCAGGTCGCCGCTGCCGCTCGTGGCGGTTCGGCGCATGGCTTTCCACGACATCCTTTTCCTGCACACGGACCCGGTTCTGTTCGCCGAGTACCGGAGGAGGTTCGGAAGCCGGTACGAGGACGGCGGGAAAGTGCCGCAGGAGTTCCGGACACTGTACGAAGGAGCGCCCAGGCTTCCCGCCCCGACCGGCAACTCGTACATCGACTACCAGAGCGTCACCCTGCTCCACGCCCTGCACCAGCCCCGTACGGCGCACCAGGCGGAATCCTCCTTCTACCTCGCCGGACAGGCCAAGGAACTCCTGTTCTCGCTGGTCCTGGGAGAGGTGCGTGCCGCTCAGGAGGGGATCGCCGCCGATGACCTCGGCCGGTCCTCCTGGCACGTGCGGCGGGCCACCGCCGGACTCCGGCTCCTCGGTGAGTTCTGGGAGCTGTTGTCCACACTGTCACCGGCCGAGTTCCACTCCTTCCGGGACGCGCTCGGGGATGCCTCAGGCAGCGGTTCCTACAAGTACCGCGAGCTGGAGTTCGCGCTCGGCGTCGCGTCTCCTTCTACGGCCGCGGCGTACGAGGGGGTGCCCGGGGTCGAGACCGAGGTGTACCGGGCCCTGCACGACGCGAGCCTCTACGACGACGCTCTGGGCCTGCTGGTACGCCGGGGGCTGCTGGGCGCGGGTGCTTCGGGACCGGACCGCGACGCGCCGGCGATCCGTGACGCCTGGGCGAGGATCCACCGCGAGGAGACCGTCTCCGGCGAGCTGCTGCGCTGGGCGGAGACGCTGATGGACCTCGCCCAGGCCTTCGGCAGGTGGCGGTGGCTCCACCTGCTCACCGTGGAGCGGATCATCGGGTACAAACCGGGGACGGGCGGCACCACCGGCGTCGCATGGTTGCGCCACGTCGCTTCCCAGCACGCCTTTCCCGAGCTGTGGGAAGCACGTTCCTCCCTTGAGGGCGGCCCCGGCGGTTGTCCCGTCTCCCCCCGTTCCCCCTTCGACCCCGGCCCAGGCACGTCACAGGAGCAGGAGCGGAAATGAACCGTCAGGACGTGGCCCGGAGGATCCGGGAAACCTATGAAGGCGCGACCCCCGCCTCCGCCGCCGCTTCGCACCGCGCAGCCCGTTCGCTGCCCGGTGGCGACACCCGTTCGATGACGTGGTTCGCCCCCTATCCCCTGTTCCTGGTACGGGGAGAGGGCACACGGGTCCAGGACGCCGACGGGCACTGGTACGAGGACATGATCGCCAACTACGGGGCCTTGGCCCACGGTCACGACCATCCGGCACTGGTGGCGGCCGTCACCGGACAGATGGCCCGCGGCACCGCACCGGGCGGTCCGGTTCCGCTCCAGTACGAACACGCGGAACGACTGCGCGCCCTCAATCCCTCCCTGGAACGCGTCAGGTACTGCAACAGCGGCACGGAGGCGACCATGTGGGCGGTCCGTACCGCGCGCGCGTACACCGGCCGCGACCTGATCGTGAAGATCGACGGCGGCTACCACGGGACCCACGAGTGGGGACAGGTCAACGCCTTCTTCGCCCCGCACCGGACCGCTCCGGCGCGTCTCGCGGGGGCGTCCGAGGCGCGACTGGCGTCCGGTGTCGCCCTGTCGACCGCCGTCGACGTCGTGGCGATACCGTACAACGACCTCTCCGTCGCCGCGGCGGTCCTGCGCCGGCTGGGCGAGCAGGTCGCCGCCGTCGTCGTGGAACCGGTTCTCGGTGTCGGCGGTGGCATTCCCTCGGCGCCCGGTTACCTCGCCGGACTGCGGCGTCTCACCCGGGAGACGGGTGCCCTGCTCGTACTCGACGAGTGCGCCACTCTCCGGCTCGGCCCCTGGCAGGTCAAACACGGCGTCGTCCCCGACCTGACCACCCACAGCAAGATCGTCGGAGGCGGGCTGCCCCTGGGTGTCTTCGGCGGACGCGAGGACGTCATGGCCCTCTTCGACCCCTCCGGTTCTAAACCCGTCTACCACGCCAGCGCCTTCGGGGGGAACAGCCTCTCCCTGGCCGCCGGAGCAGCCGCCCTCGACCACTTCGGTGCGGACGAGATCGCCCACCTCGACCTCCTGGGCCACCGGCTGCGCGCGGGACTGGACGCGGCGGCCGCTTCGGTGGGGGTGGCGGGCCGGTCGGTGGGAGAGGGCGGCCTCAGCTACTTCCACTTCGGGAGCACGCCCCCACGCGACGCCGCCGACACCGCCCGCCTCCGCGAAGGCAGGGCGGAGCTGCGGTCGTTGCTGCACCTCCGTCTCCTGCACGCCGGTTTCCTCACCGCCCCGCACGGTCTGTTGTGCCAGCACGTGCCGACCTCGCCGGAAAGCGTGGACGCCCTCGTGGACGCCTACGGCAACGCCCTCGACGACCTGCGCCCCTACATCGCCGTCCATCATCCGGAACTACTGGAGAAGGACACCGTCCGCACTCGCCGGGACGCGCCGTGAGCCGCCCGTCCGAACCGGCGGACTGGACGCTCGCACAGGCCGTCGCGCACCTGCGGACGGGCCGCACCACCCCCGTCGCCTACCGTGAGGCCCTCGCCGCCCGTACCCATGAGCACGCGCACCTCAACGCGTACCTCCACGAGACGTTCCACGGCCTCGAAGCCGGACGCGACGGCTTCCTGTCCGGTGTGCTCCTCGCGGTGAAGGACAACATCGACGTGGCGGGTGTGCCCACCACGGCAGGCACTCCGGCCCTGCGGGAACACCTCCCCTCGCGCTCCAGCACGGCCTGGGAGCGCTGCGCGCGGGCCGGTGCCACCCTGGCGGGAAAGACCGCGCTGCACGAGCTGGCCTATGGCACGACCGGTCATCACGCCCTGGGGCCGCCCGCGCTCAATCCCTCCGCACCGGACCACCTGGCCGGCGGCAGCAGTTCGGGGACCGCCGCGGCCGTCGCCGCGCGCCTCGTGCCGGCGGGTCTGGGCACCGACACCGGGGGCTCCGTCCGCATCCCGGCGGCGCTCTGCGGCATCGTCGGGTACCGGCCCACCCAGGGCCGTTACCCGGCGGACGGGGTGGTGCGCGTCTCCACCAGCCGGGACACGGTCGGCGTGATGACCCGCGACGTCCATGACGCGCGCCTGCTCGACCGGGTTCTGGCCGGTCCCCGGGCCTGTACCGACACGCCGTCTTCCCGGGTTCCCAGGGCCGTGCTTCCCGCCCCTCTCTGGGAGGACCTCGACCCGCGGGTCGAGCAGGTCTGCCGGGCCGCCTGCGAACGGCTGAGTGCCGCAGGCTGGGAACTGGTCGAACGCACGCTGCCCGGTTTCTCCTGGCACGACGTGCTGCGGAGCGCGACCCTCGTCCCCGCGCGCGAGACCCGCCGCGCCCTCGCGGCCTATCTCGCCCGCCACCCCGGCGCGCCCGAGGCGGACGAGGTACTGCGCGCGGTGTCGGGCGAGGATGTCCGCGAACTCGTCCTGCCACTGCTCGGAGGCGGTGGGCCGGACCGGACCGCCTACGAGGAGGCCCTACACCGCGCCCGACTGCTGGCGAGTCGGCTGGACGCCCTGAGGAGACGGGAGAGAGCGCACGTGCTGCTGGCGCCGACGACTACGCTTCCGGCTCCCGGAAAGGACGTGCGCGCCACCCTGACCCTCCCCCCGGGCGAGGCGTCCACCTTCCTCACCTACATCCGTAACACGGCGGTGGCGGCCGTGACGGGGAGCCCGTCCATAACGGTCCCGGCCGGCCGCACCGCCACCGGTCTTCCGGTGGGCCTGCTCCTGGACGCCGCCCCGGGCGCGGACACGACGCTGCTCGCCGTCGCCGAACGGGCGGCCGACCTCCTTTCCGGACGGGAGGACGAGTGACTCCGGACGTGTACGACGACGGCCTGCCCTCCCCCTGGGACTGCGAGGAAGTGGACCTGAGCGTGTACGCGCGGCGGATCGGCCTGCGCGACCTGGGCCCCGGTGATCCCGCGGAGAGGCTGCGCGCCCTCCACCGAGCGCACGTGGGCGCCATCCCGTTCGACAACCTCGACCTCGTCGCCGACGTCCCGGTCGGACTCGGCTCCGCGGAGATCCTGCGCAAACTGAGCGGTTCACGAGGCGGCTGCTGCCACGAGCACAACCTGTTGTTCGGCTGCGTCCTGGAGCGCCTGGGCTATCGTGTGGACAGGATCGCCGCACGCGTGCGGCTGGGCGGCGAAGGACCGCGCCCCCGCACCCACATGGCACTGCGCGTTCGGCGAGGCCCTCACACATGGCTGTGCGACGTCGGGTTCGGTGTCCGGGGCTTCCTCGAACCGTTGCCCCTGTACGACGGCGCGACGTCCCACCAGCTCGGCCAGACCTTCCGTATCCGTACTCTGTCGTCCCCCTTCTGGACCGTCGAGGTGTACCAGGAGGACGACTGGACGGCGCTCTACCACTTCACCCTCGAACCCCAGCAGCCCGTGGACTTCGTCGTCGCCCACCACTTCCTGGCCACCCATCCGCGCTCGATGCTGCGCAAAACTCCGCTGCTCCAGCTGACCACTCCCGAAACGCGCCTGCACCTGCGGGGACTCGACCTCCTGGAGATACGGGCCGGTGTACAGCACACGCGCAGGCTGACTCGCATGTCGCTCGAAGCGGATCTGGCGTGCTTCGGCATCCGTCTGCCCCCGGATCGGCTGAGCGACCTCGCGCGGCGTCTCTTTCCCCTCCCGCTGGAGGGGAAAGAGACGCCGTGACGGCGACCGTACATCCGCTCCGCCGGAGCCTCAGCCGACCAGGATCGCCTTGGAGCGGTGTCCCGCCTTTCGACTGTGTCGCACGGCGGCCCGGACATCCGAGAGGTCGAACGTCTCAGCCTCGGGGACCTCGATCGTGCCGTCGGCCAGTTGGGCGGCGGCCCGCGCCATCACGTCACCGACCTCTCCGGGAGTGAGCCGGGACAGGCGTTCGGGAAGCCAGAAACCCGTCATGGTGATTCCGCGGAACAGGAGGTCCTCCGGGCGGACGGTGACGGGCAGGCCGGACAGGAGGCCGTAACTGACGAACCGGCCGTGCGGACGCAGGACCCGGAGCGACAGGTCGGCGACCGGGCCGCCGACGGCGTCCACCACGGCGCGGATGCCCCGGGTGGCGGCGATCTCCGAAAGCTGCCGTTCCAGGGTGGGTTCGTCCTCGCGCAGGACAGCGAAAGCACCGGTCTCCATGAGGGACCGCCGATGACGCCGGTCACGTACCAGGGCTATGCAGCGTACGCCTCTCAGGTGGGCGAGACGGATCATCATCCGTGCGACCGAGGAGGCGGCCGCGGTGAACAGGACGAGGTCTTCCGGCTCCACGGCGAGGCTTTCGAGCAGGAGGTTGGCGGTGACGGGGTTGACGGTCAGCCGGCAGGCCGCGTCGTCGCTCAGCTCCGGGGGCACGGGGTGGGCGTCCCGGTGGTCCGCGACGACGTACTCGGCCCAGGTGCCCGGGGCTGAGACGGCCACGCGCGTGCCCATCAGGTGACACGCGTCCGGTCCGGCCCGGTCGACCACGCCGACTCCCTCGAACCCGACGGGGGCCGCCGCGTGGACGCCGTCGGGGTGGACTCCCGGGACGAAGGAGGCGGGCCTCCCGTAACGGCCCTCCACCAGGAGGAGGTCCGAAGGGTTGACGGGCCGGGCGCGCATGCGCACGCGCACCTGGCGGGGGCCGGGTTCCGGAACCGGACGGTGGGCGAGGACCAGCACGTCGGCGGGATCGCCGTAGTGGGCGAAGACGATCTGTCGCACGGCCGGGCTCCTAGCCGAGACCGGTACGGAAGGAAGAATGGGCGAGGAGGTGGTCGCGGATTTCCCGGACGCTGTGGGTGCCCCGGTGGACCATGGCGTTGACCAGGACGTAGGTGGAGTCCCCCGCGCCGAGGGCCTCCTGGAGGTGGTCGAGACTGCCGCAGCCGCCCGACGCTATGACAGGGAGGCCCGAGGCGGTGGCGACGGCCCGGACCAGCTCCAGGTCGAAGCCGGCTCCGGTGCCCTCCCGGTCGATGTTGTTGGCGAGGATGGCGGCCACGTTCAGTTCGGCGAGCTGCCGGGCGACGTCCGCGGCGTCGCGTCCGGTGCTCCGTTCGCCGTCGTGGACGTAGACCTGCCACTGGCCTGGCCCGGCGGACCGGCAGTTGACGACGCCCATGAGGCGGTGGGCACCATACGCCTCGGCGACCTGGGTCACGGTGTCCGGCTTCTCGATCAGGGCGGTGCTGACGGAGAGGACGTCGGCTCCTGCCTCCAGGAGTCCGCCGGCGTGCACCGCGGACGGGATGTCACCGTGGCCCACGGAAACCAGCAGGCTCATCCCGGTCGTGCTGAGGTCGCGCAGCAGGCCGGGGAGATAGTCGACGGCGTCCCAGGGGTCGAACACGTCGAGGAAGAGCTTCTGCGCGCTGCCGGAGGCGTACGCCTCGGCGATGGCCAGGACGTCGCCGGGATCGGTCAGATGGGGAATGCCGCTCGGCTCTGTGGCACGGCCATGGGAGACGTCGATGCAGGGGATGACCAGATCGCCTATGTGGGAGTGCTGGTCATGGAAGACGGGCCGGGACATGGGAGACCTTTCACGTGTCGTCGAGGAGCTGGGCGAGTCGCCTGCTCCGGGGGGCCAACTGGCGGGCGACCGCGATGGCGCTGCCGAGGGCGTTTTCGAGGGTGTTGACGGGTGTGGTGACGTGACCGGCGAGGAAGATGCCGCCGTCCCCCTGGGAGCGCAGGAGTTCCCTCTGTGCTTTCAGCATGCCGGGAGTCGGTTGCACCGTCCGGAAGCCCGCCGAGGCGAGGGGGGTGCGGGGGCGGGGTTTCCTGTGGGTCACCTGGCTGACGAACAGGTCGCCGTTCTTCGTGGGGTACCAGTCCGTGGTCTCCGCCCAGGGGCCGTGGACGGTGACGGTCGAGGGCGCCCAGGTGTCGCGGTCCACGGGCATGTGGCAGGCGTCCCGGTGCACCTGGTAGAGGAGGGGGCGGTAGGCGTAGGACGCCAGCCGCGCTCGCAGGGGGCCGAAGTGTGGGGACAGGATTCGTGCGGCCTCGTCGGCGGGCACGGCGAGGACGAGGGCGTCCACCCGGTACCGGCGCCCATTCGTGTCGGTCAGCTCCGGTTTCCCTCCGTGCCGGTGGACCATCCGCAGGGCGGTGCCAAGAGCCAGTTGGACGCGGGACGACCGCGAGACCAAGTGCTGGGCGAGCGAATGCATGCCGCCGCGCAGCCGGCAGCTCACCGGGGCCGGCGCGGCGGGATCCTCGGCCCACAGCTCCCCCACGGCACGGGCCGACAACAGACCGGCCTGCTCCAGGGTGCAGCCGAAGGTCGCGGCCGGCAGGGAGTACACCGCCACCTCCTTCACCCGCCGGGGCAGGTCGAAGTCCTCGACCATCTCCCGCAGCGGTACCTCCCAGCCGAGTCGTTCGTTCTTCCAGTGGTGCGCCTGCTCCGCCAGGAGGGCTGCCGCCCGCACCGCCTCCTCGCGGCGCACCGGGGCGAACGGGGAAGCGGTACAGCGGGAGCCGTCCGCCTCCCCGCGGTCGCTCAGGAGGAGGCGTCCGGAAGGGAGGGGCAGCCATTGCCCGCGATCCAGGCCGAGCGCCCCGGAGAGCCGCGCGACCAGGGAGTGCGGGCCCGAGGGGACTGCCCGCACCCCTAATTCCACGGCTTCGGGCACGTGCACCGGATCAGGCGGGAAGAACGTGCGGAGATTTCCTCCCGGAGTTTTCCGCTCCTCCAGGAGGAGGACATCGTGCGACTCCTCCAGAAGCCACGCGGCAGCCAGTCCTGCCATGCCCGCCCCGGCTATAGCGACACGCATTTGTTCCCTCAGTTCGCAGGAGGAAGGGTTCCTTTTCAGGACTCGTTCGCGGCGGACTTCCAGAAGTCGCCGATCGATTCTTCCAGCAGGCGAGCGTGAAACAACGCCTCCTGTGGATCGTCGCCACGGTCCAGGCCGTCCTGGACGACATCGAGCGCCAGCTCGGTCAGCTCACCCGACGCGCCGCCCTCGTAATACTCGACGAACTCCGCGGGAGCGTTGATCCTCAGCTCCCGCACCTGTTGCACGAGGGATGCGCAACCGGAGAAGTACACCACCATGTCCGTGTAGGACGAGAGCGCGAAAGAGGCCTGGCTCCCCCTGCTCGCCACCCAACTGAGCGTTCCGTTGAAAGCGTAGGTTTCGCGGCCCTCGGGCCAGAACCTTTCGAAGGGGTCGGACATTCCGAGAGCTTCGGCGCACTTGCTCAGTTTCGGCTGGGCGTCGTAGACCAGACGGGAGAGGCCGATGAACAGATCGGCGGCCGGACGGAGCGGGAAGCGCGCCAGCATGGTCCCGTAGGCGGCCAGCTCGGCACGGTGGCACTGAGCCTCTGTGCCGACCAGGCGCCGGAACAGCTCCGGCGCCCGGTTGCGGTCACCGAGTGCGTCGAGAAGGGCGTTGCCCACAGGAGCGCGCTTGCGCTGCTCCTCGAGACATCGCGCGAGCTCCCTGGCGTCCGAAGGAATGATGTCGGGCATGCAACCTCGTCCTTTTTTGGCTCGTTTTAAATTTCCTCCGGGTCGACCGGAGGATGCCCGCAAGATTCGCGCGAGCACATGGAGATAAACGGCGCGCTACGGCTGAAAAAGGGCCGGATAAGTGGTTGACGATCTCCGCCAGCCCACGCCACGACCCGCCGGGGCCACCTTCATTACTACACGAACCAAAGGGATGGGCAAGGGGGTCATCAAGATTCTATTAACTCGTCGCAACGATTTTGGATCTTTCGGAGAGGAGGGCCGACCCCACCGGCCCGACCGCCCAGACAAGAGGGGTGAATCTCTTCCAGGACCCTGCTGAACGAATCGCGGGTTAACCACTGTTGCACATGTTTTCCATGCGCCGAGAGAGGCGAAAGGACCTGGGATTTTTTTCCGGCGGAGTGAATCGGATAGCGATACCCGGGTAGGCGGTGGGCCCCAACAGAATCGCCGTGCAAGCATCCGGCACCCATGGGATCGTGCATTTCCGTTTTGCTTCGTCCCAGGTCGGACACAGCCGCCGGCAACCGCCCCTCCACGTCCAGTCATCGAGGCGCCGTATGGTCCAGACCCCTGTCCAACTGCCGGACTCCGTCCGGCGGTGGAACGACACCACCACCGATTACCCCCGGGACGCGCTGATTCCCGGACTGTTCGAGGAGCAGGCTCAGCTCCGTCCTCGCTCTCCCGCGGTGCTGTGGGAGGGAGGAGTCTGGGACTACGGCGAGCTGCTGGATCGCGTGCGGCGCGGCGCGGCACGTCTGCGGGCACGCGGAGTGGGGGACGGAGACCGCGTCGCGCTCCTCCTGTCCCGCTCCCCGGAGGCCGTCGCGGCCGTGTTCGCCGTCCTTGAGGCCGGCGCGGTATACCTGCCGCTGGACCCCTCGCACCCCGCCGACCGTCTCTCCTCGATCCTGCGCGACGCGGGCGTCCGCACGGTCGTCACCGCCGACACGGAACCGCGCACCGGGCCGGCCGGGGAATTCGACCGGATGACCGTCACCGAACTCACGTCACGGGAAGGTCCCGGTCCGGCCGGGAACCGGACAGCGCGACGGCGCGCCACCGATGCGGCCTACGTCGTCTACACGTCCGGTTCGACCGGCAAGCCCAAAGGCGTCGTCTGTGCGCATCGGGGCCCCGTCCGCCTGGTGCGCGGAACCGAGGTCCTCCGGCTGACACCGGCCGACCGTCTGCTCGCCACTACCAATCTGACCTTCGACGTCTCCTGCTTCGAACTGTTCGCCCCGCTGCTGAACGGCGCCGCCCTGGTCCTGCCCGACCCCGAGACCCTCCTCGACCCGGCCGCCCTAGAACAGCTGCTCGGCGACCGCGGGATTACCGTGATGTGGCTCAGCGCCGGCCTCTTCCACCTGCACGCCGAACAGCGTCCCGGGATGTTCTCGAATCTGCGGTGCCTGATCGCGGGCGGTGACGTTCTCAACCCTTCAACCGTGAGAGCCGTACTGGAGCATGGGACCCCCGCCCTCTTCCTGAACGGCTACGGCCCCACCGAGAACTCCGTGTTCTCCACCACGCACGTCATCGACTCACTCGCCCCAGAAGCCCATGGCGTCCCTATCGGCCGGCCGGTGGCTGCCTCCACCGCCTATGTCGTACGGGACGACGGCACCCCTGCCGGGCCTGGGGAGGTCGGTGAACTGTGGGTCGGTGGTGATGGCGTGGCACTCGGATATCTCGGCGACCGCGCCAGGACGGCGGCGGCCTTCGTCCCCGACCGGTTCCGTCCCGGCCCGGGACGTCGTCTGTACCGCACGGGAGATCTGGCCGAATGGCGGACGGACGGGGTCATCGAGTTCCACGGGCGCCGGGACAGGCAGGTCAAGATCCGCGGCTTCCGGGTCGAACTCGACGAGGTCGAGACCACCCTCACCGACCACCCGCAGGTCAACGAGTCCGTCGTCGGCGTCCTGGGGGAGGGCGCCTCGCAGCACCTGGCCGCCGCCGTCGTGCCTACACCGGAGCAGGACGACGGCCTGGCCGGGGAACTCGGCGAGTACCTGCGCGAGCGGTTGCCGCCGCACATGCGGCCCGCGCGCGTCGTCCCCGTATCCGAACTCCCTCTCAACAGCAGCGGCAAGGTCGACCGGGGCCGACTGCGGGAACTCACGGACGACGCGGCCCGGGAACCGGTGGGAACCGCCGAAGGCCCCCGGGGAGAGGACGAGGAGGTTGTCGCCGAGGTCTGGCGCCGTTTCCTCCGCGTCGACGGCGTCGGGCGCCGGGACGACTTCCTCGCCCTGGGCGGTACCTCGCTCCAGGCGACCCGGATCGCCGCGGTCGTCCGTGAGCGTCTCGGCATCCGGTCGGCCTTCACCCGGACCCTCGTCCGGGTCCTCCTCGACAACCCCACTCTGGCAGCGTTCACGGAGCGGGCGTCCGAGCTGCGTCATTCGCCCGGCGAAGCCGCCCACGACGTCCCGGTCGACTTGGCCGCCGAGGCCGTTCCGGCCCCGGCCCTGCGGTTCGACGCGCCCGCCGCCGACGGCGTCCCGACGGAACGCCACGAGAAGAGGGTCCCTCGTTCCGTGCTGCTGACGGGAGCGACCGGCTTCCTTGGGGTCCACCTCCTCGACCGCCTCGCCGCGTCCGGCGTCCGGCGCGTCCACTGTCTCGTGCGCGCTCGTGACGGCGCCGAGGCCCTCGCCCGTCTGCGGGGCCGACTGCGGCACTACGGCCTCGACCCCGACCGCTGGGCGGACCGCGTCGCGGTGGTGCCCGGCGATCTGGGCCTGCCGCGTTTCGGGCTGGACGACGGGACCTGGGACGACCTCGCCCAGGAGGTGGAGGTCGTCCTCCACAACGGCGCCCAGGTCAACTTCGCCTACCCGTACGAGGCCCTGTCCGCCGCGAACGTCGGGGGGACCCGGACCGTCCTGGCCCTGGCGACGGAACGGCGGCTCAAGGCCGTGCACCACGTCTCCAGCATGAGCGTCATCGCCGGTTCCGGACTCGCCGGTGTACGGCGGGTGGACGAGGACACCCCTCTGGCCCATCCAGAACTGCTCTCCCAGGGCTACACCGAGACCAAATGGGTCGCAGAACGCCTCGTCTCCCTGGCGGCGCGGCGCGGACTTCCGGTCACCATTCACCGGCCCCACGAGATCACGGGTGCCACGGACAGCGGCACGTGGAACACCGACACCATGATGTGTGCGCTCTTCCGCACCGTGGCGGAAACCGGAACGGCCCCGGACGTCCCTCTGCTACTGGACTTCGTCCCGGTGGACTACACCGCGGCCGCCATCGTCCACATCCTCACCCACCAGCCCTGCGAGGGCCGTGTCCACCACCTCGCCAACCCCCGCCCCGCATTGCTGCACCTGCTGGTGGAACGCCTGCGTGCCATGGGTTACCGCGTCCGGGAGCAGCCCTACTCCACCTGGACCCGGCACATGGCCGAGCTGACGGCCCGCGATCCTGAGCACCCCCTGGCCCCGTACGTTCCGATGTTCACCGAACCGGCCCGTCGCTCCACCCTCTCGATCGCGGAGATGTACTTCGCCGGCACGTTTCCACGTTTCGGCCGGGACAATACCGAGGACGCGCTCACCGGAAGCGGTATCGTCTGCCCGCCCGTCGACGCGCGGCTGATCGACACCAACCTCCAGTTCCTGAGGGGGGCCGGTCTTCTTCCCGCCCTCACGACGCCGGACGAGGACGAGGGCCGCGGGAGGGAGCCGGCCGGGTGACGCCCGGCCCCCGCCGTCCGACGGACGCCTTTTGCGCCGGTTGCCGGGCGGATTCCCCGCCCGGCAGCCGTTCCCGGCCCTAAGGCCGGTGGGAACCCTTCTCACGCACATCAACCGCCCGCGCCGCCGCTGCGGCGAAGTCCCGGACGTCCTCTTCCGTGGTGTCGAACGAACACATCAGGCGCACTTCGTTCCGGTTGTTTTCGTCGGGGCGCAGGTCATACCGTCCGGAGAGTGCGGCCGGAACGGCTCCGGAGAAAATGACGAACACAGCGTTGGCCTCGACCGGCCGGACGACTGTCACTCCTTCCACCCGTGCGAGGAGAGAGCCCAGCAGTCTCGCCATGGCATTCGCGTGAGCCGCGTTGCGGTGCCACAGGTCTCCGCCGAGGAGCGCCTCGAACTGGACGGAGAGGAAGCGCATCTTGGAGGCGAGCTGCGTGGTGCGCTTGCGCAGGCGGGCCGTGCCCGAGACACGGGACGGGTCGAGGACTACCACGCACTCACCGAAGAGGAGACCGTTCTTGGTACCGCCGAAGGACAGGATGTCCACCCCCGCGTCCGTCGTGCAGGCCGACAGGGGGACGCCCAGGGACGCGGCCGCGTTCGCGAGGCGTGCCCCGTCCATGTGGACGGTGAGGCCGTGCGCGTGGGCGCGCGCGGCGAGATCGCGGACCTCCTCCGGGGTGTAGCAGGTTCCCAATTCCGTGGCCTGCGTCAGGGAAAGAACCTGCGGCCGAGCGCTGTGCTCGTCCGCCGACGCCTGCAGCACGGCTTCCACCGCCCGGGACCCGATCTTCCCGTCCGTGGAGGGGACCCCCAGCAACTTCAGTCCCGCGACGTGCTCCGGTCCCCCTCCCTCCTCCTGGTTCACGTGGGCCCGCTCGGCACAGACGACCGCGCCCCATCGGCTGGTGACGGCCTGCAGCGCGACGACGTTCGCTCCGGTGCCGTTGAAGACCGGAAAAACTTCGGCGACGGGTCCGAAATGACGACGGAAGGTGTCCTTCAGACGGGCGGTGTAGCCGTCCTTTCCGTAGGCCTTCTGGTGTCCCCCGTTCGCAAGGAGCAGTGCGGAGAAGACCTCCGGGTGGGCTCCCGAGCAGTTGTCACTCGTGAAGTCGCGCCGTCCGGGGTCGTGACGCAGGATCGCATCGGTGGGGAGCGACGAAGGTCGCAGGGATGACGTCACGCAGAGCGGTGAGGCCTGCCTGGTAAGGGCGGCTGCTCTTCAACCACCCGCGACGTAGCTCCAGTACGGGTCGAGGAGTGTTCCGAGCTGCCGGGCGGTGTGCAGGACGCGGGCGGGTTCCTCGCCTTGGGCCAGACCGTACTCGAGGACCTCCAGTGTTCCTTCGGCGACCTCCGGGGGCGGCCTGTCACCCCACGACTCCATGTACGTGAGCACGGGGACCGGGACGTCAGGCATTTCACGCGAGGCCTCGATGATGCGGGAGAAGAGCGTGCACCAGGTCGACAGGTCCGTGTGGAGGTAGAGGGCGGCTTCGGCGGGGCCGGCCTGGGTGCCCATCCAGGTCAGGTCGCGCACCACGCGGAAGAGCCCTTGGTCGACCGGGACCGACGGGATGTCGGGGCCGGGGATGTCGACGGACGGTGCTGCTTCGCGCAGGAGTCCGCGTGCGGTGGCGATGGTGTGCTGAATGAAGGAGAACATGGTGGCGGGTACCTCGTGGCGGTGCCGGGCCACCAGGAGCGCGTAGGTGGACAGCTCGGCCTCCTGACACTGGTACTCGGCCAGCAGGATCCTCCTGAAGTGCTCGGGACCGATCTGCCCGGAGCGTGCCAGTTCGACGATCCTATTGCCGCTGACGAACCGTTCGACATCCGGCTTCATCGCCTCGACAAGCTGCTCGGGCTTCATAGCGCTCTCCTTCTCATGGGCGGGCATGTAGAGATGAAAGGCTCGCTCCGGAGGGAAGCGGCCGATCACCGGCGTACCGGACGGCCCCGTTGGATCACGTGCCGTACGCGTCCGGTGGCGGTGATGTCCTGGAAGGGGTCGCCCTGGAGGGCGATGAGGTCGGCGGTGGCCCCGGGGGCGACGGTGCCCAGATCGGGTCGGCCGAGGAGGTCGGCCGCGGTGCTCGTGGCTGCCCGCAGGGCACGCAGAGCGGTGTAGCCGTGGTCCATCAGGGTGGGAAACTCCCGCCAGTTATCGGCGTGGGGGAACATGCCGGCGTCGGTCCCGAACGCCGTCTTCACATCGGTCCGGGCGGGCCGCAGGAGTCCTTCGCGCAGCGCCGCGGCGTGTTCGCGGTAGTTCTTGCGTGCGAAGACCATGGAACCGTCCCAGAAGGCGTCGTCGTCGAGCCGGTCGAGGAAGTAGGTCTGCACGTACTGGGTGGGCACCAGGAACGTGCCGGCTTCTTCCATGGCCCGGTAGGTGGGTGCGGTGGCGAAACAGCCGTGCTCCACGCTGCGCACTCCCGCGGTGACGGCGCGCATGACGGCGCGGTCGGTGAAGACGTGCGCCGCGCAGGGCAGGCCGAGGTCGTCGGCGGCGGCGACGATGGTGTGGACCTCGACGCGCGAGTAGGAGGTGCTGGTGGGGCTGTCCACCGGTGAGGAGAATCCGCCGCCGCCCGCGAACTTGATCCAGTCCGCTCCCGAGCGGGCCTGCTCGCGTACCGCGCGGCGCAGTCCCTCGACGCCTTCTGCGAGGGTGCCGATCTGGTGGCCGTACCGCTGGGCGAGGTCGGGCTTCTTGTCTCCGTGACCGCCTTGCGGGGACAGGATGTTGGGCGCTGCGAGGATGCGCGGTCCCTCGATCAGGCCGTCCTCGACCGCGTCGCGCAGCGACACGTTGAGGGGGAGGTGGGCACCGCCGAGGTCCCGGACGGTGGTGAACCCGTTGTGCAGCAACGTGCGAAGGACGGGCACGGCGGTGAGGGTCTGGTACGCGGCGGGTCCGGTCTCCGCTCCCTCGTCGAGGAGGTGGACGTGGCAGTCGATGAATCCGGGCAGCAGCGTGCAGCCGGGCATGTCGAGCACGTCCGCCTCCGGACCCGGGACGAGGTCGTGTGCGACGGACGCGACGCGACCGCCGCGCACGAGGACGGTCAGCCCGTCGACGGGGGCGTCCGCGACCCCGTCCCACACGCGGTCGGGTCGCAACAGGATCTCTCGGTGGTCGGGTGCGGGCACGGATGGCCTCCGGAACAACGAGCGCGGCAAGGGCGAGTGTGGAGGGGCTTCCGCGTCCTTCAGACGGCGGCGAGCGGGGTGTAGCGAGGGTTACTCCAGACGTCACCGGGGCCCGGGTTGCCGGTCTCGGGGCGGGCGCCGAACTGACGCAGCACCCCCCAGGCGGCATTGAGACCGGAGGCGAGGGCGTGGTCGAGCCAGCCGGGTGACCAGGAGGTGTCGTCGCCGGCCAGGTAGAGGGCGTTCGGCGGTTCGCCCGGTACGGCCGGGGAACCGGTGAAGTCCTTGAGGAAGTGGGCGAAGAGGTCCCGCTGGTAGGGGTAGTCACCCGGGCAGGACCAGCGGCACAGACCTCGGAAGTTCTTCTCGTTCTCCCACGACACCGTCACCGCCTCACCCGTGCGGACTTGGGCGCGCAGTTCGTCCGCCACCGAGGGATGGATGTCCGCGAGGTCGCGGACGAAGAGGGCGACCCTCTCCTCCAGGTCGGAGGGGGCGACCTTAAGGGCGTCCTGGGCCCAGCTGAAGCTGAGGTCGAGCACGCCCCGGCGGCCCCCGGGGCCGCGGGCGGGCCCGTAGTCCATGGTGTAGGCGGCGCGCGGCAACCGATCGGTGAGGGTGGCTCCGTCCATGGTCGTCGCCTCCCAGAACGGGTGCTCGACCACGAGTGCGGTCTTGGCGGACTGCCAGTAGGAGAGGCGGCGTATGGCCCTCCACAACCGGGGACCGAAGACGGGGACACGCGGATCTGTGGAGCGCACCTCGACCCCGGTCTCCAGGAGGCGCAGCTGTGGGGTGAACACCGCCGCCGCGAACCGTTCCTCCCGTCCGTCCGTGTCGTGCACGACCACACCACGCGCCGCGTCCGGTTCGACCTCCAGAAGGCGTACGGCGGGTCGCGGCGTCCCTTCGTTCACCGCCTCCAGACTGCGCGTCCGTCCGCGGGAGTCGACGACGGGACGGGTCCAGAAGCCTTCAGCGAGCCGGCTGATGCCGTCGGGCGCGTACAGGGTGTCGCTGCCCTCGGTGCACAGCAGCAGTCGCAGGATCTCGATCACACTGATCTCGAAGAAGGAGTCCCAGACGGCGGGCCCCACCCCTGCGGTACCCAGCAGCCGTGCCTGGTCGTGGGTCAGACCCGCACCGTCCGGTTCGCGCAGGAAGCGGTAGAAGGACCAGGACTCGAACTGGCCCAGCAGTTGGTTCCATCGGCGTCGCGCCGCGACCAGGTCACGCGCGGCCAGGTCCCGCAGGATCTGCGGGAGACCGATCCGGGCGAGGGCGCGCTGCCAGCGCGCGTGCGCCTCGCGGAAGCCGTCGTGCCGGTCGTACAGGTCCTGGATCTTCCCCACCGGGTACTGGACGCCGTCCACGTCCAGCACGGTCAGCGGCGTGACGGGGGCGGCGTAGTTGTCGCGGAACGGCTCCAGACGGACGTCGAAGGTCCGGGCATACTGGCGCAGCAGGGCGGCCGAGTCGGGAAAACGCATGCAGCCCAGTTCCACGACGGCGCTGTCCTCCTCACGGAGACGGCGGCTGTACATGCGTCCCCCCAGGCGCCGGCCGCCCGGCCCGTCCGTGCTCTGCTCGGCCTCGTACAGGACGGGGTGGCAGCCGGCCCGCAACAGTTCGTAGGCGGCGGCCAGCCCGCTGCCGCCGGCCCCGACGACGGCGACCCGCGCTCCGAGGTACTGCTCGGGGAGCCGTCCCATGCGTCGGCCGTTGCCGACGTGCGCGGCGTAGTCGAAGGGAAAGTCGATCTGGAGGTCGGTGGCGCGTGGGGGGGTATTCGGGGTCATCGCTGGCTCCGGGATGGGAGGGCGGGCAGTTGCCAGGTGTGTACGGGGGCGGCTCCCGCGGCGAGTTCCGCATAACGGACCGTCAGCTCTGCCAGTCCGCCAGGATCACGCCGTTCGGGCCGCCCGGCGTCCGGTGGTCTTGGCCGCCGCAATGCTTCGCGTGCCCGCTGCTGCCACCACGCCCCCGTACGGCCCGTCGCGACCCGGTGGTGCAGCAGGTCCAGCAAGGCATCGGTCTCGTCGGCGTCCACCGACAGCAGGGCCAGTCCCTCCCGGGCCCGTGGCAACAGTGCTTCGACCAGTGCGGCGGCTTCGTGCTCCCGTGGCGCGCCTTCGGGCGTGGGCCACCACAGAGAGGCGCGCAAGCCGTCACGCGCGGCACGGTAGAAATTCTCCTTCGCGTGGGCAAAAGGGAGTTCCTCCGCGATGTCGCGCCTGTCGGCCGTCAGGAAGACGGACAGACCGGTCAAGAAGGCGGCGTTCGCGGCCATGTCCAGCGGCGTCGGCCCGGAGGGCAGCGCCCGGAACTCGATCCGCAGGTGGCCGATCGGGTCGTACACCGGCCGGTTCCACCACCAGACCGTGCTCAGGTGCAGCCGGAGTTCCTCCAGCGCCGGCCACTTACCGGGCGCGTTGCGGCCCTCGGAGGAAACCTCGGGCAGTAGGACGTCGTAGCGGCGCACCGCTTCCTCGAACGCCGTGAGGGGACCGCCCCGCATCCATCCGTGGCCGAATCCGACCCGGGGGCCCCGGGTGCCGGCGCCGGGTGCAACGCGGTCTCCGAAGCCGTGCTCGTACAGCGGGATGCGGGCCTCCTGCCATCCGGACCGTCCCAGCGGCAGAGGCGAGTTCCCCGCGACCGCCAGAGCCGGTCCGGTGGCGAGCTGGGCGGCGTTGAAAGCGCGGTGGAAGAGGTCCGGAGCGACCGTCAGGTGTACCTGCCAGGAGCACGCCGCTCCCTGGGCCGCCACGGACTCCGCCCTGACCAGGTCCCTTTCGCCCACCGGTAGGACGAAGGGCACCGAGCGCCGGCAGGCCCAGGCCCGCTCCAGCGCGTGGTAGCGGGGCAGGTCGGTCAGGGCCCGTGCGGTCAGATCGGCTGGTGTGAGCGTCGGCAGGGTTCCGATCGGGATCGCGGCGACCGTGTGGTGGCGCGAGGCCGCAGCGGTGACGTTGGCCAGGACCTGCGACGCCTGCGCGGCCAGGTCGGTGAAGGGGCGCCCTCGCGCGGGGACCGGTGTCAGGTTCGCCTCCAGGTTGAAGCGAGCGACCTCCAGGGTGAGCCGGTCGTCCCTGGAATCCTCACGGACGGCCGCGTTCAGCGGAGCCGGACGGCCGTCCGGTTCGATGAGGGAGAACTCGAGCTCCGCTCCCAGCGTGGGCGCCACCGTCCCGAAATCGGGATCCGTGAGCACCTTCCCCAGCGTGGAAAGGCACTCCGTCAGGCGTGACCGGAAAAGCGCGTGGTCCCGCTCCGTGAACGCCACTCGACTGACTCCGCGTCCCATTCCACTCCTCTGCACGGCCTCATACCCGTTGTCCGAAACCCGCCGCGGTGCCGGTGGAGCTCAGCCGGCCGTGGCGACCGCACGCCACCAGTCGCGCAGTGCGGGCTCCATCCGCACCGCGCTGCGGGTGATCCAGGCGTCGGGTTCGTGGTGTTCCCTGCCGTACTGGATGACCTCCAGTACGCCGTCCGCGACTTCCGGCGGGTTGTCGCGGTAGGCGTCGACGTACGCCACCACGGCCTGCGGCACCTGTTCCGCCTCGGCGAGGACGTCGGCGAGCACCGCGCAGGAGTTGCACCACAGGGTGAAGTCGGTGCGCGCCAGGAGGGCTGCCTCACCCGCTCCCGCGTGCAGGGCGACCCACGAGATCAACTCGGTGAACCGCCTGACCGCCTCGGACCGGGGCTCCCGGCGCATCCGGTCGACCGGCATGCCGAGGGCAGGCGCGAGTTCGCTCACCATGCGCTGGCGCGCCCGCATCAGCTCGCGAGTGACGAAGGAGAAGAATCCGCCGGGCACCTCGTGCGGGAACCGAGAGGTCAGAAGGCCATAGGCGGTGAACTCCGCCTCCTGCGATTGGAACTCCGCCAGAGCGAAACTCCGCAGGTGTTCTTCCTCGATCATCCCTTCCCGGGCCAGAGACAGGAACTCGTTGGCACTGAGATGCTCGGGAATGTTCACACCGACTTTTTCGATGAATTCAGTGGAAGGCAAGAGAAATCCTTTTGAAGTGAGGGGGTGCCGAGAGATGGGAACGGCACACCGAAGCCCGCAGGCGGATCCGGCTGGCGGGGCCGCGTTCTCGACGCGACTTCGGATTAGCTCCATCCGCACGATCCAGAGTTTCCTCAAAAAGCCGATCTGGCAAGCGGATCAGTTTGGTCCACCATGGGCCGGATCCCCACCATGGCCGCCGGATCTCGTGACGATCGACCAGACAGTCCGTTTGAGCTGCACGAACCTCCCCCTTCAACCCTTCGGACTCCAGCGCGAGAGGCGATCAATGGATGTCCTGATAACCTTCTGCGTGAATTTCACACAAGCAACATCAGTACCGCATTTAACTCCTCCATCCCTTGTCATCGCCCCTGAGGGTGATTTGTGACGAATGACACGCCAGGAGCACCGCACATTCTTTGGGGACGATGCTTTCAGGACGATTTATGGAATCGAGTTTTCTCGCCTCCGTCTGCGGCCGTTCGCCTTCCCCACAGTGCCCGGGCAGGAATTCTCGACACCACCGGGCTTCGCGCCGCAGGCGGTGTGGTGCGCTCACGCCGCTTCACAGGCGCTCGGCAGTCCGCGGGAGAGACGGAGGTGTGGACCGCGAGGCCATGGCCGCAGGGGGCGGGAGCCGCACTGAAGGAATCGGCCGCGGGTTTCACCGCGGCATCCGCCGACCGCTCGCTCATACGCGGCGATCACCCGATGGTGCGCGGCCCCTACGTCAGCCGGCTCGTCGCAGCGCGTCCTACGCGGTCGGTACTCCGACGACGCCGCGGTTCACCAACCGAGACCGGCCCGGGCCAACCGATCCAGGACACCGTGGAGCAGGGGTCCCGGCTGCCCCAGGAAGAACCGGGCACACACCTCCTCCTGATCGTTCCGTCCGCCCGGAATGCTGACGGGGTTCGTCATATCTGCACGCGCCCGGCAGGACCCCCACTGAGCCTTTTCCAACCTCAGGTTGAGGCGTGACGAAGGGCGGGGAGGTCTTCACAGTGGCGCTGACTCGGTTGGTGCTGCGGCGGAGCTCCCGGGGGAGGCACCAGCCCTTCAGGGCGGCCATGGCTTGCTCGCCGAGGCAGCTGATCCTGGCGTGGGTGCTGTTATGCCGACATTGCTGCAGCTTGAGATGCAGGCTGCGGAAGGGCTCCGGGGTGATGCTGTCGCCGCTTTGACACGCCTTGTCCGCCCAGCACTTCACCTCCGCGTCGCGGGGGTGTAGTCGCCGGCAGTCTCCATGTCGTGGCGAGCGAGCGCTGGGAACGGTGGGTGAGGCCCACAGCAGCCGACCTGCCGCATCGGCGGTGACCTGCCACTGCGAGCCGGGCTCGTCGGACGTGGCGGCGCCGACCGGGCTGAGAGCTGTCGCGGAGCTGCGTATCGACCGGTGGCCGGTCGGTGCGGACCCGGTCTACCGGTTCGCGGCTTCGTGAGAGGTGATCAGGTTCGTGCGACCGACCGCGCGGCCCACCGCGTTGCGCATCGCGAGGCCCGGCCGGGTGCGGGGCACCATGAGCCTGGAGAGCAGACCGACGCGTCGCTGCCGCGGGCCTACCTCACGACGGAGCCGCGACTCGTAGGCGGCGAAGGCGCGGTCGTGATCACCGGGGTGGGCGGCGAGCTCTTCTGCGAGGGCGTACGCGCCCGCCATCGCCATGCTGGACCCGTCACCCAGCAGGGCCGTCGCTGCCGCCGCGTCCCCGAGCAGTACGACCCGTCCGCGGGACCACGAGGGCACTCTGACGGTGGTCAAGGGGTCGAAGAACGGAGCCGGGTGGTCGAGGAAGGCTGCCACGAGTTCCGGTGCCCGCCACCGCACGTCGGCGTAGGCGTCGGCCACGGTCTGCTTGTGAAGGGTGATGTTCTTGCGGTCGTGGGGCGTCGGCCGTGCGGCCCGGAAGGTGAAGATCGCGAGCGGTGTGGTCCGCGAGGGATGGACGACCAGCATCCGGTTCGGCACGGTCAGCATCGTCATCTCGGTCGGGTCCTCGACGGCGTCGGGTTCCAGCGGGACGGTCGCGCCGTACAGGCCCAGGTCGCTGGCGAACTGCCGCTCGGGCCCGAATACCAGGCGCCGTACGGTGGAGTGCATCCCGTCGGCACCGACGACCAAGTCGAAGCGCCGTGGCGCGGACCGCCGGAAGGTGACGTCCACCCCGCCTTCATCCTGGTCGAGAGCGGTGACCGTGTCGTCGAACAAGAACTCGGCCTCGGTCTGCGCCGACCGGTGGAGCACCTCGGACAGGTCGGCTCGGGTCACCTCGACCGTCGGCGTCTTGTCCGAGGTGAGCGGGAGTTGCAGGATTCGCCTGCCGTCGGGGTCGAGCAGGGTCAGCGACCGATTGCGGGTGGCGAGTTCGCGGAGCTGCGGGAGGATGCCCATGCGCTCGGCGACCGGGATCGCGGGCCCCTTCACGGCGATCGCGCTGCCACCGGAGCGCAGCTGCCGGGCGTGTTCGACGACCGTTGGCCGGTATCCATTCTGGGAGAGCCAGTACGCGAGTGCGGGCCCTGCGATTCCGGCACCGACTATCAGCACCTCGGGCTTCTTCATGGCGATGACCTCTCGGAGTGTCGATGACCAGGTCCCCGGCGAGTGCCGGGCCGGGTCTGGGGGGGCGCGGCGGCACGGGGCGGTGCAACCGGAACAAGGTACGAATAATTTCGTACCTCAGGGAAGCACGCCCTTCAGGTACGATGCAAGTCGTACCTGAAGGAGGTGCCGCATGGCCGGGAGGAACCTGGACGGCCCGGAGGCCGACGCCCTCGATCTGGGTGCGGTGTTCCGTGCCCTCGCCGACGAGCACCGTCGTTCGGTGATGACGGAGTTGGCCACCGACCGCAGCGACAGCGAGCGGGGCTGCAACTCGTTCGATCTTCCGATCTCGAAGCAGACCCAGACCCACCACTTCCGGGTCCTGCGCGAGGCAGGTCTCATTGACGAGATCGACTACGGCAACCGAAAGGGCGTCCGACTACGACGCGCGGACATCGAGAAGAGATTCCCCGGGCTCCTCGCGCTCCTGGGAGCAGGGCCCCCGGCCGATGCCGCTCCTCGCTGAACACAACTGAGGGGCGTCCGATTCGGCCCTGAGCCGCAAGTTCGACCGAGCCCAGCTCGTGCCCGGCTCGCAGGTAGCCGGGCACGAAGGGGATCGGTGTCGCTTCGATCGCCGTCCCGCGCTCGTGATCGGCACTGACACACTTCCGCACGCGTTCCCTCACGCCACCACCCACTGAGGTTTCCTCAACCTGCGTGCGGTTCGGGGCCACTGGGGGTGAGGGCGGGGTCCGGGCGTGGAGAAGCTCCTGGTAGACGGGTGCGTGTCGAATCCAAGCCATCCTGCCAGGAGCTTCCGCATGCTCGTCTACCCAGCCGGGGGCGATCTGTCCACCTCCGCTCTGCGCTTCCCCGCTCATGAGCTGACCGCACGTCGTCTTGCGCAGGGGACACGATGGCGCCGACTGGCCGCCGGACGGCAGGCGCTGCTCGTGCTGGCTCATCTACGATGTGGCCATACCTACGCCCAGCCCGCAGCCGGATTCGGCGTGCGCACCACCACCGCCTACCGTTACATCGCCGAGGCCGTCGACGTCCTGGCCGCTCTGGCTCCAGCCCTCACCGAGGCGGTGAGGGCAGCCTCCGGTAAGGCGTTCGTGATCCTGGACGGTATGTTGCTGCCGATCGACCGGATCGCCGCCGACCGACCCTTCTACTCCGGGAAACACAAGAAGCACGGCATGAACGTGCAGGTGATCACGGACCCGGCGGGACGGTTGCTGTGGGCCTCGCCTGCGCTGCCCGGATCTCTCCACGACATCAAGGCCGCGCGAACTCACGGCATCATCGGTGCCCTGGCGGGGGCCGGAGTGGAATGCTGGGCCGACAAGGGCTACCGGGGCGCCGGCGGCACCGTGCGAGTTCCCTACTGGAGGCGCCGGGAGGCTCTCTCCCCTGGTCAGCGGGCCGTCAACTGCTCACACGCGAAGATCCGTGCACTCGTCGAACAGGCCATGGCCACCCTCAAAACCTGGCGGCTCATGCGCAAACTCGGATGCTCTACCAGCCGTATCACCAGCCTCGTCCAGGCCGTCCTCACGCTGCACCTGACATGCTCAAACTGAGGTTGGAAAAGGCTCAGTGCCTGTTTGCCACCGGCGGAGTCGTGGACCGAGGCGGCGGTTACCAGGACGGTCAAAACCAGACCGAGGTGGTCGGCGATCAGGTGCCGCTTGCGTCCTTTGATCTTCTTGCCGGCGTCGATGCCCTGACTGACCTCGGCGACATTGCTCGAGGTCTTCATGCTCTGCGCGTCCACCATGGCCGCGGACGGCTCGACGGTCCGGGCGTTTGCCCGGCGGGTCCTGTCGCGCAGCAGATCGTGGATCTGCTCGGTGGTTCCGTTCGCCTCCCACTTAGCGTAGTAGTCGTAGACGGTCTTGAGCGGCGGGAAGTCGTGCGGCAGGTACTCCCACGGGATGCCGGTGCGGTTGACGTAGAGGATCGCGTTCACGATCTCTCTCAGGTCGTGCACACGCGCCGCCGTCCCGGGCCCCGAGCGGGTGGCCCGCCAGGCGACGAACACAGGCTCGATCAGAGCCCAGCGAGCGTCGGATACATCACTGCGATACGCACGTCGAGGTGTCACGTCCCGGACAACGAGCAGTACGACTTGCAGTCACAAGAACATCCCAAAACACCAACTACCTAGATCAGATGGCCTCTTATGGCAGGGCAGGGTAAGGAGAGCTGGCCGGGCGGGGCGCAGTAAGCCGATCAGGAAGTTCCTTCAGCAGGGCCTCGAAGGGAACGCGGTGTCACCGCATCCTGGTCCGCGAGGTGGCCGTCCATGGTGGTGTTCAGGTCGGCCATGAACGCTTCGACCTGTTCCAGGAACCGGGGCGGGTAGTGCGACATCGCGGCGTCGAGGCGGTGGGCGAGCGGGCCGAAGAACTCGTCCGCCCTCTCCTGGATGTGCCCGCCGCTGCGCAGTGTGACGATGCGTCGGTCGGAGTGCTCGCGGGCCCGCGTGATGTGCCCGGCCGCTTCGAGGCGGTTCAGCAGCGCGGTGGTGGCGCCGGTGGACAGGGAGATCCGCTCGCTCAGCCGTGCCGGTGACAGGGGGGTGCCGCGCTCCTCGGCGGCGGCGATCTCCAGGACCGCGGTCGCGTCCGTGGAGTGCAGGCCCAGCCAGGCGGCGAAGCGTCGACTGAGCTCGGCGTAGTGGCCGCCGTAGATCCTCAGCGCCTCCATCAGCCGCTCACGCTGCTCCGCGACACCGTCGCGCATTGCTTCCTCCACGCCCTCGCCCTTCTCTCCTGTCACGCGGTCCGCACGGCCACTCCGCTTTGACAACCTACCGCCACCACTTTACCTTCATGATGGAATTATTTCATCGTGGAGGTATCTGGAATGCGTGACCCGTCCCCCACCCCCGAGGCCACGACCGAGCCCTACCGGTGGCGGTGGCTGATCCTGACGGTGATGATCGCCGCGGAGGTCATGGACCTCCTGGACGCCTCGATCGTCAATGTCGCCGGACCGGACCTGGAGAGATCCCTCGGCGCCGGTTCGGTCGGACTGCAGTGGGTGATCGGCGGCTACGCCCTCACCCTGGGCGCCGGGCTGGTGCTCGGCGGCCGGCTCGGCGACCGCTATGGCCGGCGTCAAATGTTCCTGATCGGGCTCGTGGCCTTCACCGCGACCTCTCTGCTGTGCGCGGTCGCGCCGAACATCGAGTTGCTGATCGCCTTCCGTCTGCTGCAGGGCACAGCCGGAGCGATGCTGCTGCCCCAGGGCCTGGGCCTGCTGCGGGAGAACTTCTCCGGCCCCGAACTCACCAAGGTCTTTGCAATCTTCGGCCCCGTCCTCGGCCTGGGCGGTATCATCGGCCCGGTCCTGGGCGGCTTCCTCATCGAGGGCGACTTCTTCGGCCTGGGCTGGCGGTCGGTGTTCCTGATCAACCTGCCCATCGGCATCGCGGCACTGATCGTCGCCGCGAGGTTCATGCCCAAGAAGGCGGGCGACCGCACCGTACGGGTCGATATGACCGGTGCCGTCCTGGTCGTGGTGTCCTGCGCCCTGTTGGTGCTGCCGCTGAACCAGGGACAGGAGAACGGCTGGCCGCTGTGGACGTGGCTGTCCGTGGCCGCCTCGGCGATCGGTTTCGCCTCCTTCGCCCTCCAGCAGCGCCGCGCGGCCGCCGCGGGCCGCGAGCCGCTGGTGACCCCCGGTCTGCTGCGCAAGCCGGCCTTCACCGTCGGCCTCGGCGGCATCGCCCTGTTCTTCGGCGGGCTCGTCGGCACCCAGCTCGTGCTGACCCTGTTCCTCCAGATCGGCCAGCACTTCACCGCCGGCGACGCAGGGCTGGGCAACCTGCCCCTCGCGGTGGGAACCGCGATCGGCGGCGCCATCAGCGGCGCGTTCCTCGCCGACAAGATCGGCCGCAAGGTGCTCCAGATCGGACCGCTGGTCCAGCTGGCCGGCGCGGCCGTGTTGTGGTTCGAGCTCGACGGCCTCGACTCCGCCTCGTTCTCGATCTGGGACATCGTCCCCGGCGCGACGGCGGCGGGCATCGGCGCCGGCATGGTGATCGCCGCCCTGTTCAGCTTCATCCTGGCCGCGGTCGACGACGACGAGATCGGATCCGCCTCCGGTGTCCTGTCGGCGGTCCAGGCGGTCGGCGGCTCCATCGGCGTCGCGGTCTTCGGCTCGGTGTTCTTCACCCAGGCCAAGACAGGTGACTTCACCGGCGGCTTCCACCGCGCGCTGATCGTGCAGGCGTGCCTGCTGGTGGTCTTCTTCGCGATCACCTTCCTGCTTCCCAAGAAGGGCCGCCCCGAAGACGAACAGCACGGCATCACCCCCGAGACGACTGCCGACGACTCCGGCACCAAGCAGCACCTCACCATCTGAGCCCCGGCCGGGGCCGTGCACAACAAGCAGCCCCGGCCGCCCCGAACGGACCGCACCGGGGCCGCAGCCCGAGGCGGGAGAAGACGAGGAAGACAGAAGGGAGCGTCATGACACACCGGAACGTGCTGATCGCGGGAGCCGGCATCGCCGGTCCGGCCCTGGCCCACTGGCTCGGACGGCACGGAATGCAGGCCACCCTCGTCGAGCGGGCTCCCTCCCCATGGGAAGGCGGACAGACCGTGGACCTGCGCGGTGCCGGACGGGACGTCGCCCGCAAGATGGGCCTGGAACGCACCCTCCGGGCCCACGCCACCCGCGAAGAAGGCATCCGCTTCGTCGACGCGGCGAACCGCGCCAAAGCCGCCTTCGCCAGCGGCGCCTTCGGCGGTCAGGGCCCGATCGCCGACCTGGAGATCCTGCGCGCCGACCTGTCACGCATCCTCTACGAGGCCACCCACCCGCACGCCGAGTACCTGTTCGGGGACGAGATCACACAGCTGTCCGACACGGGGAAGAAGGTCGACGTCACCTTCCGCAACGGGCCGGACCGTACATTCGACCTCGTCGTCGCCGCCGACGGTGCACGCTCCCACACCCGCGACCTGATCTTCGGCGACACCACCGACATCCGCCCCGTGGGCCTGACGACCGCGTACTTCACCATCCCCCGCCAGCCCTCGGACGACACCTGGGCCCGCTGGCACAACGCCACCCAAGGACGCACGGCGACCCTGCGCCCCGACAACCGAGGCACCACCCGCGCCTCCCTTTCCTACCTCTCCGCGCTCCGCGGAGACGAACGCCTGGCACCGGACGCCCAGAAGAAGCTCCTGCGCCGCCTGTTCACCGGCGCGGGCTGGGAGATCCCGCGCATCCTCACCGCCATGGACACCGCCGACGACTTCTTCCTCGACTCCGTCACCCAGGTCCGCATGCCCTTGTGGTCCCGGGGACGCGTCGCCGTCATCGGCGACGCCGCGTACTGCGCCTCACCCCTCAGCGGGATGGGCACCAGCCTCGCCCTCACCGGCGCCTACGTCCTGGCGGGCGAACTCGCCCACCACGCGCATCACAGGAACGCGTTCGCCCGCCACGAGCACATCCTCCGCCCCTACGTCACCCGCGCCCAGCACCTCCCACCCGGCGTGCCCCGCATCGCCTCACCCCGCACCCGGGCCGGCATCCACGCCCTCAACACCCTCCTGCGCGCCGCCTCCCGGCCCCGCATCGCCAAAACCCTCAACCGCCTCCTCGTACCGCCTGCCGCCACGTTCACGCTGCCTCCATACGGCCTCTAGCGATCACGGCACTCTCCTGGGGCCAGCGCAAACGGCCGCTCTCAGCACTCAGGTCGCCACATCCGCACCGCATTGTCGCGTCCAACCGCACCGTCCGGTTCTCATAAACGGTCGTCGTTCGTGAGAAAGGCATGATCCGTCATCCATTGCCGAATAACTGTCCGTAAACGTCCTGTCGCCCAAGGTGACGGGGCCGGAATGATCGTTGAGCGCGGCTGGCAGTTGTTCCTGGCCGTGTTCGTCGAACCCTTGGGGGTTGTTCGTGCAGTCGATCGAGTTCGGGACCACGCAGGCGGAGCGGCTGGAGCGGCTGCGCGAGCAGTTGCGCGGGCAGCCGGTGGGAGCGCGGGCCGCGCGGCGTACACAGGCGCCGCAGGGGGCGGGCCTGTTGTACGGGGTGATGTTGCACGCGGCCTCACGGCTGGAGGCGGGGCTGGAGCTAACGGACCTGGAGGAGACGCTGGTGCGGCCGCTGCGGCTGCTGCTGGACGAGGAGGAGGTCCACGCGTTCGGGTGCCTGTACCGCCAGGAGAACGCCGCCGGCGTCACCACCTCGGTCCTGCCCGGCACGCTCACCGGGCGCGGTGTTGCCGAGGGGTACACGGCGGACGATCTCCTCAAGGACCTGCCCGCGCTGCGCGAGGAGGTCCTCGCGCAGCCGAACGTGAGCACCGTGGACCTGAACAGCCCCCTTCCGGGGGAGTGGGACACGTTTGACACCGAGGAGTTCAACGCCGGTCAGGCTGCCTACGGGTACGGCGCCACGGTGGTGACGTCCTCCGCGCCGCCGCCGGCGGATCCGGGCGCCTTGGCCTCGTTCCTCGCCCGGGTGGACCTGTACTCCTTCCACTGCGACCGCGAGTCCAACGACGGCGGCTTCTCCGACGAGATCTACTGGGGCCTGTCCTCCGCCGGCGCCTTCGGCGAAAAGCAGGAGCGCCTGTCCAAGGTGTTCACCAACGTCGACAAGAACGAGTGGCACGACTTCGGCGTGCTGCTTCCCACCACGCTGTACAACGGCCGCGTCGACACCGCCCTGGTGTGCAACATCTCCTGCTGGGAGCAGGACGACGGCGGCGACGGGTGGAGGGAAGAGCTCCGGGAGAAGCTGGTCGCCGTCAGCCAGGAGCTGATGGCCTTCGTCGACCTCATGACCAACATCGGCATCGTGATCCCCCAGTACGGCGACATGCTGGACTACACGACGCTGGTGGCCGGCATCGCCTACCTCATCGCCAAGTTCATCGAATGGTTCAAGAACCAGGACGACCTGGTGCAGGAACGCACCCTCGTCTTCGACCAGGCCGCCCTGCGGCACCTGGTGACCGACGGCGGAGCGGGCTCGACGGGCTGGATCTTCGACGGCGGGATCGAGGGCCGCTACCGTCTTCAGCTCAAGTGGATCGGCAACCCGCCACCCGGCGACGCCCCCGGCGACATCAAGGTCCTCTCCCCCGCGAGCGGCCAGTGGGGGGCGACGACCCGCCTCACCGGCGCCACCGACTCCGAACCCGCTCTCGCCGTCGCCGGCGGCGCCCCGTACGTAGCCGTCCGCGGCATGAGCGATGAAACCTGGGTCAGCAAGCGCACCGGGACAACCTGGGGCGGCTACACGAAGGTCCCCAACCACGTTTCCCTCACCGCCCCGGCCCTGGCCGAACACCAGGGCAAGCTCCATATCGCCACCTGCGGCTCAGAAGGCAAGATCTACGTCGCCCCCCTCAACGGCACCTCCTGGGGCAGCACCTGGCACCTACCGGGTACCACCTCCGCCGCCCCGGCCCTCGCCGTCCGGGGCGGGGTCCTGCACTGCGCGGTCCGCGGCCGGGACACCGATACCCAGGTGTACATGTCGTGGCTCACCGGCAGCACCTGGGGCGCCTTCCAGGCCGTCCCCGGCTTCAAGACCGCCAAGGCCCCGGCCCTGGCCGAACACCAGGGCAAGCTCTACCTCGCCGCGGCCGGCATGGACGGCCAGATCTACGTCACCGTCCACGACGGCACCAGTTGGGCCGCCTCCCCCATGAAACTCGGCGGACCCAGCGACAGCGCTCCCGCCCTGACCGTCCGGGACGGGGTCCTGTACTGCGCGGTACGCGGGCTGGACTCGGCGATCTGGCTCAACTCCTTCGACGGCAGCGCCTGGACCGGCTTCCACCAGAGCGTCCCGAACTCGGCCACCATGTCCGGACCCGCCCTGGCAGGCGGCAGCGGTGACACCCTCCACATCGCCTACCGCACCACTTGAACCAGCCCCGGACGCGGACATCAGGGCCCCGACCGCGAGAGCGGTCGGGGCCCTGATCATGCCCTCCACCCCATTCCCGGATCGGGGCGGGTCACCCGCTCGCGCGCGTGGGGACAGGCACGCGAAACACGCCGCCACCACCCGGACGTATCGGCCCGGTACCCGGCCCCGGGGACCAACGGAACAGTCCGACATGTCGAGCGGGTTCCTGAGCCAGACGAGCCGATACGACGGCCGCAACGAGGGAACCAGGAGACGCGCGCCCGCGAAAGACACCGGCTCCTGCCAACCACATTGGTCCCCGCAGTCGAACCTGCCGTTGAGGCTGCACAGGTCACTGTCACCGGGCTTGATGGATTCGACGCCGACAGTTGTGCCAGCAGCCAGGCTCCATCCGAAGGTGCCCCCTTCAGCTTCTACATGTTCCGGATGTGTTCGAGGGCTGTGTCCAGGAGCTCGCCGACGTGGTAGAGGGTGTGGGCGGTGGCGGTGGCCAGGTAGGCGGGGTGCCGGGCGAGCGGGGTGAGAACGGCGTGTCCTTGCTCGGGATCATCGCCGATGAGGATCGGCGGGTGGTCGGTGGTGAGGCGGGGGTCCACGACGAGGAGTTGGCCGGTAGCACGATGTCCGCCCAGTACGGCGGGGCCGTCCCATGCCGGTGCCGTTCCGCCGTAGTCGGTCTGCTGGTCGATGAGGGGGCGGCCGCCCCGATTCACGGTCAGCCGGGTGCTGAGGCGGCCGGAAGGCTCGGGGACGCGCCCGAGAAGGAGCTCTTCGCGCAGGATGGCGGCGGCTGTGGGAGCGAGGTCGACGGTGCAGGTCTGGTGAAGCGTGCTGCCCCTGGCGCTGATGAGGGGTTTCGGGAGCCACGTCAGCATGGCGTGGTCGGCGACGGTGAAACGGACGTCGTAGGTGGCGAGGGCGCCGGTGGCGCCGGGCAGCGCGATCGTGGCGGCTGCCGTGGACACCTCCAGCTTGGCGTGTTCCTCGGCAGTGACGTCGAGGGCGAGTCGGTCTCCGCCGAGCGGGGCGCACATGGAGCTGATCATGCTGACCCGGGCCCACTGCCCGTGGGACTGCGTCTGGTGCAGGTGGAAGGGTCCGCTGCTGCGCAGGCGCGGGACGGTGGTGATGGAGCCGTTGTGGGCGGCCCTGATGAAGGCGGTGGCGCGGACCCCTGAGAGTGCGGGGTCCGTTGTGTGCACCCACTCGACGCCGGGTGCCTCTCGCCCGCTGTCCGTCTCCCTTCCTTCGGCCACCGGCGCCGGCGTGGGGTGTTCTGCCGTGGAGGACGGGCGCGCATGTGGTGCGGTGGCTGTCATACGGCGATCTCGGCACGCCACGCGGACAGGCATCCGTTGACCCACTCGGCGACCGGCTGGATGCCGTCGTCCGAGGCCAGGCTGGTGAAGACGACGGGAAGGTCGCCGCGCTGCTTGTTGGCGTCGGCGGCCATGGTGTCCAGGTCCGCGCCGACGTACGGGGCGAGGTCGGTCTTATTGACGATGAGGAGGTCGGCGGTGGTGATGCCGGGGCCGCCCTTGCGGGGGATGTCGTCACCGCTGGAGACGTCGATGACGAACACCTGGTGGTCGACGAGGCCTTTGGAGAAGGTGGCGGTGAGGTTGTCGCCGCCGGACTCGATGAGGATCAGATCCAGCGGGGGCAGTGTCTCCTCCAGCTGTTCGACGGCTTCGAGATTGGCGGAGATGTCGTCGCGGATCGCGGTGTGCGGGCAGGCTCCGGTCTCGACGGCGCTGATGCGCTCGGGCGGCAGTACGGCTTCGCGGAGCAGGAACTCGGCGTCCTCGCGGGTGTAGATGTCGTTGGTGACGACCGCGATGGACAGCCGGTCGCGCAGGGCGCGGCACAGCGCGGCGACGGTGGCGGTCTTGCCGGATCCGACGGGCCCGCCCAGGCCGATGCGCAGGGCGCGGCGGCCGCCGTCAGGGCGCAGTGCCTCGGCGCTGGGGGTGTGGTGGTGCGGCAGGGCCGTGTCGTGGTCGAGATGCATGGCGTTCTCCGAATGGTGTGGGGGTCAGGAGGCGAAGAGCCGCTGGGGCCAGGCGGCGTGCTGTTCGCCGGTGATGTCAAGGAGCGGCGAGGACGCAGCGGGCAGGACCCCGATGCCTTCTGCACCGATCCGCGCTGCCGCGTCGGCGGCGGAGGCGGCGACGTCGTCGAGTTCGCCGGCGAGCCGGGCGAGCAGGGCGGTCGCGTCGAACGGGTCGAGGCTCAGCAGCCGCACCGCCGCCGTTGCCGGGCCGCCGATGCTCTCGTACGCCGTGCACTGGGCGGCATCGAGCGGGGTCAGGCCGGCGGCGCGGGCGGCGGCGCCCAGGACCACGGGCTGGTGAGCGCCTTGGGGCAGGCGGTGGGCGATCTGGTCGAGTTCGGGGCAGGGCCAGGCAGCACGGGCGGCACGCAGCATCTGCCGGCCGAGCTTGCGGGCGACCTGCCGCAGCGCGGGTACGGGGGTGCGGGCGTCGGCGGCCTCGTCCAGCGCCATCGGGTCGTATCCGGTGGCGGCCGCGGCGGCGAGGCCGGCCGCGGTCAGCCCGGCGGTGTGCAGGCGGCCCCGGCAGAACGCCTCCAGGCTTGAGGCGTCGTGGACACCGTGCGAGGCGACCGCGGCCTCCACACCGCCGGAGTGGGCGTGCCCGCCGGCGGGGAAACGGCCGTCGGCCAGGACGAGCAGGGCGGCGTGGCTCATGGGAACGGTGGCCTGCCTTTCGCAGGTACGGAATTCCAGAGGTGGGGCTTCCTTGGGGCGTCGGGCCCGGCGGCGATGTGCCGTCGGGCCCGACGCCGGGCTCAGAAGATGAAATACCTCTGTGCCATCGGCAGTTCGGTCTCGTAGAGGGCCGGATCCGGAACCGAGTTTTTCTCGAACATCTGCTTGTCCGCCGGGTTCGCCGGGTCCTCCGGGTAGTCCTTCAGCACGGTGATGGCATCCGTGGTCGTGCCCCTGCCCGCGCCGGGAGGCGGGCCCGGAGGTACGCCCGGGGGCGAGCCGATGGTGACGTCGAAGGCATCGGGGCCGATCTTGATGTCCGGCGACTGGGAGTTGAGCTTCATGTGGCTCTTGGACGTGCTGCGGGTGGAGGTGATCTTCTTCACCCCCTTGGTCAGCCCGTACTCCGTCTTGATGTCGACGGCATGGGGATGGTCCACCACGAAGTTGAAGGAGTTGCCGCCCGGGGCCCGGCCGCATGCCCCCCACACCGGGCGGGGCAGGTACGGCTGCGGTGTCGGGATCGACGCGTTGGCGTCACCGAGCTGGGCGTAGGCGATCTGCCCGCCCTTGATGATCATGTGCGGCTTGACGCCGAAGAACTTCGGCTCCCACAGCACCAGGTCCGCCACCTTGCCGGGCTCGACGGAACCGACGTGCCCGTCGATGCCGTGGGCGAGGGCCGGGTTGATCGTGTACTTGGCGATGTAGCGCCGGATGCGGAAGTTGTCCGAGTCCTGGTCGTCCGCCGGTTCCTGGCAGCCGGGCTCCGGCTTGAGGGGCCCGCGGCGCTTCTTCATGACGTGTGCGGTCTGCCAGGTCCGCATGATCATCTCGCCGATACGTCCCATGGCCTGCGAGTCGGAGGACATCATCGAGATGGCTCCGGTGTCGTGCAGCCAGTCCTCGGCGGCCATGGTGGAGGGCCGGATGCGCGAGTCGGCGTATTGCCTGTCCGCTTTGACTTTGAGGTTGAGGTGGTGGCAGATGACCATCATGTACATGTGCTCGGCGACCGTGTTGACCGTCAGGGGCCGGGTCGGGTTGGTCGACGCGGGCAGCACACTTTCGTAGCCCTGGCCCGCCAGTTTCATGATGTCCGGTGCGTGGCCGCCGCCGGCGCCTTCGACGTGGAAGACGTGAATGCCCCGGGGCAATCCGGTGGTGCGGTCCTTGGTGGCGTTGAAGGTGTCTTCGACGAAGCCGGACTCGTTCATCGAGTCGGCGTGCAGAGCGACCTGGGCGCCTCCGTAGGTCGCGCAGACCGCCAGTGCCTTGTCGATGGCTGCGGGGGTGGCTCCCCAGTCCTCGTGAATCTTGAGGCCGATGGCGCCCGCGAGGATCTGGTCCTTCAGTGCGTCCTCGTTCACCGTGCCGCCCTTGCCGAACAGCCCGATGTTGACCGGATAGGCGTCCAGTGCCTCGAACGTCCGCCGGAGGTGCCATTCGCCGGGCGTCATGGTGGTGGCCCGGCTGCCTTCCGCGGGGCCGGTGCCGCCGCCGATGAGCGTGGTCACTCCCGAAGCGAGTGCCTCGTGGATCTGTCCGGGGCCGATGAAGTGCACATGGGTGTCGATGCCGCCGGCGGTCAGGATCCGTCCGTTGCCGGAGATCACCTCGGTCTCTGGCCCCACCACGAAGTTCGAGGCACGCGTGTTGGCCGGATCCTGGGCCGTCGGCGACATCGTTTCCGGGTTGTACGCCTGGCCGATCGCCGCGATCTCGCCATTGCGCAGGCCGACGTCGGCCTTCACCACGCCCCAGTAGTCGATGATCAACGCACCGGTGATCACCGTGTCCACCGGCTGGTGCGTGGGGTCGCGCCTGGGGAAGTGCGACATGCCCATCGACTCGCGAATGACCTTGCCGCCGCCGAAGAGCATCTCGTCGCCGCTGCGGCCGTCACCGCCGCACCAGTCCTGATCGATCTTGACGATGAGGTTGGTGTCGGCGAGCCTGAACCGGTCACCGGCCGTCGGACCGTAGTACGTGGCGTATTTGCTCCGCTGCAGTGATGCTGGAGAGGCGGGCGAAGCTGCGCTGCTCGGGGCCTGCCCGACGATGTTGCTCATCAGGACACATCCGGGTTAAGAGGGGAACCAGCCGGGGCACTTGGGGATTTGCCTGCTCGGAGGCCCTTGACCAACTTCGCTCCCTGGATGGGCACCACCCGTACCGGACGCGTGTCGCTCGGATCGAGCCGCTCGGACGTACCTGCTGGAATGTGCAGCCGCTTCCCCCTCACGTTCGCCTCTTGGGTGCACTTCTGATCGACAAAGAACTTGAGTTTCGCGTTGACGTCGGCCAGGTGGAAGTGGGAGCCGACCTGGATGGGACGGTCCGCGGTGTTCTTCACCCAAAGGTCTTCCACCGGCAGGGGGTTGCCTTGATCGTCCGTGTTGTACACCACCGCGTACTGATCGTCGTCCGGGAGAAGCTCCGGCTTGCCCGGGTAGTCCGTCATGGGGTCCTCAGCCGCCAGCGGATTCGGGATGGTCACCAGCTTCGTGCCGTCCTTGAACGTCGCCTCGACCTGCACATCGACGATCATCTCCCGGACACCCGGCATGATCTTGAGGGTCGGGTTGCCCGCCGAGGTCGGCAAGCGGACGGTGGTGCCGAGCTTGGTGAAGCGGTCTTGGAGCTGCTTCGCCACATCGCTCAGATTGGTGTCCATGAGCTCGGCGACCGTCTTCTTGCCGTGCCGGGCCGCCTCGAGGACATAGGCCGAGAACAAGGCCATGACTTCCGGGTAGTTCAATTCGAGCGTGGGATCCTCAATGAGGCGTCGCTCGACCAGATCCGCCGTGACACGGATCATGAGCCGTTCCTGCTCATGCAAGGTCAGATGCACGCGGTGTCTCCTTCCTCTGCTTCGACGTGTACACGCGGCGCAGACACGCGAGGAGAACCGCTGCGGACGCCGCGCCCTGACCAACGACCACGACAGGAATGGAAACGGAGCCGTTACCTCCGTTCATGCAATTGAGTGAACGGTGCTCAGGGGATTGATTCCGTGCCGAGTCTGTTGGTGACAAGGAGTGACCCTGGAGCCCCGACTCGGGGGCGTATGAACGCCGAAACAGCGGCCGGTGGCTACGTACCTGACGGGCCACCATGTCACCTACGGATGGCTCCGGCCGCCCCAGTGGGTCAACCCATAGACCGGTAGGAAAACCGGGCCTTGTACTGCGGTGATGGTTTCTTCCGGTATACAAAAGGAACCGTTCGCGGAGAAGCTTCAGCAGTCGAGGTTGAGGTAGTCGATGTCGGTGAGCTGGACGTCGGACAGGCCGATGGCGCGGGTGCCGCTGTCCTGGAAGTACACGTCCTTGAACCCGTCGGCGATGATGCCGCGCAGTTCCTGGTCGTCGGCGCCGGCGTTGTGGGCGTCGAAGAGGCGCTGGGCGTAGGCGGGTGGCAGGTGGACGGTGAGGCGGCGCAGGCGGTTGTCGTCGCTGGTGCCGATGGGTGCGGTGTAGCCGAAGCGGGCGCGGGTCTCCACGGTGATGCCGCCGGTGGTGGCGGCCTGTTGTTGGCGGCGGCGTCGTACCTGGGGCTGCCAGCGGGAGGTGACGGCGCTGTGGATGCGGGCGGCGACGTCGGGGCGGGCGTGTTTGCGGGCGTCGCGCCGGTAGCGGTTGACCGAGTCGGTGGTGACGCCGATCTCCGCCGCGACCGCCTTCGCGCTGCCGAGCCGGCGGATCAGGAAGCCGATCTGGCCCTTGAGCGTCTTGGGTGGTGCCTTCGTGAAGTGCTGGTGGCCGGCCCGGTCGAGGGCTTCTTCGATCTCTCCCACGGGGTCCTCCTGTCAGGCGAAGTGGCGGGCGGCGGCGGCCACGAACGCCTTGGTGGCGCCTATGGCGTCCTGGCGGAGTGCGGCGAGGGTGTCGGCGTCGGGGGCCTCGCGCAGGGTGGAGTGACCCCCGAAATTCCGACACCTGGACGCTGGATGTTTGGTCATCCAGAGGAAGTGATCCAAGGTGGCAAAGCGGAAGAACTACCCCGA
>NZ_JBIBBZ010000025.1:0-55173 GCF_042900925.1 Streptomyces sp. NPDC012825 | reverse complement strand
GTCATCCGCCCCCAGACCGCCGAACACCCCGACTACCGCGGCTACGCCGGACAGATCGCCGCCGGAACCTTCCACGTCGGCGAAGAAGTCACCGTGCTCCCCGCGGGGCACACGAGTCGCGTCAAGGCCATCGACGTCCTGGGAGTTCCCGCGGACACCGCACGGGCCGGTCAGTCCGTCGCCCTCCACCTCACCGAGGAGCTGGACGTCTCCCGGGGCGACATGATCGTCCGCACCGCCGAGGCGCCCCGGGTCGTGCAGGACGTGGACGCGACCGTCTGCCACGTCGCCGACCGGCCGCTCACGGTCGGCCAGCGGGTCCTGCTCAAGCACACCACCCGCACGGTCAAGGCGATCGTCACGGACATCCCCTCGCGGCTCAGGCTCGATGACCTCTCCCAGGACGCCGGTCCCGGGGAACTCGTCGCCAACGACATCGGCCGCGTCCGGGTGCGCACGACCGAGCCGCTCGCGCTCGACGCGTACGCCGATTCGCGGCTGACCGGCTCCTTCCTGCTCATCGACCCGGCCGACGGCACCACCCTCGCCGCCGGCATGGCGTCCACGCCCGCCGCTCCCGTCACGAGGTGATCCCCGGTATGGCCCCTTCGCCCCGTCCCCCACGCTGGCTGCTCCGCAAGCCCAAGGACGAAGCCCCCGCCCGGCTCTTCTGCTTCCCGTACTCCGGCACGGGAGCGTCGATGTACCACCGCTGGCCGCAGCGGATCGGCCCCGCCGAGGTGTGCCTGATACAGCTGCCCGGCCGTGAGAACCGCGTGCGCGACCCGCACTACGGCACGTACGAGGACCTCGCGGAGCCGCTGGCCGAAGCGCTGCTCCCCCATCTGGACCGGCCCTTCGCCTTCTTCGGCCACTGCGGCGGGGTGCTGCCCGGCTTCGCCACGGCGCTGCATCTGCGGGACCGGGGCATGCCCGTGCCCTCGGCCCTGTTCCTCTCCTCCCAGGTCCCTCCGCACGAGGGACCGTTCGGCCGCTTCCTCGGCATGTCCGACGAGGAACTGGCCGTGGAACTGGCCGAGCTGACGCGTGCCATGGGCGGTGAACCGCATCCGGCGCTGATCGAGATGAACCTCGGCGTGCTGCGCGCGGACGTGGACGCCAACCGCGCCTACCGCCTCGACAAGCCCGTGCGCCTGCCGTCCGCGCTCCACGCGATCGGCTGGGACGCCGACGTCGAGATCCGGCCCGACCGGATGAGCGGCTGGAGCGAGTACGCCGAGCCGGGCCGCTTCCACCCCTGTGTGCTCCCCGGCGAGCACTACACGTTCCTGGACGCGCCCGAGGCGCTGACCGAGGTCGTCGCGGCCGGCATGCGGCGCGTACTGGACGAGCACGGCGAAGGAGGGCCCGATGCTTCTGGAACCGACGCCTGAGCAGCGGACGTACCGCGACGCCGTGCGCGCCGTCCTCGGCACGGACGAGACGCGCGCCGAGGCGGCGGCGGTACGCGCCCGCCCCGGCACCGAGGGCGGCCTCCTCGACGTCTACCGCCGCCTCGGGGAACGCGGCCTGCTGGCCCCCAACTGGCCCCGCGAGTACGGGGGCCTGGGGGCGGGCATCGCCGAGAAGGCGATCCTCACCGAGGAGCTGATCGCGCACGGCGTGCCCGACATCGCGCACACGCTCAGCATCGACATCGTCGGCCTCGCGGTGCTCCTGTACGGCAGCGAGCGGCAGAAGACGCGGCTGCTGCCGCCCATCGCCCGCGGCGAGAGCATCGCCGGTGTGCTCTTCAGCGAACCCGAGGCGGGCTCGGACCTCAGTGCCCTGCGCACCAGGGCGGAGAAGGACGGGGACGGCTGGCGGCTCTTCGGCACCAAGGTCTACAGCGCCAAGACGCACCTCGGCGACTTCGCGCTGTGCGCCGCGCGGACCACCGAGTCCGGCGTCCGCTTCCACGGCATCACGGTCTTCCTGGTCCCCCTCCGGTCCCCGGGCGTCGCCGTCGAGCCGCTGTGGAACATCGGTGACGAACGCTTCAACCGGATCACGCTCTCCGGCATCCGGCTCACGGCCGACGACGTCCTCGGCGCGGTCGACGACGGCTGGCACCTCATCGGCGAGGTCCTGGGCCTCGAACGGACCGGCATCGAGTTCCAGGCCAAGGCGCGTCACTGGCTCGACGCCGTCCTGGACGCCACCGACGGCTCCGACCCGGTCGCGGACGAGCGCCTGGTGGCCCTCGACGCCGAGGTCACGGCCGCCCGCCTGCTCGCCTGGCGGTGCGTGGACCACCTGCGCGACGGGCAGCCCGACGAGGTGCACTCGGCGATGGCCAAGTACGCGGCCGGCGAGACGGCCCGCCGGGTCGCCTCGACGGCCGCCGAGCTCTGCGGCCTCGACGCCCTCCTCGCCGGCGACGACGAGGAGGCGGCAGGCCTCGCGGTCCTGGAGGCCGCCGCCCGGGAGGCACCCGGCCTCACCCTCGCCTCCGGCACCTCCGAGGTCATGCTCACCCTGATCGCCGCAACCGGACTCGGCCTGCCCGGCTGAGCCCCCGACACGGACTGGGAACCACCCGCCATGGATGTCACCCCCGCCCCCGAGCACACAGCGCTCCGGCAGATCGTCACCGACGTGTTCGACGACGAACTCGCCCCTCTCGTCCGGCGGATGGCCGATCGCCCCCGCCACACCGACGCCCCCGCCGACGGACCGGACGACGCGGACGTCCGCGCGATGGTCTGGCAGGCACTGACCGATCTGGACGTCCTGGCCCTGAACCAGTCGCCGGTCCCCGGCGCGCTGCGGGGACTGCAGAGTCTGGCCGTGGTCGCCGAACGGCTCGGCGAGGTCCTCTACCAGGGGCCGTTCGCCGACACGGTCCTCACCTCCGAGGCACTGCTGCGCACGGCCCCGGGTTCCTCCCGTGACACGCTCCTCAAGCGGATCGCCGCCGGTACCTCGGTCGCGGCGGCGATCCGCGACGGTCGCCCCGACCCCGGCGGCGCTCCCCTCTCCGTGGACGCGACCGGGCGGCTGCTCACCGCGGAGCGGCGTTTCGTCGTGTGCGCCGCCGAGGCCGACCTGCTCCTCGTCACGGGCCGGACGGCCGCCGGAGAGTTCCGCACCGCCCTGGTCGAGCGCGACGACCCCACCGTACGGCTGCGCCGGCAGGAGGAGCTGAGCCGCGGTGAGCTGTACGCGGTGGGGCTGGCCGGCACCCCGGTCCTCGCGTGGCTCGACCTCGACGAGCGGGACTGGCGGGAGCTGACCGGCTCGGCCCGGGTGCTGCAGGCCGCCCACCTCGTCGGGCTGAGCAGGGGGGCGCTGCGGCTCGGTGTGGCCCACGCGGGCGAGCGGCACCAGTTCGGCGGCCCGATCGGCCGGCAGCAGTCGCTCGCCTTCACGCTGGCTCGTCTCGCCACTCGGACCGACTCCGCCCACCTGCTCACCCGGGCGGCGGCGTGGGAGGCCGACCGGGGCGGGGACCACCGCCTCACAGCGGGGCAGTGCCTCGCCATGGCGGGTGAACTGGCCCGTGACACGGCGCGTGACGTGCTCCAGGTGCACGGTGCCCACGGCCTCACCGAGGGGTGCGACGCCCAGCTCTTCTACCGGCGGGCGGCGCTGGACTCGCTCGCCCTGGGCACTCCGGCACAGCTGCGCGCCGATGTCCTCCCCCTGCTCCGCGCGCGCCGCAGGACCTCGCCGCCCGTGTGATCCGCCGACGCGGAAGGGCGCCGGACCCCTCGGGGTCCGGCGCCCTTCCGCGTGTCTCCGGAGGATCAGCCCTCCTCCCTGAGCAGCCGGTCGAGCTCCTCCTCCGAAAGACCGGCGATCTCCGCCTCCAGGGCCGCCTCCAGAGCCGCTTCCTCCGCGGCCGCGTCCGCCAGGTGCTGGTCGATCCTGGCGGCCAGGTCGTGGAGCGCGGAATGCGCGAAGAGGGTGCGGGGCTCCAGGTCGATGGAGAGGGAGTCCCGGATGCGGGAGATCAGGCGGGTGACCTGGAGCGAATTGCCGCCGAGGTCGAAGAAGCCGTCGTGGCTGCCGATGCCGGCCGCGGGAACGCCCAGGAGCTGCGCCCATATGTCCGCGAGGACCTGCTCGGTGGGGGTGCCGGGCGCCACGTGGACCCGGTCGCCGGCCTGCCGGGGAGCGGGCAGCGCCTTGTGGTCGAGCTTGCCGTTCGGGGTGAGCGGCAGCGCGTCGAGGGCGAGGATCTGCGCCGGGACCATGTGCTGGGGCAGCGAGTTCATCAGCGCGCCGCGGAGCTTCTCGGTGTCGGCGCCGGTGCCGCTCTCCAGGACGGCGTACCCGATCAGCCGTGCCTGCGGCGTGCCCGGCAGGTCGACCGTGACGACGGCCTGCCGGACCCCGTCGAGCCGGATCAGCGCGTGCTCGATCTCGTCGGGTTCGATCCGCAGGCCGCGGATCTTGACCTGGCGGTCGGCGCGGCCCCGGAACTCGAGGTTGCCGTCCGCGCGCCGGACGACCACGTCACCGGTGCGGTACATCCGTTCGCCGACGCCGGTGAAGGGGTCGGGCAGGAAGCGTTCGGCCGTGAGGTCCGGGCGGTTCAGATAGCCGCGCGCCAGGCCGGCTCCCGCGACGTACAGCTCGCCCGGCACCCCGATCGGGACGGGCTCGTAGGAGTCGTCGAGCACGTAGGCCCGGTGGTCGTCCATCGCGGTGCCGATCGGCGGCGGCGCGGTCAGTCCGCCGGGCGGGCAGAGGTAGTCGATGCAGGCCACCGTCGCCTCGGTCGGGCCGTAGCCGTTGTGGAACGCGCGCTTCCCGGTCGCCCAGCGGTTGACCAGTTCCGCGGGGAAGGCCTCCAGACCCACGAACAGCGCCCGGAGTTCGGTCAGCGGTTCGGGGTCGAGGAGCCGGAGGACGGCCGGCGGCACGTCGGCCACCGTGACGCCCTCGCGCCGCATGAGGTCCTGCAGCCGGTCCGGGTCGAGCAGGGTGGTCCGGGGCGCGCCGACCACGGTGGCTCCCGAACCGAGCGCGCCGTAGAAGTCGAAGACGGACACGTCGAAGGCCGGGTTGGCGAACTGCAGCAGCCGGTCGCCCGGGGCGATCCCGAACAGCTCCCCGGCGTTGAGCACGAAGGTGGCCGCCGCCCGGTGGGATATCATCACGCCCTTCGGCGCGCCGGTCGATCCCGACGTGTAGATGACGTAGGCGAGGTCGTCCGGGGAGTTCACGGCGTGCGGCGCGGTGGCGGGAGCGGAGGCCAGGCGCTGCCGCACCGCCGGGTCGTCCAGGCTCAGCACCGGTGTGCCGGCCGGCAGGCCGGCGGCGAGCACGTCGGTGGTGATCACCACCCGGGCGCGGGCGTCGCCCAGGTACACGGCGACGCGTTCCCGCGGATGCTGCGGGTCCAGCGGCAGGAACGCCCCGCCGGCCTTGAGCACGGCCAGCTGCGCGACCGGGATGTCGGGGCCCCGGTCGAGGAACAGCCCCGCCACGGTGTCCGGTCCGATGCCGAACTCGTCGCGCAGCAGGTGCGCGAGCCGGTTCGCGTCCGCCTCCAGCTCCCGGTAGGTCAGCTCCGCGCCCTCGAAGCGCACGGCCGGCAGGTCGCCCGCGGCACGGGCCTGCCGCTCGACGAGCTGGTGCAGCAGGCCGTCCCCGGCCCGGTCGACGGGCGCGGGGTTCCAGCCCTCGATCAGTCGCCTGCGCTCGTCCTCGGGCACCAGGCTCACGGCGGACAGCCGCAGCCCGGGATCGGCGATCACCTGTTCGAGCACGTGGCGGAAATGTCCCACCAGGCGTTCCATCCGGTCCCGGTCGAAGAGTTCCGTCGAGTACTCCAGCCAGACGCCGAGCCGGCCGTCGGTGCCCTGGTTGACCTGGAAGGCCAGGTCGAAGCGGGTGGTGCCGTTCTCCACCGGCACGCTCTCGACGGCCAGGTCGCCGAGGGCGAACTCGCCGACGACCGACCCCGTCAGCAGGGTGAAGCTGATCTGGAACAGCGGGTTCCGGCCGGGTACGCGCTCGGGGCGCAGCTCCTCCACGAGGGTGCCGAAGGGAACGTCCTGATGGGCGAGGGCGCCGAGCACCACCTCCTTGCACCGTGCGACCAGGTCCCGGAAGGTGGGGTCGCCGGCGATGCTCGTCCGCAGGACCAGGGTGTTGGCGAAGAAGCCCACCAGCGGCTCGGTCTCGCTGCGGGTGCGCCCGGAGAACACCGAGCCCACCGCGAGGTCGTCCTCGCCCGTGTAGCGGCCGAGCACGGCCAGGAAGGCGGCCTGCAGGACCGCGAGCAGCGGGGCGCGCTCGGCGCGGGCGAGCCCGGCGACGGCGGGGCCCAGCTCGTCGGGCAGTTCGAGTTCGAGCTCGGCGCCCGCCCAGGCGGGCTGCGAGGGGCGGGGCCGGTCCGTGGGGAAGTCCAGGGACGGTACCGCGTCGAGGGTGTCGCGCCAGTAGTCGAGCTGTTCGCGCAGGGCGCCCCCGGCCAGGCGCCGGCGCTGCCAGGCCGCGTGGTCGGCGGGCTGGATGTCGAGGGGGCCGAGCTCCCCGCCCTCGTACAGCGCGGCCAGCTCGTGGGTGACCACGCCGACGGACCAGCCGTCGACGACGATGTGGTGCAGGCAGAGGGCGAGGACGTGTTCGTCGTCGGCGAGCCGCAGGAGGTGCGTGTGGAAGAGGGGTCCCGTCTCCAGGTCGAAGGGGGCCCGGGCGCGCTCTTCCGTCCAGGCGCGGGCCCGGGCCTCGCGGTCGGCCGGGGGGAGCCCGGACAGGTCCGTGACCGGGAGCCGCCAGGTGTCCGGTGCCTCGTCGATCACCTGGTAGGGCACGCCGCGCTCCGCGCCGAACCGGGTGCGCAGCGCCTCGTGGCGCACGACGAGGCGGCGCAGCGCCTCGGTGAGCGCGGCCACGTCGAGCCGGCCGCGCAGCCTCAGGACGATCGGGACGTTGTAGACCGGATCCTCGGCGGCGATCTGGTGCAGGACCTACAGGTGGCGCTGCTGGTCGGACACCTCCAGCCGTCCCGTGCGGTCGACGCGGTCGATGCGGTTCTCCTTCGCCGCGCCGGCCCGCTGCCGGCTCAGCTTGGCCTCCAGGAGCGCCTTCCTGATGTCGGCGAGCCCCTTCTTCTCGGGCGCGGTGTCCGATCCCGTGATGGTCATTCCTCATTCCCTTCGCGCCCTGTCGGGGCTGTGAGTCCGAACTGTCCTGCGTGGGGGAACCGCCGGTCGCGCCCGCGGGCACCCGGTGGCCGGCCCCGGGGCCGTGGCGGGAGGGCGTGGGCGTCAGGCATGGTCTCCGGTCCGTTCGGCCCGTGCGGTCTCCTCCTGCAGCAGCCGCAGGGCCTCCTCCGGGGTGAGGCCGTCGAGCCCCGCGAGAAGGCCTTCCTCCACCAGCTCGGAGAGGCGGCCGACACTGCCCTCGGCGTAGATGACGGCCAGTTCGATCTCCACCCCGAACGCTTCCCGGATGCGGGTCATCAGCTGCACGGCCTGCAGCGAGGTCCCGCCGACCTCGAAGAGGAACTCCTCCGGATCGACCTCGTCCTCGTCGAGTTCGAGGACCTCCCGCCAGATGGCGGTCAGTTCGCGGGTGATGTGGTCCTCGGCGCTCATGACGCGCCTTCCCGGGGGCCGAACGCGCCGTCCCACTCGGACGCGGCGATCTTCTCCGCCTGTTCCCACGGAGGGGTGTGGGGCAGCGACGTGGCGATGCCGAGCAGGTTCTCGCGCAACGCCCACACCTTCTCGAACGCGTCCGCGTACCGGTCGAGCAGCGGCCCGGCGTCCGGGTGCAGGTGGGCCTTCTGCAGGGCGAAGGAGTCGTCGATCAGGCGGTACGCCACCGGGAAGTCCTCTTCCCGGAAGGGGCGTTCGGGCACCCCGGGCAGCGACCACGGCAGTCCGCCGAACCCGCGCCGCTCCCTGAAGATCCGCTGGGCGGGCAGCGGCATCAGCTGGTACGGGGCGGCGGGCACCCCTTCGGCCCGCAGCGCCCGCTGGACGACGGCGCGCAGCGGACCCGCGTACGAGTCGGCGAGGCCGAAGGCCGCCGGATCGACCCGGAAGCGCAGGATGTGCCAGGCGTGGGTGCGGTCGGCGGGCACCCGGGGCCGGAGGAACCCGGGCAGTTCCGCGACCCGGTCGAGCAGCCGGCGGACGTTCTCGTCACGCCGCTTGGCCTCGTCGGGAAAGCATTCGAGCCGGTTGCGGGTGAAGGCGGCCTGCAGGGCGCTCGGCTTGTTGTTCCAGCCCAGCACGTGCGAGACGTAGGACCGCTCGCCGCGCTCGGGGATCAGCTCGCCGAACTGGCGCAGCATGACCGCCCTGGTGGCGAGCCCGTCGTCGTCGGTGGTGACGAGGCCTCCCTCGCCGCACGTGGCCAGGTTCTTGCTGACGTTGAGGCTGAACGTGTTGATCGCGCCGATCGAACCGACCTTGCGACCGCGGTACTCGGCGCCGTGCGCCTGTGCCGCGTCCTCGACGACGGCGATGCCGTGCCGTCGCGCCAGTGCGGTGATCTCGTCCATCTCGGCGGGCAGGCCGTGCAGGTGGACGACGACGACGGCCCTGGTCCGCTCGGTGACGGCCGCCTCGATCGCCGCCGGGCTCATGTTGTAGGTCACCGGGTCGACGTCCACGAACACCGGTACCGCGAGGAGGTGCAGCGGCGCGGCCGCGGTGGCGATGAAACTCAGCGCGGGCACGATGACCTCGTCACCGGGTTCGAGGCCGAGGGCTCCGAGGGCGATCGAGATCGCCGCGGTGCCGTTGGCGACGGCGACGGCGTGCCGGGTGCCGGTGAACCGCGCCCACTCCTCCTCCAGGCCGGGTATCTCCCGCTCGCCCGCCGCGGCCGCGGTGAACCGGCCGGAGTCGAGGGCGCGCTGCACGGCCGCCCGGTCCTGGTCGGTGACCTGCGGCCAGGCGGCGATGCGCAGGTCCTTGGGCACGGCGCGGCCGCCGCCCAGCATGGCGAGCTTGTCCGCGGTACGGCCCTGCTTCGGTCCGGTCACAGGTGTGCCCTCTCGTACTCCAGCCCGCTCAGGGTGTTCTCGTGGTCCCTCATCAGGGCGTCCACCCGTCGGTTCAGGCGGTCGGGGGTGACGTCGCCCTCGGTGGTGAGGGCGGCGAAGATGCGGAGGGCCGACCAGTGGTGGGCGACCCGGTCCACGGCCCGGGCCTGCTCCACCAGGCCCGGCAGGTCCAGCGTGCGGCCGGCGAGGGCCAGCCAGTCGGCGTGCACGGCGGTGCAGGCGAGGGCGGCTCCGGAGGCCACGAAGAGTTCGTCGCGGACGTCCTCCCCCGCGCCCAGCCGCTTGACCGTGTCCCGCAGGAAGGAGTGCTGCCCGGCGAGCCCCCGGTATCCGTCGCCGCCGGACGGCGCCGCGAAGTGTTCCCGGTTGAGGCCGAGCACCCGGTCCACCTCGGCGCGGTCGAGGGCCGGGAAGTCCTCCGGGGCGGCGTCCAGCTCGACGGACAGCCATCTGTTGCCGATCCGCACGCCGGTGAAGAACATGTCGCGCTCGTGCACGAGTTCGTTGCCCGAGTCCCGCGCCGCGGCGAGTTCGGCGAGCGTGATGTCGCCGTGGAAGGCGGGCGGCACCGCGTCCAGGACCCGTACGGTGCCGCGCTCCTCGTCGTAGCCGTGCACGACCACCAGGTGGTTGGAGTGCACGTCCCGGTAGGCCGGGCGGAACGGCAGGTGGTAGTTGTCCACGGCGACCGCGACGGGGACGCCCGCGCGGAGCTGTTCCCGCACCTCCCGCCAGCCGGCCGCCGCGTCGGCCGGCTCGTGCCAGCGCGAGCGCACCGGGTGGTGCGGGGCGAGCGCCCCGAGCAGGGAGTCGTCGCCCGCGTACGGGTAGTAGTACTCCTCGCGGCGCACCCCGTCGGGGAAGTGCCGGAAGGTCCAGGCCGCGCCGAGCACGGGGAGCGCCGCGACGCCCCGGTGCTCCAGGAGCGTGGCCAGGCAGCCGTGCAGGCAGCCGCCGAGGTCGTGGCGCCACGGCCGTACGCCGTCGATGAGCACGCTCATGACGGCACCTCCTGCGCCCGCGGTCCGGGCCGTGCCGGGACGAGGGTCATCGCGAAGACGTGGACGGCGGGGTTGTCCGGCAGCCGGATCGCGGCGAGTGCGCTCTCGCGCGGTACGGGCACGCGGTGCCGCCACAGGGTGGGGCCGAACTTGCGCTCGACGTGGCGCGGGTAGTGCAGGCGCGTGCACGTGTAGGCGGGGACGCCGCCGAAGCGGGAGGCGGTCTCCGGCCAGAAGTCGGAGACCCGCAGCCACTCGGGGTCGACCGAGCCGTCGGCGTAGTGCAGGAGGACCTGGTCCTCCGTGCGGCGTTCGGCGGCGGCGAGCAGCTGGATCCAGTCGTAGCGTCCGGGGGGCAGCTCGATCAACTGGCCGGCACAGCGCACGTTGTCCGGTTCGCCGGGCGGGCCGAGCGGAAAGCGGAAGGGCAGTCCGTCGACCACGGCCGTGCCGGCGGTGGGCAGTTCGTCGGCCGGATAGGTGTTGCCCCACAGGTTGAAGGCACCGCCGGACAGGCCGTCGGCACCGGTGATCCCGGTGTTGTCGGCGTGGGGTGCGAGGTCCACCGGGAGCGGTGGCGCGTCCTGGTGCCCATCGGTGTGGGCCTGGAGTAGTTCCATCACGTGCACCTGACTGCGTCGGTACGGATATCGGGACGGGCGGCGGACGGGACGGGTTCGGGGAGGTCCGGACCCGCCCCGTTCCAGGGGAGCTCCGCGCCGGGGCGGAACCGGCACCATGCGTGCAGCCGGGGTTCCGCCGCGCGGGGCATCAGATGGACGGGAGCGGCGTGGCGCCCGGGCGGGAAGGCGACGGTCGTCCCGCCCGCGCGGCGGCCGGTCGCGGTGAGCAGGTCGCGCAGGCGGCCGTGCGCGCGCGGGCCGTCGCCCCGCCACACGTCGATGCCGGCGAGGCGGGTGCCGGGCGGCACCTCGGCGGTGTCGTCGCCGATGACGGCGAGCAGGGCGTCGCCGGTCAGCAACCAGTGCACGCGCACACCGTCGCCGGCCCCGAGCCAGGATCGCTGCCCGGGCCGCGGGGGCGCACCGGGACGCCGCTCCATGGTGACCTCGGTCAGGGGCTTGTCGCCGCTCGGCCAGTGGCGCACGGGGGCGAACCCGAGGCGCGCGTACAGCGGGGGCAGGCACCGCTCGACCACCGCGTCGAGGCGCAGGACCGGCACGCCCTCGCGCAGCGCGGCGTCCTCGACGGCGTCGAGCAGGGTCCGGGCGACCCCGGTGCCGCGGGCGGCGGGCAGTACCGAGACCCGGCCGATTCCCCAGGCTCCGTCGGGCAGTTCGGTGACCCTCAGGGCGGCGACGGGACGGCCTGGCGCGCTTTCGGCGAGCCACACGGTGGCACCGGACGCCAGATCCGCGCGGACGGCGGCCTCCGTCTCGGTGGCCCCGTCGGGGACCGGCAGGCCGGGCAGGGGGTCCGAGCCGCGGTACGCGGCGCGGGTCAGCGCCGCGATCCGGCCGGCGAGCCCGGCGGCCGTCCGGGGCGGCAGCACGGTGACGTCCGGCCCCTCAGCCATGGCCGGCCAGCAGTTCGTGGAAGCAGTCCGCGCCGAATTCCAGGGCCTCGACGGAGATGCGTTCGTCCGGGCAGTGAAGCCTTCCGCGGTAGGACCTGTCGAGGGCGTGCCGCATCGGGAACCAGCCGAAGCAGCGGATGCCGAGCCGCGGGAAGACCCGGGCGTCCGTGGACGCCGTCGTCACCATGGGGAACGGCACGCCCTGCGGGTCCTTCGCCCTGAGGATCCCGGCGAGCCGGTCGTAGAAGCCGTCGAGCCGCGGTTCGGGCATCTGCTCGCCCTCGACGAGGACCTCCAGGTCCATTTCGCAGCCGGCCCGTTCGCGCAGCCGCGCCAGGAAGTCCTCGCGCCCGAAGTCACCGGGCAGCAGCCGCCCGTCGAGGTCGACGTCGATCCGCGCGGGCAGCACGTTGGTGGCCGTGCCGCCGTGGACGACGGTGGCGTTGACGGTGTGCTGGACGAGCGAGCGCAGGTACCGGGCGTCGCCCTCCTCGAAGACGGCGAGCGCCGCGGCGTCGTCCGGGTCGGCCCGGAAGGCGGCCAGGTGCCGGGCGTAGGGGTCGGGCAGCACGGCGGACAGTTCGGCGAGCATCCGGTCGACGACCGGGGTCATCACCGTGCCGAGGCCTCCTCCGTCGATGGCGGTGAGGAGCCGCAGGAGCTTGTGCGCGGCGCCGCCCGGGCCCGCGGCCCGCGAGCCGTGGCCGGGTTCGCCGCGCACGGTGGCGCGCACCCAGCAGGCGCGCTTCTCCGCGACGACGACGGGGTGCAGCCGCAGTCGCCGGCCGAGGGCGAGTTCGGCGCCGCCGTCCTCGCCGATCGCGTGGCGCACGCCCTCGAACAGTTCGGGGTGGCGCTCCACCAGGAAGCGCGCGCCCGTGCCGCTGCCGGCCTCCTCGTCCGGCACCACCGCGAGGATCACGTCGCCCGCGGGCGGGGTGCCGGTCCCGGCGAGCCGCAGCAGGGCGGCCAGCATCATCGCCAGGTGGCCCTTCATGTCGACCGCGCCGCGGCCCCACAGCTCGCCGTCGACGACGTCGGCGGCGAACGGCGGCCGGGTCCAGTGCTGGCCCGCCACCGGCACCACGTCGACGTGGGCGTGCAGCAGCAGGGGCTCGGCAAGGCCCCGGCCCGGGAGGCGGGCGATCAGGTTGGGCCGCTCCGGGTCGAGGGACAGCAGCCGGGTCTCCAGGCCGGCCGCGTCCAGGAGGTCGCGTATCCACAGCACGCAGGCGCGCTCGGCGCCCGGCGGGTTGACGGTCTCGAACCTGATCAACCGCTGCGCGAGGGCCACGGGACCCGCGGCGGGCCCCGTCGTCTCCGGTGCGGTCGGATGGGTGGCGGAGGATGTCATGCGCTCACGAGTCCCTCGCGCAGCGCGTCCCGCAGCAGTCGCTCGCCGCCCGCGCGGAACCGGGCGGCGAGCGGCAGGTGCTTGATGCCGGCCACGAAGTTCGACTCGAGGTGTTCGACGGGTCCGGCGACCTCGAACTCCTCGACCACCCGCACGATCTCCTCGAAGAGGAGGTTGAGCGCGATCTTCGCCAGTGGCGCGCCGATGCAGTAGTGCGGGCCGAAGCCGAACGCGACGTGCCGGTTGGGCCGGCGGGAGACGTCGAAGCGGTAGGGCTCGGGGAAGACGTCCTCGTCGCGGTTGGCCGAGCCCAGCCAGGTGACGAGCGCGTCGCCCCGCGCGATCCGGGCGCCGCCGAGCTCCAGGTCGCGCACCGCGTACCGCATGAAGTGGTTGGCGGGCGAGGACCAGCGCAGTCCCTCGTCGACCGCTCCCGGCACGAGGGCCGGGTCCGCGAGCAGCCGCCGGTACTCCCCGGGGTGCTCGATCAGGGCGAGCACGGTCGAGGCGATGGCGTGCGGGGTGGTGACGTTGGCGCCCAGGAGCAGGCTGTAGCAGTTGTAGACGATCTCGTCGTGCCGCAGCCGGCGTCCGCCGGCCTCCATGGAGGCGAGGAAGCCGACGAGGTCGTCGCCGCCGGGGTGGCGCCGTACGAACCGGGAGAAGTAGTCGAAGAGCTCGTGGTGCGCGGCGACCAGGGTGGCGTGGCCGCCGCCCTCCTGGAACTCCGAGTCGGTCGGCGCGACGGCCATCGTGGTGAGCTTGGTCAGGCGCGGCCAGTCGCGCTCCGGCAGTCCCATGAGGGTGCCGGTGAACGCCATCGGGAAGTCGGCGGCCGCGGCCGCGATGTCCCACGTCCCGCCGTCGAGCAGGTGGGCGAGCAGCCGGCGGTGCACGATGCGCCGGATCTGTGGTTGGCGGTCCTTGAGCGCGCGGTGCGACATGACCTTCATCAGCGGCTCGCGCATCGCGGAGTGCACCGGCGGGTCGCTGGCGGCCATCATCTTGCCGCCGGCCGGATCCTGGGAGCCGAGGATGGACAGCAGGGTGCCCTTGCTCGAGGTGAAACGCGTGTGGTCGCGCAGCACGTCGTTCACGTCGTGGTACTTGGTGACGTTCCAGAAGGAGCGGCCGTCCGGCAGCGTCTGCCGGTGCACCGGTGCCTGGGCGCGCAGGGCGCGCCAGACGGCGTGCGGGTCGCCGGTGGAGTACAGGGTGGGGTCGAACAGGTCGACGGAGTCCGGGTCGATCGTCGGCTCGCCCGTGGGAACGGTGATCCTCACTTCACCGACTCCTCTATGAGGGCCGCGAGTTCGGCCACCGAGGGGTTCTCGTAGAAGGCCCGGGCGGTGACCTCCACGTTCCAGCGGGCGGAGATGCGCGCGGTGATCTGGGTGGCCATGAGGGAGTGGCCGCCCAACTCGAAGAAGTCGTCGTCGGCGCCGATCTCGTCGATCTCCATCAGGTCGCCCCAGAGCTCTGCGAGCTCCCGCTCCACCCCGTCCCGCGGAGCGCGGTACTCGCTGCCCAGGTCGGGCCGGTCGCGGAAGATCTCGCCGAGGAGCGCGGCCCGGTCCACCTTGCCGTTGGCGGTCAGCGGGAGCCCGGTCAGCCGTACGAACGCGGCCGGGACCAGGTACGGGGGCAGGGTCTCCGACAGGCCCGCGCGCAGCTCGGGGACGGACAGGCCGTGGTCGGCGACGTAGAAGGCGACCAGGCGCTTGCCGCCGTGGACCCGGTCCTGGGCGACGACGGCCGCGTCGGAGATGTCGTCCCGGGCGAGCAGGGCGGCTTCGATCTCACCGGGCTCGACCCGGTAGCCGCGGATCTTCACCTGGTTGTCGACCCGGCCGACGAACTCCACGACGCCGTCGGCACGCCTCCTGGCCAGGTCGCCGGTGCGGTAGAGCGTGCGGCCCGGCAGGGGGCCGAAGGTGTCGGGGACGAAGCGCTCCCGGGTCTGCTCGGGCCGGCCGAGGTAGCCGAGGGCCACGCCGTCGCCGCCCGCGTACAGCTCGCCGGTCTCGCCGTCGGGGACCGGACGCATCCCGTCGTCCAGGAGGTACACCTGGGTTCCGGTGACGGGGGTGCCGATGGGCACGGTCTCCGAGTCGATCTTCTCGGTGATCACGTGGCAGCAGGTGAACGTGGTGTTCTCGGTGGGGCCGTAGCCGTTGATCACCCGGATGCCGGGGTGGGCGGCGAGGGTCTTGTTGACGTGGGCGACGGACAGCACGTCACCGCCGGCCACGAGCTGGCGGACGCCGGCGAGCCGCTCCAGGGGGCCGTCGGCCATCTGGTGGAAGAGCCCGGCGGTCAGCCACAGGACGGTGACGCCTTCGCGTTCGACCTCCTCGGCGAGCTGGTCGAGCGTCGGCGCGAAGGGCGGGAAGACCGCGAGCCGGGCGCCGTTGAGCAGCGGTGCCCAGATCTCCAGGGTGGACGCGTCGAAGGCGACCGGCGCGAACTGCAGGAAGACGTCGTCGGCGCCGATCGTGAGGAAGTTCGGCTCGGTGACCAGGCGCAGGACGGCGCGGTGCGGGACCACCACGCCCTTGGGGACGCCGGTCGACCCCGAGGTGTAGGCGATGTAGGCGGGGTCGTCCGCGCCCGGTGACGGCGCGGGAGCGGTGTCGGGCCACCGGTCGTTCCCGGAGGACTCCTCGTCCAGGACCAGGGAGCGGCCGGCCAGGCCGTCGACGTCCGCCAGGAGGTGGCTCTCGGTGAGCAGGACCGTGATGCCGGCGTCCTCGACGATGGTCCGGTGCCGTTCCCGCGGCTGCTTCGGGTCGAGGGCGACGTAGGCGCCGCCCGCCTTCAGCACGGCGAGCAGCGCGACGATCAGCCGGGGGGAGCGCTCGGCGCAGACGCCGACACGGGCGCCCGGCGACACTCCGGCCTCGCTCAGCGCGTGTGCCAGGCGATTCGCGTCGGCGTCGAGTTCGGCGTAGCTCAGCCGCGTGTCACCGCCGCTGACGGCCGTGGCGTCGGGGGTCAGCGCGACCCGGCGCTCGAAGAGTCCGGGAATGGAGTCAGCGCTCCCGGTGCGCGACGGTTCACGTATTTCAGCAAAGGTGGTCACTGGGTAGTCCTTCTGCCGAGCAGTACAGGAGGTCGGAGGGCGCCTGGCCGGTCGGGGTCAGACGCGGGCGGAGTCCCGGCGGCGCAGGCTGAGGGGACGCATGTCCTGCCAGTTCTCCGCGACGTACGCGAGGCAGTCGTCCTTCGTTCCCTGCTTGCCGGCCTCCCGCCAGCCCGCGGGCAGTGCCTTGCCGGCGGGCCAGACGGAGTACTGTTCCTCGTCGTTCACGACGACGGTGTATCGGACGGGATGGGATTCCTCGGCGGTCATCTCGATTCCCTCTCTGTCGCGGGCACCGGTTGTCCGGGGCCCGCAGCCTCCGTGAAAGCTATTCGGCTCGACGCCCGCCGTGCGTCCACTCGGCGGTGGATTCGGCGGAAGCCCGGTTGTGGACGTGCGGCACGACGGGGGTAGCCGTGCCGTTGACGGCGGCCCACACCGCCGAGGCCTCGGCGATCAGGTTCCCGTCCGTGTCGTGGAGGGCCGTGACGTTCACCGCGGTGCGACCGCTGCGGCGCAGCCTCCGTCCCACGACGACGTGGGGGCGGCCTGGGGCCGGCCGGCCGTAGATCCGCGCGGCCATCCGGCTGAGCACCATCGGTTCCTCGGCCGGGTCGTCGGTCCAGCCTCCGGGACAGTCGAGGACGGCCCACACGACGGGCGCCCCGACGTCTCCCCGGTGGTCGGCGTCCGAGCGGTCCGGCGTCCAGACGCAGGCCACGGTGGACGGTCTGCCCGCGACGGCTCCGGGTGCCAGCAGCAGGCCGTCCCCCACCGCGCGGTCGGTGCCGCAGACGAAACAGGTGGGGAAGGGGTGGCCGGTGGTGCCCAGGAAGCGCGTGGACGCCTCGCGGGCCGCGGCGAGGCCGACCGGGGCAGGGGCGTCGAACTCGCCGGCACCTCCGGCGACGGTGGCGATCAGCCGCTCGCCGTGGCGGACCTGGGATCTGCGGGTGCCGGGGTGAAAGGTGAGTTCGGTCCCGAGCGGGGGCGGGGCGAGGAGCGTCACGGCCACGTCGGGTCCGTGTCGCGAGGCCGCGAGGCCGGCGAAGTACCCGCAGGCGTAACCGCCGTTGGCGGTCTCCGGCGGGCCGTTGAAGCGGGTGGGGAGGACGAAGCGGGTGGGAGGGGCGGTCATGGTCAGGCCGCTTCGCGCATGATGCCGGCCTGATAGGCGAAGGCCACGAGTTGCGCCCGGTCCTTGAGGGCGAGTTTGTGCCGGACGCGGTGCAGGTGGGTGCGTACGGTGCTGACGCCGATGTAGAGCTCCGCCGCGGCGTCCTCGATCGACATGCCCTGGCCGATGAGCCTGAGCACCTCGCGCTCCCTGCGGGTCAGCGCGTCCGCCTCCGGCCGGTCGCCGGCGGGAGGGATGGTGTCGCGGTCGCGGAACCAGCCGACGAGACGGTCGACGATGTCGGGGCTGAGGACGGTGCGCCCGCGAGCCGCCAGCCGGGTCGCCGCGATCACGTCGTCGCTGGTGGAATCCCGGCTGATCAGTCCCTTCACCCCCGCGGTCAGCAGGTCGGCCACCATGGAGTCGGTGTAGTCGAACTGGAAGACCACGACGCGCGGGAGCCGTCCGTCGGGGTGCTCCTCCGCGCTGAGCCTGCGGATCAGCTCCAGATCGGGAGCGGGTTCGTCGAGACCGATCAGCACGATGTCGGGACGGTGGGTGCGCGCCAGCATCGCGGTCTGCATGGAGCTGTCGGTGGTCGCCACCACGTCGATGTCGGGACACGCGTCGAGCACGGTGCGCAGGCCGTCCCTGACCAGCGGAAGTCGATCACAGATCAGAACTTTGATGGACATGGAGTTTCACTCCTCAGCAACCGGGAACGCGATGCCTTCACTCCCCGTTTCGAGACGTTCGGTCATCGGCGGACGACTGAAAGCTACGGAATGCTGTCAAGTTCTGTCAAGCATTGCCAAAAGCGAAGTAGCGCACTACCGTCACTTCCGCGACAAAAGAGCTCCGAAGCCTCGTCGTCACCGGCGTCCACCGCCCCACCGGGAGCGGCGCCGACCACCGCGATCGAAATCCCGGAAGAGAGCGAAATGACAAGGATCGGGCGAATCGCCCTGACGTCTTTCACGTTGACCGCGACCGCACTGCTCTTCACCCCGTCGACGGGCGGCCCGAACGGGCAGCACGCGGACACGAGGGCAGCGACCGTCATCACGGACGACATCGAGTGGCCCGCCCCCGATCCGATCGGCCTGCCGGACATCGAGTGGCCCTGAGAACGGGACGGATAAAGATCGATTTGACGAAGGGAGTCAAGGATTGACAGAATGCACCGAAAAAGGGGGGGAAACCTACCCATGAATGGAAGAAGATGCTCGAGCAGCCTGCATTCGGGCGACGCCTGCGCCAGCTGAGGCAGCAACGTGGTCTGACCCAGACCGCCCTTGCAGGACCCGACGTGTCCGCCGCCTACATCTCCCGGCTCGAGTCGGGATCGCGCCCGCCCACGGAACGCGTCCTCCGGGAACTCGCGGTGAAGCTGGACGTCTCCCTGTCCGCGTTCGAAGAGATCGAGATGTCCAGTCTGCTGGACGTGGTCACCACCACCCTCGTTCTCTCGGACGCCGACATGAGCCTGTCCCTCCAGGACCAGATCGAGAAGGCCCTGTCACGCAGTGACAATCCCGAAAGCGCCCTGCGCTGGCAGGCGTACGCGCAACTGGCCCGGCTCAAGGGCAAGGCCGGCGACCGCGAGGGAGAGCGTCTCAGTCTCCGGCAGCTCGTGGAGGTGAGCCGGGAACTCGGCTACCCCGTCCTGCGGGTCCACGCCTGCTTCCGCCTCGCCCGCTGCGAACGCTCGCTCGGAGACGTGAACGCCGCGCGCGCCACCGCGCGCGAGGGGCTTCGGATCGCGGCCGACGCCGGCCTGAGGACACCCGACGCCGTCCGGCTGAGGCTGCTGCTGGCGTCGGTGGTCACCGAACTCGGCGACCTCGCCGAGGCACTCCGCATCAGCGACGACGTCTGCGATCAGCTCCGGGACGAGCGCGGCCCGCTGGCCGCCGAGGCCCTGTGGACCGCGGCGACCGTGTCGACGCGACACGGCAACCACGCACGGGCCTCGGAGCTGCTCGACCGGGCCATGGCGGTGCTGGACAGCCGGGACAACCTCACGCTGTGGATGCGCCTCCGGCTGGCCGCGTCCGCACTGGCCCTGCAGGCGAGCCCCCCTCGCGCGGACGACGCCGAAGCGCACCTCGACACCGTGAAGCCGGCACTCGACCTGGTCGGCCACCCCCAGCACCTGCAGGAGTACGTCTTCCTGCGGGCCCAGCTGGCGTTCGTGCGCGGCGACCACGCCACCGCGGAGGCCCTCTGCGCCGAGGCCGCCGGCTCCGGCGACCTCCTCAACTTCCGCGACCGGGTCCGGCTGCGCATGCTGCAGGGGCAGATCCGGGTCCTCCGCGGCGACCCCGACGCCCTCGGCGACCTCGGGGCGCTGGCGGAGGAGGCCCGGTCCACCGGCATGCTCGACCTGGCGGCCGAGGTGTGGCGCGCGGCCGCGGAGACACGGGCGTAACCCCCACGGAGACACGGGCCCGACGCCCTTCGGGGCCCGCGCCGGGCGCGCGGACACCGAACCGGCCGGGGCGGGCCCTCCCTCAGGGGAGGACCCGCCCCGGCCGTGCGGCACGCCGGTGTCAGTCACGGTCTCCCGTGACGCAGAACTCGTTGCCCTCCGGATCCGCCAGAACGGTGTAGCCGTCGTGCGGGGTGAGCACCCGGGCGCCCAGTCCGACGAGCCTGGCGATCTCGGCTCCGGCCGTGCTGCCCTCGGCGGGGCCGATGTCGAGGTGGACGCGGTTCTTGCCCGCCTTCTCCTCCGGCACCCCCATGAAGTAGAGGTTCACGCCCGGGCCGGGATTGCGCACCATCGCCTCCCCGGCGTTCGACCACTCGGCGACCTCCCAGCCGGTGGCGTCCGCCCAGAAGGACGCCAGTTTCGCGGCGTCGGCGGAGTCGATGACCACGTTCTGGAGTTGCACGGTCATGAGGCGGTGGTTCCTTTCGGAGTCAGGCGGTGGCGTCGTCGCCGGTGGAAACGCGTGAGGGGACCCCGCCGGTGCCGGGCTCCGGCGGGGCGACCTCGGACAGGTCCCTCAGCTTCGGGATGGGTGAGCCGAGGAAGAAGCTCAACGCGGCCAACGTACCGAGTCCGCCCACGACCAGGGTGGCCCGCAGACCGATCAGTTCGCCGAGTCCGCCGCCGAGGAGGGAGCCGAGCGCGGCGGCGCCGGTGACCAGGAAGCGGTAGCCGGCGTTGGCCCGGCCCAGCACGTCGGAGGGGACCGCGGTCTGCCGCAGGCTGATCACCTGGATGTTGCAGATGACCACTCCGGCGCCGTTGAGCAGCAGGGCGAAGGCCACGATCGGGATCGCGACGTGCTTGTCGCCGCTCGCGGCCGGGATGATCAGCGGAGAGGCGCAGCCGATCAGCATGGCGATCATGATCGTCCGTCCCAGGCCCCAGTGGCGCCCGCACCATCCGGCGGCCAGGCTGCCGAGGAACGCCCCGACCCCGCTCATCGCGAGCACGATGCCGATGGTGAGGGCGGAGAAGTGCAGCCGGTGGGTCAGGTAGAGGACGAGGGCGGTCCACAGCGCCTGGTTGAAGAGGTTGTAGACGGAGGCCTCGCCGGCGATGGCCCGCAGGTAGGGGTTGTGCCCGATCAGGCGCAGCCCCGTGCCGATCCTGGAGAGCATCGAGCCCTGCTCCCCCGTGGCGGCGGGTACCTCTTCGGGCTTGCGGATCCGCATCGCCGCGAAGCCCGCGACCAGATAGGTCAGGGCGTTGACGAGGACGGTGACGGGCGCGGTGATCAGTCCCACGAGCAGACCGGCGATGCCGGGGCCGGACGCCTGGGCGACCGAGCGGCTCCCCTCCAGCTTGCCGTTGGCCTCGACCAGGTGCTCCCGGCCCACCAGCGACGGCAGGTACGACTGGTAGGCCAGGTCGAAGACCACGGTCAGGGTCGCCGCCAGGAAGACGATCGCGGCGAGTCCCCAGATGCCGAGCAGCCCCAGCGCGGTGCCCAGCGGCACCAGGCCGTACACGGCGGCCCGGCCCAGGTTGGCGCCGATCATCAGGGGGCGCCGGCGCCGCTGGTCCACCCACACTCCGGCCGGCAGCGTGAACAGCAGGTACGGCAGGAACTGCGCGGCGTTGACCACGCCCATCTCGAAGGGGGTCGCGTCCAGGGTGGCCACCGCGAGGAGCGGGATCGCCACGAGTGAGATCTGCGCGCCGAACATCGACAGGCTCTCCCCGGACCAGAGCCGCATGAAGTCGCGGTCCCGCCACAGACCGCCCTGCCGCGACCGCTCCTCGGGTGCGCTCATCTACCTTCCACCTCGCTGTGTGTCGTCGAGAATCCGCTGCAGGACGCGTGCCGTACCGCTCAGGTGCGGAGGCTGCAGCATGGTGTGGTGCGTGCCCGGCACCACGTGGTGGTCCAGTTCCCCGCCGACCAGGTCGTGCCACCCGGCCAGGTCGTCGCCGGGCTCGTCCGCCGCGCTCAGCAGCGCGACGCGGCCGCCGTAGCGGCCCGGCCGGTGCGCGTGGAAGGCCAGGGAGTTCGCGAAGAAGGCGCCGACGCGGGTGCGCAGTTCCTCCCGCACACCGGCCGGGACGAGCCCCGCGGCCTCCAGCGCCCGCAGGACCTCGTCGACGCGCTCGGCGTCCGGCAGCGAGCGCAGTCGGCCGGGATCGAGCGCCGGCGGCTCGGCGGCCCGCAGTCCGGCCAGGTCCCGCACGAACGCGACGAGCAGGTCGGTCGTGTCGGGCAGCGGCCCCGTGCCGTCGGGCAGTCCGGTGTCGAGGAGGACGACGACGGCCGCCCGTTCCCCGTCCTGCTCCAGCTGCCGGGCCATCTCCAGGGCCACCGCGCCGCCGTACGACCAGCCGGCCAGGTGGTACGGGCCGGTCCGGCGCACCGCGCGCACCTCGGCCAGGTACGCCGCGGCCGTCTCCGCCACGCTGCGGGCGCCGGCGGCACCGCCGAGCGCGGGATCCTCCAGGGCGTACACCGGCAGGTCGGGGTCGAGCTCCCGGGCCAGCGGCCAGTACGGCGCCGCGGAACCGCCGACCGCGTGGACGAGGAACAGCGGGTCCCTGGTGCCGCGGTCGCGTATCGCCACCAGGGGTGAGGACCCGGCGGACGCGTCCGCGTCCGCCACCGGGCCGGACTCCGCCACCGGGTCCCGCTCCGTCTCGATCATCCGGGCCATGTCCCGTACCGTACGGGTTCCGTACAGGATCCGCGGCTCGACCGCGACACCGAACTCCGTCCGGATCGCCGCGCGCAGCCTGATCAGGTCCAGCGAGCTGCCGCCCCGTTCGAAGAAGCCGTCCTCCGCGCCGACCGACCCCGTGCCGAGCACGTCCTCCCAGAGCGCGGCGAGACGGCGTTCGACCGGTGTCTCCGGAGGGGCCGAGGGACGGGCGGCCGTGGCCGGCTCCGGCAGGGCACGCCGGTCGATCTTGCCGTTGGGGGTCAGCGGCAGGGCGTCGAGCGGCACGATCACGGCGGGCAGCATGTACTCGGGCAGGCGCTCCGCGAGCGCCGCCCGCAGCCGGGCGGGCAGGTCGTCGCCCGCTGTGCGCGCGGGGACGACGTAGCCGATCGGGCGGCGGGCGTCACCGGTGCCGTGGAGGACCGTGAAGGCGTCGGCGACCTCAGGATGCGCGGTCATGGCCTCGGTGATCTCGCCGAGTTCCACCCGGAACCCGCGGATCTTGACCTGGTGGTCGATCCGGCCGAGGTAGTCGAGCGTGCCGTCGGGCAGGCGGCGGGCCAGGTCCCCCGAGCGGTACAGCCGTCCCGGCCGCCCGGAGAAGGGGTCCGGCACGAAGCGTTCCGCGGTCAGCGCGGGCCGGCCCAGGTAGCCGTCGGCCACGCCCGGGCCGCCGATCCACATCTCGCCCGGTACGCCCACGGGCGCGAGGTGGCCCTCGGCGTCGACGATCCAGACCGAGAGGTCGGGGATCGGCACCCCGATGGGGCTGCGTCCGCCGGTGAGCAGCTCGCGACCGAGCACCTCGTGGGTGACGTGCACCGTCGTCTCGGTGATGCCGTACATGTTGACCAGGCGGGGAGCGTCCTCGCCGTGCCGGTCGAACCAGCGCAGCACCGAGTCGGCGTCCAGGGCGTCGCCGCCGAAGACGATGGTGCGCAGGGCCAGTTCCGCCCCGCGCTCCTCGTCGACGGCGACGAGCTGGCGGAACGCCGCGGGCGTCTGGTTGAGGACGGTGACCCGCTCGCGCTCCAGGAGGGCGTGGAAGGCCTCCGGGGAACGGCTGGCCTCGTACGGGACGACGACCAGCCGGCCGCCGCGGCCCAGGGCCCCCCACAGCTCCCACACCGAGAAGTCGAACGCGACGGAGTGGAACAGCGTCCACACGTCGTGTTCGTCGAAGGAGAACCACTCCTCGGTGGCGTCGAGCAGGCGCACGACGTTGCCGTGGGGCACCATGACGGCCTTGGGGCGCCCCGTCGAACCGGACGTGTAGATGAGGTACGCGAGGTCCCCCGGCCCGGTCTCCACGGGGTCGGCGGGCGTTTCCGGGGCCGGGCCGGCCGGGTCGGCCCCGGTGAGCGGCACGGTCTGCCAGGGGCCGGGCGGAAGCTCGGTGCCGGGACCGGTCAGCACCACCCGGGCGGCGGCGTCGGAGAGCATGAAGGCGAGCCGGTCCGCCGGGAGGGCGGGGTCGAGGGGCAGGTACGCGGCGCCCGCGCGCAGGATGCCCAGCAGGCCGGCGACCAGCGCGGCCGAGCGGCCGGCGCACAGCCCCACCAGATCACCGCGGTCCACACCGCGCCGGCGCAGTCGCGCCGCGACCTCCCCGGCACGCCGGTCGAGTTCGCCGTACGTGACGTGCTCGTCGCCGTCCACGACGGCGACCGCGCCGGGGCGGCGCCGGGCCCGCTCGGCGAAGAGCGCGTACAGCGAGCCGGTCACGGGAGCGGTGGTCCGGGCGGCACTGCGGCGGACCAGCTCGCGGCGCTCGTCGGCGGTGACGACCTCCAGGGTCGAGATCCGGTCGTCGGGCCGGTCCGCTCCCTGGTCGAGGACGGTGGCCAGGTGACCGGCGAGCCGGGCGATCCGTTCGCGGTCGAAGAGCTCCGACGCGTACTCGAACTGGAGGTCGATGCCGCCCTCCGGCAGTTCGGTCGCGGCGATCGCGAGGTCGAACCGGGCCCGCGATCCGCCGAGGGCCACGTCCTCGACCGTCACGTCCCCCAGCGACGGCGTCGCTCCGGTCGGGCCGCCGCTCTGCAGGGTGAGGCTGATCTGGAACAGCGGGTTGCGCCCGGGCACCCGGTCGGGGTTGAGGTCCTCGACCACCATGGAGAAGGGCACGTCCTGGTGGCCGAGGGCACCGAGCACGCTCTGCCGGCACCGGCCGACGAGCTCGCGGAACGTGGGCCTCCCCCCGGTACTGGCCCGCAGGACACAGGTGTTGGCGAAGAAGCCGACCAGCGGTTCGAGTTCGGACCGCGTCCGTCCGGAGAAGACCGAGCCGACGGCGATGTCGTCCTGGCCGGTGGCGCGGGAGAGGACCACGAGGAGAGCCGCCTGGAGCACGGCGAGGACCGAGGTGTTCTCCTCGCGCGCCAGGGACCGCAGCCGGGCCGCGAGGGGTTCGGGCAGGACGTGGTCGAGGTGGGCGCCCTCCTGCGTGGGCGTCGTGGGCCTGGGCCGGTCGGTGGGGAAGTCGAGGGCCGGCAGCCCGGCCAGGGCCGTGCGCCAGTGGTCGAGCTGTTCCTCGAGCACCCGCCCGGTCAGCCGGGCCCGCTGCCACGCGGCGTGGTCGGCGACCTGGACCGGCAGGGCGGGCAGAGCGGCCGGCCGGCCCTCGCGCGCGGCCGCGTACAGCTCGGCCAGATCACGCCGCAGGACGCCGGTGGACCAGCCGTCGGTGACGATGTGGTGCATCGCCAGGACCAGGACGTGGTCGTCGGCGGCCACTTCCAGCAGCCGTGCCCGCAGGGCGGGCCCGGCGGCGAGGTCGAACGGTGCCGCCGCCTCCCGCTCGGCGCGCCGTATCGCGTCGGCGAGGCCGGCCACCGGCTCCGCGGCACCGGGGAGGACGTCCCCGGCCGGGTCGATCACCTGACGGGGCGCGCTGTCCTCGTCGGCGACGAGCCGGGTGCGCAGCACCTCGTGCCGTTCCGTCAGGCCGCGCAGGGCCCGGCGCAGCGCGGCGACGTCCAGGGGGCCGCGCAGGCGCAGGACGAGCGGGAGGTGGTAGACGGGCGAGTCCGGGTCGAGCTGGTGCAGGAACCACAGTCCTTCCTGCTGCCGGGAGAGCGGCAGGGCGCCGTCCCGGGAGACCCGCGTCATCGGCAGCTCGGCGGTGCCGGAGGCCGCGTCCACGAGGGCGGCCATGCGACGCAGGACCGGCGTTCCGAACAGCTCCCGCACTCCCGTCTCGGCGCCGAGCCGTTCGCGGATCCGGGAGGCGAGGCGGGTGGCCTGCAGGGACGTGCCGCCGAGGTCGAAGAAGCTGTCGTGGGCCCCGATCCGGTCCTGTGGAAGATCGAGCAGCTCCTGCCAGATCGCGGCGAGGGCCGTCTCGGTCCCCGGTGCGGGCGGCAGCCGGTCGGCGCCCGTGGGCGCGGTGGGGACGGGGAGCCGGCGGCTGTCGAGCTTGCCCGACGGGGTCAGCGGCAGGCTGTCCAGGACGACCACCGCGGTCGGCACCATGTGCAGGGGAAGGCGGTCCATCAGAAGGGCGCGGATCTCCTCCCCGTCCGGCTCCGCCGCTCCGGCGGGCACCACGTAGCCCGTCAGGCGGGCCTGCGGTGTGTCCCGCTCGTGGACGACGGTCACGCCCCGGGCGACGCCCGGACACTCCTCGAGGGCGCGGTCGACCTCTCCGAGTTCGATGCGCAGGCCGCGGATCTTGACCTGCCGGTCGGCCCGTCCGCGGAACGACAGCAGGCCGTCCTCGGTCCAGCAGACCAGGTCGCCCGTGCGGTACATGCGCGTGCCCGGCTCTCCGAACGGGTCCGGCAGGAACAGCTCCGCCGTCAGGTCCGGCCGGTTCAGGTAGCCGCGGGCCAGCCCGGTTCCCGCCAGGTACAGCTCGCCCTGCACTCCCGGCGGTACCGGCCGCAGGTGCCGGTCGAGGACGTACGCCCGGTGGTTGGCCATGGCCCGGCCGATCGGTGGCGCCGACGTCAGGGGCTCGGGCGGGCACGCGTAGTCCACGCAGGCGACCGTCGCCTCGGTCGGACCGTAGCCGTTGTGGAACTCCCGGTCCGGACTCCGCCACCGGTTCACCAGCTCCGCCGGGAACGCCTCCAGCCCGACGAACAGCGCCCGCAGGTCCGTCAGCGGTCCGGGGTCGAGCAGCCGCAGGACCGCCGGGGGGAGGTCCGCCACCGTCACGCGCTCCGTCCGCAGCAGTTCCGCCAGCGCGTCCGGGTCCAGCAGCGTCTCCCGCGGTGCCGTCACCACCGCTGCACCCGACACCAGCGCGGCGAAGACGTCGAAGACGCTCACGTCGAACGCGGGGTTGGCGAACTGCAGCAGCCGGTCGCCCGGCCCGAGCGCGAAGAGGTCCCGCGCGTTCAGGACGAATCCGGCCGCGGCCGCGTGGCTGATCATCACGCCCTTCGGACGCCCCGTCGAACCCGATGTGTAGATCACGTACGCGAGGTCCTCCGGCGTGACCGGCACCGCCGGCGCCGTCGCGGGCAGGTCCGCCCGTGCCCTCCGTACCACCGGGTCGTCCAGGCAGAGGGCCGTCAGGCCGTCCGGGACGCGGTCCGCCAGATCGCGCGTCGTCACCACGAGCCGCACCCCGGCGTCCCGGAGCTGGGCGGCGACGCGGTCGGCCGGGTTCTGCGGGTCGAGCGGCAGCCAGGCCGCGCCCGAGACCAGCACGCCGAGCTGGGCGACGGGCAGGTCCGTGCCGCGGTCGAGAAGCAGGGCCACGATCGTTCCCGGCCCGCTGTCGTGCTCCTCCCGCAGGAGGCGGCCCAGCCGGTTCGCCGCTGCGTCGAGCTCGCCGTACGTGAGCTCCCGGCCCGCGTCGCGGACCGCCGTCGCGTCCGGTGCGCGCCGGGCCTGCCGGGCCACCAGCTCGTGCAGGAGCAGTCCGTCCTCGGCGCGGTGCACCGGGGCCGGGTTCCACTCCTCCAGGATCCGCCGCCGCTCGTCGTCGGACAGCGGGTCGAACTCCGCGACGAGCCGGTCGGGTTGCTCCACGGCCTGGTCGAGCACCCGGTGGAAGTGCTGGGCGAGGCGGTCGACGCGGCTCCGGTCGAACAGGTCGGTGGAGTACTCCAGGGAGACCCGCAGGGTGTCGTCGGGCGACTCCACGACCGTCACACCGAGGTCGAAACGGGAGTGGACCGCGGCCTGCGGCAGGGGTTCGATCACGATGCCCGGCAGCTCGAACCCCGGGCCGCCCGTTCCGGTGGCCTGCAGGGTGAGGCTGATCTGGAAGAGCGGGTTGCGCCCCTGGGCACGCTCGGGCCGCAGGGCGTCCACCACGGTGCCGAAGGGCACGTCCTGGTGCGCCAGCGCGCCCAGCACCGTGTCGGAGCAGCGGCTCAGCAGCTCCCGGAAGGTCGGGTCGCCGGCCGTGCTGGTGCGCAGGACCAGGGTGTTGGCGAAGAAGCCGACGAGCTGTTCGGTGGCGGCCTTCGTACGGCCGGAGAAGACGGAACCGATCGCGATGTCGTCCTGACCGGTGTAGCGCGACAGCGCGGTCAGGAGTCCCGCGTGCAGCACGGCCAACAGGGACGTCCGTTCCCGTCCGGCCAGCGCGCGCAGCCGCTCCGCCAGGCCGACGGGCAGCGTGCGTTCCACCACGGCACCGGCGAACGTGGGCGTCTGGGGCCGGGGCCGGTCGGTGGGGAAGTCGAACGTGGGCACGCCGTCCAGCCTGTCGCGCCAGTAGGCGAGCTGGTTCCGCTCGCGCTCCCCCTCCAGTCGGCGCCGCTGCCATGCCGCGTAGTCGGCGGGCTGCACGGGCGGCGCGGGCAGGTCCGCACCGGCGTACAGCGCCGCCAGGTCCTTCGTGATGATGCCGGCCGACCAGCCGTCGGACACGATGTGGTGCAGGCAGAGCAGCAGGACGTGTTCGTCGGGTGCCAGCCGCAGCAGGCGTGTGCGGAACGGTGGTTCGCGCTCGATGTCGAAGGGCTCCAGCGCGTCCCGCTCGGCCAGTTCCTCCACGCGCGCCTCGCGCGCGTCCGCGTCCAGGCCGCTCAGGTCCTCCACCTCGAGCGGCCGCGCCCCGGGAGCCTCGTCGACGATCACGCGGGGGGCGCCGTCCTGCGCGACGAACCGGGTGCGCAGGCTCTCGTGGCGCACGACGAGCCGCCGCAGGGCCTCCTCCAGGGCGGTCGTGTCCAGCGCCCCGCGCAGTCTCAGCGCGAAGTACACGTTGTAGACGGTGGAGGAGGGATCCATCTGGTGCAGGAACCACAGCCCCTCCTGCTGGCGGGAGGGCATGAGTTCGGCGTCCCGCGGAACAGGCACGATCTGTTCGTCGTCGGCCGGCAGCGCCTGCCGCCGCCTGAGCCGCCGGTCCAGCAACGCCCGCCGCTTCTGCTCGATCGTCGCGTCGGACATGGCCGTGGCTCCCCTGGTCGACTGCGGGATCTGTTCACTCATCGCCCGGACCCTAGCCCCGCCTCCCCCGGCAGGGCGTCCACCCAGGTGTGGAGCCGGACCGCAGCCCGTGTGGACGCCGTGGTGACCCCGGCCCGCCGGCGGAAGGGGCGACCGGTGCCACCGACACGCACACGACGGAAACCGCCCTTCTCCACCGGCACGGCACCCGCCCACCGGAACGGACACCGTTCACCGGGCTTCCGGTCCCCTCCGGACGTGCGACGGGCCGAAGGCCGGGCGCGTGCCGGGGCGACAGGCACCGTCTTCCCGGAGAGCGGTCGGCGACGCCTCCCCGTCGAACGCGAAGGAGCGGAACGGGGCCGACGAGCCGCGCCCGCCGTGCTCCGTACCCTTCGCCGCAGTACGCCTGTTCACCGGCCCCCACCACGGCCCGGCCCTCCACGTCAACCGGCTGACGTCCCACCAGGACGAGCGTCGTCCCGGCGTCGGGACACCACCCGCAACACCCGCACGGCACATGCCGCGCACCCGCAGAACCCCGGCTCAGGAGTCCTTCTTCACCGGCTCCAGAATCGCCACGCACTCCACGTGGTGCGTCCCTCAGAACACCTTGAGAAGCAAGCGATGGGGCAGGCTCACAGGTCAGAGTGTCCGTTTCGTCGGCGCAAGGGGCCGTGTGCGTCAGAGGAGCGTCGCCAGCTCCCCAGATACGAGGCTGTCGACCAGCTCAGGCGTCTAATCCATAGCTTGTTCTAGGATGGCGAGGACCATCTCAGCGGCCCGACGGGCTTCCGCTCCACTTCCGTGGAACCGAAGGATATGCCCCCACCCGCACGAGCTACTTCGTGCTGCCTGGGGGCACTTCCTTGCTGTTCCGTGAGTCCGTGGCCTCGTTGGCCAACCGCACCCACCTTGAAGGACAGCTGACCGAGCTCCTGACCGAGAACTTCCTGCACAAACACCGCCATCGGCCCCAGCCGTCGGAGGTGCGCTCCTGGGAGCGGAGCATCCCTGCGCTCACTAACGTGCTCATCGAAGCCGGGCTCGGTGATGTCGAGATGATGCTGGAGTACGCGCTGCCCCTGACCAGCAAGCGTGCGGACGTGATACTGGCCGGCGTTCATCCGGTTACCGGAGAGCCCTCGTACGTGGTCGTCGAACTGAAGCAGTGGAGCGAGGCGTACCCGGAGGAGGACGATCCGCTGCTGTGCCGCATCGACGCCTACCCGGATCCGGTCCTCAACCCGATCGAGCAGGTGCGCGGGTACTGCGACTATCTCATCTCGTTCAACGGAGCGCTGGAACGGATTCCCGACTCCGTCGCGGGGGTCGCCTACCTGCACAACGCGACCGACTTCGGGGTGGCGGGGCTCCGCGCCGTCACCGAGGACAATCGGGGCCGGATGTTCACCGGCGACCAGCGTGGTGCCTTCCTCGGCTACCTCCGCTCCAGGCTGGCGGCGAAGCCGGGTGCCGAGGCCGCCGACGCCCTGCTGCAGGGTAAGGTGCGGCCATCGAGGCAGCTGATGGCCGTTGCCGCCGAAGAGGTGCGCAACCGGGAGCAGTTCGTATTGCTGGACGAACAGCGGCTCGCCTACGAAACGGTAATGTCGGCAGTCCGACGGGCCCGGCGGTCCAACCGCAAGCAGGTCGTCGTCGTGGCCGGCGGACCAGGCTCCGGCAAGAGCGTGATCGCGCTCTCCCTGTTGGGCGACCTCTACCGGCGCGGGGTACCGGCCCTGCACGCCACCGGATCGCAGTCCTTCACCAAGACGATGCGCAAGGTCGCCGGTGCCCGCAAGCCGGAGGTCCAGCGGCTCTTCCGCTACTTCAACAGTTTCATGGAGGCTGAGCCGAACGACCTCGACGTGCTGGTCTGCGACGAGGCGCACCGGCTGCGCAAAACCTCCGCCAACCGCTACACAAAGGCGACTCTGCGGACCGGCCGACCGCAGGTGGCGGAGCTGATGGACGCCGCGCGGGTTCCAGTGTTCCTGCTGGACCAGCACCAAGTGGTGCGTCCGGGCGAGATGGGAACCGTGGAACAGATCCAGGCAGCCGCGGCCAAACAGGGTCTGGACTGTACGGTGGTGGAACTCGACAGCCAGTTCCGGTGCGGCGGAAGCGACGCCTACCTGCGCTGGGTGGTCGACCTGCTGGGGCTCGAAGAAAACACGCCCTCCGTGTGGGAGTCGGACGACAAGGTACAGCTCCTGACCGCGGACACCCCCCAGGAGCTGGAGGACTTCCTGGCTGCCCGACGGGCCGAGGACTACGGTGCGCGTATGTCCGCGGGCTACTGCTGGAAGTGGACGACAAAGATCACCTCCAACATGCACACCCTGCCCACCGACGTGGTCATCGGCGACTGGGCCAGGCCGTGGAACCTCTATGGCGACCGCGCCCTGCTCGGCGCCCCGCCGGCACCCCTCTGGGCCACCGACCCAGCAGGGTTCGGACAGGTCGGATGCGTCTACACCGCGCAGGGCTTCGAGTACGACTGGTCCGGCGTGATCATGGGTCCGGACCTCGTCTGGCGTACGGACCGATGGGTGGTGGACCGAAGCGCCTCCAAGGACCCGTCCTTCACCAAGGCCACTGCAGACCAGGACATCGACCGTCTCGTCCGCAACACGTACAAAGTGTTGCTGACCCGGGGCATGATCGGCACGATCATCTACTCGACGGACCCGGAAACCCGTGAAAAGCTCCGCTCACTGATCCCCCCGACGCTCTGACCGTCGGAAGCACCCGGATCATGCCTGGTCCGCGCATGCGACTGCGGAATCCACACCCCCCGCGTCGACTCACGCGATAGCATGATCGCGCTGCGCACCTTCCCGGAGGGTACGAAGCTGCGGTTCCTGAGCTCGCTCCAAAGAGCTGCGGGTGAGGAATGGTTGTGCCCGTCGTGTGGTGACATGCGACGCGAGCGTGGATGCCCGGTAGGGCGTCCCCCTGCCATTCCGATCTCACTGCTTTGGAGTGGTCATGACCTCAGTCGAGTGCAAGCCTGCGCGTCGTGAACGGATCCGCGAGATCCTGATCGAGATTGCCGCCGCAGTCGTCTCCAATCTTGTGGTGACGGCCTTGGTGGCGATTGCAGGTCTGCTCTTCTAGTGCAGGCCGGTGGCGGGCCCGGTGAGTCCGCCACCTCACTCATACGACAACCTTGTCAGAACAGCCTCATCTCAGGGGCTTGCGACCCCCCACTCTTCTGACGTCTCCCCTTGCTCTTGCCCCGCCCCCGCCCTCGGCCAGGTCTGGGCAGATGCGGGGTACGCGCCTCCACCGGCAGGTTCTCCCAAGTGGGACGCAACCCATGAATCTCGACTTTGCCGACGAGGCGCTTGAGATAGTCCCGGGTCTCCTGGTCCGTGGAATAGAGCACCGTGGCACGACTGGCCCGGGTCATCAGCACGTGGTAGGCGTGCCGGACGAGACGTGCGAACTCGTCGTCATCGACACTGCCAGCCTTCACTTTGGGATCGAACGAACCGGGCTCTGCGACCCGCTTGATGCCCGGCTCTGCTGTCTTTAGTTCCTTGCCCCGTCGAAAGACCCACCGGTCTCCGCGGCGCACCATGTCGTCACCCATGAGCACCCCGCACCAGTCCCATTCGAGTCCCTGCGCGGTGTAGACACAGCCGATCTGCCCCAGACCGTTCTCGTGCACGGACCAGATCCTCGACGGCGGCGCCTCGTTCTCGCAGAAGCTTTCGCTGTCCGCGTTCCACGGCCTGTGCCACTCACCGATACGGACGTCGGCCTCCAGCCGTCGCTCCTTGCCGAGCGGCTTCGTCCACGGCCAGCAGTAGCCGGCGACCATACGCGCGGACGCACCGGCCAGTGCTTCTGTCCGAATGATCTGCTCGAGTTCTTCCGGTGTGTCCGCCACCTCGATGTGCATCAGTCCGTCGGGGCGCCACTTGCCCGGCTCCTCGCTCGTCACGCCGAGCAACGCCTTCACCCAACGGACGTAGGCGTCACTGCCTCCACATCGGAACTGCTCCCTCAACCTGTAGGGAATGACGAGAGCGTTGTGCCGTTCGGCTGCGTCCTTGATCAGATCTACGGTTCCGACCTCGTTCGGTCTCACGGACTGTCCCTCGTCCAGAAAGAACACCGTCAAGCGGGACGCAGCAAGGAGCTCATCGACCTGCGGGCCCGTGCCCTGCTCCTCGGGTTTCCAGAATCGGCTGGTCGACCGATCCCTGAGCCTGTGTGCCTCGTCGCAGATCAGCACGTCCAGGAGCGGGTCAGGCGGAGTGACGAAGCTGCTGAAGTAGGTGAACGTCTCCCTGAACTGCCGATCCCCGTAGCCGACGTGCTCTTGAAGGGCCCCATTGAAAGCCCGGCTGCCGCTGGCGTATTTGACCGTACGGCCCTGAGCCTCCAGCTCTGCCTTGATCTGCAGGCCGATCGCGCTCTTCCCGGTTCCCGCGCCACCCGTCACGAGGAAGACCACACGCCGCTCATCAGGTACCAAAGCGGGACGCCGAGGATCCGGTAGGACCCTCGAAGCAGTCTCGAAGACTTGATCCGCGACCTCCTTCTGTCGTCCTCGCAGAGTGAAGACGGTGTCGGCTCCGCGGGACCAGATCATGGCATCGAGCAGCGGAGTATTGCGCAGGCCCATGCTCTGCAGCATCCTCTCCGCCGTGGAGGCCGCACCGTCCTCGGCGAAGTTCATCCTGAGGTCGGACAACAACTGCTCGCGTCGGTCACTCGTGTAGACGCGGGCATAGGCCCCTGTCGGCGCGTCCACGCCGATCAGGGTTCTTACGGATTCGTCGGTGGCGTTGTGCAAGTAGGCGAAACCGCCACATTCGAAGTCGGCACCTTGGAACGGACCTCGAGGGCCCGTGAACGCCTCATAGTTCGCGCGCAGTTGCAGCGCCGGATGCTTCTTCTTCTCTTTGATTCCCGGCACATGCAAAAGGTCCGCGGTCGCCCGTTCCACCCGGCTCACCGTCGACCAACGTTTCAACTCGACCAACTGCACGGAGGGCACGTGGCGCTCTGGATGGCGCCCCACCAGAACGACGTCGACAAGGCGGGGATCGCCGGGGCAGACCGCCTCGTCGAGGGTGGCCGCACACTCGACGATCATCTCCACGTTCCCCCGTTCCGCTGCGACCAGGTCGCTCGCGAGGCTCACCAGGCTCTCCGCCCAGGCAGAACGCTCCGACTCCGAGGCGTCCGCTCCCCGGAAGTAGCGCCATCGGGCGGCAAGATGCGGCACCATCCGGTCGCGCGAGTCGAGAGTGAGCAGATCCTGAGCCGACAGTCTCAGAAGGAGCATGGACACGAGGTGGTTCCCCCAGGGCACGAGTGACTCGTGCGGGTGGGGGCATGTCCTGTCCAGGAAGCCCGTCGGGCCGCAGTTCGGTTGTGGTGATCTTAGGTAGGGCCTGGCCTGCCGAGAACATCACGACGACTGTCGGCCGGAACTGTGGCGATCGTGGCTGGATCAAGCGGTGTGGGTCACGGGGTACCCCTTGAGGCCCGGCACCACGGAAATTGACGTCCCATCCCAGGCGGTCTCATTGCCCAGCGATCGAGACGAATCGCACAGGTTCGGACAACACGGCAGCCGCAGACTCCGAGCCGGCCAGACGGGCGGAAAGCGTCGCTTCCGCCAGCCTCGGCGGCAGCGCCTCTGCGAACTTCAGACCCCGTACGGCCCGCTCATCGACTGCGGGAAGACAAAGCCGGTCGGCCGCACCGGCGGTGCGACTCTTTCAGGATGCCGGCGTCACGTCCTCACGCAGCCGGATCCAGTGATCGTTGACGCGTTGGCCCAACACCGCCACCTCATCGAGGGTGGCCGTCAGTGTGGCGTTGGCCCGGTGCCCCGCCCACGTCCACCAGCGCATGCGACCATCGGCATCCCGAATGATGAGCGTGCCTCCTGGATGTACCCGCTCCAGGAAGTGCTCGCGCGCTTCACTCAGGGTTCGGACCGCCCGCTGCGTGAGTTTGACGGATGGATCTACGCCCAGCAGCACTTCGCGTACCGCCCGCGACACTTCGAACGATGATCCGGGGCCGAACCCGGCGCTGCTCCACTTCGCCTTTCCTCCCCCGTCCGCGGCTCCACGAAGCAGCGCTTTCGCCGCCAGTCGATGTACGTGACCAGCCAGCTCCGCCCGCCTAGCAACAGGCGACGCGGCCCGTTCACCCGCTCGGTGAGCAGGCTGGGATCGGTTCGACCGATCTCCGACCGGCCGTGCAGCACGGTGAATTGCGGAGGCGTGGTGAAGACTGCTGTGAGGTGCATAAAATGGCGGTGGCCAAAACGTCGTTCGGCTTCGGGGCCAATGAACAGGAGTCCTCCGCCCCTGTCCAGATATCTCTCGTCGATCAGATGTCGCGCGATCGGTTCTGCGGCGCCACCGAAGGGTCCGAGACCGTTCCACCACTCCTGCCACAAGTTCTCGCCAACTCGGTGCTCCTGCAGACAGAGAGCAAGCAATTGCTACGCGACGATGTGACGCGGCTCAGGAGGAGCGATCACGGGCTCTACCCATCCCCGCGACCACTGCAGTAGCAGCCCTGCCGCGTCCAGGAGCCCGGATTCGTCCAGTGCCAGGAAAAGGCAGTTTCTCAGGGTATCTGCCCTGCGCCCGGTACGGCCGAGCCGCTGAAGGAAGGAGGCGACCGAGGATGGCGCGTCGATCTGGATCACCCGGTCCAGGTCACCCACATCGATGCCGAGTTCCAGTGTGCTGGTCGAGATGATGACGCAGTCGCGTTCTTCCGCGAAGGCTGTCTCCGCCCGTCTGCATTCCTCAAGGGAGAGCGAGGCATGGGACAGGAAGGCCGTGACCCCCTTCGCGCGGAGTTTCTCTCCCAGCTCCTCCACAAGCCTTCGTGACTCGCAGAAGACAAGACGCTTCTCTCCTCTGTGAAGCGAGGCAATGACCGTGGCCGCGTTGTCGAGGGAACCGACGTAGTCGAGCTCGATGTCACCCGGCGGCATAAGGGCGGTATCCCCTGCCGCCGACGACCCTGGTCCGGCCAGGTGCGGGGCTACGACCTGGGCCGGCAGTTTCCCTGCGCCCGATCCCTGGAGCCACGTGAGCAGCTCCTCCGGGTTGCCGACCGTCGCCGAGAGCCCGATGCGCTGCAGGGGCCGGCCCACCACCCGTTGCATACGTTCAAGAACTGCGAGGAGATGCCACCCTCGGTCGTCTCCGGCGAAGGCATGCACCTCGTCGACCACCACTGCCCTGAGTCCCGAGAAGAAGGACGCGTGGTCGACATTGGCGCTGACCAGCATCGCCTCCAGCGACTCAGGCGTGGTCAGCAGGATGTCCGGGCGCTCGGCCAGGATGCGCTTCCTGGCCCCGGCGGTGGTGTCACCGCACCTGAAACCGCTTCCACCCCGACGCAAGGCGGGAGGAACACGTGCGCCAGGGAGCGGGCAGGTTCACGCCCGCGTCCGGCGCCCGACAGGCCACAGACGACCCTCGCTCGGTCGGCTATCCCCCAGCGCAGTGGTGATGACCGGGAACCCGTAGAGCAGTGGCATCGAGGCCGGCGAACACCGGGCCCATGCCCCCTGAGCCGAGGCGTCCGATGATCCGGTAGGGGCCGACGCACTTGGGGTCACCGGGATGGACAGCCAGCACCCGCCCACCAGAACGAGCACTGCTCACCAGGCTTCCGTTCTCCTTCAGACGTGCAGCAGGCCAAAGGCCGGACGCATGCCGGCGCCTGAAAACCTGACATCAGCCGTGCGTCGAGGCGATAGGCACTGCCTTCTCAGGCAATGGTCGGCAACGCCTCCCCTCGGGGGTCCAGGGGCGAGACGAAGCACTGCAGTCCGGCCCCTCTTCCCCCAACAGCAGCCTGACAGCCCATCAGAACGAGCGTCAAATGAGCGTCATCTCAGCGTCAAGACATCGCCCGTAACGCCCACACCGCACATACCGCGCACCCGCAAAACCGCAGCTCAGGCGTCCTTCTTCACCGGCTCCAGAATCGCCACGCACTCCACGTGGTGCGTCATAGGAAACAGGTCGAACGCCCTCAGCGTCCGCACCCGGTACCCCCGCTCCCGGAAGTAGCCCAGGTCGCGGGCCAGGGCCGCCGGGTCGCAGGCGACGTAGGCGATGCGGCGGGCGCCGAGGGTGGTCAGGTGGTGGACCGTCTGCTTGCCGGCGCCGGCACGCGGGGGGTCCAGGACGATGAGGTCGACCTCGGTGATGCCCGTGCGCGGGAGGACCGCTTCGACCTTGCCCTGTTCGATGCGGACGCGCGGGAAGCCGGCCAGGTTGTGGCGGGCGTCCTCCACCGCGCGCTTGCCGGACTCGATGCCGAGGACCGCGCCCTGGTCGCCGACCCGGTCGGCGAGGGCGCCCGCGAAGAGGCCGACGCCGCAGTAGAGGTCCAGGGCGGTGTCGCCCTTGCGCGGCAGGAGGCCCTGCATGACGGCCTTCATCAGGGTGTCGGCGGCCTTCGGGTGGATCTGCCAGAAGCCGCCGCTGCCCACCCGGTGGGTGCGGTCGTCGGCGCGCTCGCGGACGAAGGCGCGGCCGTGGACGCGGTGGACCCCGCCGTCCTTCTCGTCGACCCGCATGACCGAGACCGGCTTGTCCAGTTCCACCAGGGGCAGGCGGGCGCCCGGGCGCGGGGTCAGGATGACCTGGCGGTCGTTCGAGCCCGAGGCCGCGATCGCCTCGACGGAGGCCATGCCCTCCCAGGTGCGCTTCTCGACGCCCAGCTCCGAGACGCCCTCCGCGGCGATCATGCAGTGGTCGATGACCTCGACGTCGTGGGAGCGGTGCTTGCGCAGGCCCGCGCGGCCCTCGGGGTCGATCGCGTACTGGACGCGGGTGCGCCACTGCGGGACCTCGCCGGCGGGCAGCTTGTCGCCCTCGGCCGGCATGACCGTGCCGTCCCAGCCGGCCTCCTCCGGGGTGAGCCCGGCGAGCCGCTGGAGCTGCTCCGCGATCACCTCGCCCTTCAGTCGGCGCTGCGCGCCCGGCTTGGCGTGCTGCCAGTCGCAGCCGCCGCACTTGCCGGGGCCCGCGAAGGGGCAGGGCGCCTCGACCCGGTCCTTGGACGGGTCCAGGATCTCGACCGCGTCGGCGCGCAGGAAACGGGAGGTCTCCTCGCCCTCGGTGACCCGGGCGACGACCCGCTCCCCCGGCAGCGCGTGCCGGACGAAGAGGACCCGGCCGGCCTCCGTACGGGCGATGCAGTGGCCTCCGTGGGCGACCGGGCCGACCTCGACCTCGTACTCCTCCCCGACCAGCGACGGGACAGGCGTGTTCTGCATGGCGGGGAGCTCCAAGGGGAAGGGGTGTGGGCTGCCGTTCGGACGGCAGCCCACCAGTCTAGTTGGTCTTTTTCGGTTGTTCTTTCCGGTCGGTCTAGGTGTTCTTTCCTGCCGGTTCCTTGTGGCCCTTCTCCACGGGGCCCCGGCGGACCGCGCCCGGCGCGTTCCACTCCTGGCGCTTCCTGGCCCGCTTCCGCGCGACCTCGGAGGACTGGAGCTGGTACGGGACCGAGGTCACCATCACGCCCGGCGTGAAGAGGAGGCGGCCCTTGAGACGCAGGGCGCTCTGGTTGTGCAGCAGGTGCTCGTACCAGTGGCCGACGACGTACTCGGGGATGTAGACGGAGACGGCGTCGCGCGGGCTCTCGCGGCGCAGGCTCTTCACGTACTCGATCACCGGGCGGGTGATCTCGCGGTACGGCGAGTCGAGGATCTTGAGCGGGACGTTGATGCCGCGCCGCTCCCACTCCTCCTTGAGCGCCTTCGTCTCGACCGGGTCGACGTTGACGGTCAGCGCCTCCAGCTCGCTCGCGTGCATGAGCTTGGCGTAGGCCAGGGCGCGCAGGGTGGGCTTGTGGAGCTTGGAGACGAGGACGATGGAGCGGACCCGGGAGGGGCGCACGTACTCGTCGGGCCGCTCCTCCGCGGCGGCGATCTCCGCGGCCACCGAGTCGTAGTGCCTGCGGATCGCGGTCATCGTTCCGTAGAAGATCACCATGCCGAGCAGGGCGACCCAGGCGCCGTGGGTGAACTTGGTGGCGAGGACGACGACCAGGACCAGGCCGGTGAAGAAGGCGCCGAAGGCGTTGATCGCGCGGGAGCGGATCATGTGCCGGCGCTTGGCGGGTTCCCGCTCGGTCCTCAGGTGCCGGTTCCAGTGCCGGACCATGCCGATCTGGCTGAGGGTGAAGGAGACGAAGACGCCGACGATGTAGAGCTGGATCAGCCGGGTCGAGTCGGCCCCGTAGAGCCAGACGAGGAGGATGGCGGCGCCGGCGAGGAGCACGATGCCGTTGGAGAAGGCGAGGCGGTCGCCGCGGGTGTGGAGCTGGCGCGGCAGGTAGCGGTCCTGGGCGAGGATCGAGCCGAGGAGCGGGAAGCCGTTGTACGCGGTGTTCGCGGCCAGGAAGAGGACGAGCGCGGTGGCGGCGGCCAGGACGACGAAGAAGAACGTCCCGTCGCCGAAGACGGCGGCCGCGACCTGCGAGATGACCGGGTCCTGGACGTAGTCCGGGCCGACCGGGACGCCGTTGTGGATCAGGTCGTGGGCGGGCTTCTCGGCCATCCGCACGTCGGTGGCCATGGCCAGGAAGATGATGCCGCAGAACATGGTGACGGCCAGGCCGCCCATGAGGGCGAGCGTGGTGGCGGCGTTCCTCGACTTGGGCTTGCGGAAGGCGGGGACGCCGTTGGAGATGGCCTCGACGCCGGTGAGCGCGGCGCAGCCGGAGGAGAAGGCGCGCAGCAGCAGGAAGACGAGGGCGAAGCCGGCCAGGCCCTGGTGCTCGGGTTTGATCTCGAAGTCGGCGGTGGGGGCCTTCATCGTGTCGCCGAGGACGATGCCCCGGTAGGCGCCCCAGGCGATCATCAGGAAGACGCCGGTGACGAAGACGTACGTCGGGATGGCGAAGAGGGTGCCTGATTCCTTCACCCCGCGCAGGTTCATCAGGGTGAGCAGCACGATGACCGCGATCGCGGAGACGACCTTGTGCTCGACGACGAAGGGGACCGCCGAGCCGAGGTTCTCGATGCCCGAGGAGATCGAGACGGCGACGGTCAGGACGTAGTCGACGAGCAGGGCGCTCGCCACGGTGAGCCCGGCCTTCGGCCCGAGGTTGGTGGTGGCGACCTCGTAGTCGCCGCCGCCGCTCGGGTAGGCGTGCACGTTCTGCCGGTAGGAGGCGACGACCGTGAACATCAGGACGACGACCGCGAGCGCGATCCAGGGGCTGAAGTGGTAGGCCGACAGACCGGCTACGGAGAGGACGAGCAGTACCTCGCCGGGCGCGTACGCCACCGAGGAGAGCGGGTCGGAGGCGAAGACGGGGAGGGCGATCCGCTTCGAGAGGAGGGTCTCGCCGAGCTTGTCGCTGCGCAGGGCCCGCCCGATCAGGATCCGTTTGGGCACGTCGGTCAGTTTGGACACGGAGAGGATCGTAAGCGTTCGAAAAGAGCCAAGTTCACCACGACCCCCTATCCATACGGAATCTTTCCGCCGACCCCTCGGATGCGGTCCCCGTCGGCGTTGCCGCTTAAGCTCGGAGCGGGCGACCCGGCAGGGCGTCGCCCGCCGCGGCCCGGGCGGAGCGGGCGAGGAAAGTTGTGAGCAGGTTGTTTTCGCAGGTCAGCAGGGCGATCAGGAGTGCGGGGTAAGGGGACGTGCACATCGTCATCATGGGCTGCGGGCGAGTGGGAGCCGCTCTCGCGCAGACCCTCGAACAGCAGGGGCACACGGTCGCGGTCGTGGACCAGGACCCGACGGCTTTCCGCCGCCTGGGGTCGGGTTTCGGCGGTCGGCGCGTCACGGGCGTGGGGTTCGACCAGGACACGCTGCGCGAGGCCGGGATCGAGGACGCCGGTGCCTTCGCCGCGGTGAGCAGCGGCGACAACTCGAACATCATCGCGGCGCGGGTCGCGCGCGAGATGTTCGGCATCGAGAACGTGGCGGCGCGGATCTACGACCCGCGCCGTGCCGAGGTCTACCAGCGTCTGGGCATCCCGACGGTCGCGACGGTCCGCTGGACCGCCGACCAGATGCTGCGGCGGCTGCTGCCCTCGGGCGCCGAGCCCCTGTGGACGGACCCGAGCGGCGGGGTGCAGCTCGCCGAGGTGCACACCTCGCCGGCCTGGATCGGCCACAAGATCAGCCGGCTCCAGGACGAGACGGGCGTGCGCGTCGCGTTCCTGACCCGGCTCGGCGAGGCCGTCATCCCCTCGTCGCAGACGGTGCTCCAGGAGGGTGACCTGGTGCACGTGATGATGCGTACGGACGAGATCGCGAAGGTCGAGGAGGCCTTCGCCGAGGGCCCCGAGGAGGGTGGTCACTGATGCGTGTCGCCATTGCGGGCGCGGGCGCGGTGGGCCGTTCCATCGCGGGCGAGCTCCTGGAGAACGGGCACGAGGTCCTCCTCGTCGACAAGGCGCCGACCGCCATCTCGGTGGAGCGGGTGCCGCAGGCGGAGTGGCTGCTCGCCGACGCCTGCGAGATCACCTCCCTGGACGAGGCGGCGCTCCAGCGCTGCAACGTGGTGATCGCGGCGACCGGCGACGACAAGGTGAACCTGGTCGTCTCGCTGCTCGCCAAGACCGAGTACGGCGTGCCGCGGGTGGTCGCCCGGGTGAACAACCCGAAGAACGAGTGGCTGTTCAACGAGGCGTGGGGCGTGGACGTGGCCGTCTCGACGCCGCGTCTGATGTCGGCCCTGGTGGAGGAGGCGGTGAGCGTCGGCGACCTGGTCCGGCTGCTGCGCTTCAGCCACGGCGACGCGAACCTGGTCGAGCTGACGCTCCCGCCGGAGTCGGCCGTCGCCGGCACCTCGGTCGGGGACGTGGACTGGCCGCAGGACACCTCGCTCGTGACGATCATCCGCGGCTCGCGGGTGCTCACGCCGAGCCCGGAGGAGACTCTGGAGGCCGGTGACGAGCTGCTGTTCGTGGCCGCGCAGGCGCGCGAGGAGCAGCTGGAGGACCTGCTCCAGGTGCGGCGCGAGACGCCCTGACGGCCGCTTGTCGCACGCCGTACGCCGTATGCCGTACGGGGAAGGGCCCGGACCTGTTCGTCAGGTCCGGGCCCTTCCCCGTGTACGGGCTGTACGCGGCGTACGGGCTGTACGCGGGGTACGTGCGCCGGAGGCGGGTCCTAGATCTCCGGCCGGCCCTCGGCCGCGGCCGCTTCCTTGCGGGCCTTCTCCGCGCGCTCCTCCGCCTCCATCTCGGCGAAGACGTCGATCGGCGGCGGGGCCTTCGCCAGGAACACCCAGGTGAGGTAGACCGCGAGCAGGAACGGCGGGATCTTCAGGGCGACCGAGACCCAGCCGAACCGGGTCGGGTCGGCCCACCAGTACAGCGGGAAGAGGACCGCGCACTTGCCGAGCAGGATCAGGCCCCAGGCCAGGCTCGCCTTCGTGTACGCCTTCTTGCGGCCCGGGTTGCGGGTGCGCCAGGAGAGGTTCTCCTTGAAGACCGGGCCGAGGATCAGGCCGATCAGGGGGACTCCGGCGATCGCGGTGACGATGTACGCGAGGGCGAGGCCGAGCGTGTACAGCATGCCCGGCAGGTAGAAGTCCTTGGCGTTGCCCGTCATCATCGCGAAGACCACGCCGAAGGCGACGCCGAAGACGCCGCTGAAGGCGTGCTTGACGGTGTCGCGGCGGATCAGGCGGACGGCGACGAGGGCCAGCGAGACCCCGAGCGCGGCGATCGCCGAGCTCTTCAGGTCCTTGTTGATCGTGAAGATCGTGACGAAGAGCAGACCGGGCAGGACCGTCTCGACCATGCCCCGCAGGCCGCCGAACGCCTCGAACAGGGCGGCCTCGGTGACCTCCTTCGAGGCGCGGGCGTCCTGGGCGTCCTGGTCCGTGCTGGTCGGCTTGTCGAGGGACGTCACCGGCTACTCCTGTCCGAGCGGTCGGAGCTCGTATTTGGGGTTGAAGAGGACCCGCCGGCCGTGGCTCATGGAGATCCGGCCGGAGGCGATCAGCTTGCGGCCCGGCTCGATGCCCACGATGGAGCGGCGGCCGAGCCAGACGACGTCGAGCGGCGCCGTGCCGTCGAAGAGCTCGGCCTCGAGCGCGGGCACACCGGCCCGGGGGCGCAGCGTGACCGTGCGCAAGGTACCAGTCACCTTGACTATCTGGCGGTCGGAGCAGTCGCAGATTCGCGTGCACCCCGACGCCTGGGCGTCCTCCTGGAGCTCCTCGGACTCCAGGTCCTCGGGGGAGGAGGAGAGCCGGTCGATCATCCGGCGGAATCTGCCGGCCGGCTTCTCTGTACGCGGTGCAGCACTCATACAGAAAGCGTACCGGCCGCCGCTGTCACGGGAGGCGGGCCCGGGGCGCCCCTCCGTTCACCGTTCGAAGCGGTACCCCATGCCCGGTTCGGTGACGAAGTGGCGCGGGTGGGACGGGTCGCGCTCCAGCTTGCGGCGCAGCTGCGCCATGTACACCCGGAGGTAGTTGGTCTCGGTGCCGTACGAGGGTCCCCAGACCTCCTGGAGGAGCTGCTTCTGGCCGACCAGGCGGCCGCCGTTGCGGACGAGGACTTCGAGGAGGTGCCACTCGGTGGGGGTGAGCCGGACGTCCCGGCCGTCGCGGTGGACCTTCTTCGCCGCCAGGTCGACGGTGAAGGCCTCGGCCTCGACGAGGGCGGCCCCGCCCTCGGGGACACCGACCGGCTCGTTCCGGCGCACGGCGGCGCGCAGCCGGGCGAGCAGTTCGTCCATGCCGAAGGGCTTGGTGACGTAGTCGTCGGCGCCCGCGTCGAGGGCCTCGACCTTCTCGTCGGAGGTCTGGCGGGCCGAGAGGACCAGGATCGGCACCCGCGTCCAGCCGCGCAGGCCCCTGATGACCTCGACGCCGTCCATGTCGGGCAGGCCGAGGTCGAGGACGACGACGTCGGGGTGCCGGTCGGCGGCGAGGCGGAGGGCGGTGGCGCCGTCGGGGGCGGAGTCGACCTCGTACTTCCGCGCCTTGAGGTTGATCACCAGGGCGCGGACGATCTGCGGCTCGTCGTCGACCACGAGGACCCGGGTCATGGAGGAGTGCCTTCCTTTTCGGCCGCCGTACGGGCGGACTGGTGCGGAGCAGCGGGAGGGGGTGTACGGGGTGGGGCGCGGCTCAGGTCACCGCGTGGGCCGGCAGGTCGGCGGCCGGTGCCGGGGGTCCGCCCCGCGCGGCCGGCAGGGTGAGGACCATGGTGAGGCCGCCGCCCGGGGTGTCCTCGGCGCCGAGGGTCCCGCCCATCGCCTCGACGAAACCGCGGGCCACGGCGAGGCCGAGGCCGACTCCGGAGCCGCGCGGGGCGTCGCCGAAGCGCTGGAAGGGTTCGAAGATGCCGTCCTTGGCCGTGTCGGGGACGCCGGGGCCGCGGTCCACGACCCGCAGCTCGACCCGGTCCCCCAGGGTGCTGGCGGCGACGGCGACGGGCACGCCCCCGGGGCTGTACTTCACGGCGTTCTCCACGATGTTGGCGACGGCCCGCTCCAGGAGGCCCTTGTCGACCTCGACCATGGGCAGCGTCTCGGGTATGTCGAGCTCGGCGCTGCCGTCCGGCACGCCTCCGAGGGCCATGGGGACGACCTCGTCGAGGTCGACGACCCGCATGAGGGGGGCGACGGAGCCGGTCCGCAGGCGGGACATGTCGAGGAGGTTGCCGACGAGGTGGTCGAGGCGGTCGGCGCCGGCCTCGATGCCCTCCAGGAGTTCGGCCCGGTCCTGTTCGGACCACTCGACGTCGTCGGAGCGGAGGGAGGAGACGGAGGCCTTGATGCTCGCGAGCGGGGTCCGCAGGTCGTGGCTGACGGCGGCGAGCAGGGAGGTGCGGATCTTGTTGCCCTCGGCCAGCTTCCGCGCCTCCTCCGCCTCGCCGACGAGCCGCTGCCGGTCGAGGACGACGGCGGCCTGGGCGGCGAAGGCGCCGAGGACCCGCCGGTCCTCGGCGGGCAGCACCCGGCCGGACAGGGCGAGCGCCAGGCGGTCCCCGACCGGCATGTCGGCGTCCGCCTCCTCCGGCCGGACCGCCGGATGGGGGCCGACGCTCGCGACGGGCGTCCACGGCTCGACCTCGTCCTCGCGCTCCAGGAGGGCGACCGACTCCATGGAGAAGGTCTCGCGGACCCGTTCGAGGAGGGCGTCCAGGCTGGTCTCGCCGCGCAGCACGCTGCCCGCGAGGTGGGAGAGGACCTCGGACTCCGCGCGGAGCCGGGCGGCCTGGTGGGTGCGGCGGGCGGCCAGGTCGACCACCGAGGCGACCGACATCGCGACGCCGAGGAAGACGGCGAGGGCGACGATGTTCTTGGGGTCGGCGATGGTCAGCCGGTGGACGGGAGGGGTGAAGAACCAGTTGAGGAGGAGCGAACCGGCGGCGGCCGAGGCGAGCGCCGGCAGGAACCCGCCGAGCAGCGCGGAGGCCACCGTCAGGGCGAGGAAGAGCAGCATGTCGTTGGCGAGGCCGAGGTCGGCGTCGACGTGGGTGAGGAGCAGGGCGAGGCAGGCGGGTCCCGCGACGCCGACCGTCCAGGCGGCGAGGATCCGGGAGCGGCCGAGGCGGGCGCCGCGCGCGACCGGCAGGCCGCGTCCCTTGGCGACCTCGCCGTGGGTGACGATGTGGACGTCCAGGTCGGGCCCGGAGTCGCGGGCGACGGTCTGGCCGACGCCGGGGCCGAGGATGTACTGCCAGGACCGGCGGCGGCTGGAGCCGAGGACGATCTGGGTGGCGTTGACGCCGCGGGCGAACTCCAGGAGCGCGGTGGGGATGTCGTCGCCGATGACGTGGTGGAACGTTCCGCCGAGGTCTTCGACGAGGGTGCGCTGGACGGCCAGTTCCTTCGGGGAGGCCGCGGTGAGTCCGTCGCTGCGGGCGATGTAGACGGCGAGGACCTCGCCCCCGGCGCCCTTCTCGGCGAGGCGGGTGGCCCGGCGTATGAGGGTGCGGCCCTCGGGTCCGCCGGTCAGGCCGACGACGATGCGTTCCCGGGCCTGCCAGGTGGAGCGGATGTTGTGCTCGCCCCGGTACTTGCGGAGGTACTCGTCGACCCGGTCGGCGGTCCAGAGCAGCGCCAGTTCGCGCAGGGCGGTGAGGTTGCCGGGGCGGAAGTAGTTGGAGAGGGCCGCGTCGACCTCGTCCGGGGTGTAGACGTTGCCGTGGGCCATCCGGCGCCGCAGCGCCTCCGGGCTCATGTCGACCAGTTCGATCTGGTCCGCCCGGCGCACGACCTCGTCGGGGACGGTCTCCCGCTGGCGCACGCCCGTGATCGCCTCGACGACGTCGCCGAGCGACTCCAGGTGCTGGATGTTGACGGTGGAGACGACGTCGACGCCGGCCGCGAGCAGTTCGGCGACGTCCTGCCACCGCTTGGGGTTGCGGGAGCCGGGCGCGTTCGTGTGGGCGAGCTCGTCGACGAGGGCGACCGCGGGGCGGCGGGCCAGGACCGCGTCGACGTCCATCTCGGTGAGGGCGGCCCCCGGGTGTTCCAGGGTGCGGCGCGGGACCTGCTCCAGGCCGCGCAGCATCGTCTCCGTGCGCGGGCGTCCGTGGGTCTCGACGAACGCCACCACGCAGTCCGTGCCGCGCTCCACCCGGCGGTGGCCCTCGGAGAGCATCGCGTAGGTCTTGCCGACGCCCGGCGCAGCGCCGAGGTAGATGCGTAGCTTGCCGCGTCCCATGGATCGACCATACGTCCAGCCGATCGGGCGTCCCGCACGCGGAGAACGGCCGGGGGCCGTATTGACGTGATCCTGATGCCCGATCGACGGAGACCCCCGGGCGTCCTCAGGCTTCCAGGATCTCGCCGTCGCGCAGCTCCAGGACCCGGTCCGCCAGGCCGAGGAGCTGGGGGTCGTGGGTGGCGACCAGGGCCGTGCAGCCCTCGCCGCGGACCACGGCCCGCAGCAGCTGCATGACGGCGAGCCCGGTCTCCGCGTCGAGCTGACCGGTCGGCTCGTCGGCTATGAGGAGGGCCGGCCTGTTGGCGAGGGCGCGGGCGATGGCGACCCGCTGCTGCTGGCCGCCGGAGAGCTCGCCGGGCCGCTGGGCCGCGTGGTCGGCGAGGCCCACCAGTCCGAGCAGCAGGGCCACCCGCTCCTCGCGCTCCTTCGGGTCCGCCCTGCGCAGCCGCAGGGGTACGCCCACGTTCTCCGCGGCGGAGAGGATCGGGAGGAGGCCGAAGGACTGGAAGACGAAGCCGATCCGGTCGCGGCGCAGCTCCAGGAGCCCGCTCTCGCCGAGCGTGGAGAGGTCGGTGCCGTCGATGACGATCCGGCCGCCGTCGGCGGTGTCGAGGCCGCCCACGAGGTTGAGCAGCGTCGTCTTGCCGGAGCCGGAGCGGCCCTTGAGGGCGACGAGCTCGCCGCGCGGGATGTCGAAGGAGACGCCGCGCAGGGCGTGGACCGCGGCCTCGCCCGTGCCGTACGAGCGGCGCAGGTCCTCGACGCGGACCATGGGCCGGTCCGCCGGGTCCCCGACGACGGCCGTCGCGGACCCCGTGCCGCTCTCGCTCACCCTGCGTCCCCCTCTTCGAACGTGTGCGCCCGCCAGTATGGTCCGCCGCGGGTCCGGAGGACCAGGGCCGGGTCCGGCGCCTGTGGAAAACCGGCGGGACCGGGGCCGGGCGAGACCGCGCCCCGTGGAGAACCGGCGGGAGGGGCGGCAGGAGCAACGGCGGGAGAGGCCGAAAGGCCGGTGGGCCGTTCCCGTACGAGAGGTACGGGAACGGCCCACCGGCCCTGTTCACGGGCTTCCGGAGCCCGCCGCTCAGCGGATCTCGGAGATCTCCGGACCGCGCTGGAGCTGGCCCATGCCGCCGGAGAAGCGGGAGTTCTCCTGCTCCTCCTGCTGCACGCCGTCCGGCACCATCTGCGCGTCGTTCGGCAGCTTGAGGACGATCGGGTCGCGCGGGGCCATCGGGCCGTCACCGCGGACGACCACGGTGTCGCGGACGATCTGCTCCAGGAGCCCGGCCGCCTCGGGCTGGACCGCGCCCTGTCCGGAGATCACTCCGCGCAGGAACCAGCGGGGCCCGTCGACGCCCACGAAGCGCACGAGCTGCACGCCGCGGTTGCCGTCCGGCAGCTGCACGGGGACCTGCGCGCGCAGCTCCCAGCCCAGCGGCCCCTCGACCTCGTCGATGACACCGCCCTGCTGGACGATGCCCGTGGCGATCTCGTCACGGACCTCGCCCCAGATGCCCTCGTTCTTGGGGGCGGCGAAGGCCTGGAGCTGTACGGCGCTGTCGCGCAGCACGACGGTGGCCGCGACGATCGCGTCGCCCGCCACCTCGACCCGCAGCTCCATGCCCTCGACGCCGGGTACGAAGACTCCGCCGAGGTCCACGCGGCCCTCGTCGGGCTTGCCGACCTCGGAGATGTCCCAGGGCCCGTCGGGCCGGGGCGCGGGCGGGAGGTTCACCCGACGCGGCCCGGCCGCGTCCTCGCCCTCCGCCGCGTCGACGACCTGCTCGGCCTCGCCCGCCGCGTCCTCGGCGGCACCGCTCTTCTTGCGACGTCCGAACACGTCACTGTCCTTCCCGGTCGGATACGACCGAAGCGTATCGATTCCCACCCGTCGTGCCGCCCACGGCGGCGTGACCGCCGGTGGACCCGAAGCCCCCCTCGGCCCGCGCCGAACCGGGAAGTTCCGCCACCTCGTGGAAGCGCACCTTCTCGACCTGCTGGACGACGAGTTGGGCAATCCGGTCGAATCGTTCGAACCGCACGCTCTCGTGCGGGTCGAGATTGACCACGATCACCTTGATCTCTCCACGGTACCCGGCATCCACCGTCCCCGGGGCATTCACGAGCGCCACTCCGCAGCGGGCCGCGAGACCGGAGCGCGGGTGCACGAAGGCGGCGTACCCGTCGGGGAGGGCCAGGGAGACGCCGGTGGGCAGGACGGCGCGCTCGCCGGGGGCCAGCACGGCGGCCTCCGTGGTCACGAGGTCGGCGCCGGCGTCGCCGGGGTGCCCGTAGGCCGGGACGGGGACCTCGGGGTCCAGGCGCCGGATCAGTACGTCGACGGGGTTGCGCATCAGGGGTTCACCTCGAAGGCGCGGGCGCGCCTGACCTGGTCGGGGTCGGACATGGCCGCCCGGATCTCCTCCGGGCGCCCGTTGTCGATGAAGTGGTCGACCTTGACCTCGATGAAGAGGGCGTCGGCGCGGACGGCGACGGGGCCTTCCGGCCCGCCGATCCGGCCGACGGCGGTCGAGTAGAGCTTGCGGCCGTGCACGGCGGTGACGGCGGCCTCCAGGTGGAGCACGGTGCCGACCGGGACGGGCCGCAGGAAGTCGGTCTCCAGGCGTCCGGTCACGGCGATGACCCGCAGCAGCCAGTTGAGGGAGCCGAGGGTCTCGTCGAGCGCGGTGGCGAGGACGCCGCCGTGCGCGAGGCCGGGGGCGCCCTGGTGGTCGGCGGTCACCGTGAACTCGGCGGTGACGGTCACGCCCTCGCCGGCCCGCGCCTCCAGGTGGAGGCCGTGGGGCTGCCCGCCGCCGCACCCGAAACAGTGCCCGTAGTGCGAGCCGAGCAGCTCGCCGGGGGCCGGCGCGTCGGGGTGGCGTACCGGCGGTATGGCGTCGGCCGGCGGGGTGAGGGCGGCAGATGTTGCAGTCACAGGCGCAGACCTTACCCGCGCGGACGGACGCGGGTCGCGCCGTGCCAAGCTTGGACGCATGCAGCCTTCCGTACCGTCCCCGACCCCCTCCCCCGAGTCCTCCGCCGTCCCGGCCGCGCCGCGCTTCGACGAGCGGCTGACGGCGCCCGGCTCCTGGTGGGTGATCGCGGGCCTGCTCGGCCTGTCCGGCGGTCTGATCATGTTCCCCTTCGGGACGGTCCCGATGCTGGGCGGTCTGATCGTGGCGGCGGTGCTCGCCGGGGTCGCGGTCTCCTCGTACGGCTCCGCCCGGATCCGGATGGTGGCCGGTTCGCTGGTGGCGGGCGACGCGCGGATCCCGGTCTCCGCCCTGGGGGCGGCCGAGGTGCTCGACGCGGAGGAGGCGCGCGCCTGGCGCACGTACAAGGCGGATCCGCGCGCCTTCATGCTGATGCGCGGCTACGTGTCGCGGGCGGTGCGGATCGAGGTGACGGACCCGGCGGACCCGACGCCGTACGTGTACCTGTCCAGCCGTGAGCCGGAGGCGCTGGCCGCCGCGCTCGAAGCCGCACGGACCGGCGCCGGGGGCTGACGGCGGCGCCGGGGGCCGGGGCGGCTAGAAGCCCAGCTCCTCGGGGTTCTCCGGCTGCTCCAGCGGGGGCAGCTCCGGGAGGGCGCTCCAGGGGACCTGGCGCTCGCGCAGGTCCTTGCGGATGTGCGAGGCGAGCTTCTTGGTGTCGCGGCGGTTCATGACGGCGCCGACGGCGGCGCCCACCATGAACGGCATGAGGTTCGGCAGGTTGCGCACCATGCGCTTCATGATCTGCTGGCGCAGTTCGCGTTTGAGCTGTCCGCCGAGCGCCGCGTTGACGGTGGTGGGCTTGGTGGGGTCGATGCCCCGCTCCTCGGCCCAGGAGGTCAGATAGGCCGCCGAGCGCTGGGTGAGCCGGCCGGGGGGACGCAGCCCGTACACCTCGTGCAGTTCGGCGATGAGCTTGAGCTCCACGGCGGCGACGCCGGTGATCTCGGCCGCCAGCTCGGCCGGCAGGGCCGGGGGTACGGGGAGCATGGCGGCGACGCCGATGCCCGCGCCCACGGTCGACGAGGCGTTCGCCGCGCCGGTGACGAGTTTGTCGGCGATCTCCTCCGGACCGAGTCCGGGGAACTGCCTGCGAAGGGTCGCCAGGTCGCGGACGGGGATCCTCGGGGCGAGGTCGATCAGCCGGTCGGCCAGATGGCCGATGCCCGCTTTCGCGCCGTCTCCGCCGCGCTTGACGCCCTGGGCGACGCCGCGCCGGACGGCGTCGACGCGATCGGAGTCGATCTTCATCCTGCCGAGCCGGCTCCGCGCCGGGTCGGCGAGCCGTTTGACGGCGCCGAGGCGCCCGGCCCGTCGTGCTTCGACGGGCGACCCGTCGTCCGGTCCCGTGCCCCGCTCGGCGGGGAGGGAGGCGTCCTCGGGAAGGGACGTCTCCTCGGGGAGGGGTGCCGCCTCGGGTCCGGTGACCGCTTCGAGCGAGGCCGGCAGGCCCCGCTCGTCGTCACGTGCTCCGAGGGAGGGCAGGGAGGCGGTGGGCTCGGCGTCGGGGGCCTCCTGGGCACCCTCTGCCGGGCCTTGTCCGCCCTTGTCCGTCCGCGGGCTCCCGGGGAGCCGCAGACGCCGCTTCCGGGACGGTGTGTCGCCTGCCACGGTCGAGCGTTCTCAGTCGCAGTCGCGGCAGATGGGCTGACCGTTCTTCTCCCGGGCCAGCTGGCTCCGGTGGTGCACGAGGAAGCAGCTCATGCAGGTGAACTCGTCGGCCTGCTTGGGCAGGACCCGGACGGCCAGCTCCTCGTTCGAGAGGTCGGCGCCGGGAAGCTCCAGGCCTTCGGCGGCCTCGAACTCGTCGACGTCGACGGTCGAGGTCGACTTGTCGTTCCGGCGGGCCTTCAGTTCCTCAAGGCTGTCCGAGTCGACGTCGTCGTCGGTCTTGCGTGGGGTGTCGTAATCCGTTGCCATGTCGCTCTCCCCCTCTGGGTGGTTGCGGTGTCTCCAGCGCACGTAACGCGTGAGAGGTCGGACTTGTGCCCGACCTGAGGCGGAGATTTTGCCTCACATCAAGGTCTGTTACTCAATCGACACCCGTCGCGCCCTCTCACGAGTGATCGGCTTCGGGTGGCGAACCGGACCGTACACGGTCCCGCGGGTGCCCTCTGCAGGCGCCACCCCGTGTACTTCCCGTCATACGGGGTCCTGAAAACCCGGACTTTTCCTGGTTTTCGGAGGGATTTCCCGGTCACGGAGAGTGGACGCCCACGCACCCCTCCCTGTGATCGATCACACATGAGCGTCTCAGGAATGGGGGCGCGGAATTCCGCGCAAAGCGAACGGAACCGGTCGGCCCGTGCAGTGTGTCAGATCGGCAGAGTGACGCGCATCACGAGACCGCCGCCCTCGCGGGGCTCCGCGATGATACGGCCGCCGTGGGCGCGGGCCACGGACCGGGCGATCGACAGGCCGAGGCCGACCCCCTTGTCGCTGCCGGTCCGCTCCTGCCGGAGCCGCCGGAACGGCTCGAAGAGGTTGTCGATCTCGTACGCGGGGACCACGGGTCCCGTGTTCGAGACGAGCAGCACCGCCTGGCCGTGCTCGACCCCGGTGGTGACCTCCACCCAGCCGTCCTCCGGCACGTTGTACCGCACGGCGTTCTGGAGCAGGTTCAGCGCGATCCGTTCGAGCAGGACGCCGTTGCCCTGGACGACGGCGGGCGCGCGCTCGCCGCGGATCTCGACGCCCCTGCCCTCGGCCTCGGCGCGCACCTGGTCGACGCCCCGATCGGCGACCTCGGCGAGGTCGACGGCCTTGCGCTCGATGATCTGGTTGTCGCTCCGGGCGAGCAGCAGCAGGCCCTCGACGAGCTGCTCGCTGCGCTCGTTGGTGGCGAGCAGGGTCTTGCCGAGCTGCTGGAGCTCCACCGGTGCCCCGGGATCGGAGAGGTGCACCTCCAGGAGGGTCCGGTTGATCGCGAGCGGGGTCCGCAGCTCGTGCGAGGCGTTCGCGACGAACCGCTGCTGGGCGGTGAAGGCCCGCTCCAGGCGCTCCAGCATCTCGTCGAAGGTGTCGGCCAGCTCCTTGAGCTCGTCGTCCGGGCCGTCCAGCTCGATCCGCCGGGACAGGTCCGAACCGGCCACCTGGCGGGCGGTGCGGGTGATCCGGCCGAGCGGGGAGAGCACCCGTCCCGCCATGGCGTAGCCGAAGGCGAAGGCGATGATGCTCAGGCCGAGCAGGGCGAAGAGCGAGCGGCGCAGCAGGTCCTCCAGGGCCAGGTCGCCCTGGTGCCGCAGGCAGATCGTGACGGCGTCGTTGAGCTGGTCGCCGGTGGGGTTGTTCTCGGGCAGCCGGCACCAGGAGGTGGTGGGCTGGACCGTGCCGTTGACGACCTTGAAGGGGAGCTGGGCGACGCTGTCGCTGAGGGCCTGCGCGGTGAAGAGGTAGATGATCGAGAGCAGCAGGATGCCCGCGATCAGGAACATGCCGCCGTACAGCAGGGTGAGCCGTATGCGGATGGTCGGGCGCAGGAGCGGGCGGACCGGGTCCCTGGGGTCCCAGGTCGGCTTCGGGGGCGCCTGGGGGTGGGGCGCGGGAGTCGTGGCCATCGCGTTCAGATCCGGTACCCGGAGCCGGGCACGGTGACGATGACGGGGGGCTCGCCGAGTTTGCGGCGCAGGGTCATGACGGTGACGCGGACCACGTTGGTGAACGGGTCGGTGTTCTCGTCCCAGGCCTTCTCCAGGAGCTGCTCGGCCGAGACGACGGCGCCCTCGCTGCGCATGAGGACCTCCAGGACGGCGAACTCCTTCGGCGCCAGCTGGACCTCGCGGCCGTCGCGGAAGACCTCGCGGCGGTTCGGGTCGAGCTTGATGCCGGCGCGCTCCAGGACGGGCGGGAGCGGCACGGTCGTGCGGCGGCCGAGCGCCCGCACGCGCGCGGTGAGCTCGGTGAAGGCGAAGGGCTTGGGGAGGTAGTCGTCCGCGCCCAGTTCCAGGCCCTCCACGCGGTCGCTGACGTCGCCGGAGGCGGTGAGCATCAGGACGCGGGTGGGCATGCCCAGCTCGACGATCCGGCGGCAGACGTCGTCGCCGTGCACGAGGGGGAGGTCGCGGTCGAGGACGACGACGTCGTAGTCGTTGACCCCCACGCGCTCCAGGGCCGCCGCGCCGTCGTACACGACGTCGACGGCCATGGCCTCCCGGCGCAGTCCGGTGGCCACCGCATCGGCGAGCAGCTGCTCGTCCTCGACGACGAGTACGCGCACGTCGTACATCCTTCCCGTGGAGCCGCCTCCCGGGACGGGAGCGGCCGAGACCTGAGCTGATTGTGGGTGTCCATCCTGCCCCGTACGCGCGTAAACCGGCTGTAAGGCGGGGGTGCGGGCCCGGGGCCGGGCGGAGCCCCGGAGAGGGGCACCGAGAATTCACCTCATTCGCGGGCCAGTTGAGGTTTCCCTGAGGAAAGGGGTGGGGAGGACGACTGCACACCCCGCGATCACGCCCTGTATGTGGCACGCCACCCGGCGCTCTCTGTCCCCCAGAGACCGCGGCGCGTGATCCGAACACCCTCGGCACACCCCCGTGCCACCCGACCCACGACGAGGGGGCGCACGATGGACGCTTTCACCGCAGGCCTGCTGCACCGCATCAGGACCACGCAGACGGACCTCACGCGGGCGCGTGAGACGGGAGACGACTACCTGGCGGAGGTGGAGCAGGCCGAGCTGGAGGACCTGCACCGCCTGGCCGCCGAGCACGGCGTGGAGGTGGCCGTACCGGGCGTCTGACCCGCCCACCGCTTCCACCGCTTCCACCGCTTCCACCGGTGGGGCCGTACACCCGGGCAGGGCCCCGGTGCCGTCATGGCGCCGGGGCCCTCGTCCGTCCGCTCCCGGTCCGCCGGGGCCGGGGTCAGTCGTGCCAGGCCCCCAGCTCCTCCAGGAGTTCCTGAAGGGGCGCGAAGAGGCCCGGGGAGGCCGCGACCGCCAGGTCGCCGGACTCCGGCTCCCCGGGGCGGCCGCCGGTCAGGGCGCCCGCCTCGCGGGCGATCAGCGCGCCCGCCGCGAGGTCCCAGGGGTTGAGGCCGCGCTCGTAGTAGGCGTCGAGGCGGCCCGCGGCGACGTCGCAGAGGTCGAGGGCGGCCGAGCCGCCGCGACGGATGTCGCGGACGCGCGGGATCACCTGCCGGGCGATGTCGGCCTGGTGGGCGCGCCGGGTCTGGACGTACGCGAAGCCGGTGCCGACCAGGGCGAGGTCGAGCGGGGGCGAGGTGCGGACGGCGAGCCGCCGGTCCCCGGCGTACGCGCCGCGGCCGAGGACCGCGTGGTACGTCTCGCCGCGCAGCGGCGCCTCGACCACGCCGACGACGGCCTCGCCGTCGCGTTCGGCGGCGATCGAGACGCCCCAGGTGGGCAGGCCGTAGAGGTAGTTCACGGTGCCGTCGAGCGGGTCGACGATCCAGCGGACGCCGCTGGTGCCGGGGCTGGCGGCGCCCTCCTCGCCGAGGAGGCCGTCCTGCGGGCGGTGCTCGGCGAGGAAGCCGGTGATCAGCTTCTCGGCGGCGATGTCCATCTCGGTGACCACGTCGATGGGACTCGTCTTGGTCCTCGCCACGGTCAGGTCGTCCGGCCGGCCGTCGCGCAGCAGCGCTCCGGCCCGCCGGGCGGCCTCCAAGGCGAGGTCGTGCAGCTCGGTGAGCAGGGGGTCGGGAACCTCGGTCATGGGATCTCCTTGCGCGTACGGACAGGTCACGGATCTCTCGCCCGCGTACGGACGGGCCACGGGTCTCGCGCGCGTACGGGCGGGTCCGGGTCGCGGGCCTCACCCGCGCGTACGGCTCCGCCCACGCATACGGCTTCGCCCGCGCGTCGGGGCTCCTACGCGTACGGGCTGTCGGCGCCGGCCGCCGCGGGCCGTTCCGTCCTGGCCGGGCAGCAGCCGATCGGGCACAGGTCGTGGGAGGGTCCGAGCGCGCCCA
>NZ_JBIBBZ010000024.1:0-59072 GCF_042900925.1 Streptomyces sp. NPDC012825 | reverse complement strand
AGGAGCGTCTCGGCCAGCTCGGCGGCGGCGCCGACCACGTGCTCGCAGTTGTCCAGGAGCAGCAGCATCCGGCGCCCGGCGCAGTGCTCGACGAGGTCGGCGAAACGGTCCTTCGGTTCGGCGCCGGGGACGGGTGGACGGTGCCAGAGCTGTGTCTCGCGGGCTCCGAGCGCGCTGAGGACGGCGGCGCCGACCGTCGATCCGTCCCGCACGGAGGCGAGTTCGGCGAGGTGGACCGGCCCGTCGTACGTCTCGGCGGCCTCCAGGGCGAGCCGTGTCTTGCCGACGCCGCCCGGCCCGGTGAGGGTGACGAGCCGCCGGGCGTCCCAGGAGGCGGCGAGGTCTCCGAGTTCGGCGTCGCGGCCGACGAAGGAGTTCAGACGGGCGGGCAGGGCGACCGTCCGGCGCCCGACGGCGGCGGGCCGGTCCTCCGTCAGGAGTTCGGCGTGCAGGGCGCGGAGTTCGGGCCCTGGGTCCGTGCCGAGCCTTTCCACCAGGGCCGTGCGCGCCTCCCCGTACGCCGCCAGTGCCTCGGCGGGCCGTCCGGCCGCCCGCAGGGCGCGGATCCGCAGGGCCTGGAGGGGTTCGTCGAGGGGCTGTCCGGCGGCGAGGGCGGCGAGCGGCGGGAGGACCTCGTCGGCCCGTCCCAGGTCCAGGTCGGCGGCGAACCGGTCGCGGCGCGCCCGCGCGTGCCGCTGTTCGACCCGTACGGCCAGGGGGTCCGTGTCCCGGTCCGGGAGGTCGGCGAGGGCGGGGCCGCGCCAGAGCCCGAGGGCCTCGTCGAGCAGGACGGCCGCCCGCCCGGCGTCCCCGGCGGCCAGGGCGGCGGCCCCCTCGCCGGCGAGCCGTTCGAAGCGGTACAGGTCGACGTCGTCGGGGGCGACGGTGAGGCGGTAGCCGCCGGGCTCCGAGGCGACGGCCTCCCGGCCCAGGGCCCGGCGCAGCCGGCCGACGAGGGCCTGGAGCGCGGCCGTGCGGTCCCGGCCGCCGGCCGGGTCCGTGTCGGCCCAGACCCGCTCGATCAGCGCGCCCGGGTCCACCGCGCGCCCGCCGGCCGCCGCGAGCGCGGTGAGCAGGGCCCGGAGCCTGCCGCCGCTCAGGACGGCCTCGGTCCCGTCGTCGGCACGGAGGGCCCGGCACGGACCGAGGACGCGGTAGGACGGCTGCACCGGCCCATTCTGCCCCGTGGGCCCCCCGGGCCGCGTCCGTCCCCCGGGGGTCCGTCCGCCCCCGGCGCGTCCCCGGTCCGTCGCGGCGAACTCGCGCCACGCCGTGTCACCGCCATGGCGTCGCCGGGGTGCGGGTTCGACAATGGGGGGGATGACCGATGACGACCCGCGTACGCGCAGTGGCGAGATCGGGCCCGCCGAGTGGCTCGCCATGAACCGGACCGGCAGCTTCGACTGGGATCTCGACACGGGCAGCATCGATGCCGACGAGTCCGGGCTGCTGGTCTTCGGCGTGGCTCCGGACGCCTTCGACGGGTGCCCCGAGACGCTCGTCGCGCGCCTCGCCCCCGAGGAGCGCGTCAAACTCCGGGGCGTCGTGCGCGAGGCCGTCAAGAGCGGCGCGGCCTCGTACACCGCGCACTTCCCCATCCCGCAGGACGACGGGCCGCCCCACTGGACGCACGTCCAGGCGCGGATCCTGCGCTCGCCGGACGGGCGGGCCCGGCGGATCGTCGGCGTCGTGCGGGACACGACCGCCGAGGTGACGCACTTCGCCTTCGTCCGGGACCTGGAGAAGCGGCGCGAGGTCCAGACGAACATCGTCGAGCGGACGACGAACGCGCTGTCGCGCGCGGTGACCGTGGACGACGTGACGGCGGCCCTGACCGGTCCGGGCGGGCTCGCGCGGCTCGGCGCGGACGGCCTCGCGCTCGGGCTCGTGGAGAACGGTTCGCTGAACATCATCGCGCTGAGCGGGGAGAGCCTCGACGTGCTCGACGGCCTCCGCGAACGGCGGCTCGACCGGAGGCTGCCGCTGGCCGACGCGGTGCTGAGCGGCCGGCCCCGGTTCGTGTCGTCCTTCCCGTCGCTGGGGCGGGAATTCCCCGAACTCGCCCCCTATCTGCCCCGGCTCGACTTCCGGGCCGCCTGCTACCTGCCACTGGTGGCGCAGGCGCGTTCGCTGGGCGGGATGGCCCTGTTCTACCGGGGCCGCACCTCGTTCAACGCCGACGAGCGGAACCTGGCCCTGGGGCTCGCGGCGATCGTCGCCCAGTCGCTCCAGCGGGCGATGCTCTTCGACGAGGAGCGGGAGCTCGCGACCGGGCTCCAGGCGGCGATGCTGCCGCGCCGGATCCCGGAGATCACCGGCGGGGAGATCGCCGTCCGCTACCACGCGGCGTGGAGCGGGCGGCAGGTCGGCGGCGACTGGTACGACGTGATCCCGCTGCCGCGCAGCCGGGTCGGGATCGTCGTGGGGGACGTCCAGGGCCACGACACGCACGCGGCCGCCATCATGGGCCAGCTGCGGATCGCGCTGCGGGCGTACGCGGGCGAGGGGCACGCCCCTTCGACGGTGCTCGCCCGGGCCTCCCGTTTCCTCGCCGAACTGGACACGAACCGCTTCGCGACCTGTACGTACGCGCAGGTGGACCTGGCGAGCGGCACCCTGCGCGCGGTGCGGGCCGGGCACCTCGATCCGCTGATCCGGCACAACGACGGCCGGGTGGGGCAGCCCAAGCTGCGGGGCGGGCTCCCGCTGGGCCTGGCGACCGTGTTCGGGGACGAGGAGTTCCCGGAGACCCGGCTCGACCTGGTGCCCGGGGAGACGCTCGTGCTCTGCACGGACGGGCTCGTGGAGCAGCCGGACTCGGACATCTCGTCCGGTCTCGACGCGCTCGCCGGGGCGATCGCCAGTGGTCCGCCGCAGGCCGAGGCGCTCGCCGACCACCTCTCCGACCGGCTGTGGGAGCGGTGGGGTTCGGGCGACGACGTGGCCCTCCTGGTGCTGCGGCGCAGCCCGGACCCGGGCACGCCCAGGGCGCCGCGCATCCACCAGTACATCCACCAGGCCGATCCGCAGGGCCTGTCGGACGCGCGGGCGGCGGTGGGGCAGGCGCTGCGCGACTGGGGCATGGGGGAACTGGCGGACGACGCCGAGCTGTTGACGGGCGAGCTGCTCGTCAACGTACTGCTGCACACGGAGGGGGGCGCGGTGCTGACCCTGGAGGTGCTGCCCGAGCCGGTGCGGCGGGTGCGCCTGTCGGTGCAGGACCGGTCGAGCGCCTGGCCCCGGCGCCGCACCCCGGGCGAGGCGGCCACGTCGGGGCGCGGGCTGCTCCTGCTCGACGCGCTGGCCTCCCGGTGGGGGGTCGAGCCGCGCGGCGAGGGCAAGGCGGTGTGGTGCGAGATCGGTCCGGTGCGGACGCCGGCCGACGCCGCTCCCGGCGGCGGGTGATCCCTCCGCCGGGAGGGGGCCCGGGAGGGGGCTCGGACGGAGTCAGGCACGCTGCCAGACCGTGGTCGCGTTGCAGAACTCGCGGATGCCGTGGCCGGCGAGTTCGCGGCCGTACCCGGAGCGCTTGATCCCGCCGAAGGGGAGCGCGGGGTGGGAGGCGGTCATGCCGTTGACGAAGACGCCGCCGGCCTCCAGGTCGCGGACGAAGAAGGCGACGTCCTCCTGGGAGCGGGTCCAGACGTTGGAACTGAGGCCGAACGGCGAGTCGTTGGCGACGGCCACGGCCTCCTCGATGTCGCCGACCGGGTAGACGGTGGCGACGGGGCCGAAGGTCTCCTCGCGGTGGATCCGCATCTCGGGGGTGATGCCGGTGAGGACGGTGGGCCGGTAGTACCAGCCGTTCCGCAGCTCCTCGGCCTCGGGCCGGTGTCCGCCGCAGAGGGCGGTGGCGCCCCGCTCCACGGCGTCGTCGACGAGTTCCTCCAGGTCGGCGCGGCCCTGCTCGGTGGCGAGGGGGCCGACGTCGGTGGACTCGTCGAGGGGGTCGCCGACGGTGAGGGCGTTCATGGCGGCGGTGAAGCGCTCGGAGAAGTCGTCGTACACGTTCCGGTGGACGATGAACCGCTTGGCGGCGATGCAGGACTGGCCGTTGTTCTGGACGCGGGCGGTGACGGCGGTCTTCACGGCCGCGACGACGTCGGCGGAGGGCATCACGATGTACGGGTCGCTGCCGCCGAGTTCCAGGACGGTCTTCTTGATCTCGTCGCCCGCGACGGAGGCGACGGCCCGGCCGGCCGGTTCGCTGCCGGTGAGGGTGGCGGCCACCACGCGGGGGTCGCGCAGGACACCCTCGACCTCACGGGAGCCGATGAGGAGGGTCTGGAAGCAGCCCTCGGGGAATCCGGCGCGGCGGAAGAGGTCGCCCAGGTAGAGCGCGGTCTGCGGCACGTTGGAGGCGTGCTTGAGAAGGCCCGTGTTCCCCGCCATGAGGGCGGGTGCGGCGAAGCGGATCACCTGCCAGAGCGGGAAGTTCCACGGCATGACGGCGAGGACGGGGCCGAGGGGCCGGTAGTGGACGCGGGCGGTGTCCGCGCCGGAGTCCTGGACGTCGCTCTCCGCCGGGTGCTCGTCGGCGAGGAGTTCCTCGGCGTGGCGGGCGTACCAGCGCATGGCCTTGGCGCACTTGGCGGCCTCCGCGCGGGCGGCGGCGATCGGCTTGCCCATCTCGGTCGTCATGGTGCGCGCGATGTCTTCGGTGTCCTCGTCGAGGAGGCTCGCGGCGGCGCGCAGGAGGCGGGCGCGCTCGGCGAAGGAGGTGGTGCGGTACTGGCGGTACGTCTCGTGCGCGGCGGCGACGCGGCGCTCGACCTCCTCGGGCCCGTGGGCCTCGTAGGTGCGCAGCGTCTCGCCGGTGGCGGGGTTCACGGTGGCGATGCCCATGGCCTGTCTCCTCCTGCGTCGGCCCCCGTCCGACACCAACCTTCCGTGAAGAGCGGCGCGGCGCAACAGGGGCGGGACGGCGGGGTGACCCGGGCGGGGCGGGCGGTCGGGGGGGCAGGGCGCCGACGAGGCGGGCGCGGCGGCGCCGACGGGGACGGAGTCGTGGCGGTGTCCGACGGTGCGAGTGCGGACCAGGACGTCTGCGGTGGGCACGCGGCGTACTTCCGAGGCGGGAGAGGGGACGGAAAGCGCTTTCCAGCTGCACCCTGACCGCACTCACCGGGAACCGCGCGCCGCAAGGCACGGTCCGATCCGTTGTCGTATCGGATGCACGTCTGTATCTTTTGGCGCGCCGTTCCCGCCCGTGCCCCGTTCCTGCCCCCTGTCCCCCGTTCCGTGGAGGAGCCGCCATGAGCACCGTGCCGCCCGCGCTCGCCGCCGCCGTCGGGCCGCTGCCCGACGGGGTCGTCCTGCCGCTGCCGCCCACCTTCGAGAGCGTCGAGGAGGAGCGGCGGTACCGCAAGGAGCAACTGGCCGCCGGATTCCGGATCTTCGGACGGTTCGGCTTCTCCGAGGGGGTCGCCGGGCACATCACCGTCCGCGACCCCGGCGACCCGAACGCCTTCTGGGTCAACCCGTTCGGCATGAGCTTCACCCAGATCAAGGCCTCCGACCTGATCCTGGTCGACCACGAGGGGGTCGTCCTCGAAGGGCGCCGGCCCGTGAACCGGGCCGCCTTCGTCATCCACTCGCGGGTCCACGCCGCCCGGCCCGACGCGGTCGCCGCCGCGCACTCGCACTCCCTGTACGGCAAGGCCTTCTCCAGCCTGGGCGTCCCGCTCGACCCGATCACCCAGGACGCCTGCGCGTTCTTCGAGGACCACGGGATCTACGACGACTACCGGGGCGTGGTGAACGAGACCGAGGAGGGCGAGCGGGTCGCCAGGGCCCTCGGCGCCCACAAGGCGGTGATCCTCAAGAACCACGGGCTGCTCACGGTCGGGCACTCCGTCGCCGAGGCCGTCTGGTGGTTCGTCACCATGGAGCGCTCCTGCCAGGCGCAGCTCCTCGCGACGGCCGCCGGCACCCCGCAGCTCATCGACCGGGAGACCGCCCTGCTCACGCGCGGGCAGATCGGCGGGCACCTGGCCGGCTGGTTCCAGGCGCGCCCGCTGTGGGATCAGATCACCGCGTCCGACCCCGACCTCTTCGACTGACCCCCGGGTTCCGGGAGTTCGCACGTCGAGGCTTCCAGGAACGCGGGGAGGAACTGGCGTTCCAGACTGCCCGGCGGCAGCGCGTCCGGCTCCACGTAGCTCTGCGCCAGGCCGCCCTCGCGCAGGGCGATGAGCAGGCGGGCGAACCGGTCGGCGTCCACGGTCAGTTCGCGTCCGGCCCGGCGCAGGACGAGCGTGAGGCCGCGGGCGATCTCCGCCCGCAGCCGCTCGTCGTGGCGGGCGAGCACCCAGGCGGCCTGCGGGTCCCGGATGGCGTGCAGGGTGAACTCGGTGGTCACCAGGTACCAGTCCCGCTCGTCCGGCTCCACCCGGGAGGCCAGCTCCGCGAGCCGGGTCAGGGTGTACTCCTCGGCCGTCAGCGCGTCGATCGACTCGGCGAGCCGCCGCACCGTCCGGTCGCTGTGCTCGTCGAAGAGGGCGAGGAAGAGCTCCTCCTTGCTCGCGAAGTTCGAGTAGTACGCGCCCCGCGTGTAGCCGGCGCGCTCGCAGATCCGCTCGATCGTCGTCGCGTGGAAGCCGTGCTCGGCGAAGGTCTCCAGGGCGGCCTTCAGAAGCGCCGCGCGGGTGCGGGGCCGCCGCTTGGTGACGCCTTTCGGCACGGGTGGTCCCTCCAGTTCGTCCGGGCCGCTTCCCGCGGCGGACGCCCACCCTACCGGCGCCTCCCGGCCGGGCGGGGATCGGTTCCGGCGGATAAAATTCCAGACATGGGAGAGCGGCCGGCCGCGTCTGCGGCGCCCGATCTGGTCCTCGAGATCGACGGGGACGCGACGCTCATGGATCCGCGCCGCGTCTACCGCATCGGACGGGACCCCGCCAGCGACATCGTCCTCTCGGACGCCCGGGCGTCCTGGCACCACGCGGTGCTGAGCGCCGCCGCCGGCCGGTGGACCCTGACCGACGAGGACAGTACGAACGGCACCTTCACGGACGGCCGGAAGGTGGCCCGTTCGCGGGAGGTCGGCGCCGGGACCGTCGTACGGTTCGGGCACCCGGGGGACGGCCCGCGCGCCGTCCTCTCGACCGGCGCCCGCGCCCGCCCGGCCCAGCCGCCGCCCCCGCCCGTACCGGGTGTGCCGGAACCGGAGCCCGAGCACGTACGGGAGCGGGAGCCGGGCCCGGAGGCCGTGCGGGAACGAGGGGCCTCCCCGGGGCCGGAACCGGAGCGCGGGCCGGAGGACCGTCTCGTACCGGAGGACCACGCCGTACCGGAAGAGCGCGCCGCGCCGGAAGAGCGCGTGCGGGAGGAACCCGTACGGGAAACGGAGCCCGCACCCGGGCCCGTACGGGAGCCGAGGCCCGGCCCCGGGCCGGGGCCCGCATCCGTTCCCGTACGGGAGCGGGCGCCCTCCCCCGGGCCCGCGCCGGGCCGGGAGGCCGGTCCTCCCCGGCCGCCCTCCGTCTCGCACCCCGCCGCCACCGGCACCTTCCGGCAGCCGACGTCCGTCCGGCCGCTGCCCGTCCACAGCGTCCGCATCGGCCGTGCCCCCGACAACGACGTGGTCGTCCCCGACCTCGTCGTCTCCCGGCACCACGCCGAACTGCGCGCCCACCCCGACGGCACCTACTGGATCCACGACCTGGACAGTCACAACGGCACCTTCCTCAACGGCCGGCCCGTCGCCGACGCCCGGGTGACGCCGGAGGACATCGTCGGCATCGGCCGGTGCGCGTTCTGCCTGATCGGCGGGCAGCTCGTCGAGTTCACCGACACCGGCGAGGTCTCCCTCGACGTGCGGTCGCTCGCCGTCACCGTCGACCACGGGCACAAGACCCTCCTCGACGAGGTGTCGTTCCCGGTGGGCGAGAAGTGCCTGCTCGCGGTCGTCGGGCCGTCCGGCGCCGGGAAGTCCACGCTCCTGAACGCCCTCACCGGACAGCGCCCCGCCGACCGGGGCACGGTGCTCTACGACGGCCGCGACCTGTACCGGGACTACGCCGAACTGCGCCAGCGCATCGGGCTCGTCCCGCAGGACGACATCCTGCACCTCCAGCTGACCGTCCGCCGGGCCCTCGGATACGCCGCCGAGCTGCGGTTCCCCGAGGACACCGAGCGTGCGGAACGGCAGGCCCGGGTGGACGAGGTGATCCGGGAGCTCGGTCTCGTGGAGCGCGCGGACCAGCCGATCCACAGCCTCTCCGGCGGCCAGCGCAAGCGGGTGAGCGTCGCCCTGGAGCTGCTCACCAAGCCGTCCCTCCTCTTCCTCGACGAGCCCACCTCCGGCCTCGACCCCGGCATGGACCGGTCCGTGATGCACATGCTGCGCGGGCTCGCCGACGACGGGCGCACGGTCGTCGTGGTGACGCACAGCGTGCTCAGCCTGGACGTCTGCGACCGGCTGCTCGTCCTCGCGCCCGGCGGCCGGGTCGCCTACTACGGCCCGCCCTCCGAGGCCCTCGAATTCTTCGGCTTCACGGAGTGGCCGGAGGCGTTCGAGGCGTTCGAGCGGGAACGCGACCGCGACTGGGCCGGCGGCTACCGCTCGTCCCGCTTCCAGCGCCGGTACATCACCGACGCCACGGCGCGCCCGGACCTCCCTCCGGGCGGCAGCGCCCCGGCGGACGAGGTGCCGGCCCCGCCGCCGAAGGCGCAGAGCCGGGGCTCCCAGCTGCGGACCCTGGTGCGCCGCTACGCGGCGGCGCTCTCCGCCGACCGCACCTTCATCGTCATCATGGTGGCGCTGCCGTTCGTGATGGGGGCGATGGCCCGCGCCCTGTCGGAGGGCAGTCTCAACCCCGAGTCGTCGCTGAACGTCCTGCTCATCCTCTGTGTGGGCGGGGTCCTCACGGGCGCGGCGAACGCCGTGCGCGAACTCGTCAAGGAACGCACGATCTACCGGCGCGAGAGAGCCGTCGGCCTGTCCCGTTCGGCGTACCTCGCCTCCAAGGTGGTGGTCCTCGGTCTGATCACGGTCGTGCAGGCGGTCGTCCTGACCCTGGTGGCCCTGATCGGCGTGCCGCTGAACGTGCCCGGCGGCAAGGGGGTCCTGATGCCCCCGCTGGTGGAGATCACCCTCGCCGTCGCGCTGCTCTCCTTCACGGCGATGATGCTCGGCCTGTTCGTCTCCGCCCTGGTCCGCAAGGAGGAGGTGACGATGCCGCTGCTCGTCCTCCTCGCCATCGTGCAGGTGGTCTTCTGCGGGGCGCTCCTCACCGTGCGGGGCACGCCCGTCCTGGAACAGCTGGCCTGGCTGGTCCCCTCGCGGTGGGCGTTCGCGGCGATGGGCGCGACGATCGACATCGGGGAGGTGGCGCCGAGCGACAAGACCACCGATCCGCTGATGCGGCACACGGCGGAGGCCTGGTTGTTCGACATGGGCATGATGGTGGTGCTCTGTCTGGTCCTCGGCCTGGTCGTGGCCCGGCTGCTGCGCCGCCACGAGCCGGTCGTCATGCGGAGGTAGGCCCGTGAGCGTCCCCGTGTCCGCGTACGTGCCGGACTTCCGGCCCACTCACGTCGTGCCGCGCGACGGCCTGCCCGCCTGGGAGGCGCCCGACCCGGGGCTGCCCACGGCTCCCCTGGACGCCTTCCTGCCGGTGCGGTTGGAGGAGCGGAGCGGGGACTGGGGGCGGATCCGGTGCTCCAACGGCTGGACGGCGTGGGTCGACGCGCGGCTGCTCGTCAGCGTCCCCGACGACCCGCCGGCGGCGGGCCGGCCCCTCACCAGGACCGCCGACCCCCGCCCGCTGATCGCCCGCGCCGAGGACGCCCTCGGCCGCTACCGGCGGGCCGCCGAGGAGCTGGGCGCGGGCCGCCTCGACGGCGAGGCCTTCCGGCTGCGGACCCGGGGCCTGCGGGTGGGCATGGTCGTCGACGGCGAGTCGGTGTGGCTGTACGACGCGGAGCACGAGCGCTGGGTGTACTGCGACGGCGCGGGGCTCGGCACGTACGCGGCGGGGGCCGCACCCTCGGTCGCCGCTGCACCGCCCGCTGCACAGCCGGCTTTTCCGGCGTCCCCGGCGTCCCCGGCGTCCCCGATGGGAGACGACCCGGAGGACGACGGCCACGAACCCACCCGGGTGATGTCCCCGGCCGGCCCGGCGGCGCCCGAGACGACCGGACCGGACGAGCCGCCTCCGCCGACACGGACCGTGGAACAGCCGTCGGCGGGGACGGGGGAGCGCCCGCCGACCCGAGTGGTGGAACGGCCCCCGACCCAGGTGGTGGAACAGCCCCCCGAGGCGGTGGAGCCGCCTCCGCCGACCCGGGTCGTGGAGCGGCCGCCGACGGGTGAGGGCTGATGGGCGGCGGGGCGCACGTCGACCCGGACCTTCCGGCGGGCCGGCCCTCCGGGCTCGTCGGCAAGGAGATCGCCGGCTACCGCCTGGAGGGCGAGATCGGTCGCGGCGGCATGGCGGTGGTGTACCGGGCGCGGGACCTGCGGCTCGACCGCACGGTGGCGCTGAAGCTGCTGGCCCCCGAGCTGGCCCGCAACGACACCTTCCGCAAGCGCTTCGCGCACGAGTCGCGGGTCGCCGCCTCGATCGACCACCCGCACATCGTGCCGGTCTTCGAGGCGGGCGAGGAGGAGGGCGTGCTCTACATCGCCATGCGGTACGTCGCGGGACAGGACCTGGTGGCCCTGCTGCACCGCGAGGGGCCGCTGCCGCCGGCGAAGGCGGGCAGGATCGCCGTGCAGGTGGCCTCGGCCCTGGACGCGGCGCACGCGCACGACCTGGTGCACCGGGACGTGAAGCCCGGCAACATCCTGGTGGCCGAGGGCACCGACCGCGACCGTCCGGAGCACGTGTACCTGACCGACTTCGGCCTGACGAAGAAGTCGCTGTCCCTGACGGGCTTCACGACGGTGGGCGAGTTCGTGGGGACCCTCGACTACGTGGCGCCCGAGCAGATCTCGGGGAAGCCGGTCGACGGCCGGTGCGACGTGTACGGCCTGGCGTGCGTGGTGTTCGAGACCCTGGTGGGCGCGCCGCCGTTCCGCCGGGACACCGACTGGGCGGTGCTGTGGGCGCAGCAGTACGATCCGCCGCCGCCCGTCTCCGAGGCACGGCCGGAGCTCCCGGGGGCGGCGGACGAGGTCTTCGCGAAGGCGCTGGCGAAGACGCCGGAGGAGCGGTACGGGACGTGCCTGGAGTTCGTCACCCGGCTGCGCGCCGCCCTGGCGTCGGGCGCCTCCGAGGGAGCGGGGCCGGTGGTGTCCGGGACACCGCGGGCACTCGGCCCGCCGCCCGCCCCGCCCGCGTGGGCGCGGCCGGTGTTCCGGGAGCTGTAGACCGCCGGGGGTTACGGGGCGGTGGGCGGCCCCGGCGGGCCGGCGCCGTCCTCGCGGTGGGCCGGCGGCTCGACCTCGCCCTTCCGGCGGACCCGGGAGGCGAGGAGGCCGCCGAGGAGGCCGAGGACCAGGCCCCAGAGGAGCGCGAAGCCGGCGATCGCCCAGACGTGCGGGCGCAGCAGCACCTGCCCGCCGAGCGAGTCGAGTTCGCCGATGCCGAGGACCGAGAGGCCGAAGCGGGCCTCGACGAGGGTGACCGGGGCGGCGACCAGCATGGTGAGCGCGAAGGCGACGCCCAGGCGCAGGGAGTGCTGCCAGGGCCGGGTCCGGGCCGGGGAGCGCACGGCGGCGGCGAAGGCGGCGGCGAGGACCAGGACGGCGGCGACGGGGAGCAGCCACCAGGCCCGGCCGTCCTGCGCGGCGAGCGAGGACAGGTCGATGGTCGAGAGCTCCGGGGCGCCGCCGCTTCCGTCGCGCAGGACGGCGTCGAGGACCTGCGGCACGGGCAACCCGAAGGGGCCTTCCGCCCTGCCCTCCCAGGAGCCGCCGATGCCCACGCCGAGGGCGACCCAGGCGATGTTGGGCAGGCCGAGGAGGAGGACCGCGAAGGTGTCGGCGGGGTGGCCCCTGGTCGCCGCGACGACGAGGCCGACGACCAGGCCCACGAGCACGTACGCGAGGAGCAGGAGGAGCATCGCGCGGGCGACGGGCCGGACGGGCTCCTGGTAGCGGACCAGCCGGGAGGGCAGGGGGGTCCTGCGGGAGACGAGGAGGGCGACGAGGAGCACGCCGAGGATCCACAGGAGGCCGTGGAGGAGCGTGGGGCCGAGGGCGGTGCGGAAGCCGACGGTCGGGTTCACGGAGTCGAGGAGGTCCCCGAAGAGGTCCATCAGCGGGTCCTCGGTCTCCTGGCCGCCGAGGACGATCCGGAAGTCGTGGCGGGCGAGGGCGGAGATCCCCGCGAGGGCGATCAGCCAGAGGACGACGACGGCCCCGGCGCGGAGCAGGAGTTCGCGGGCGCCGGTCACCGCGTGGTGGCGCAGGGGGCGCAGGAAGAAGTAACCGGTGACCAGTGCGCCCACCAGGGTGACGGTGAGGGGCATGGCCGTCAGTTGGGCCCGGGTTCCGGCGAGGGCTCCGGCGTCGCCGGAGAGCTCGACCTCGCCGCCCGAGGCCATGACGACGACGGCGGCGAGGACGGCGGTGAAGCCGCCGGGCAGGTCGGCGGCGCCCGCGGCCCAGAGGCCCGGCGCGGCGACGACACCCATCGAGAGGTAACCGGCGACCACGGCCGTCAGTGCCTGGAGGACGATCCGGGCGAAGAGCCCGGCCGGGGTCGCGGCGGGCCGCGTGGAGGTGGGGGGCCTGCTGCTCACGGTGACCACGCTAGTGCCGGGTACGGCCACGCGCTTGCGGACGGAGCGCCCGCGGCTCCCGGCGGGACCGGGACCGCCGGGCCGGGACCACGGGGCCGGGACCGGTAGAGCGGGACCGGTAGGGCGGGTGCCTCCGCTTGCGGGCGGGCACCGGTCGGCGCACACAATGGGCCCGGAACGGAAGAAAGGGAAAAACGTGACTTCCCACCCGCCGTCCGGCCCTCCGTCCGGTCCGCCGTCGGTTCCCCCCACGGGTCCCCCCTCGGGCCCCCTCTCGGGCCCCGGCACGCACCCGAACGCCGCCGGCCCTCCACCGCCCCCCGGGCCGCCCTCCGGGGGCTCCGGTGGTCCGGGCGGCTCGGGCGGTCCGGGCGACGGCCCGGACGGAGGGGGCTCGTCCCGCTATCCCAGGGACGGCGGCGGCCCGTGGTGGCGTTCCGTCCCGAAGGTCGCCTCGCTCACCGCCGTGCTCGTGGCGGCCGTCGCCCTGATCGTCGTGCTCACCAGCCGCTCCGGCGACGACGACGGCGGCACGGCGAACGCCGGCGGCGGGGAGGTCTTCCTGCAGAGCGCCTCCTCGACCGGCCCGGACCCGTTCACCCGGTCGACGGCGCGGGCCACCGACTCCGCCCCGCCGCCCTCGCTGCCGCCCCGCACCGGTTCGGCGGAGGCCGCCACGCCCCGCGTGTCGGGCGCCTCGCCCGGCCTCTACGGCGGGACGAAGTCGGTGGCGAGCTGCGACGTGGAGCAGCAGGTGCGCTACCTCTCCGGCGAGCCCGCGAAGAACGCGGCCTTCGCCTCGGTCCTGCGCGTCTCGGCGAACGAGGTGCCCGGCTATCTCCGCTCCCTCACCCCGCTCCAGCTCCGGGCCGACACCCGGGTGACGAACCACGGCTTCAAGGAGGGCTCCGCCACCGCGTACCAGGCGGTCCTCCAGTCCGGCACGGCGGTCCTGGTCGACGACCGGGGGGTGCCCCGGGTGCGCTGCGCCTGCGGCAACCCGCTGACCGAACCGGTACCGCAGAAGAACCCCCGGACGACCGGCACCCCCTGGCAGGGGTACGACGCCGATCAGGTGGTCGTCGTCGCGCCCGCCCCGAAGGTCGTGAACACCTTCGTGGTGTACGACCCCGAGGACGGCGACTGGTTCGCGCGGAAGCACGGCGACACCGGCGGCCGGGACGAGCCGACCTCGCCGCCGACCCCGACGTCCCCGGCACCGTGCCCGCCGGGCTCGTCGCCCTGTCCCTCCGACGGCACCACCTCCCCCGGCCCGTCGACGCCCGCGCCGGATGCTCCGTCCGACTCGCCCGCGCCCCCGGACTCGCCCCCGCCGCCGGATTCGTCGCCCCCGCCCGACTCGCCCCGGCCCGACTCACCGCAGCCGGGCTCCTCGGCACCGCCCGAGCCGCCGGCCCCGCCCGACTCCTCGGCCCCGAACTCGGGCCCGGTGCCGGACGGCTCGGGCGACACCCCCGGTGACACCCCGGCGGACCCGAACACGAGCGGCTCGACCGGCGACCCGGCATCACCCCCGGCGCCGGCACCGGCGCCGACCGCCCCGGCCTGAGCCGGAGACCGGCACCGCCCCACAGGCCTGCCCGCCCCACGGGACGTCCCCGTGGGGCGCCGCCTTATTCGGATGCCCGTCCGGGACGACGCGTGTACGGTCCACCGAGTGGAACCACTGACCGACAAACAGATCCGCTCGTCCTTCGTGAACTGCACCAAGGGCGAGGCGGCCCGGCTCAAGCTGCCGCTCGACTTCGCCGAGCTCCCCTGGGACGACCTGGACTTCCTCGGCTGGGTCGACCCGGGCGCGCCGCTGCGCGCACACCTGGTCGTCCCGCACGAGGACGGGCCGCTCGGGGTGTCCCTGCGGGTCCCGGCCGCCGGCCGGACCAGCGCCATGAAGTCGAGCATGTGCCAGATCTGCCTGACCGGACACGCCTCCTCGGGCGTGACGCTCCTCGTGGCGCCGCTCGCCGGGACCCGCGGCCGCGAGGGGAACACCGTCGGGACCTACCTCTGCGCCGACCTCGCCTGCTCCCTCTACGTCCGGGGCAAGCGGCAGCCGAAGCTGCGCGGCCGGCGCCAGGAGGAGTCCCTCACCCTCGACGAGCAGATCGCCCGTACGAGGACCAACCTCGACGCCTTCGTCCGGCGGGTCACGGCGGGCTGACGGCCCGCCGCGTCCGGCGGGCGGGACGGCTCAGCGGAACGCCTGCTCGCCGGTGAGCGCCTTGCCGATGACCAGGGAGTGGACCTCGCTCGTGCCCTCGTAGGTGAGCACCGACTCCAGGTTGTTGGCGTGGCGCAGGACCGGGTACTCCAGGGTGATGCCGTTGGCGCCCAGGATCGTGCGGCACTCGCGGGCGATCGCGATCGCCTCCCGGACGTTGTTCAGCTTGCCCACGCTGACCTGTTCGGGGGTGAGCGCGCCCGCGTCCTTCAGACGGCCCAGGTGGAGGGCGAGGAGCATGCCCTTGCCGAGCTCGACGGACATGTCCGCGAGCTTCTGCTGCGTCAGCTGGTAGGAGGCGAGGGAGCGGGCGAAGACGGTGCGGTCCCGGGCGTAGGAGATCGCCGTCTCCAGGCAGTCGCGGGCGGCCCCGAGCGCGCCGAAGACGATGCCGAAGCGGGCCTCGTTGAGGCAGCCGAGCGGGCCGGAGAGGCCGCGGGCCTCCGGCAGCATCGCGTCGGCCGGCAGCCGCACGTCCTCCAGGACCAGTTCGCTGGTGACGCTCGCCCGCAGCGACAGCTTCATCCTGATCTCGGGCGCGCCGAAGCCGGGGGTGCCGGCCGGGACGAGGAAGCCGCGGACGCCGTCCTCGGTGCGGGCCCAGACGACGGCCACGTCGGCGACGGAGCCGTTGGTGATCCACATCTTGGTGCCGTTGAGCACCCAGTCGGAGCCGTCCCGCTTGGCGTTGGTCCGCATGGCGCCCGGGTCCGAGCCCGCGTCCGGCTCGGTGAGGCCGAAGCAGCCGATGTACTCGCCCGCCGCCATCTTCGGCAGCCATCGCTGCTTCTGCTCCTCGGAGCCGTACTTCCAGATCGCGTACATGGCGAGGGAGCCCTGCACGGAGACGAGGGAGCGCAGTCCGGAGTCCACGGCCTCCAGCTCCAGACAGGCCAGGCCGTACGCGACGGAGTTGGTGCCCGCGCAGCCGTACCCCTCCAGGTGCATGCCGAGCACGCCGGTGCCGCCGAGGGTGCGGGCGAGTTCGCGGGCGGGGATCTCGCCCTTCTCGAACCAGCCGGCGACGTGCGGCCGCAGCTCGCGGTCGGCGACGGCGCGCACGGTGCGCCGGATCTCCCGCTCCTCGTCGGTCAGAAGCCCGTCGACGGCGAGCAGGTCGAAGGGGTGGACGGGGGTGGACGACGACTTCACGGACGGCCTCCTGGCGGTGGGCGACTGGCGCTCGTGACGGAATGGTGACGGGCGCCTGCGACGACTCGGCGTGCCGAAGCGTAGCCGTACATCGGATATTGGATCCAGTATTGAAAATCCACCGTCCCGGCCCTACGGTCCGGTGGACTGGATCCAATATCCGAATCCGATCCACTGGATCCGATCCATTGGATCCGCTGTATCGGATCCGACGCGTCGGATCCCATGTCCGGTCGCCGATCCCGAGGAGAGCGCGATGCGCGCAGACCAGCCGGCCCCGCCCGACACCGCGCCCGACACCGCACCCGGCGCCCTGTCCGGGATCGTCGTCGCGGACTTCGGCCGGGTCCTCGCCGGGCCGTACATGACGATGCTCCTCGCCGACCTGGGCGCGGACGTGATCAAGATCGAGCGGCCGGGGTCCGGCGACGACACGCGCGTGTGGGGGCCGCCGTTCGCGGGCGGGGAGGCCACGTACTTCCTGGGGGTGAACCGGAACAAACGCTCCGTGTCGCTCGATCTGACGGATCCCGGGGATCTGGCGGCGGCGCGCGCGATCGTGGACCGGGCGGACGTCCTGGTGGAGAACTTCCGCCCCGGCACGATGGAGAGGCTGGGCCTCGGTCACGAGGACGTACGGGCGACGAACCCGGGGCTCGTCTACTGCTCGGTGACCGGTTTCGGCACCGCGGAGGGCGCCCGGCTCCCGGGGTACGACCTGCTCGTCCAGGCCATGGGCGGTCTGATGAGCGTGACGGGCGAGCCGGACGGCCCGGGGACGAAGACGGGGGTCGCCCTGGTCGACGTCGTCACCGGCCTGCACGCGGGGATGGGCGTGCTCGCCGCGCTCCGGCACCGGGAGCGCACCGGCGAGGGCCAGCGCGTGGAGGTCTCGCTGCTCGGCTCCCTGCTCTCCGCGCTCACCAACCAGGCAGCCGCGCACCTGGGGGCGGGGGTCGTGCCGCGCGCGATGGGCAACCGGCACCCGAGCATCACCCCGTACGAGGTGTTCGAGGCGGAGGACCGGCCGCTGGTCCTGGCGGTGGGCAACGACCGGCAGTTCCGGGCGCTGTGCGAGCGGCTCGGCCTGCCGGAGCTGGCCGGGGACGTCCGCTTCGCGACCAACGCGGCCCGGGTGGCCCACCGGGAGGAGCTGGCGGCGGCCCTGGCCGGTCCGCTCGGCGGCCGTACCGCCGACGACTGGTTCGAGGAGCTGACGGCGGCCGGCGTGCCCTGCGGGCCCATCAACGACCTGGCGGCCGCCTTCGACCTCGCCGACCGGCTGGGGCTCGCCCCGCGCGTCCCCGAGTCCGCGGCCGGTCCCGGCCAGGTCGCCCACCCGATCCGGTTCGGCGCCACCCCGGCCTCCTACCGGGCCGCTCCCCCGCGCCTCGGCGAGCACACGGACGCCGTGCTCGGCACGGAGGGACGGACCTCGGGCACGCCCTGAGCCGGGGGAAGGTCCGGAAGATCCGTAGGAAGATGGTCACCGCCGGAGGAGCCGTTCCCCGACGGGGTGATCCGTCGGAGCGGCGGCCCGTCGGATCAGCGGTCCGTCGGAGCGGCGGTCCACCGGCGGCGGCACGAGGAACGGAAGGTCACAGGGGATGAGCAGCGCGGTGCAGAAGCGGCGGCCGCAGACCGCCCAGCAGTTCGTCCTGGAGGAACTGCGGCGCGCCATCACCACCGGGGAGCTCCGGCCGGGCGACCAGATCCGCCAGGACGCCCTCGCGGCGCGGTTCGAGGTGAGCCGGGTGCCGCTGCGCGAGGCCCTCAAGGCCCTGGAGGCCGAGGGCCTGGTGGTCCATCGCATACACAGGGGCTACTTCGTCGCGGAGCTCTCGCTCGACGACCTGGAGGAGATCTACCGGATCCGGGAGCTCCTGGAGACGGAGGCGGTCCGCCTGGCCGTGGGGCGGATGCCGGAGGGCACGGTCGGCGTGCTCGAAGGGATCCAGCGCGAGGTGGAGCGGGCCGCCGACGACGGGGACGTGTCCGCGATGGCGGCGGCGAACCGGCGCTTCCACTTCATCCTGATCGAGGCGTCCGGGATGCCGCGCCTCGTGCGCCTCGTCGCGACCCTGTGGGACGCCACCGACGCGTACCGCTCGCTGTACTACGCGGACGCGCCGCACCGGAAGCTGGCCGTGCGGGAGCACCGGGCCGTGATCTCCGCGCTCCGGCACGGCGACGAGGAGGCCGCCGTCCGCTGGCTCGACGAGCACCGGGCGCACGCGGTGGCGGCCCTGCGCGAGGTCCTGGGGCGGGACGCGGACTGAGCCCGGGGAAAACCGGGTGTGGCCGGTGGCGGCGCGCCCTACGCTCGTCCGCATGGGACACGGGGGCCTGGTCAACATCGTCGACGTCGAGGCGACCTGCTGGGAGGGCGAGCGTCCGCCCGGCCAGGTGAGCGAGATCATCGAGATCGGGCTGACCGTGGTCGACCTGGACGCGCGGGAGCGGGTCTCCCGGCACCGGATCCTGGTGCGCCCGGTCCGCTCGCGGGTCGGCGCGTTCTGCACCGGGCTGACCGGCCTCACCCAGGCGGAGGTCGACACCGGCCTGGACTTCGCCGCCGCCTGCCGGCTGCTCGCCACCGCGTACGAGGCGGGGAGGCGGCCCTGGGCGAGCTGGGGCGAGTACGACCGCAAGCAGTTCACCCACCAGTGCCGGGCCACCGGCACGCGGTACCCCTTCGGGCGGCGCCACACCAACGCGAAGGCGGTCTTCACCGAGGCGTACGGGCTCGCCCGGCGTCCCGGCATGGCTCAGGCCCTGGAGGTCGCGGGACTGCCCCTGGAGGGGCGGCACCACCGGGGCGAGGACGACGCGTGGAACATCGCCGCCCTGGTGCTGCGGGTCGCCGGCCGGGGTGCTTGGCCGGAGGAACGGGATTCCGGCAGCTGAGACCCGGCGGTCCGCATGGCGGACGGTACTTGTCGGCGGAGCGTCCGCGCGGCGAGGATGCGCCCGTGAATCCCGCCCTCGTCTCCCGCCGCCACGTGGACCTTCTGCGTGTCGCGGGGATGCTGTGTCGGGTCGGCTTCCGTCGTCGCGCGGCCCGTCGCTGAGCCCCTTCCCGGCTCGCCTCCCTCCTTCGCGCGCCGACCGGCCTCCGCCGCCGACCGGCCTCCGCCGCCGACCGGCCTCCTCCGTCGGCCGGTTGCGCCGCGTTCGACGCTCCGGCTCCCGAACTCCCGGTTCTCCGCCCGCCTTTCCCGCGCCCGGCGGGTGTCCCGTACGCCCGTCCCCGCCCCGCACTTCCTCCGAGGTACGCCCGCATGCCCTCTTCCGCCGCCCCCGTCCTGCACTGGTTCCTGCCCACCGGTGGTGACGGCCGCGACCCCGGCGGGGTCACCGCCGTCCAGGGCCGCACCGCCGCCGCGACCCGCCGGGGCGCCGGCCTCGGCTATCTGGCGCAGGTGGCCCGCGCGGCCGAACAGGCCGGTTTCGCCAAGCTGTTGACGCCCGTGGGGCTCGGCTGCGTGGACCCGTGGGTGCTGACCCCGGCGGTCGCGGCGGTGACGGAGCGGATCGGCTTCCTGGTGGCGTTCCGGGCCGGTCTCGCCCGGCCGACGCTGATCGCCCAGCAGGCCGACACCTTCCGGAGCCTCTTCGGCGACCGGATCGCGCTGAACGTGGTCACCGGCGGCGACCCGGTCGAGCAGCGGGCGTACGGCGACCACCTGCCGAAGGACGAGCGGTACGTCAGGACCGGCGAACTCATGGAGGTGGTGCGGGCGTTGCTCGACGGCGGCGCCGTCGACCTGGCGGGCCGCCACGTCCGGGTGGAGAACGCCCGGTTGCACGCCCCTGCCGTGGAGTCGCCCGTGCCCCTCTACTTCGGCGGCGCGTCGCCGGAGGCCGAGGAGGTCGCCGCCCGCCACGCCGAGGTGCAGCTGCTGTGGGGCGAGCCCCCGGCCGCCGTCGCCGAGCGCGTCGCCCGGGTGCGGGAGAAGGCCGCGCGGGTTGGGCGCGCCCTGCGCTTCGGGATCCGCCTCCACGTCATCACCCGCGACACCGCCGCCGAGGCCTGGCGGGAGGCCGACCGCATCCTGGCCGGGTTCGACCCGGAGGCGGTCCGCGCCTCGCAGGAGCGGTTCGCCCGCATGGACTCGGCCGGACAGGCCCGGATGACCGCGCTGCACGGCGGCTCCGCCGAGAACCTGACCGTCTCCCCCAACCTGTGGGCGGGCATCGGGCTCGTCCGCGAGGGTGCGGGCACGGCCCTGGTCGGCTCGCACGACGAGGTGGCGCGGCGGCTCTTCGAGTACGGGCGGGCCGGCATCGACGAGTTCGTCCTGTCCGGCTATCCGCACCTGGAAGAGGCCTACCGGGTGGGCGAGGAGGTCGCGCCGCGGCTGCGGGCGCTGGTGGAGTCGGCCCGCGCCGGGGCGCCGGGGACACGGGGCCCGGCGGCGGCCTGAGGGGTCACGGAGGCGGCGGCCCGAGGCTGGACGCAAGGTACGGCCCGGCCAGGACGCGGCGCCGAGGGCTGCGGTTACCCTGGCGCCGGACGCGAGGAGGAACCATGGCGCGGATGTCTTCGGCCGAACGGCGCGGGCAGTTGGTCGAGGCGGCGATCAGGGCGATGACCAGGGACGGGGTCGCCCGGACCACCACCCGGTCGATCTGCGCCGAGGCGGGGGTGTCGCTGAGCGTCTTCCACTACTGCTTCGCGTCCAAGCAGGCGCTCCTCGAAGCCGCGATCGGGACGATCACCGGCACCTACGTGGCACGGGTGATGTCGGCGGTGGAGCCGGGGGCCACCCTGCGCGAGACCGTCCGGGGCGCGCTCCGCACCTACTGGGACCACGTCACCGCCCATCCCGGCGAGCACATGCTGACGTACGACCTGACCCAGTACGCGCTGCGCGAGCCGGGCTTCGAGCACCTGGCGCGGGCCCAGTACGAGCAGTACGTGGCGTCGGCGGCCGATCTGGTCGAGCGGGTGGCCGCGGTACGGGGGATCACGCCGAAGGCGCCGGTGGAGGTGGTCGCGCGGTATCTGGCGGCGGCGATCGACGGCCTCACCCTCCAGTTCCTCGTCCTCGGTGACCAGCACACGGCGGACGGCCAACTGGACCTGATGGCCGATCAACTCGTGAGCCTGATGGAGGGTTGAGGGACACGCGACCGTTCCGACCCGCGAGTAGGTCATCCGTCCCGGACTCTTGACTCGGTCCTCCGGCGCCGCGATCCTCGGCACGCCCGGTACTCCTCCACCGACCGGAGGCTCGCTGCCCATGACCCGAACCCTCTCGCGCGGGAGGGGCGGCGGATCCGCCCTCCTGGCGCTCGTCCTCGCCCTGACCGCCGTCCTCTTCGGCTCCGCCCCGGTCCCCGCCGCCGCGGGCGGTTCGTGGTGGGAGCCCGTGTCCCGTCCCGCCGCCGACTCGCAGATCAACGTCACGGGCGCGCCGTTCACCGGCACGGACGCCCGGGGAAAGGTGCGCGGGTTCGTCGACGCGCACAACCACCTGATGTCGGACGAGGGCTTCGGGGGGCGGCTCATCTGCGGCCGGGCGTTCTCCGAGGCCGGCGCCGCCGACGCGCTCAAGGACTGCCCCGAGCACTACCCCGACGGCTCCGGCGCCCTGTTCGAGAACATCACGGGCGGCGCCGACGGCCACCACGACCCGGTCGGCTGGCCCACCTTCGAGGACTGGCCGGCCCACAACTCCCTGACCCACCAGCAGAACTACTACGCCTGGGTCGAGCGCGCCTGGCGCGGCGGACAGCGCGTCCTCGTCAACGACCTGGTGACCAACGGCCTGATCTGCTCGATCCTGCCCCGCGACCGGAGCTGTGACGAGATGGACTCGATCCGGCTCCAGGCCCGCAGGACGTACGAACTCCAGGACTACGTCGACCGGATGTACGGCGGGCCCGGCAAGGGCTGGTTCCGGATCGTCACCGACGCCGCGCAGGCCCGCTCGGTGGTCGAGCAGGGCAGGCTCGCGGTCGTCCTGGGCGTGGAGACCTCGGAGCCGTTCGGCTGCAAGCAGATCCTCGACGTCGCCCAGTGCGACAGGGCGGACATCGACCGCGGCCTGGACGAGCTGTACGGCCTCGGGGTGCGCAGCATGTTCCTGTGCCACAAGTTCGACAACGCGCTGTGCGGGGTCCGCTTCGACGAGGGGGCCATCGGCACGGCGGTCAACATCGGCCAGTTCCTGTCGACCGGCACCTTCTGGACCACGGAGAAGTGCGCGGGCCCGCAGCACGACAACCCGATCGGCCTGGCGGCGGCCCCGGTGATGGCGTCGAAGCTGCCGCCGGGGGTGAGCGTCCCCTCGTACGCCTCGGACGCCAAGTGCAACACCCGCGGCCTGACCCGGCTCGGCGAGTACGCCCTGCGGGGCATGATCGACCGCGGGATGATGCTGGAGCTCGACCACATGAGCGTCAAGGCCGCGGGACGGGCGCTGGACATCCTGGAGTCCCAGGAGTACCCGGGCGTCCTGTCCAGCCACAGCTGGATGGACCTCGACTGGACCGAGCGGCTCTACCGTCTGGGCGGTTTCGTCGCCCAGTACATGCACGGCGCGGAGGGCTTCGTCGGCGAGGCGGGGCGGAAGGCCGCGCTCCGGGCGAAGTACGGGGTCGGTCTCGGCTACGGCACCGACATGAACGGCGTCGGCGGCTGGCCGGGCCCGGTCGGCGCCGGCGCGCCGAACGCCGTGACGTACCCCTTCCGCAGCTTCGACGGCGGTGCGGTGCTCGACCGCCAGGTCACCGGGCAGCGCGTCTGGGACCTCAACACCGACGGCGCCGCGCACAACGGCATGGTCCCCGACTGGATCGAGCAGATCCGGCTGACCGGAGGCGGCCGGAGCGTCGTGGACGAGCTGGCGGGCGGCGCCGAGTCGTACCTGACGACGTGGCGGGCGACCGAGACGCACGAGCCGGGGGTGAACCTGGCGGCGGGCGCGCCCGCGGCGGCCAGTTCCTCGGAGTGGAACCCGTTCACGAGCTACGCGCCGGGCCGGGCCGTCGACGGCGACACGGGCACCCGCTGGGCCAGCGACTGGTCGGACGGCCAGTGGCTGCGGGTGGACCTCGGGTCGGTCCGCCCGGTCGGGCGGGTCGTCCTCGACTGGGAGCGCGCCTACGCGAGCGGGTACCGGATCGAGCTGTCGGAGAACGGCGCGGACTGGCGGACGGTCTGGTCCACGACCACCGGGGACGGCGGGTACGACACGGCGGAGTTCCCGTCGCAGGCGGCCCGTTACGTACGGGTCCACGGCGAACGGCGGGCGACGAAGTGGGGGTACTCGCTCCACGAGGTGGCGGTCCACCGGTCCTGAGGAACCGCGCCGCGGAGGGCCGGACGGGCCGGAAGACGGTCCGTCCGGCCCTCCGCCCCTCCGCCCCCTCGTTCCGAGAGGCGCCCCGGTGCGGGATCATGGGATCCGGAACGCAGAAGGGACGGAACGGACGATGAGGCACCGCAGTGTCGCGGACCTGATGACGCCCACCGCGGTCGCGGTGCAGCGCGGGACGCCGTTCAAGGAGATCGCGCGGCTCCTCGACGAGTACGGCATCACCGCGGTCCCGGTGGTCGACGAGGAGAACCGGCCGGTGGGCGTCGTCTCCGAGGCGGACCTGCTGCGGCGGCACACGGCGAAGGACGGGCCGAGCACCGCGGAGGCCATGATGACGAGCCCGGTCGTCACGGCCCGGCCGTCGTGGACGGCGGTCGAGGCGGCCCGGCGGATGGAGCGGCACCGGGTGAAGCGGCTGCCGGTCGTGGACGCGGAGGGGCGGCTGATCGGGGTGCTGAGCCGGAGCGACCTGCTCCAGCTGTTCCTGCGCCGGGACCGTTCCATCCAGGAGGAGATCCGCGAGGACGTGGTCGTCCGGATCCTGCGCCTCTCCCCCTCCGCCGTGCACATCGACGTGGACGAGGGCCGGGTGACGCTGAGCGGCACGCTGGAGCGGCCGGGGACCGGCCCGATCCTGGTCCGCCTGTGCGAGACGGTGGACGGGGTGGTGGAGGTCGTGGACAGGCTGGTGTACGAGGAGGGCGGCGGGGCCTGAGGAGTCCCGGGCCGGGTCGGTGGGCGCCGCCCGCCGGGACACCGACCCGGGCCCTCATCCGGCCACCTCGCGCGGCGCCCGGGCCGGGTCGGCTCCGCCCCGGCCGGTATAACCGGGGCATGATCTATCACATCGTCCCCCTCGCCGAATGGTCCGCCCGGCCGGAGCAGCCGTACGCGCCCGCGTCGCTGGCCGAGGAGGGGTTCGTCCACTGCGCGCCCGACGAGGCGACCGCGCTCGCCGTCGTCGACGCCTACTACCGCGCCTCCCCCGGGCCCCTCCTGGCGCTCGTCCTCGACGAGGGCCGTCTTTCGGCCCGGACGGAGTGGGAGGCGGCCGTCCCCTCGCCGCCGCCGGGGGTCCCCGACGGGACCCTCTTCCCGCACGTGTTCGGACCGCTCGACCGCGAGGCCGTCGAACGGGTCCTGGAGATCACCCGGGACGAGGAGGGCCGGGCCACGGGAACGACGCCGCGGGAGTGACGGGGCGGTTCCGTCCCGTGGCGGGCGGTGCTCCGCGGTGACGCTTCCGGTGTGATGACGTGTAAAGCGCGAGCGCCCTGCGTGTTCCCCCGGCCGCGCGGTCGGTGTGCGCGAGCATACGGACGCCGACACAGGCTCCCCGCCCCGTGGGTCCGGTCGGGCGGTTCCGGCCGGCGGGCGCCACGGCGCGTGACGGGCGCGGGTCGCAGTGCTCGGCGCAAGAACACCGACACAGGAAGAAGGACGGACGTGTCCGGCAGCGAAAGCGAGAACCCGGCGATCCCCGCCCCCACCCCGGCGCCCACCCGGCCCCGGACGAACCGGGACTGGTGGCCCAACCAACTGGACCTCCAGGTCCTCCACCAGCACTCGCCCCTGTCCCATCCGATGGGCGGGGACTTCGACTACGCGGCGGAGTTCGCGACCCTGGACCCCGACGCGCTGAAGCGGGACGTCTTCGAGGTGATGACGGCCTCGCAGGACTGGTGGCCCGCCGACTACGGCCACTACGGGCCGCTCTTCATCCGGATGAGCTGGCACGCCGCCGGGACGTACCGCATCGCCGACGGCCGGGGCGGCGGAGGCTCCGGCGCCCAGCGCTTCGCGCCCCTCAACAGCTGGCCGGACAACGCGAGCCTCGACAAGGCGCGTCGGCTGCTCTGGCCGGTCAAGCAGAAGTACGGCCGGAAGATCTCCTGGGCCGACCTCCTCGTCTTCGCCGGCAACTGCGCCATGGAGTCCATGGGGTTCGAGACGTTCGGATTCGGTTTCGGGCGGGAGGACATCTGGGAGCCGGAGGAGATCTTCTGGGGTCCCGAGGACACCTGGCTCGGGGACGAGCGCTACAGCGGCGACCGGGAGCTCAGCGGCCCGGTCGGCGCCGTGCAGATGGGTCTGATCTACGTCAATCCCGAGGGGCCCAACGGGAACCCGGACCCGCTGGCCGCCGCCCGGGACATCCGGGAGACGTTCGGCCGCATGGCGATGAACGACGAGGAGACGGCGGCGCTGATCGTCGGCGGCCACACGTTCGGCAAGTGCCACGGGGCGGTCGACCCCTCGTACATCGGTCCGGAGCCCGAGGCCGCCCCCTTCGAGCAGCAGGCCCTCGGCTGGCGGAACACGTACGGCACCGGCGTGGGCGGCGACGCGCTCACCAGCGGCCTGGAGGGCGCCTGGACCTCCCGGCCGACGAAGTGGGACAACGGCTACCTGGACAACCTGTACGGGTACGAGTGGGAGCTGACGACGAGCCCCGCCGGCGCGAAGCAGTGGACGCCCACGGACCCGTCGGCGAGGGACACCGTGCCCGACGCCCACGACCCGTCGAAGAAGCACGCCCCGATGATGCTGACGACGGACCTCGCGCTGAAGGCGGACCCGGTCTACGGGCCGATCACGAAGCGCTTCCACGAGGACCCGGACCGGCTCGCGGAGGCGTTCGCCAAGGCCTGGTACAAGCTGCTGCACCGTGACATGGGTCCCCTCTCGCGCTACCTGGGGCCCTGGATCCCCGAGCCGCAGCTGTGGCAGGACCCCGTGCCCGCGGTCGACCACGAGCTGGTCTCGGACGAGGACGTCGCCTCGCTCAAGCGCCGGATCCTCGACTCGGGCCTGTCGCTCCCCCAGCTGGTCACCACCGCGTGGGCGTCGGCGGCGAGCTTCCGCGGCACCGACAAGCGCGGCGGGGCCAACGGGGCGCGGATCCGGCTCGCGCCGCAGAAGGACTGGGAGGTCAACGCCCTGCCCGAGGTGACCGGGACCGTGGAGGCCCTGGAGGCGATCCGGCGCGAGTTCGACGACGCGCAGGGCGGGGGGAAGCGGATCTCGCTCGCCGACCTGATCGTCCTGGGCGGCTGCGCGGCCGTCGAGCAGGCCGCGCGGAACGCCGGGCACGACGTCACGGTCCCGTTCGCGCCGGGGCGCACGGACGCCTCGCAGGAGCAGACGGACGTGGAGACGTTCGCCGTGCTCGAACCCGCGGCGGACGGGTTCCGCAACTACCTCCGGGGGGACGAGAAGCTGTCCCCGGAGACCCACCTCCTCGACCGCGCCAACCTGCTGACGCTGACCGCGCCCGAGATGACGGTGCTCGTCGGCGGCATGCGGGTCCTGGACACCGGTTTCGCGGGGTCCCCGCACGGCCGCCTCACCCACCGGCCCGAGGCGCTGACCACCGACTTCTTCGTCAACCTGCTCGACATGGGCACGGAGTGGAAGACGTCGGTCACGGAGGAGAACGTCTCCGAGGGCCGCGACCGCGCCACGGGCGAGCTCAAGTGGACCGCCACCCCCGTCGACCTCGTGTTCGGCGCGCACTCCCAGCTCCGCGCCCTCGCGGAGGTCTACGCCTCCCAGGACGCGGGCGAGAAGTTCGTGCGCGACTTCGTGGCGGCCTGGGACAAGGTGATGAACCTCGACCGGTTCGACCTCGCCTGATCCCGAGGTCCCGTCCCGGTCGGCCCTCCGGGGGCCGGCCGGGACGGCCGGCCCCCGGGCCGCGGGGGCCCTTCGTGTCTGCGGGGACGATTGCCGGGTATCCGGGTCCCGTACGGACGACGTGGACGGCCTCGAAGGAGTGAAGAGCGTGACGGTCAAGGCGATGGGGTGGGCGCACTCGTTCCCCGTGTCCGGGGGCGTGCAGGCCGGCCGGCAGTGGACCCGGCGGCACCTCGCCGCCCTTCCGTGGACCGAGCGGGAGCCCGAGACGGTGGACTCCGTCGTCCTGGCCGTCTCCGAGCTGCTCACCAACGCCCACGTCCACGCGCACAGCGACGCGCAGCTCGTGCTCACCTGGGACGGCGACTGCCTCCACATCAGCGTCCACGACGAGGACCCGACGCTGCCCCGCCCCCGCGAGGCGGGCGAGGGCGCGGTCTCGGGGCGGGGCGTGAGCATCGTGCGGGCGCTCGCCGACGAGTGGAGCATGCGCTGCCAGCGGCACGGCAAGACGGTCACGGCCTGCTTCCGTCCGGTCCTCCCCCAGACCGACGACGCCACGGCCGACGACGGCACCGGCCGGTAGGCGGCCGGGCGGGCCGCGCCCCACGAGCCGCCCGTCCGGCCGCCCTGCGGTCAGGGCTTGTTGGCGAGGGCCCCGAGGTACTGGTTCGTCTGCTCCAACCGCGCTTCCACGCTGCCCGTGCGCTCGGACACGGCCCTCAGTTCGTCACGGACCGCCAGCAGGGCCAGGGCCACCGCCCTCGCGGCGGGATCGGACACGTCCTCCAGGGCCGCCCTCGCCTCGTCTGCCGCCGGAACGGGTCGGGGTGCCTGCGTCATGGCTGCGCCTCCTGTCCGGCCGCCCATCGGCCGTTCTCGTACGTGTGCCCCGAAATCCCGCGTCTGCTCCCCTCCGGTCGGCGGCGAAGGACAGCCGGGCGGTGGTTCCGGTCCGGCGCGGGCGGACCGGGTTCACCGGGCGCCCGTCGCGGTCAGAAGGCGTACCGCACCCGCAGCCACGGGGCGCGCGCGTCGATCAGCCGGCGCAGCGACTCGACGGCGGACGCCTTGGTCCCCGTGCGGTAGCGCACGTTCCGGGCGCCGTTCTCGGAGCGTTTGGGCTGCTGGAGGTCCGGGCGCCACAGGACCTGCTCGGCGCGGGGGTGCCAGCCGAGGTTGACCTCGTGCAGGTCCTGGTTGTGCGTGAGCATGATGACCTCCGCCGCGGCCTGGTCCTTCACGCTCCGGGGTAGGACGTCGTCCATGGCGCGGAGCAGCTCGTCCCACCCCTGTTCCCAGCCCGGCCGGATCACCACCGGGGAGAGGTTGAAGTGCACCTCGTACCCGGCCTCCACGAAGTCGGCCGCCGCCGCGAGGCGGTCGGGGACCGGGCTCGTCCGGATGTCGAGGAGCCTGGAGTCGTCCGGCGGCATCACGGAGAAGCGGATCCGCGTACGGCCCCGCGGGTCGAGCCGCAGCAGGTCGGGGTTGACGAACTTGGTGGCGAAGGACGCCTTGGCGGTGGGCCACCGGCGGAAGGCCCGGACCAGGTCGGCGGTGTTGTCGCTGATCAGGTCGTCGACCGAGCAGTCGCCGTTCTCCCCGATGTCGTAGACCCAGGCGAGGTCGTCGCACTGGTTGGGTTCCCGCTTGGGGCCGGTGGCGGCGATGTGCCGGCCCAGGGCGGCGAGGACGCGGTCCACGTTGGTGAAGACGGTGACGGGGTTGGCGAAGCCCTTGCGACGCGGGACGTAGCAGTAGGCGCAGGCCATGGCGCAGCCGTTGGAGAGGCCGGGGGCGATCCAGTCGGCGGAGCGGCCGTTGGGCCGGACGCCGAAGGACTTGCGCTCCCCGAGGACCAGGGTGTCGCGCTTGGTCCTCACCCAGCGCTCCACGTTCCCGGCGTTGCCGTGCAGGTGCGGGACGCGCCAGTGGGAGTCGGTCTCGACGAGCCGGGCGTCCGGGAACCGCGCGACGATCTGCCGGCCGCGCCAGGAGGCCGCCGCGGCGGGCTCGGCGTGGATCTCCGCCACGTCGAGCAGCCTCCGTGCCTCCGCCCCGTCGCGGAACGAGCGGCCGTCCGCCCCTCCGGACGACGGGACCACGAGGTCGTCCACGTCGAACAGGCCCTCGGCTCCGCTCCCCGGTCCTTCGGAACGCCGTCGCATGTCCACTCCGCCGCGCTGGATGACGCGCACCGCCGGGGCGCGCGCCCGGTCGGCGGCCGGGCCGGTGCCGCGGCGCCCTCCAGCGTACGGAACGGGACGGACATGTCGGTCTTCAGGCCGGTTCGGGTCTTCCGGCCCGGTCCGACGACGGCCAGACGTAGGGGAGGTCGTCGGGGACTCCCGGGAAGAGGTCGCGGTAGACCTCCGGGGCCTTGCGCAGCAGCGCGGACCGGTGGCTGCGGTGGAACGCGGGATCCCCGAGCCAGGGCGGCAGCTCGCCGGCCGCCGCGAGTTCGTCCTGTCCCCTCACTCCTTCCCCGGGGCCCAGGGCGAGGTAGTCGCGCGTCAGCGTGGCGGCGCAGGTGTCGGAGCGGCCCCCGGCCGTCCAGACTCCGCAGACGTCCAGGCCGTAGCGCACCAGGGCCTCCTCGTAACCGGCCCACATCCGCACCGCGGGGTGCCGGCGCCAGCCGTATCCGGGCACGGTGAGCCCCCGGAGGACCTGGAGGGCCTCGACGCGCTGCTTGCCCAGCCGTCTCGGGTCGAGCACGGCGGCCGAGTCGACGAATCGGTCGTACGGGAGAAATGTCTGCACGGAACAGCTCTACCCGTTCTCCGGCCCGCCGCCCGCGCCGGAGGGGCCGCGGTCAGAGCGGGGCGCCCCCGAACCCGATCCGGTTCCCGTCCCGGTCCTCGTACGTCACCTTGCGCACGCCGTTCGCGTAGGTCTCGCGGACGGCGGGGGTCAGTCCGCGCTCGGTGATCCCGGCGACACGGGCGTCGAGGTCGTCGACGAAGAGCGTGTGCAGGGCGTTGCCCGCCCGTCCGGGCCGGTGCTCGATGTACACGTAGCGGTGCTCCCCGAACTCCCAGACGGCCTCCGTGTCGTTCGGGAGGAACACCGGCGGGGCGCCGAACAGGCGCTCGTACCAGCTCAGCGCCGCCGTGTAGTCCTCCACGGGGACGCCTGCGAAGAGATCGACGGCCATGACGCCAGGATAGGACCGGTGGCGCGCCCCGGCCGCCGGGCCGGTGCGCCCGGCGGCGCGGGACCGGTCCCTAGGGCGTCTCCTCGGGGGTCGCGGTGTGGTCCCGGTGACCGTGCGTGCGGCGCCGTTCCTTCATCTCGGCCTCGTAGAGGTGGGCGCGGCCCTCGGCGAGGTCGGAGACGGCGTCGCGTTCGAGCTTCTTGAACGGCTCGTAGTACGTCCGGTCGTAGGACTCGACCACCTGGAACGTCCAGTGGCCCGGGATGACGTTGCGGCCGAGGACCTCCCGCTCGACGAGGTCGGCCCACTTCTCGTGGCCCGCCCGCCGCAGCAGCGCCACCGCCCTGTCCAGCTCCAGGTCGGCGGTGCCGGTCAGCTGGTGGAAGGAGTACAGGTGGCCGCGGGCCCGCTCGGTGGTCTCCAGGGCCTTGGAGAGCGAGCCCAGCGCCTCCACCGTGAGGTCGTCGACGTGCTCGGGCCGCACGCGGCGCCCGTCCGGGTGATCGTCTTCGTGGTTCATGCCCGACTGCCTGCCCCCGGTCCGCGAGGAGTACACCCGGCCGGACCGTACGCGGCGCGGCCGGGGAACGCGCCGGGCGGTTTCGGGCGCGGATCAGCCGCGGTCGCCGCGCTCCGGGCCCTCCCGGGCGGCGAGACCGCCGGGTCCGAGCAGACCGGTGGGGCGCAGGGCGCCCTTCTCCTCCAGACGGGGCAGGGTCCTCGCCGAGGACCACGCCACGAGTGCGGGCAGCAGGGGGCGGACGGGCTGCACGAGGCGCAGCCACGGGGGCGCGTAGACGGTGGCGGAGCGGCGGCGGACCGCCTCGGCCAGCCACGACGCCACCTTCTCCACGGGGTACACCCTGCGCGCGGGGCGCGGCATGTGGGCGCGGAGCTCCCGCAGGACGTCGTGGGCGTCCACGTCCCGCACCATGTCGGTGTCCGTCCAGTGCAGGTACGCGATGCCGACCCCGACACCCCGGTGGGCGCACTCCGCGCGCAGCGACTGGGCGAACGACTCGGCCCCCGCCTTCGACGCGCAGTAGGCGCTCATCATGGGGGCCGATCCGAAGGCCGCGGTCGAGGCGACCTGGAGGAAGTACCCCCGCGTGGCCAGCAGGCCGGGCAGGAACACCCTGGCCGTGGTCGCGCTGCCCATGAGGTTGACCTCGACGACGCGGTTCCACGTCCTCGGGTCGGACGCGGCGAACGGGCCGCCCTCGGCGACGCCGGCGTTGGCGATCACCACGGAGGGCTCGCCCAGGTCGCGCGTCACCCGGTGGGCCGTCCGCTCCATCAGGTCGTCGTCCGTCACGTCGACCTCGTAGCACCGGCTCCCCGGCGGCAGCTCCCGCGCCACCCTCTCCAGGGTCGCGCTCTCCCGGCCGAGCAGGGCGATCCGCATGCCCCGGCCGGCCAGCTCCCTGGCGAGGCCGGCGCCCAGGCCGCGTGCCGCACCCGTCACGACCGCCGTCCGTCCCCGCAAGGGGTTGTCGTGGGACATGGTCCTCCCAGCGGTGCGCCGGGGTTTCCCGGCTCTCCTCCCCCGCCGGTCGCGGGGGCCCCTCCATGGCACCACCGGACCCGGCGGGCCGCCGTTCCGGCTGCGCCGATTGCCGCACCGTCCCGCGCGGGCCCGGACGTCCCGGTGATTCTCCGCACGTGTGGGAACGAGGATCGGGGGCAGATGTCGCTCGGGGTGCGGGTCCATCGGCCCCCGGGGCGGTGCGGGGGGCGGGAGGCGCGTGCTCGACGGCGAGGGCCGGTGACGTATCGTCGGGACGGATTCCGGAGCGGGACAAGGTGAGGGGAAGGCGCATGGACAACGAGGACTCGAAGCGGTTGCTGGAGCTGCTGACCACACGGAAGTCCGAACTGGTGGCGCAGTGGGAGCAGACCGTCGGAGCTTCGTTGCGGGGGCGCGTGAGCAGCGCGGAGCTCGGCCGGGAGCTGGGCGAGCTGTACGACGCGATCGCCGAGGCCGTGGCGCAGGGCGGCCTGGTCGGCCGCGGCGACCGGTTCGCCGTCGTGCGCAGCCTCCTCGTCGAGCTGTCGCGCACCCGGGCCCGGCAGGGGTTCACCCCGACCGAGACCGCCGTGAGCGTCTTCGCGCTCAAGGAGGTGCTCGAGCCCTTCCTCGGCGGATCCGTCGAGGACGTGCGCGCCTACCTGCAGTTCTCCCGCCTCCTCGACGATCTGGGCCTGTTCACGGTGGAGGAGTACGCCCGGACCCGCGAGGAGATCATCTCCACGCAGTCCCAGCAGCTGCTCGAGCTGTCCACCCCCGTGGTGAAGCTGTGGGACGGGGTGGTGGGCGTGCCGCTCGTCGGGACGCTCGACTCCGCGCGCACCCAGGTGGTCATGGAGAAGCTGCTCCAGGCCCTCGTGGACTCCAACTCCGCGCACGCGATCATCGACATCACCGGTGTGCCTGCCGTCGACACCCAGGTCGCCCAGCACCTCCTCAAGACCGTCGTCGCGGCGCGGATGATGGGCGCCGAGTGCACCATCTCCGGCATCCGGCCCCAGATCGCGCAGACCATCGTCGCCCTGGGCATCGAGTTCGGCGACATCCCCACGAAGGCGACCCTGGCCGACGCCCTGCGCCACGCGCTGACGGAGATCGACAGGGCCACCGCGGCCCGTCCGGCGGGTCTGCTGTGAGCGACCGCGTCCCCGTCCTGAAGATCGGCGACATTCTGCTGGTCTCGATCCAGGTGGACCTGGAGGACCAGATGGTGCTCGACCTCCAGGACGACCTCTCCCAGCAGATCGTCGCCACCGGCGCCCGTGGCGTGGTCATCGACATCTCGGCCCTGGAGATCGTCGACTCGTTCGTCGGCCGCATGCTGGCCACCACGGCCGCCATCTCCCGCGTCCTCGGCGCGGAGACCGTCGTCGTCGGCATGCGCCCGGCCGTCGCCATGACACTGGTGGAGCTCGGCCTCTCGCTGGGAGGCGTCCGCACGGCGCTCAACCTCGAACTGGGACTGGGTTACCTGCGCCGGGCGCAGGGCACCCCTCCGGCACGCCCGTGAAGGACTACCCGGCCGACGAGGCCTCCCGTGAGGAAGTGCCGATCCACTCCAGCGGTGACGTCGTCAAGGCGCGCCAGGCGGTGCGTGTCCTCGCCCAGCAGGCCGGCCTGTCCCTGGTCAACCAGACGAAGCTGGTCACGGCGGCCAGCGAGCTGGGCCGCAACACCCTCATCTACGGAGGGGGCGGCACGGCGGACGCGGTCATCGTCCGCGACATGGCGCGCGTCGGCGTCCGGGTGAGCTTCTCGGACACCGGTCCCGGCATCCCGGACATCGAGCAGGCCCTGACCGACGGCTGGACGTCGGGCAGCGGGATGGGCCTGGGCCTCAGCGGCGCGCGACGCCTGGTCGACGAGTTCGAGCTGGACTCGGCGCCCGGCGCCGGAACGACGGTGACGGTGCTGAAGTGGGCGCGGTGAACCCGGTGCCCGGTTACGAGATCGAGGCGGAGGACGTCGTCTGGCTGCGCCTCGACGTGGCCGTGGCCGCTGCCGCCCGGCGGGAGGCGGCGCGCCTCGCCCGGCGCGTCGGCATGGACCCGGTCCGCGTGGCGGAGATAGAGCTCGCCGTGACGGAGGCGGCCACCAACCTGCAGAAGTACGCCCGGGACGGCGCCCTGGCCCTGCGGGTGACGACCCTCCGGGACCGGGCCGCCCTCGAACTCTTCTCCGTGGACAGCGGTCCGGGGATGGCCGACGTGGGCAGCGCGCTCGTCGACGGCGTGTCCGGCAGCGGCACCCTGGGCGTGGGCATGGGGGCGATCGCGCGGTTCGCCGACGTCTTCGACGTCCACTCCCTGCCCGGCCGGGGTACGGCCCTGCTCGCGCGGTTCTGGTCGGGGGGCGCCCCCGGCCCGCTCCCCGGGTCCGACGAGCCCGAGGTGGCCGGTCTGACCCGCCCGATCAGCGGCGAGGAGGTCTGCGGGGACACCTGGGCCGCGCGCACCGAGCACGGCCCCGACGGGGCGCGGGCGGTCACGGTGATGATGTGCGACGGCCTGGGGCACGGCCCGCTGGCGGCGCTCGCCGGCGAACGGGCCCGGGCCGCCTTCCGGGCGGGCCCCCACGGGAGCCCCCAGGACGTCGTCCGGGCCCTCCACGCGGAGCTGCGGGGCAGCCGGGGCGCGGCGGTCACGGTCGCCCGGGCCGACTTCTCCCAGGGGTCCGTCGAGCACTGCGGGGTCGGCAACATCAGCGCCTTCGTCGTCAGCGGCGAGAAGCGGAACACCCTGCTGTCCCTCCCCGGGATCGTCGGCCACCAGATGCCCGCCCTCCGCTCCTTCCGGACCCCCCTGGGCCCCGACGCGGTCCTCGTCCTGCACTCCGACGGCCTGAGCGACCGGTGGTCGCCGGCCGCCCTGCCCGGCCTGTTCGCCCGGCAGCCGGCCGTCGTCGCGGCCCAGCTCCTCGGGCAGGCCGGGGTGCGCCGCGACGACGCCGGCATCGTCATCGCCCGGGCGGCCCGTCGATGAGTCGGACGCACACCGACAGCCTCTGCGACCTTCCGCTGGCCGTCGAACGGGACGGGTTTGAACTGCGCAGGCGTGGACAGTTGGTGTGCCGGGCCCTGGGCATGGAGGGGCACGAGCTGGTGCGCGTGGTGACGGTACTGAGTGAGGTGGGACGTGATCTCCTGGGAGCTCCGGGGCTTCGCGTGGACCTGCAGGTGGAGAGCCGCCTCCGGGAACCCGATCTCTTCCGCGCCCGCTTCACCTGGAGCGGGCCCCGCGTCCCCGGCCGTGACGCGCTGGACGCCGCCGGGCGGCTCCTGGACCACTGCCGGTACGCCGCGTCGTCCGGAGAACACACGTTGACGGTCGGCCAACGCCTGCCCGCCTCCCAGGGACGTCCCGGGGAGGGGGCGGAACGCGCCCGCGCGGCGCTCCGCGAGTCGGGCGACCTCAGCATGGGCGAGGAGCTGCGGGTCCAGAACCGCCAGCTCCTCCAGGCGCTCGAGGAGTCGAGGGCCCAGCAGGAGGAGCTCCAGCGGCTGAACGCCGAGCTGGAGGAGACCAATCAGGGAGTGGTCGCCCTCTACAGCGAGCTGTCCGCGGAGCTGGAGGAGACCAACACGGGCGTGGTGGCCCTCTACGCCGAGCTGGAGGACAAGTCCCGTCAGCTGCGTCTGGCGAGCGAGGCCAAGACCCGCTTCTGGGCCAACGTGAGCCACGAACTGCGGGCCCCGGTCAACTCGGTCATCGCGCTCGCCCGCCTCCTCCTCGCGCCCGACGCCGATCCGCTGACCGAGGAGCAGCGCCAGCAGATGTCCCTCATCGCCGGCTCCGGCAGCACGCTCCTCGCCCTGGTCGAGGAGCTCCTGGACGTGGCCAAGGCCGAATCGGGGCGCCTGGAGCCCCATCTGGTCCCCACCGACCTGCGGACCCTGCTGCACCAGTTGCGCGGGACGCTGCGGAGCATGGCCCGCGACGGGGTGCGCCTCGACATCCCCGACGTCGAGGACGTGCCGGAACTCGTCACCGACGAGGTCATGCTCACGCGCGTCCTGCGCAACGTGCTGTCCAACGGCCTGAAGTTCACCACGGCCGGCGAGGTCCGCCTCGCGGTCGCGGTCGAGGACCGGGCCGGACGTCCCTGGTTCGTCTTCACCACCACCGACACGGGCATCGGGATCGCCCCGGACCAGCAGGACCGCGTCTTCGAGGAGTTCTACCAGGTCCTGGGCACCCACCAGCGGGGGCAGCCGGGCACCGGCCTGGGCCTGCCCTACGCCCGCAGGCTGACCAGTCTGCTGGGCGGCGTCCTCACGCTGACCAGCGAACCGGGCGCCGGAACCTCGGTGCGGGTCGAGGTCCCGGCCCGCCACGACCTCGCCTCCCCGGACTCGCCCCGTCCCGGGACCGCCGACGGAGCGCGGACGGGGTCGCTGGTCGTCGTGGACGACGACTCGACCTTCGTCGAGCTGCTCCGGCCGGTGCTGAACCGGGTCGCGCGGAAGGTGACGGAGGTCTCGGTCAGCTCGCGGGCCGTCGACGTCATCCGCGCGGAGCGTCCCGACGCCGTCCTGATCGACCTGGCGATGCCGGCTCCCGACGGGTACGTTCTCCTCCAGGTCCTGGCCCGTGACCCGGAGACGTCGCACATTCCGGTCGTGGTCCTGACCTCGACCGACCCCGGTGACGTGGACCGCTCCCGGCTCACCCACGCGCGGGCCGTCCTGGGCAAGACGCACCTCACGCCCGAACGCATCGCCCTGGCCCTGGCCATCGACCCGGCCGGGCCCGACCAGACCCCTCCGGCAGAGGCCGGTGAGCAGGACACGCCCGGAGAAGTCACGCCGTGATCGCAGGCCCGTTCCCTTCCGACCATTCGCCCGCGCGCATCCTGGTCGTGGACGACAACCCGACCAATCGCTACGTCCTGAGGACCACGCTGTCCCGCGCGGGTCACACCGTCGTGGAGGCGGAGGACGGCACCGGGGCGCTCGCGCTGCTCAAGGGCGCCGAGCCCCTGCTGGAGGTGGCCGTCATCGACGTGCGGCTGCCCGACATGACCGGTTTCGAGGTCTGCGAGCGCATCAAGGCCGACCCCGCGACGGCGGCCCTCCCCGTCCTGCACGTCTCGGCGTCCGCCATCACCGTGGACGACCGCACCCAGGGGCTCAACCGCGGGGCGGACGCCTACCTGACGGAGCCCATCGCCCCGGACGAGCTCCTCGCCACCGTCACGGCCACCCTGCGCTACGCGCGGGCCCGCCGCCGGGCCGAGCGCCTCGCGGACCGTCTGCTGCACCTGAACGAGGCGACCCTGCTCCTCTACAGCGCGGACAGCGCCGCCGGGGTCGCCCGGGCGGCCGCCCGGGGCGCGGCCATCGTCCTGGGCGCGCCCGCCGTGGCGGCGATCATCTCCCCGCACGGGGAGCCGGCCTCGGCGGCCGACACCGGCACGGGCGGGCAGGGCTCCCCCGACGGCGTCGTCGACGTGCGGCTCGACGCCCGCGACCTTCCTCCGTACCACGAGTTCGGGGACCGCACCGGGACGCGGCTGGTCACGGTGCACGCCCGCGAGTGGCCCGGTTTCCCGCAGGGCTTCGCGCCCCGCGGCGGGCTCGCCGTGGCCGTGGCGCGCGCCAAGCCCGGCCGGCAGCCGGTGTGCCTCGCTGTTCCGGCGGAGGCGGTCTCGACGCCCGACGACGAGCAGCTCCTTGCCCAGCTGGCCCAGGCGTGCGCCCTCGCCCTGGAGGCGCTGCGGAGCTACACCGAGGAACACGACCTGGCGCTGACCCTCCAGCGGAGCTTCCTGCCCGAGACGCTCCCCGACTCGCACCTCGCCGACCTCGCGGTGCGCTATCTGCCCGCCAGCGACCACGCGGAGATCGGCGGCGACTTCTACGAGGCCCTCTCCACCCGGGAAGGCCTCCTGCTCGCCGTCGGCGACGTCGCGGGGCACTCCCTCGACGCCGCCATGCTCATGGGGCAGATCCGGCACGCCCTGCGCGCCTACGCCATCGAGGGGCATCCGCCCCACGACATCCTCGGGCGTCTCGACCACCTGCTGACGGCCGTCCGGGCGCGGCTGACCCTGACCCTGTGCATCGTCTTCGTCGACGAGGCCACCGGGCTCCTGCACATCGCCAACGCCGGCCACCTGCCCCCGCTGCTGCGCACTCCGGACGGGAACGTGCGTTCCCTGGACGAGCACGGGCCGCTCCTGGGCATAGGCCTCCCCCACCCGGTGAGCACCGTGGTGGAGGCCCCGCCCGGCTCGATCCTCGTCATGACCACCGACGGTCTGATCGAACGCCGCCACGAGCACCTGGGGCTCTCCCTCGAACGCCTGGAGTCCGCCCTCGGCGGTCTTCCTGCGGACGTGGAGGAGATCTGCGACGGTCTCCTGGAGGCGTTCCCTCCCAACGGGGAGGACGACATCGCGCTGATGGCGGTGCGCGTGACGGGCGAGGGGCGTTCCCTCACTTTGTGAGGCTTGTATGTGCATATGCGGCACGGCTTGCGGTGGCGGGGGTGGGTACGAGACGGTTGCCCCAGGACAACTGTCGTCCCTGTAGGAAGGTGGTGAGGCGCGCCTCCGCGTGCCTCCTTCTGTGTCTTTTCCCCGCGGTTCCTCCGCCCGTCCGTCCGATACCGGCCTCCAGGTCGGTACCGCGTGGATCGAGGCCCCCTATCCCGTACTGGTCGTGGACCGGCACGGCGGTCTCGTGCGGATCAACGAGGCCGCCCGGCTCCTCCTGCCCGACGCCGCGAGCGGCGACTGGCTGCACGAACGTGTGCCGTCCTGGCTCTCGGACGCCCACCGGCGCATCTGCGACGGCCTGTCGGGCACGGGTGCCGGGCCGGCGACCGGGGGCGTCCGCGGCCGCCTCCTGGAGGCGCATCCCACGAAGGGCGACGACGGGGACGTGGTGTGGTGGCTGGTCGACCAGACCGACCGCCGCTTCGCCGAGACGGCCCTGCTCGACGTACGGGCGCGGTCCGAGATCCTCGCCGAGGTCTCCGGCTCGCTCCTGTCCACACTGAACGTGGGTCGCTGCATGGAGATGACCGCCTCGATGGCCGCGGACCACCTCGCCGAGGCCGCCGTCCTCGTGGCGCCGCCCCAGGGCCGGCGGCATCCCCTGACCTTCGCCCGCCGGGGCGGTCCCGTCACGCAGGCCGTCCGGCAGGTCGACGTCTCCGCCGTGCCCGGACTGGCCGAGGCCCTGCAGGGCTTCCCGCCCGTGCCCGCCCGCTGGATCGATCCTTCCACCATCCCCGACTGGGTGATCCCCGACGGCTTCACCTCGCCGGTCGGTTCCGTCATCGTCACGCCCCTCCCCGGCCACGGGGTGCCCGCCGGGGCCCTCATCCTGCTGCGCTCCAGCACCGAGCGGGCCTTCAGCGAGAACGAGGAGGTCTTCGCGCGCCTGTTCGCCGCGCGCGCCGGGGCCGCCCTGTCCGCGGCCCGCCTCTACACCGAGCAGGCCGCCATCACCGCCACGCTGATGCACGAGCTGCTGCCGCCGGTGCTGCACCACGTGCACGGGGTCGAGTACGCCGGCGGCTACCGCGCCTCGAAGGACCACGAACGGGTCGGCGGGGACTTCTACGACGTCCACCCCGGCGCCGACTCCTCCGGGGAGACCCTCGTCGTCCTGGGCGACGTCGCGGGCAAGGGCCTGGAGGCGGCGGTCCTGACCGGCAAGATCCGCAACACCCTGCACGCCCTGCTCCCCCTGGCCGAGGACCACCAGCGGGTCCTGAACCTGCTCAACGGCGCCCTGCTCTCCTCGCACCACACCCGCTTCGCCACCCTCGTCCTCGTCTCCGTGCACCACGGGGACGGCCGGACGCTGCTGCGGCTGACCAGCGCCGGACACCTGCCGCCGCTCGTCGCCCGCGCCGACGGCACGGTGGAGGAGATCACGACCCGCGGCACCCTGGTCGGCGCGCTGCCGACCGTCGAGGCCCGTACGGTGGAGACCGTGCTCGCCCCCGGGGAGACGTGCCTGCTCTACACCGACGGCATCGTCGAGGCGCGGGGTGGTCCCCTCGGGGACGAGTTCCTGGGCACGGAACGCCTGAAGAGGGCCTTGGCGGAGTGCGCGGGCATGCAGGCGGAGGCGGTCGTGGAGCGGATACAGATGCTGGCCGCCCAATGGCTCCACGAGGGACGTCACGACGACATGGCCGTCGTGGCGATCACCGCCCCCAGGGCCTCGTCGCTCACCACGGGCGACGGGTACGGCCGGTACGGCGGGAGGAACACGTGAGACAGGCCACCGCGACGGACACGGTGGTGGAACGGCTGTGGAGGGCAGCGGTGGAGGGCGACGAGCCCGCCGCCGCCTCGGTCGTCCACGAGGCACTCGACACGGGCGTGCCGGAGGAGACCCTGCTCCTCGAAGTGCTCGCGCCGGTCCAGTCGAGGGTCGGCGTCGAATGGGCCGCCGACCGCATCACCGTGGCCCAGGAGCACGCCGTCACCGCCATCAACGAGCGCATCGTCGCCTCCCTGGCGCACCGCCGCGCGGGCGGCCGCCCCGCGGTACCCTCCCGGGGCCGCGTCACGGTCAGCTGCGTCGACGGCGAGTGGCACGCCTTCCCCGCCCGTCTGGTCGCGGAGGTCCTCTCCCTGCACGGCTGGCGGGTCGACTACCTCGGGGCGCAGACCCCGACCCCGCACCTGGTCGCCCATCTGCACCAGAGCAACCCCGAGGCCGTCCTGCTGTCCGGGTCGATCCCGACCCACCTGCCGACCGCCCACGCAGCCATCACCGCCTGCCAGGCCGTGGGCGTCCCGGTGCTGACGGGCGGTCGCGCCTTCGGTCCCGACGGCCGGTACGCGCGCACGCTGCGCGCCGACCGGTGGGCGCCCGACGCGCGCGGCGCGCTCGCGGTCCTGGACGAGGGCCTCCCCCGGCCGAGCACGTCGGCCGGCCGACAGGCGGTGGACGACCTGCCGCACCTGGCCGACCAGGAGTACACGATGGTCGCCCGCTCCCGGCACCGGCTGGTCAGGCAGACCCTGGCCGACCTGGAGGAGCGGTTCCCACCGATGCGCGCCTACAGCGACCTCCAGCGCGAGCGCACGGCGGAGGACATCGCGCACATCGTCGGGTTCCTGGCCACCGCCCTCTACGTGGACGACCCCGAGCTGTTCACCACGTTCCTCACCTGGACCGCCGACGTCCTCGGGGCCCGCCGCGTCCCCACCCGTTCCCTCGTGGCCGGTCTGGACGCCCTGGCCGGGCAGCTGCACGACTTCCCCCGCGCGACGCACGTGATCGAGCGGGGCGGGGCGGCCCTGGCCGAGCACGCCGCCCGTTCCTTCCCCGGCCCCCGCTCATGAACGACTTCACCTCCACCGAGTTCGCCCTCGGTCTCGTCCGCGAGCCCGACTCGCTGTACGTACGGGTGAGCGGGGACTTCGACTACGACACCTGCGACGAGCTGGTCGACGTGGTCACGGAGAACCTGACGGGGGACGGAACGCCGCCGCGGGGCGTACGCCTCGACTTCGGCGGCCTGACGTACATCGACTCCTCGGGTCTGTCCGCCCTGCTCCTCGTCCACCGCCGGGCCAGCGCCCTCGGCGCCACCCTCTACCTGGACAACCGTCCGGACTTCCTGGAGCGCATGCTCCACATCACCAACGTCCTGGACCACCTCACCGGCCCGCCGTCCGCCCCCCGGTCCGGCCGGCCGGCGGACTGACGGGGACGGCGCCGGACCTCGGGGCGCCGTCTTCCCCTCCGCCGGCCGCGGGGTTCAGCTGGCCGGGGAGGGGCCGGTGCTGACGATCCGGAAGTGGTCGAGGGTCCCGCTGACGTCCAGGAGCCGCAGCACGGCGGAGTGCAGGGGCCCGATCAGGACCAGTTCGCGCCCGTCCGCCAGGTGGCGGCGCCGGGCGTCGAGCAGCGCGTTGAGGAGCATGCTGTCGGCGAAGGTGACCCGGGAGAGGTCCACCGCCGTCATCGGGGAGGCCGCCTCGTCGGCCGCCGCCCAGGCGGCCTCGACGTCTTCCGCGTCGTCATGATCCATCTCGCCGCGCATCGTGATCAGGAAGACCTGCTCGTGCCGGGTGAGGTGCACTTTTCCCTCGGGGGCCGCATACATGGCGTCATCCTCACATCGGCGGACGCCACTACGCCAGCCGCCCCCGGGCCGGCGGCACGGCCCGCGCCCCCCGGAGCGGCTCTGCTCCGGGGGGCGCGGGGTGGTGCGGAGGGCGCGAGGTCAGAACTGGAGCGACCAGGCGTTGACGTAACCGGTGTCGTTGACCCAGTTGTCGGTGACGCGGAGCTTCCAGGTGCCGTTGGCGGCCTTGGCGGAGGCGTCGACCGTGAACGTGCCCTGGACGTTGTCGGCGCTGTCGGAGGAGTTGTAGTTCTTCAGGACGAAGACGCCGCCGTCGGGGGCGACCAGCTCGACCTTCAGGTCACCGCGGAAGGTGTGGCGGATGTCGACGGTGACGGCCAGGTTCGCGGGGGCGTTGCCGGTGACGCCGGAGACGGTGACCGGCGACTCCACGGTGGCGTTGTCGCGGATCTGGACGTCGTCGGTGTTCTCGAACTTGCTGCCGGTGGGCGGCGGGGTGGTGCTGCCGGTACCGGTGTGGAGCAGCTTGTTCGGGGAGCCGGTGCGGGGGTCGGTGACCTTGCCGGAGGTGGCGTCGGCGACCAGCTTGTCGCGGACCTGGGCCGGGGTCCAGGACGGGTTGGCGGCGAGGAGCAGGGCGGCCGCGCCGGCGACGTGCGGGGAGGCCATGGAGGTGCCGCTCATCGACTGGGAGGCGGTGTCGCCGGAGTTGGACGTGGAGACGATGCTGTCGCCGGGGGCGAAGATGTCCAGGCAGGAGCCGTAGTTGGAGCCCTGGCCGTTGGACCAGCCGGTGGCGCGGGCGTCCTGGCTGTTGGTGGCGCCGACCGTGATGGCGGACGGGGTGGAGGACGGGGAGTAGGAACACGAGTCGGCGTTGTTGTTGCCGGCCGCCACGACCCAGGTGACGCCGGAGGCGATGGAGGACGCCACCGCGTCGTTCACCGACTGGGTCTTGCCGCCGCCGATGCTCATGTTGGCCACGGCCGGCTTCGCCGCGTTCTTGGTGACCCAGTCGATGCCCGCGAGGACCGGGGCCCAGGTGTCGCCGGAGGTGCCCTGGCAGTTCAGCACCCGGACGCCGATGAGCTTGACGCCCTTGGCGACGCCGTACGCGCCGCCGCCGACGGTGCCGGCGACGTGGGTGCCGTGGCCCTGGCAGTCGGAGGCGTTGGAGTCGTTGTCGATGAAGTCGTAGCCGCTGACCGCGCGGCCGCCGAAGTCGCGGTGGCTCATGCGGATGCCGGTGTCCACGATGTACGCGTTCACGTTGGAGGCGGTGGTGCCGTAGGTGTAGTTCTTGTCGACCGGCAGATCGCGCTGGTCGACGCGGTCCAGGCCCCAGGAGGGCGGGTTGGGCTGGGTGTCGACGGCGTACGCCACCGCGTCGGCCTCGACCCGGGCCACCGACGGGTCGGCGGCCAGCTCCTTCGCCTCGCTCTCGGTCATCTTCACCGCGAAGCCGCGCAGGGCGGCCGTGTAGGTGTAGCGCAGGCTGCCCGCGTGGCGCTTGGCCAGCGCCTTCGCGGAGGCGGGTATGTCGGCACGGGCGACCGAGTCCTTGAAGGTGACGATGTAGGAGCCTTCGACCGCGCCGGGGCGGTCCGCGCCGACGATGCGGCCCTCGCCGCCGCTCGGCGGTACGGGGGCGGCCGTGGCCCCGGCGGTCGAGGCGGCCCCGGCGAGCAGGGCGGCACTGGCGCCGACGGCGAGCAGGCGCCGGAGGACGCGAGCGTCGAACTCCATGGTTTCTCCCTTAGAGGTGTCCGGGCCCGGCTCGGGCCCGGAGGGCGGCACCCGTCGCCCCATGGGCTCCGGACACGCTCCGTCGGTGGTGGGAGGTGCGTGTCCGGAGGTCGGCCGCCGGACCGCCGGGACATGATCCTGTTGGGATCATGACAATCGCCCGGATGCGGCGGCCGTGCGGGCGCCTTCGGGTGCCGGCGCCCACGGCGGTGGGGGTGGGGTGGTGTGTCGTACGGAGTCGGCTCCGTGCGACACGGGTCCGGCCACGCCGGACGACCGCGTGGGGTGCGGCCGTCCCCGCATCCCGCCGGCTGGGGACCGAGGGATACGGAACGGCGTCGCCGGACCGCCCAGAGCTTCGGTCGGGCGGGGGGAATCCAGCAATCCGTAGCGCTACCCAAAGAGTGGGAGCGGGCGGTCGGACCGGACCGCCCGCATTCCGTAGGTGGTGGACCCCTATTGCGACATCGGCCGTCCGGAGGGTAGACCACCTGCCCAACGGGCGGCCCCGGTCGTACGGGGGCCTTCCGGGCGAGTGGTCGGCGAGAGGCGGAGCCGTGGAGAGACGTTCCTTCGGCACGGGGTCCTGCGGTACGGGGCCCTTCGGTACGGAATCTCCCGGTGCGGGGGCTCCCGGTGCGGGATCTTCCGGTGCGGGACACGGCGGGGAGACGGTCGGCGGGGGCGGCTTCGTCGGACGGGCCGAGGAGGCGCGGCGACTGCGCCGGGCGCTGCGGGAGGGGCCGGGCCTCACCGTCGTACGGGGAGAGGCGGGCGCGGGGACGTCCCGGCTGGTGGACGAGGTGCTCGGCCGGGCGGAGTTCGCGCGGTGGACGCAGCTGCGCGGGACGTGCCCCGACGCGGTGGACGCGGTGCCGCTCGGGCCCGTCGCCGACGCGCTGGCCGGGCTGCCGTACCGGCCCGGCCTCCCCGGCCGGGCGCTGCCCGCGGTGACCGGGGCCGTCGGCCTCCTCGTACCGGAACTGGCCGACCGGCTGCCGCCTCCGCCCGCGGCGGCGGGCGACCCGGAGGTGCGGCGGGGGCTGCTGCCGCGTGCGATCGGGGCGCTCCTCGCGGCGGTCGGGGACGCCGTGCTGGTCGTGGAGGACGTCCACCGCGCGGACCCCGCGACCCTCGCCCTGCTCCACCATCTGGCGGGCGCGATGCCGGCCGGGCTGCGGCTCGTCGTCACCGAGGACACCGCGGCCGGGCTGCCGGTCCTCGGCGTCCGCGTCCCGGACGGGGTGCGGACGGAGGAGATCGACGTGCGGCCCTGGACGCCCGGGGAGACGGGCGAGTACGTACGACGGTGGCTCGACGCGCACCGTCCGGGACGGGCGGACGAACGGGAGGAACTCACCGCGCTCGTCCACGAACTGACCGCCGGACTGCCCGGAGTCGCCGGAGAACTGCTGCGGAGCGCCGGGGAGCTGCTGCGGGGGTACGGGGAGGACGCCCCCTGCGGGAGGCTCGACGCGGACGGGGCTGCGGGGGCGTGGGCGGGTCGGGGTGGTCGGGGGGCGGGGCCCGGGATGGGTCCGGGTGACCGGGAGGCGGGTGGTGGGGCGGGCGGGGTCGACCGGGAAGCAAGGCCCGGGGCTGGTGGGCCGACGGGCCCTTGGCCGGGTCGAGGCGACCGGGCGCCGGCCCCCGGGGCAGGCGGCGCAGGCGGGCCGGCGAGGCCGTGGACCGGTCCGGCCGACCGGGCGGCGGAGCCCGGGGCGGGCGAGGCCGACGGACCGGCGGGCCCTTGGCCGGGCCGGGTCGACCGGGCGACGGGCTCTGGAGCAGGCGGGACCGGCGGGCCGGTGAGGCCGTGGACGGGCTCGGCCGATCGGGCGGCGGAGTTCCGGGCGGGCGAGGCGGGATGGTCGACGGGGCCGTGGACGGGGCCGGGCGGCCGGGAAGCGGGTCCCGGAGTGGGCGAGGTCGGCCGGTCGGCGGGGACGGGCGGCCGGATGGCGGGGCCGGTGTCCGCCGCCGTGTGCGAGGCGGGGGTGCCCGTCCGGGTGCGGCGGGAGTTGGCCCGGCGGTGCGCGCCGCTCGGTGAGGACGCGCGGCGGATCGTCGAGGCGGCGGCCGTGCTCGGCCTCGCGGTGCCCGTCGGCGTGCTCGCCGAGGTGGCGGACCTCGCGCCCGAGCGGGCCGAGGCGGCCGTGGACGCGTGCGTACGCCGGTCCGTGCTGCGGGCCGACGGGCCGTGCCCCGCCTTCCGGCACCCCCTGGACCGCCGGGCCGCGCTGGCGCGCCTCTCCGGGCCGCGGCTCGCCCGGTTGAGCCTGCGCGCCGCCCGGGCCCTGCGCCGGAACGGCGGAGGGCCGCCGCCGCTGGCCGACCTCGCCCGGCTGTACGCGGCGGCCGGGCGGGTGCGCGAGGGCCTGCGCTGTCTCGTCACGGCCGCCGACCGGGCGGCGGCCGCCGGCGACTACGCCACCGCCACCAGCCTCTACACCCGGGCGGTCGCCGAGGACCCGCGCGCCGGGGGCCGGATCCGCACCGCGGCGAAACTGGCCCGCACCGCGCAACTGGCCCGCGCCGGTGGGCCGGTGGTGGCCGCGGTGCGGCGGGTCCTCGACGAGGACGACCCGCCGCCCCGGCTGCGCGGCGAGATCCGGCTGCACCTGAGCGTCGTCCTGCGCAACCAGAGCGGAGGGGCGCTCGACAGCCTCAACGAGGTCGCCCGCGCCGTCCCCGACCTGGAGGCGTCCGACCCGCAGACCGCCGCCCGCGCCATGGCCGTCGCCGCCATCCCCTCCATCAAGGGCTGGCACGTCGACCGCCACCGGGAGTGGCTGGAGCGCGGCGAGGCGCTCGCCGACCGGGTCGTCGACCCGGTCGCCCGGGCCGCCGTCGCCGCCAACCGCGCCACCGCCCTGATGTTGCTCGGCGATCCGCGCGCCTGGACCGCGGCCGAGGCGCTGCGCGGTCCGGCCGGATCCGCGATGGAGGCCGCGCACCACGCCCGGGGCTGGACCAATCTGGCGCACGCCTCCATCGCCCTCGGATACGGCGCGCGGGCCCGGGAGTTCCTCGACCGGGCCGCCGACGGGCTCGCCGACACCAGCAGCCCCTACCTGGAAGGGCTGGCCCAGACCGCCCGTCTGGTGCTCGCCTGGCACGGGGGCCGCTGGCAGGACCTGCACGCGGCCGCCGACCGCACCACCCGGCTCTACCAGGAGATACCCGATCTGACCTCCGAGGCCATGCTGGTCCGCGGGCTGACCGCGCTGCACGTGCTCGGCGACGTCCCCCGGGCCCGCCACGACCTGGCGGAGGCCGCCCGTACCACCCGTTACGACACCGGTCTCATCCTCACCGCCTCCGCCGCCGCCACGGCCCGCTTCCATCTGGAGGCCGGACGGCCCGGACGGGCGTGCGAGGCCGTGGAGGAGGTGCTGCACCGGCTCGAACGGACCGGCGGCTGGGTGTGGGCCGGGGAGGTGCTGCCCGTCGCCGTGGAGGCCCTGCACGGCAGCGGGCAGACCGCGCGGGCCCACCGGATCGTGACCGACTTCACCGCCGGGATCGCGGACCGCGACGCGCCCGCCGCCCGGGCCGCCCTGACCGTGTGCCGGGCCCTGCTCGCCGAGGCCGGGGGCCGGCCGGACGAGGCCGTCGAGCTGCTGGCCGACGCGGAGGCGCGGTGGCGGCTGCTCGGCCGCCCCTTCGACGCGGCCAGGGCGGCGGAGACCCGCGGGCGCTGCCTCCTCGACCTGCGCGGGGAGGCGGCGGCCGACGAGGTCCTGGAGGTGGTCGAGGTCTACCGGCGGCTCGACGCCCGCTGGGACGTGGCCCGCTGCCGACGGCTGCTGCGCCGCCACGACATCGTCACCACCCACCGCCGCGGCCGTCTCGGCTACGGCGACCAGCTCTCCCCGCGCGAGCAGGAGGTGGCCCGACTGGTCGTCCAGGGCCGCGCCAACCGGGACATCGCCGAGAGCCTGGTCCTCTCCACCCGGACCGTGGAGCACCACGTGGCACGCATCATGCGAAAGCTGAACGCCGCGTCCAGGACGGACATCGCCCTGGCGGGGTGGGGGGACGGCGGAGCGGAGACGCGCCGGAGCTAGCAGCGCCGGGTCCGTCGAGGACCGCTGGGCCCGGCGGCCGGTCGCGGACGATCCGGACGCAGAACAGCGGTCCGCCCCTCGGCGGGCCGACGGGACCGCCGTCGTCCTGCCCCGGCCCCGATCTGCGGCTCCACCAGTGCTGTCGGGTCCGCCGGTGCGAAGGCACGGCCGTCAGCGGACGCGCCGAACTACGCCCCGGTCACAGCAGACCGTCCCCCGCTTCCGCGGTGCGGCGTTGTCGGAGCACCGCCGCGAGCATGGTGATCAGGACGCCGACGACCGCCCAGGCCGACAGGACCAGCAGCGCGGAGGTCATGGTGTTGCCGTGGAAGTACGAGATGGAACGGGCCGCCCACGTGCCCGCGCCCGGTGGCAGAGCGGGTCCGATCGCCTGCCAGAACGGCGGCAGCATCGGCGCGGGGAAGGCGCCGCCCGCGCTCGGGTTGCCCGCGATGACGACCAGGAGGATCGCCAGCCCGATCCCGATCACTCCGAAGAGCCCCTGGAGGGCGAGGGTGGCGGCGCCGACGGCGAAGATCAGCAGCGCGCCCAGCCCCCACAGCGCCCACACGCTGCCCGGCAGGGCGTCCAGGATCGGCCCCACGATGACCGCGCCGCCCAGGCCGCCGACGAGGGCGACCAGGGTCATCGTGCCCAGACGGGTGGCCGCGCGGGTCGGGTTGGCCGGCCGGGCGCCCGCGCTGATCGCCAGGATCGACGCGCACAGGTAGGCCCCCACGCACCAGCCGATCACCAGATAGAACGAGGACAGGCCGTTGAAGTCGTGCGGCGAGGCCGGGGCCACGTCGACCGTGCGGACGGCCCGTCCCCGGGTCTTGTCCACGGCGGTGATCAGCGTCCCCAGGGCCAAGGACAGGGCTTTGCCGCCGCCGGAGGCGACCAGCAGCGTGTCGGTGGTCCCGGCCGGGTTCACCACCAGTGCCCCGTAGAGGTCCCGGTTCATGATCTGCTCCCGCGCCGACCGCTCGTCGGGCAGGGCTCGCGGATCCAGCGGAGAGCCCGGCAGCCCGTCCAGGCGGGCCACCGTCTGCCCCGCCACCGCCCGGGGCGCCACGACTCCGAAGGAGACGTCCTTCAGCCTGGGCTCGTGCAACGCGCCCACGTACGAGGCGATGAACAGCAGTTGCAGGACGATCACCCCGATCACCAGCAGCGTGGCTCGCGGAGTGACGGCGTCCTTCACCTCGGACAAGGCGCTCTGTCTCATGCCCCCACACTCCCGGGAGCCGGGCCCCCACGCAGCCGGGAGACACCCGAACGGCTGTCGGTCCGTCCGGGGGACCGGGCTGCTGATCACCGGCAACGTCATGGTCCACGCCGAGGCGCTGACCGGCCCGGCCGGTGTCGTGCTCGACGAGAACGCGCCCCTGGAGCCGTTCGCCGCGTGGGCGAGGGCCGGCAAGTCCGGCGGCGGTGCGCTGTGGATGCAGATCAACCACCCCGGCCGCCAGGTGGCCTCCGGCATGCCCGGCGTCGTGTGGGGCCCGTCCGACATCGGCGTCAGCCTGGGCAGGCACAGCAGCCGCTTCGGCCGCCCGACCGCCATGACCCCGCGGCAGATCGAGGAGACCGTCGCGCGGTACGCGGCGACCGCACGCCGCGCCGAGCAGGCCGGCTTCGACGGCGTCGAGGTCCACGCCGCGCACGGCTACCTCCTGTCCCAGTTCCTCTCCCCGCTGGTCAACAAGCGCACCGACCAGTGGGGCGGGTCCCTGGAGAACCGGGCCCGGACGCCGCTCGACGTCGTCCGCGCCGTCCGGGCCGCCGTCCCGCCGTCCTTCGCGGTCGCGGTCAAGCTCAACTCCGGCGGCAGCTACGAGAGCCCCGCCATGACCGGCCGCTCCACCGACACCCGCACCCGGGCCCGCGAGGCGTACTTCCTCGACCTGGCCGAGGACCTCGTCACCACCAGCCCGCTCCCCCTGATGCTCACCGGCGGCATCACCCGGCGCGCCACCGCGCGGATGATCTCCGAACAGCGCAGGCAGCCCAAGGCCCTGCGCGACTACCGCACCTGGCTGGCCAAGCCCCGGAGCGCGGCCTGAGGGGCACGACCCGAACGTCGTCGCCCCGCCTCGAAGTGTCGACGCCGCGAGCACGGCGCCCCGCCGTCGCCGAGTCACTTCGCTCCCAAGCGGCGCAGAAGCCCGACACCCGGACCGTCACCCACCGGCACCTCCAGGGCTTCGCCCCGCCGGTCGCCCCGGTTCTCTCCTTCTTGCAAGCCGCCTAGAACGTACGCGGCGTTCACATAAGAGAGGGCACGTGAGCACCGCGAGCATGAAGGGTGTGCGACCCACGGGCCGGACCAGTACGTACCACCACGGCGACCTGCGCGCCGCTTGTCTGCGCGCCGCGCGCGAGCTCCTGGAGGAGAACGGCAGCGCGGGCCTCTCGCTGCGTGCGGTCACCCGGCGCGCCGGGGTGTCGGCCACCGCCCCCTACCGCCACTACGCCGACCGCGACGCGCTCGTCTCCGCCGTGGCCGCCGAGGGGTACCGCGAGCTCGCCGAACACCTGGCCGAGGCGCGCCCCGCGCCCTCGACGCCCGACGAGCTCGCCGCGGCGGCCGTCGCCCACGTACGGTTCGCGCTGGACCACCCCGCCCTGTTCCGGGCGATGTCCGCCGAGCCCTGCGACCCGACCGGCGAGGAGCGGGTCGCCGCGACCGCCGCCATCTCCGCGTACGTCCGCGGCATCGTCCGCGCCACCTTCCCCGGCGTGGACGCGGACGCCCTGTCGACCACGGTGTGGGCCCTCGTCCACGGTCTGGCGTTCCTGCACCTCGACGGCAAGCTCGACACCTCCACCCCCGAGGCGGTCGCTGCCCAGGTCGCCTCCGCCGTCCATGCCCTGTTCGGCGCCGCCCCGGCGCTGTCCGGGACGGCGGCGGCCGCGCGGGCGACGGCTTGAACCGTCGTCACCCCGCGCGGCCCCGGGCCCGGTCCGTCAGGAGGCCGAGCGGTCGGCGGGAGTGGGCGGGGCCGCCGGACGGAGCTTCAGCCAGACGAGGAAGAAGAGGCCGAGGGCGAGCATGCCGAGCCCCGTCCAGAGGTTGATGTTGACGCCGACGGCCTTCCTCAGGTCGGCGTCGTCGGCGGTGACGCCCGCGAGGGTCACCATCACGCCGTAGAGGGTGAACAGGCCGCCGATGATGCGCCGGATGTCGAAGAGCCGGGCGGCGGTGGCGGACTTCTCCTCCGACTCGGAGGCTTCGCGCTGCGGTTCGGTCATGATGAGTTGCCTCCGGTCGTTCAGAAGGAGTACGGCAGGTAGCAGAGCGCGGCCAGGACGACGGCTCCCCAGCCGAGGAGGGCGGGGCGCCGGTACCAGGCGTCGTCACCGTCGGACGGCGCCTCGTCCATGCCGGGCGACCTCGTCCCGTACACGAGACCGGCCAGTTCGGCCTCGGGCTTGGGGGCCGTGAAGAGGGTGACGACGACCATCACCACCGCGCCGGCGACGAAGCCGACGACGGCCGAGACGAAGTTGGCGCCCTGGTCGGTGGGGATGCCGATGACGCCCTGCTTGTAGACGACGAAGTAGTTGACCATCGCGGCCACCGTGCCCGCGACCAGGCCCCAGAAGCCGGACTTGACCGAGGCGCGCTTCCAGAACATGCCGATGACGAAGACGACGAACATCGGCACGTTGAAGAAGGAGAACAGGGTCTGGAGGTACCCCATGATGTTGGAGAAGCCGGCGGCGAGGAACGCGGTGCCGATGGAGGCGAGGACGCCGAGGGCGGTGACCAGGCGCCCGAAGCGCAGGTAGTAGCCGTCCTCGCGGCCCTTCACGACGTACTCGGCCCAGATGTCGGCGGTGAACACGGTGTTGAACGACGACACGTTGGCGGCCATGCCCGCCATGAAGGCGGCGAGCAGACCGGTGACGGCGATGCCGAGCACGCCGTTGGGCAGCAGCTCCTGCATGAGCAGCGGGACGGCGTCGTTGTAGGTGAGGCCGGAGCCCTCCGTGCCGATCTTCGGCACCAGCGTGGCGGCGACCAGGCCGGGGATCATCACCACGAAGACGATGAAGATCTTGGGGAACGCGGCGATGAGCGGGGTCCGCCTGGCCGCCGACAGGTTCTTGGCGGACAGGGCCCGCTGCACCTCGGCGAAGTTGGTGGTCCAGTAGCCGAAGGAGAGGACGAAGCCGAGGCCGAGGACGATGGTCAGCCAGTTGGCGCCGAGCGGGTTGGGGTCGCCGATGCCGGTGCCGCCCCAGGCGGACAGGAAGTCGGCGCCGTGGCTCTTCTCCAGGGAGGAGGTCAGGCCGTCCCAGCCGCCGACCCGCTTGAGGCCGAGGATCGTGAGCGGTATGAGCGCGGCGAGGATCACGAAGAACTGCAGGACCTCGTTGTAGATCGCCGAGGACAGGCCGCCGACCGTGATGTACGCCAGGACGAAGAACCCGGCGACGACGATGGAGACCCACTGGGGCCAGCCGAGGAGCGCCTCCACGACGATCGACAGGGCGTAGAGGTTGACGCCCGCGATGAGGATGGCGGCGAGGGCGAAGAGGACCGAACTCAGCAGGTGGGCGGACCGGTCGAAGCGCTGGAGCAGGAACTCGGGGACCGAGCGGACCTTGGAGCCGTAGTAGAAGGGCATCATCACCAGGCCGAGGAAGACCATGGCGGGGATGGCGCCGATCCAGTACCAGTGGACGACGGCGACGCCGTACTGGGCCCCGGTCGCCGCCATGCCGAGGATCTCCGTGGCTCCCAGGTTCGCGGCGACGAACGCGAGGCCGGTGACCCAGGCCGGGAGCGAGCGGCCCGAGAGGAAGAAGTCGAGGCTGGTTCTCACACTCGTCCGGGCGGCGAAGCCGATGCCCAGGACCACGACGAAGTAGATCGCCAGGATCGAGTAGTCGAGCCAGTTGGTGGGGAGCCGCAGCTCCGCGGCCAGGTGCATGGGGTACTCACTTCGTCGCCCGAAAGGAACAGGCGCGAACCTACGCACGGAACCACGAGAAGTGAACAGCACCTCTGATTATTTTTGATTGATCGTGATCGAACCTGGTGGAAATTTCTGACAAAGAGTCACCAACAGGGCGTCGGAACTCGCGCGCGACATCCTCCAATCCATCCGCCCCCCGGCTGCGAAGTACGGGTGAATCGTGCCGCGGTCGCGGCGTGTCGGGTGGCGGGAGACGCGGGTGGAGCAACGCAAGGTGGCAGTGGTCGGCGCCGGAGTGGCGGGACTGACCGCCGCCCACGTCCTCTCCCCCGTACGCGAGGTGACCCTGTACGAGGCGGACGAACGTCTCGGCGGCCACGCCCACACCCGGGAACTGGCCGGGCCCGGGGGCCGGTCGGTGTCCGTGGACTCCGGCTTCATCGTCCACAACGAGCGCACCTACCCGACCCTGCTGCGGCTCTTCGACGAACTGGGCGTCAGCAGGCAGGAGACCGAGATGAGCATGTCGGTACGGTGCGACGGCTGCGCCCTCGAGTACGCGGGCGCCCGCGGGCCCGCCGGCCTCTTCGCCTCGCGCGGCGCCCTGCGCGGCCGCTACCTGCGACTGCTGACCGAGGTCCCCGCCTTCCACCGCGCGGCCCGGCGCCTGCTGGCCCGGGGCGGAGATCCGGGCGTCACGTTCGGGGACTTCCTGCGCGACCACGGCTTCTCCCCCTATTTCGTCGCCCACTTCGCGCTCCCCCTGGTGTCGGCGGTGTGGTCCTGCCCGGCCCGCACCGCCCTCGTCTACCCGGCCGCCTACCTCTTCGCGTTCCTCGACCACCACGGCCTGCTGTCCGTCACCGGGTCCCCGCGGTGGCGGACGGTCACCGGCGGCTCGGGCGCCTACGTGGCCGCCGCCGCCAAGAACATCCGGCGCGTCCTCACCGCCAGCCCCGTCGAGACCGTCCGGCGGACCGGCCGCGGCGCGCTCGTCACCACCCGGGACGGCACCGTCGAGACGTACGACGCCGTCGTCATCGCGACCCACCCCGACCAGGCGCTGCGGATGCTCGCCGACCCGACCCCCGACGAACGGCGGGTGCTCGGCGCCTTCACGTACTCCCGCAACCCCACCGTGCTGCACACCGACACCTCCGTGCTGCCCCGCTCGCCGCGCGCCCGGGCGTCCTGGAACTACCACCTGACCGGGTGCGACCCCTCCACCGACCCGGTGCGGGTCAGCTACGACATGCGGCGCCTGCAGCGACTGCCGGCCGGGGCCGAGTACGTCGTCACCCTCGGCGGCGGCGACCTCGTCGCCCCGGACCGGGTGGTGGAGCGCATGGTGTACGAACACCCCGTCTACACACCGGCCTCGGTCGCGGCGCAGAGGGAGCTCCCGGGCCTCAACACCGCGGTGACCGCGTACGCGGGCGCGTGGCACGGCTGGGGGTTCCACGAGGACGGCTGCCGTTCCGGCGTGCTCGCCGCCCGGTCCCTGGGCGTGCGGTGGTGACCGGCGCCGGCCCGGCGACGCCAGCGCTGTACGAGTGCGTGGTCGCCCACGCGCGCACCGCGCCGCTGCGCCACTCCTTCCGGCACCGCACGTACCTGTGGTGCGTGGACCTCGACGCGCTGCCGGTGCTGCCCGCCCCGGTCCGGCCGCTGGCCCGGTTCGACGCCCGCGACCACTTCACGGGCCGTGCCGGATCCGTCCGGGCGGGCCTCGACGCGTACCTGGCCGAGCAGGGCGTCGACCTGGGCGGAGGGCGCGTCGTGATGCTCGCGCACGCGCGGGTGCTCGGCTTCGTCTTCAACCCGCTCAGCGTGTACTGGTGCCACGACGCCTCCGGCGCCCCGGTGTGCGTGGTGGCCGAGGTCCACAACACGTACGGACAGAGGCACTGCTACCTGCTCCGCCCCGACGGCGAGGGAAGCGCCGAAGCGGACAAGGCCTTCTACGTCTCCCCGTTCTTCGGCGTCGAGGGGCGCTACCGGATGCGTCTGCCGCCGCCCGGCGAGGAGCTGCGCCTGGCGGTGGAGCTGCGGACCGGGGACGGCCGTCCGTTCACCGCGACCGTACGGGGGCGCCGGCGCCCCGCCACCGTCGCCGCCCTGCTGGGGTGCGCGGTGCGCAGGCCGTGGTCGACCGCCGCCGTCTGGGCCGGGATCCGCCGCCACGGCGTCCGCCTGTGGCTGCGCGGCCTGCCCGTACAGCCCCGTCCCGAGGACGGCCCGCTCTCCCCGCCGTGCGGTCGGCCGACCGCCCGTACGCGCTGACCCCACCGCACACCACGCAGAAGGACACACCGTTTTGAACCCTCCCTCCCCGATCTCCCCCGGTCGCGCCCCGGTGGCCCGGCGCGCCGTGTTCGTGCCGGCCCAGCCCGGTCCGGCCGCGGCCGTCCACGCCGACGACGCCGTGGGCGTCGTGGACGCCGACCGCTGGCCGGACGTGGCCCGGCCGCCGAAGGCGACGCCCGGCCGGACGGCCCTCGCCCGGTACCTGGTGCGCAAGGCCCTGAAAGACCTGTCGCTCCTCGCGCCCGGCGGCGCCGCGGACCCGGCCGTACCGTCCCCGCCCCGGCTCGTGCTCCACGACCCGGACGCCTTCTACCGCAGGATCGGCAGCGCCGGACTGATCGGCTTCGGCGAGTCCTACATGGCCGGGGAGTGGGACAGCGACGACCTGCCCGGGGTCCTGACCCGCCTCGCCGCGCACGTCGACGACCTCGTGCCCGCCCCGCTGCGCCGGCTGCGGTCCCTGTGGGTGGCGTCCCGGCCGGCCGCCGACCTCAACACCCCCGACGGAGCGCGGCGGAACGTCCACCGCCACTACGACCTGTCGAACGAGCTGTTCGCCACGTTCCTCGACCCGTCCCTCACCTACTCCTCCGCGCTGTTCCCCGCCTTCCCCGCCCGCTTCGCGTCCCTGACGGACGCCCAGCACCGCAAGATCGACCGGCTTCTGGACCTCGCCCGGGTCGGCGCGGACACGAGGCTCCTGGAGATCGGCACCGGCTGGGGCGAACTCGCCCTGCGCGCCGCGGCCCGGGGCGCGCGGGTCACCACCCTCACCCTCTCCCACGAGCAGGCGAACCTCGCACGCGCGCGCGTACGGGCGGCCGGCCTGGCCGACCGGGTCGACGTCCGGCTGTGCGACTACCGGGACGCCGAGGGCCGCTACGACGCCGTCGTCAGCGTCGAGATGATCGAGGCGGTCGGGGCCGAGTACTGGCCCTCCTACTTCCGGACCCTGCGCGGCGCGCTCGCGCCCGGCGGCAGGGTCGCCCTCCAGGCCATCACCATGGGCCACCGGCAGATGCTGCACACCGCCGCCACCCACACCTGGATCAGCAAGTACGTCTTCCCCGGCGGCCTCATCCCCTCCCGCGAGGCCCTCGACGAGCACTCCGCCGCCGCCGGGCTGCGCACCGTCGCCGACAACGGCTACGGCCCTCACTACGCGGAGACCCTGCGCCTGTGGCGGGAGCGGTTCACCGCCCGGCGGGACGACGTCGCCGCCCTCGGCTTCGACACCGTCTTCCGGCGCATGTGGGAGCTGTACCTCGCCTATTCCGAAGCCGGTTTCCGCTCCGGCTACCTCGATGTCCGCCAGATCCTCCTGACCGAAGGGACCCCCCGATGAGGCCCGCCGCCGACCGTCTCGCCGAACTGCTCGGCCACTTCGTCACCGGTCCGCCGCCGGTACGGCTGCGCGCCTGGGACGGCAGCACGGCCGGCCCCGCCGACGCGCCCCTCGTCTCGCTCCGCTCCCCCGCCGCCCTGCGCCGCCTGCTGTGGCAGCCGGGCGAACTGGGCCTGGCGGAGGCGTACGTCACCGGGGACCTCGACGTCGAGGGGGACCTCGCCCCGGCCCTGTCCCGGGCCGGCCGCGCCGTCCGCGACCAGGGGGCCGCCCGGCCGGGCCCGGCCGGTCTGGCGGCGGCCGGCGCCCTGGCCGTGGGCCTGGGCGCGGCCGGGCCGCCGCCGCGCCGCCCCGGCGGCCGGGCCCGACTCGGCGGACGGCTGCACACCACGGGCCGCGACCGGGCCGCGATCAGCCACCACTACGACCTCTCCAACGACTTCTACGCCCTGCTGCTCGACGAGTCGATGGCGTACTCGTGCGGGTACTGGGCCCGCCCCGACGACCCCTCCTACGGTCTGGCCGACGCCCAGCGGGACAAACTGGAGCTGATCTGCCGCAAGCTCGGCCTGCGCGCCGGGGACCGGCTCCTCGACGTCGGCTGCGGCTGGGGCTCGCTCGCCGTGCACGCGGCCCGCGAGCACAAGGTCCGCGTCACCGCCGTCACCCTCTCCCGGGCCCAGCGGGACTTCGTCGCCGACCGGTGCGTGCGCGAGGGCGTGGCCGATCTCGTGGACGTCGAGCTCGGGCACTGGCGCCACATCGACGCGGCGGGCTTCGACGCGGCGTCCACCGTCGAGATGGGCGAGCACGTCGGCGACGCCGAGTACCCGGACTTCGCGGCGAAGCTGTACGGCGCGCTGCGCCCCGGCGGCCGGCTGTTCGTCCAGCAGATGTCCCGGGGTGCGAACGCGCCGGGCGGAGGGGCGTTCATCGAGACCTACATCGCCCCCGACATGCACATGCGTCCCGTCGGCAGGACCGTGGACGTGCTGGAGTCCGCCGGTTTCGAGGCCCGGCACGTCGAGTCCGTCCGCGAGCACTACGCGCGGACCATCGACGCCTGGCGCGACCGGCTCGAATCCCACTGGCCCCAATTCGAGGAACTCGTCGGCACGACGACCTGTCGCGTCTGGCGCCTCTACCTGGCCGGTGCGTCCCTCGCGTTCTCGGAGCGGCGCATGGGCGTCGACCAGATCCTCGCCGTCCGCCCCACCCGTGAGGGCGGTTCGGGCGTGTCGTCCACCCCCGCCGCCTGGTACGACACGGACGGACGGCCGTGAGCCCGCCCGACTGGGGCGCGCTCGTCCCCTGTCTCCTCGCCACGGCCGCCACGGCGGTGGGGGTCCTGCTCGTCACGTTCACCCTCGCCGTCCGCCGGGGTCTGCACCGCGTCGTGGACATCGCCTGGGGACTCGCCTTCTGCTCCGTCGCCGCCGTCTCCTTCGTCCTGTCCGACGGGCACGGCGACGACGGGCGGCGGCTGCTGGTCACCGCGGCCACCGTCGTCTGGGGGCTGCGGCTCTCGCTGCACATCGCCCACCGCTTCCGGGGCCACGGCGAGGACCCGCGCTACGCCGAACTCCTCGACAAGGCACCGGGAAACCGCACCTGGTACGCGCTGCGCACCGTGTACCTGGCGCAGGCGGGTCTCGTCTGGCTGATCTCGCTGCCCGTCCAGCTGGCCGCCCACAGCCCTTCGCCGCTGGGCCCGCTCGACGCCGTCGCCGTGACCGCGTGGGCGGCCGGACTGGTCTTCGAGGCCGTCGGCGACCGTCAACTGGCCCGGTTCAAGGCCGATCCCGCGAACCGCGGCCGTGTCATGGACCGGGGGCTGTGGGCCTGGACCCGCCACCCGAACTACTTCGGCGACGCGCTCGTCTGGTGGGGGCTGTACCTCCTGGCCTGCACCACCTGGCAGACGGCGCTCGCCGCTCTCGTCTCCCCCGTCGTGATGACCCTGCTGCTGACCGTCGGCAGCGGCAAACGCCTGCTGGAGAAGCGCATGGCCGACCGTCCCGGTTTCGCCGCGTACGCCGCCCGGACCAGCGGTTTCCTTCCCAGGCCGCCGCGCCGCACCCCTTCGCGGCACAGGAGGTGACGCCCACCGGCCGCTGGTACGGGAGGGTGAGGCCGGGAGCCGTGCTCCCGACCCCACCCCGGGGCTCCGCGTCAGCGGTGACGGCAGTCCCAGTGCCCCTTCACCCAGACGTGGTCCCAGTGGCTGGGAACGTAGACCCACTTGTAGACGTGGTCATGGCTCCAGTGGCCGTTGTGCCACTTGCCGTGCTTGTCGTGCTGACCCGGGTGCCAGGTCTTGTGCGGGAAGGCCTTCTTCTCCCAGTGGCCCTTGACCCACTTCTTCTCCCAGTGGCCCTTCTTCCACTCGCACCGGTCGTGGTGATCGGTCGTCACCACACTGGTGGCGACGGACGAGGGCGCCGGGGCGGCTGCCGCCGTGCCCGACAGACCGAGCGCGGCACCGCCGGCCAGCAGGCCGGACGCCGCGGCGCCCGCCACCAGACGGCGGAGCCGGATGGATGCGGTCATCGGATCCACCTCCTTCGAACGAATCGCATCGGTGCGCACGTACGAGAGCCGGCGGGCGTGTCCGAGGGGGGCCGTCCTATGACGGCCTCCGCTCCGTCGCCGTTCTCGCTGTGCAGGACATGAGGGATTCGGAGCCGAAGGTGCCGTGGACGAACGGATGCCGAAGAAATTCTCGGGACGCCGGAGAAATTCTCGACCGCGGCGAGAAGACCGCTCCCGGAACACCGGACGCGACATCCGGCGGCGGCGCGGCTCCGAATCCCCTGTACACATCCGTGCCCACCGGTTCGATCCCCTCCAGGGGGCAGTCATGATCACCACGATGCCGT